>JAZLLQ010000022.1:0-104811 GCA_045598245.1 Candidatus Gastranaerophilales bacterium
TATGGGTGTTCAGAAAACTTGGGGCGACAGATTTACAGGTTCTGCTCAAATTACTCTCCGTGATGGCGGAAGAAAAGGTATTTCCCTTCAAGCAGGCTTTAAATACGAGTTTGGTGAAAAAGGTAATAATTCTATAAATAACAGTATAAAAACCACCGGCAGAAATATAAATATTTCTGCAACAAGAGCTTTAGTTGGAGTGAATTAAAATATCAGCGGGTGACGAGGCTCTCACACCTCCGTCACTTTGTGACTACGGATACAGGCTCACACAATTCATTACGTATCTTTGATACGTTCTTCATTGGTTCGCTTTGTATCGCTACTGTCGCTCGTTCTCGTCTTAATTCATTATCTTTAAGTATCAGCGGGTGACGAGGCTCGAACTCGCGACATTTTGGTTGGGAAGCAAACATTCTACCACTGAATTACACCCGCAAAATTATATATCTATATTCTAATATAAAAATTTATTTATTCAAATAAAACACGACCCACTTATTAAAGTGAGCCGTTTTTACAGTTATAAAACAATTAATGACAGCAAGTGCAGCCTGCACATGCACATTCAAGAGCTTCTTTAGCTTCTTCCATTCTAACTTTGATACGTCCGTCAACTGCAATGCCTTCACCTGTTTTTTCAGAGATAAGAAGTGGGTTAATATCTAATTCATCAATGAAGGAGAAGTCATTAACAAGTTGTGATAAACGAAGTAAAGTTTCTTCAATTTGTTCCATTTGAGCAGGAGTTGTTCCTCTTGCGCCTTGTAACAACTTGTATGCTTTAACTGATTTAAGCATTGATTTTGCATCAAGGTCAGTCAAAGGTGCAATTCTGAATGTTACATCTTTTAGTGCTTCAACGAATACCCCGCCAAGTCCGAACATCATCATCGGGCCATATTGAGGATCGGTTGCGATACCGCAAACCATTTCTCTGTTGCCTTTAACCATTTCTTGAATGATAACACCTTCAAGTCCTTCAAGAAGTCCTTTTTCTGTTAATTTAGCAATTAAGTCTTTGTATTCAGCTCTTAATTGTTCTTCAGATTGAATGTTAATTCTTACACCACCAACATCAGTTTTGTGAGATGTCGTTTTTGAAGTCATTTTCATAACAACAGGGTATCCGATAGAATTACCCAATTGTGCAACTTCTTCTTCATTAGTAGCTAAGCCATATTTGCAAGCTCTAATACCGTATGCTTGAAGTACATCAATACTTTCTAATGTTGTTAATTGTGCACGACCTTCTGCTAAAGATTTTCTGATGATTTGTTTAACGGTTTCTCTGTCAACATCATAGCAAGGAACTTTTCCTTCAGGTTGTTCCATCCATAATCTTTGTTGATTTAATCTGTTAAATCCGTCAGCAGCTTCTTCCGCATACATAAAGAATGGCATATTTACATTCATATCTGAAAGTTTTGTGAAGAATTCATTCTTTGTCATAAATACACCAATAACAGGTTTTTGAGGATATTTTGCTTTAATTTCCATAACTGCTTTTGCAACATCAATATCTTTCAAACCTAAGAACGGTAAGTAAATAACCATAATCATATCAACATTTTCATCAGCAATAACTGTTTCAAGAGTTTGTTGATAGTGTTCAATAGGAGCTGAAGCTATCATATCGATTGGGTTTTTAACTGATGCAGCTGATGGTAAGAAACTTCTTAATTTTTCTTTAGTTGCATCTGTAATTTTAGCCATTTGCATACCATATTCGCAAACTGCATCAGTTGCCATGATACCCGGGCCGCCTGAGTTTGTGATAATTGCTACTCTGTCACCTTTTGGAATAGGGCAGTTAGCAAAAACTTTTGCGGTTGCAAAAAGGTTTTTCAAAGAATATTCTCTGATAACACCTGATTGTTGTAATAGAGCGTTTGCAGCTTTATCTGCACCTGCTAATGAACCTGTGTGAGAAGATGCTGCAGAAGCACCTGCTGCACTACGGCCTGCTTTAAGAGCTAAAATAGGTTTCTTTCTTGTAACTCTTGTAGCTAACTTTCTAAAGTTTGCAGGATTTTGAATAGATTCCATATATAGTAGAATTTGTTCTACATCTTTGTCGTCTTCCCAATATTCAATAGCTGTTTCAGCATTAACATCAGCTTGGTTACCGATTGAAATAAATTGCGCAAAACCTAAGTTTAAGTCTTTTAAAATGTTTAAAATACCGCCGCCTAAAGCACCTGATTGAGATACAAAACCAATATTTCCTCTTTCGGGAAGGCTTTCAGCGAAGCATCCGTCCATTCTGATTTCAGGGTCAGTATTTACAACACCTAAGCAGTTAGGACCAACACATCTCATACCGTATTCACGAACCTTAGCTAAAAGTTCTTTTTCAGCTTCAGCACCTTCTGCGCCAGTTTCTTTAAAACCTGCAGTAATTATGCAAAGACCTTTAATACCTTTTTCGTGGCATTGGTCAATTGTAGAAAGAACAAATTTAGCATTTACAACGATAATTGCTAAATCAATATCTCCGGGAACTTCAGTAACAGAAGTATATGCTTGTAATCCTTCGATAATTCCGCCTTTGGGGTTAATCGGATAGATTTTACCGTTAAATTTGTACTCTTGCAATCTTTTCATGATGTCTGAACCGATTGTGTGTTCTTTTGTAGAAGCACCAACAACGGCGATTGATTTTGGTTTCATAATTGCGTCTAAATCTTTGACCATGTTTTTCCTCTTTCTTTATTAAAATGAAAGCCCGTTTTTGTAGTACGGACTTAACTGTAACCTTCATTTAAAAATTGTCTTGCTCTAAACTCAGCGCCTAAAGATTTTGCTAAATCTTCACATTTTTGAACATCAATATCAGCACCTTTAAATCCTACAACGACACTTGCGTATGTTTTTATGCCGTTAGCAACAGAGGATTTTATAAATTCTTGCATTGCATTAAAACCAACTTCAGCTTCAAATGAACAATTAGTAATTTCTTTATACTGCTTTGCATTATCAGAATTTAAACTTACCGAAAACGAATCAACAAGTCCAACCAGCTCAGGAACAACATTTCTCTTATGAACCAAGTTTGCATGACCGTTTGTATTTACTCTTATTTTTACATTAGGGTAATTTTCTTTTATAAATTTTGCGACTTTTTTTAAACTGTCTAATTCTAACATCGGCTCACCATATCCGCAAAACACAACTTCATTACCAATTTTTGCAGACAGCCTTTTTATATTTAAAATAACCTCATTCGCATTAGCTTTAAGATTATCTAAATGCATATCAACACCTTCTACTGTAGGATTTAAGTCACGAATACAAAAAATACATTTGCAAGTACAAAGATTCGTGAGATTTATATACATTTTTGAATTTACGAAATACACTAAATTTTGTTTTTCTTTTTCTTCAATCATTTTAAAATAACTATAATTTACGTGTTACAAGTCAATTTTCGCACAAACATAGATAAAAATTCAAGTTTTTGAAATAATAATTTAAAAACTAAATATTAAGCAATTATTAAGCTGAAAAAACATATAAAACAAGGACTTTACAAAAATTTACAATCATACACGTTTATAATTTCAAAAATAAGTACATATAGCTTGTGACAAATGTAGTATTTGGTTACGAAATGTATAGACTTCTTGGCATAGTTATTATAGCAATATTACTGTCAGGTTGTAACAGCGTTGAAAATGATTCTGATATAAGCAACGCTCAAATAAATGGCAGCGGATATACTATTGAAAGAACAACCAAAGGAGTATTTATATACACTGATAAACCTGACACAGAAAAGGATACACCGAATTTCAAAATAATTAATGAAACATAGTTATTGTATATAATTATTTATTTTATATCATATTAATTAAGTTACTTTGGAGTATATTATGATGAATTTAAATCATGGTGTACTTGAAAATCTTATCTTAAATGTTATTTGGGACAGTCAGACTGTCACGGATGAATATTTAACGGTATCTCAAGTACAAAAAAAGTTAAACGGGCTTAATACAAGAAAAAAATGGGCATACACTACTGTAAAAACAATTTTAGACAGATTGACAGAAAAGGGACTTCTGCACAGAATCAAAGAAGGCAAAAAATTTACGTATATAACTTTAATGTCAAGAAATGAAATGGCCGAGAAAGCATTAAAAAAAGTTGCTTTAGAATACTTTAGAAATGATTTTGATAAGATGTCAAAGTTTGTAAATGAACTTAATTACCAAAATGAAAAGACTTTAGTACATGTCTACAGATAAACAAAAAGAATTAAACCAAAAAGCAAGAGAAGCAACAGGGAATCTGTTATACTCTGTTATTGCCGGCGCAATAACTCCATTTGAAGCTACAAAATATTTTCCGAAAAACATTGATGATATTTCTCTAAAAATAGCTTGGCATGCACTTTTACATTTTGATGCAGACGAAGAGTTACGTATAGAAAATCCTGAATATGCTCAAGAGCAGATAAAATATATTGAATTACTCGCGAAAATTCTTTCTCAAGGCAAGGAACTGCCTGAAAATATGCTTGATGATTATGAAGCACTGCATATGGAAACTTTTTTGCCAAAACAATATAATTGGCTTGGCAAACTTAAATCAATATTCAGGTTTATTAACAGATAACTCAATATACTAATAGTGCAGACTTAACTGCTCTTGAGGCACCTTTTTCTTCCCTATCCTGATAGAAAATTCCGTCACTATGTCTTACAAATAAAGAAACCGAACCACCACCATCAAACCCCATGGCTTGCTCGAATTTATACTTCTCAAGTTTTTCTTTCATTTCATAGATATCAAGAGGATAATTTTCATCATTAATAATAAGATACAAATAATGACCTTTAACTGCAACCATACTTCTGTCGGTTTTTCGTAACAAACCAACGCTGTCACGAACAATTTTTCCGTCCTTTTTAACAATAAAAAATTCTTGTTCCAGATCCATATCAGGAAGAATTTTAGGCCCTGCCTGAGTTGAAGACAAAAGTTTACAATTATCAGGAACACTTTCATTATGAAGATTTATATTAGCCGTAATTTTGCCATTACATTCAATGAGTCTCAATTCAGCTCTGTTGAAAATCTTGTTGAGATATGGTTTTAAATTTTGATTATATATCAAATTTTCGTTATATGCAGGATTAGCTATAATATTTTCGCCCTCAATAATATATGAAACTGTTTTTTGATTTCTGGCATCAAAAAAACCTGTATTTATCACAACAGATGCATTTGTTTTTTTTGCAATTACGTCAATAGTTTCTAATTTTTCCGCAACATAAGGTTTTATTTTCGCACTGTTTAAATTTACTTTCACAATATACAAACCATTTTCATGCATAAGTTTGTAGGATTTTTCGCATGAAAATGCCAAGTTCATAAGCAAAATAGAAGCGATAAACAAAGATAAAAAACACAAACTATACTTTTGCATTTTTAGACCTTCTGCCACGTTTCAAAAGTTTTTGTTTTGTCAACTCTTGGTCTTCTCGTGTTATATTAAGCGAAAATGCAATATTTTGAACATGTGAAACATATTCAGATGGCTTAATTTTTTGTTGTTTCAATAAAGTAAAAATAATTCTCACCCCTGCAAGGTTAATTCCCAATTCTCTTGTTAAATATTGAATAAATTTGCCTTTTTCAACGTCTGCCATAGAATAAAGCCGTCTGTTCTTGCCACTTCTTGCAGGGACAAGCAAACCTTCTTCATCATATATTCGCAATGTACGTTGATGAACATTTAACATTTCAGAAATAATACTTATAGGAAAAATCGCTGCATCATAATCAATAAGTGAAGAATTTTTTAGCATATATAAACCCTTATAAAAATAAACTTGCATATACTATATACAACAAATCTGCAAATTTATCAAACAAAAGTATTGTAAATAATAATTACAATTATCCAAGAGTTAAAATATAAAAATGAACAGCAATAGAAACAGCAATACCCAAGAATGCTCCCATAGTAACTTCAAGCGGGGTATGACCTAAAAGTTCTATTAATTTATTTCTGAAACTGTGAGGACGTTGTTCATAAATTGCATCAACAAGTAAATTAAGTTGTCTTGCCATTTGACCGGCTGAACGGCGTAACCCTGCAGCATCATACATAACAATTAAGCCAAAAACAAGAGCAATAGCAAATTCTATACTGCTAAACCCTAAAATCAAACCTACACTTGTCATGGTTGAAACAACAGCAGCACTATGCGAACTTGGCATACCACCTGTTGAAGCAAATATTCTGAAATTTACAGCTTTATGCTTGACATAGTAAAAAATAAATTTTAACAATTGTGCTATAAAAGTTGCGCATAAAGACGCTATAATAACTTCGATTCCTGTACCCATTTAATCTCCTTTGACTTTTTTAACAAGTCCGTCAGCAATATAAAACAATAATTCCGAATTCAAACCATTTAATTGTAATACATTTTTTGCATTTGTGCAAAGTTCTAAAAGTTTTGATTTTGCATTTGCCATACCAAAAATACTTGTATACGTATTTTTATTGGCATTTGCATCTTTATGAGGAGTTTTTCCAAGTTTTTCAAATGTTGAAATTTCATCCAAAATATCATCAGCAATTTGAAAAGCAAATCCGATTAATTCTGCATATTCAGTAAGTGCAGAAAGTGTTTTATCATCAGCATTTGCAAGTATTGCACCACTTCTCAAAGCGAAAACGAACAATTTTCCCGTTTTGTGCGAATGTATATATTCAAAAGTTTTAATATCAATTTTTTTATTTTCAGACAATATATCAACAACTTGCCCACCGAGCATACCATCCGGTCCAATTGCGGAATAAAACTCTTCTAAAACTTTACATAAATTTTCTTTTGAAACCGAATCCGGAGTTTGGGTCAGTATAATCTCAGGTGCAACAGATAATAGCCCATCTCCTGACAAAACCGCCATTGCTTCTCCAAAAACTTTATGATTTGTAGGTTTACCTCTTCTAAAATCATCATTATCCATACATGGCAAATCGTCATGAATAAGGCTGTAAGTATGGAGCATTTCTAAAGCACAGGCAGTCGGCATAGCTTCATCAGCATTGCCTCCGCATATTTTATTTGCTTCCAGAACAAGCATTGGTCTCAGGCGTTTTCCACCGGCTAAAAGACTATAACTCATAGCTTCCCAAAGTTTTTCAGGATATCTGATAGTAACAATTTTTTTTAAATGATTTTCAATTTCTTTTGATAAATTTTCAATATATAATTTCATAATTACTCTTTCTTGAATTTTCATAAAAATTATATAACAAATAAGTTAAAATTTGTTAAGAAACTTCCATTTTTTTATGATTTAATGTATTCTATATTTGCAAAATAGTATTTAAAAGGGGATTACTTAGAGATGAGTGATGAATATTTGAGTAAAGAAGAAATAAAAAAATGGCGCAGTTCTGTTGAAAAAATTACGTTGGAAGATTATGCCGCACGTTTAGGGAAAAAACTTCAGGAAGAAAAGAAAACTAATGACTTAGCTGACATGCTCTATACACACTTTAATCCTTCCCAATCACCTGCAAATTACGATACTATTACAAAATTAGAAAAAATTGATTTAACGCCAAAATCATCAAGCTCTAAAACAAAATCATCATCAAGAAATATTGATTTTGATGATGATTATGATGACAATTTCAACTTTGCAACAGATGATGACAATGATTTTATTGAAGAAAAAATAGAAATTAAACATAATAAACCTGAAATAAAAGTCGAAAAAATCGAAAAACAAGTAAAATCTGCTGAAAAAACAGAAAAAATTTCTGATAAAAAAACCGATAAAGTCGAAAAAGCAGATAAAATTAAAAAAGAAAAAACAACCAAGAAAAAAGAAGAAGTTGATAAAACAACAAAAGCCGAAACAACTTCAAAGAAAGATAAAACATCAGCTAAAAGTGAAGTTCCAAATGACTTTGCCGAGTTAAATATTACGTTTAAAAAACCTCTGACAGACAGAGAAGTTAAAGTTTTATCATACTTTGTAGAGAAACGTGGTGAAATAGTTTATGCAAAAGATTTAGCTGAACTCCTTGAATTAAAAAGAGATTACATCTATAAATACATTAAAAATCTTCGTGCAAAAATGTCTACCGATATTATTGCAAATGCAGACAACGGCGGTTTTAAATTGAACTAAAATGGGAAAAGGTGTTTTATACATTGTAGCTACTCCGATAGGTAATTTGAATGATGCTTCGGCACGCATGATTGAAACATTATCAATTGTTGATTTAATTGCCTGCGAAGACACAAGAGTTACTCAAAAACTTTTAAATCACTTTGGAATAAATACTAAAACAATAAGCTACCATAAGTTTAGCGAAGCTGAAAAATCAGCAACGCTCATTGAATTATTAAATGAAGGTAAAAACGTAGCTTTAGTCAGTGATGCCGGTACACCTTTGATTTCTGACCCCGGTAGTATTTTAGTTGAGAAAGCGAGAGAAAACGATATAAAAGTTGTACCGATTCCGGGTTGCTCTGCAGTTATAACAGCATTATCATCGATAAATAACGATGGTTTATTTTCTTTTTGTGGTTTTTTCCCTCAAAAAGAGTCCGAAATCGTAAAATACAAAAAATATATTCCGGATTTTAACCTTGTATTTTATGAGTCACCAAACAGAATTATAAAATCTTTATATTTGATAAAAAATATATTTGGGAACATTAACGTTTCTGTTGCAAGAGAACTGACTAAAATTTATGAAGATATCAACACTTTTACAATTTCAGAAATGATTAATTATCTTGAAAATTCTACCGTAAAAGGTGAAATAGTATTGGTTTTACATAAATATGAACCTGTAAATAATTTTGAATATAGAGATTATGCAGAAAAACTTTTTAAAAAAGGATATAGTTCCAAGGATATTGCACAAATACTCTCAACCATCTTTAATATCTCAAAAAACGAAATATACAAACACCTGATTGCTGGTGAATAGATTTCAAATCTATTTATTTTTGTGTTAACTTATAAGGAAAAGTAGATATTTTGGGAGTAATTATATGCAAAAAACTGTTTATATAGAAACCCTTGGTTGTCAAATGAATAAATCTGATACCGAACGCATGTTTGGTATGTTGTCAAACATCGGTTATACCGCTACAGATAACGAAAAAGAAGCAGATTTATTAATAATAAACACATGTAATATCAGACAACTGTCTGCCGATAAGGCATACAGTCAATTAGGCTTTTGGAAAACATTAAAGAAAAATAATCCTAATATTAAAATTTGCATGTGCGGTTGTGTTGCACAACAAGACAAAGAATTAGTCAGAAAAAGAGCACCTTATGTTGATTTGGTATTCGGCACTCTCAATATTCCTGCTCTGCCTGAATTAGTCAAAAAGATTGAAGAAGGTGAAAAAATTGTCGCAATTGAAAAAACTCCAATTTCAAGAGATGAAGAAGATAAAACAATTATTAGAGCAAAAAGTTTAAATGCCTGGGTGCCGATTATTGACGGATGTGATTATTTTTGTACATACTGCGTTGTACCGTATGTGAGAGGACGACAACGCAGCAGAAGTTGGGATTTAATTATTAAAGAAGCACAGGATGCTGTAAAACAAGGATTTAAAGAAATAACACTGTTAGGACAAACCGTTGACAGCTATGGTCGTGATTTAGATGACACAAATATAACATTGGCTAATCTAATAAAAGAAATTTCACAAATTGATGGTTTGTTAAGACTACGTTTTTTAACGTCATATCCAACGGACATTTCTGATGAATTAATTGAAACTGTTGCATCTATTGATAAAGTTTGTGAATGTTTTCATATACCGATGCAGTCAGGTTCCAATGAAGTTTTAAAAAATATGAAAAGACGCTATACAAGAGAAGAATACTTGGATATATGCAATAAAATTCATTCAAAAGTTGATAATGTTTGTATTACGTCTGACTTTATAGTCGGTTTCCCCGGCGAAACTCAAGAACAATTTGAAGAAACTTTAACAATAATTGATGAAGCACAGCTTGATTATTCTAATACAGCAGCTTATTCACCACGCAGACAAACACCTGCTGCGACCTGGAAAGACAGATTTATTCCTGATGAAGTTAAAAAAGAACGTTTAAGAATACTTAATGACAAGGTCAAAGCAAGTTCAAAATTATCTAACGAAAAATATATAGGAAAAACTCTTGAAGTCCTCGTTGAAGAACAAAAAAAAGAAAATGCCGCTAACATCATGACAGGCAGAACAAGAAACAATAAAGTCGTTCATTTTGAAGGAACGGCTGATATGATTGGTACACTTATTAATGTTAAAATGACTGAGGCATTAGACTGGTGTTTAAAAGGTAAAATAGTGAAATAAAAAGGTTAATATGGATTATAACAATATAGAAGAGTGGCTTGATAAAATAGTTGATATGTCTTATGATAATGAACCTCAAGTTATTATCAATGAACTTGATAAAATTCTTGCAATTGATTCTTGCAATATTAAGGCTCTAAATTTTAAAGCAGATATGCTTGAGCAACTTGGCAATAAAAAAGAAAGCTATGAAATAAGTAAATTTGTTCTTGAACTTGAGCCTGATAATGCTGAAGCAGGTTCTATCGTTTATGCTAAAAATTTTAATTTTTTTAAATTACTAAAAGCAAGTCTAAAAAAAGAATGGTTTGTATATGCGATATACGGCACTTCTTTGATTTTTGCTCCGATTGCTGCTACCTTTATGCTTTATGGGAAGAATAACGGAACTGAGTTAATTGCATTTATTCGTTTAAACTTAACGCAAATATTGAACATTAGTGTTTATTATTTTGTAAGCATTTGCATTGTTCTGTGGATATTAGCATTGATAATTGCAGTACAACTCGACAAAATTGATGAAAAAAAGAAAAAGAAAAGAAAAAATAAAAACAATTAAAAAAGGCTCCAAGATACACAGGAGCCTTTTCAAAAACAAATAACACGAATTATTTGCAGCCAGAGAAATCTTTATATGAACCTTTTTTCATATCTGCATAAGTTGTGTGTAACAACTCATGAGCCAAATGTGAACCGGGTTTTTCAAGATTTTCTTTGTACAATTTAATGATATCAGGATTATCATGAGAGCGTCTGCGAGGAAGATTTCTGTCTTCTTCATAAAGACCTTCTGCACGTTTTTCTTTAATAGTTGCATCATCGCAGCTTCTTGGTTGACCGCCACCATTTACACAACCACCGGGGCAAGCCATAACTTCAAGTAAATGGAAGTTTGCAGTACCGGATTTAATTTCTTGTATTGCCTTTTCAGCTTCTTTCAAAGTAGAAACAACTCTGACAACAACTTTTGTTCCTTTAATATCAAGTTCAACAGATTTTGAACGTGAGTTCTTATCAACACCACGCATAGGCTTGATATCATCGTCTGCCAAATTTTCACCTGTTACCATATTATAAGCAGTTCTGACAGCAGCTTCCGCAACACCGCCTGATGCTCCAAAGATTGTCGCTGCGCCTGTGTAATCACCAAACGGACTATCAGCCTTTTCATCAGCTAATGAAGCAAAATCAATACCGGCTTCCTTAATCATTCTGCCAAATTCTTGAGTAGTTAATACGTAATCTGTTTCAAATTTACCATCTTTGTACATTTGACCGCGTTTAGCTTCATATTTTTTAGCTGTGCAAGGCATAATAGAAACAACAACAATATTGTCTTCCGTAAAACCTTCATGATATTTATTTAAAAGTTTCTTCATTACAGGGGATAACATCCCTTGCGGTGATTTGCATGATGATAAATGGTTCAACATATCAGGATGTTGAGTTTCCATATATCTTACCCACGCAGGACAACAAGAAGTAAATAACGGTAAGTTTTCACCTTTTGTTAATCTTTCTACAAATTCATTAGCTTCTTCCATAATTGTTAAATCAGCAGAGAAGTTTGTATCAAAAATTAAATCAAAGCCTATTTTTCTCAATGCAGCATAAATTTTACCAATTGTGTTTTCACCGGGCTTCAAGCCAAACATTTCACCAATAGCAACACGAACAGATGGGGCAATTTGAACAACAACTTTCTTTTCTTTATTGTTGATTTCGTCCCAAACCATTTCTACATCTGATTTAATAGTCAACGCACCTGTCGGGCAAACGGCTTGACACTGACCGCAGAATACACAGTCAACAGCTGCAAGTTTGCTACCATTCATTGGTTGAACAACGGTTTTTGAGCCTCTGTTTGCAAAGCCTAAAACGGCATGACCCTGAAATTCACTGCAAGCTCTAACACATGCACCGCAAAGAATACATTTGTTAGGATCACGCTTGATTGATGGGTTCATATCATCGATTTCCTTCATTTCTTCTTCTGTAAGTTTAGGGAAACGAATATTCCTTACCCCATATTCTTCTGAATATTTTTGTAATTCGCAGTTACCTGATTTATCGCAAGTTGTACATTCTCTGTCGTGATTTGCCAATAACAATTCAAGAACTGTTTTTCTGATTTTACGAACTCTTTGAGAGTTAAGTTTTACATTGATACCAGCTTCAGGTGGCATAGTACAAGATGAATTAACCATAACTCTGCCGTTAGGATATTCGACTTCTACAACACACATACGGCAAGCACCAAATTGTGTTAAATCAGGACGATAGCAGAAAGTAGGAACATTCATACCTGCTTTTCTTATAACTGTAAGAAGGTTAGGTTCGTCTGTAAATTCGACCTCTTTGCCTTCTATAAATAATGTTTTTTTATCTTCTGTCATTTTATTTACCTTTCGTTTTATTTAACGTCATGCTGAACTTGTTTCAGCATCTCTTAAAACAGTGCAAAAATTACACTTAAACAATATTACTCTTTAACGATTGCGTGGAACGGACAATTTGTTAAACAAGCCTCGCACTTAATACATTTTTCTTGGTTAATCTTGTGAGGTTCTTTAACTGTTCCTTCAATTGCATTGACAGGACAATTTCTTGCACATTTTGTACAACCTTTGCAAAGTTCTTCTTTGATTTTAATTGTTTTAAGCGCTGTACAAACACCTGCCGGACATTTCTTGTCAACAATGTGAGCAATATATTCATCTTTAAAGTATTTTAAAGTTGAAAGTACAGGGTTTGGAGCAGTTTTACCCAAACCGCAAAGAGAACCGTCTTTTACTGTATTAGCTAAATCTTCAAGAATTTCAAGGTCTTTCATTTCGCCTTTACCTTGAACAATTTTTTCTAAGATTTTTAACATGTTCTTAGTACCTTCACGACAAGGAACACATTTACCGCAAGATTCATTTTTTGTGAAGTTCATGAAAAATCTTGCAATTTCAACCATACAAGTATCTTCCGCCATAACAACAAGACCGCCTGAGCCAACCATAGCACCGGCTTTTGTAAGGCTTTCATAGTCCATAGGTAAGTCCAAATGTTGCTCAGTTAAGCAACCGCCTGAAGGACCACCGATTTGAACTGCTTTAAATTTCTTGCCGTTACGGATACCACCACCGATATCAAAAATAATTTCTCTTAAAGTTGTACCCATAGGAACTTCTATAAGACCTGTATTATTAACTTCACCGGTTAAAGCGAAAGTTTTTGTACCTTTTGCCGAGTCAGTACCCATAGAAGAGAACCATTTCGCACCTTTTCTCATAATAACGGGAACGTTAGCCAAAGTTTCTACGTTGTTAATCAAAGTAGGTCTTGCGAACAAACCTTTGTTTGCAGGGAAAGGCGGTTTTGGTCTTGGCATACCTCTTTCACCTTCAATAGATGCGATTAATGCAGATTCTTCACCGCAAACAAATGCACCCGCACCTTCTTTAATATGAAGAGTAAATGAAAAATCTGTTCCCATAATATTTTTACCTAAATAATGACGAGCTTCCGCATCTGCAATAGCTTTTCTCAAACGCTTAATAGCAAGAGGATATTCGGCACGGACATAAATATAACCTTCGTCAGCACCAATTGCAAATGCGGCAATAGCCATACCTTCTAAAAGTTTATGAGGGTCACCTTCCATAACACTTCTGTCCATGAAAGCACCAGGGTCACCTTCATCACCGTTACAAACAACATAAGACTTTCCGCCTCTGTTTGCAGCCGTAAATTTCCATTTCAATCCTGTCGGGAATCCTGCTCCGCCTCTTCCCTTCAAACCTGAATCCAAAATTTCTTGGATAACAGCGTTAGGGTCATTTGCTTTTAAAATATTTGATAGTGCCTCGTAACCATGAACAGCAATTGCTTCATCAATTGATTCGGCATTAATGTGTCCGCAATTTTCCAAAGCTGTACGAGTCTGTTTTGCGTAGAAGTTAATATCTTCTGATTTTTGTACGTGTTGTTGAGTTTTCGGGTCAACATACAAAAGTCTTTCAACAGGTTTACCGCCTACAAGGTGAGAATTAAATATTTCTTCAACATCTTCAACATGCACTTTTACATAAGTAGTATGAAGTTCCGGTATAACAACCAAAACACCTTGTTCACAAAAGCCATGACATCCTGTCGGAACAACAGTCAATTTATCTTTTACGGTTAAAGTTGAAACATTTGCACCAAGTTCTCTGAATTTTTCCATAACTTTCATTGAGCCGTTTGCGACACAACCTGTACCGCCACAAACAAGAACTCTTAAACCTTGATTATTTATTTCTTCCTGAGCCTTTGCCTGCTCATTCTGTATATTAATATTTAATTCCATTATTGTTGTTCCTCCTTTAGAATTGTATCAATAACTATCTTGATAGCATCAGAAGTCATTTGAGGATATACTTTATCGTTAATTACAACAACAGGAGCTAAACCGCAAGCACCTAAACAGCTTACTGTTTCGATAGAAAACATACGGTCGTCTGTTGTGAATTTACCGTCTTTTAAATCAAGTCTTGCTTTAATTGCATTCAATACAGGCATAGAACCTCTAACGTGACAAGCAGTACCGTCACAACATTTAATTTCATATTTTCCTTTTGGTTCTAAGCTGAATTGCGCATAGAATGTTGCAACACCATAAACTGTTGCAGGGGAAAGATCTTCAACTTCAGTACCAATATAAGTTAGTGCTTCAATGGGCAAATATCTGAATTCTTCTTGAACTCTTTGCAACATTGCAATCAAGTAAGATTTCTTTGCACCATAAGAGTTGATAATCTCATCGACTTTTTTTAAGTCAATTTTGCTTTCGCATGTCGCCATATTTCTTCTCCTTGTGCCTCCTTCTTTCGCTAAAAAACGAAAAAAGATACTATGTGTCTTTTACTCTATTATCATATTAACAAGGAAAATAATCAAGTTTACGAAATATTCGTTACAACAAAAAAATAAGGCTCATCACCTTATTTTTTATTGATATAAAATTATTTTATATTATATTATCTGCCCATAGAACCTGCTATTTGCTTACAGCCTTCATCAACCATTTTTTGAGTAGCTTCTTCACGAGCTTGAACTTGTTTCAATTCATTTTGTAACTTCGTCAATTCCATTTCTAGAATTTTTTCCATACTTGCAATTCTTGCTTCTTCTTGTTCGTATATCTTCAAGTTAGCATTTGCTTGGTTATATGCAGAATTATTAGAAGTTGCATCTTGCATTTGTGATAATTGTTGATAAATTGCTGATTTTTTCTGACCCAGGAAGATGCTGTTCATAGACAATTGCATTCTCGCATCCATTTTTTGGTTAATACGGAACGTCAAGTCATGCGACATTGCCTTTAACATCATTAATGTAATTTGTGGACCTGCTATTGGTGCCATCTTTGACATCTCCTAAGTAAATTACATGCTGAGAATTTTATTCTCATATAAATAAAAACTTCCGTTCTTAAATAATTGCCTAACTAAAATCTTACAACAATCACTAAAGACCAAAACCCAATAAACAAAATGGTTTTCGCCAACATAAAAACATTTAAACGAAAACCATTTTTCTTAATATTTCTTAATAATACTTAATATTGTAAATTTTTTAGCATGAATTAAAACTTGACCATAGACAAAATTTCAATATCGGAAGATATTTTTTCTCTGACATTAAAGCCTTGAAGTTCCGCCAAAAATGCTGCTTTTTTAACAATCCCGCCGACTTTTTCAACAAGTTCAATTGATGCACCCAAAGTACCGCCGGTAGCAATCAAATCATCCATGATTATGACTTTCTTACCTTTTTCAATCGCATCGACATGCATTTCTAATTTATCAGTACCATATTCCAAATCGTATTCGGCACTAACTGTTTCAGCAGGCAGTTTCCCCGGTTTTCTGATAATAACAAGACCTTTATTTAGAGCATAAGCAACAGGTGCTCCAAGAAAAAAACCTCTTGATTCAATTGCCGCAATATAATCAAAATCAACATCTTTAAAATTGTCAATAAAAAAATCAATAATTTCTTTAAAAATTTCAGGTCTTTTTAATGCTGTAGTAATATCCCTAAAAATTATACCTTTCTTTGGAAAATCAGGAATCTTTCTTATTGCATCTTCAACATTCTTACTCATTTTGGATACCTCTAAAACTCAACATAAGAATTTTAACATAAGCAAAAGAAATAAATAATTATTTTTTAACTAACCAGCTTAACCCCTTAAATACACCGCTAAGTACTTTTCCTATGCCGGTGAATGTTCCGCTGAGAACTCCCTTAACCAATTTTTCTGTTCCTGGTATCTTCCTTAATAACAGAAGCGATACTACAGCAGCGGTACCAAAGAGAATTTTCCCGAGTAAATTATCAAAATCACTCCTTTTTTTAATTTTATTATTAATATCAACAATATCACATTTTGGTTGTGCAAGGTAAGTTACTCTACCGGGACCGAAATAATTGGTATTATAATAACCGGCAGTATTTACTCCACCTCTGCCATTTAAGAAACCTCTTATTTGTTCATAAACAGTAGGTTTATTTATATAATATGGACTAAATGGATTATTTAAATCTCGTTCAACTGCCTGTCTTGTCCATGATTCCATGATAACTGTACCTTAATCCTTTACCTGTAATAATAAAAACAATTTGTATAAAAAAATTGCCTAAATATGTCTAAAGGACTTTCTGAAAGCACCAATGGTCGAACCGTCTTTATAAGCATCAATCAAAAACGGCAACAAATTTCTGTCAGCAGTTGAAATAACACCCTGAATTTCGTTCCACGCAATACTACATGGTCTAAATGATATTCCTGATTTATGACATTCCTTCTTTAAATAATTAAATTTCTTTTCCAGTGATTTTGAATTTTCCATTTTAAAACTTTCAAACGGAGTAAACCTCTTTGGCACGAAAGAATTAACGCTGAGAATTAATTTTTTATTTTGCTTTATTTTCTTTGCAAGAAGCAATAATTCCTCAATATCATCCTCTGATTCATTTGGAAAACCTATCATTGCATATAATTTTAAGCCATCAAGACCACCTTTAAAACAGATATCAGTTGCGTTTAAAATTTGTTCCTCTGTTAATTTTTTATTTATAAAATCACGCATACGTTGAGAACCGGCTTCAACAGCAATAGTTGCATTTCTTTGTCCACATACGGTCAACATCTTTATATTTAGCGGAGTAATAAAATCAGCACGTAAAGAACCAATTGAAACACTAAAATCATAGTTTTCTCTTTTATTAATAAGATACTCGCATAATTTTTCAAAACAAGGGTTTGCAGGTACTAAAGCACCTAAGAGTCCTATATTTGAACAATTATCTATTCCAAAATCAATTGCATTTTTTAATGAATCTAAACTCGCATAGTGCACAGGCTGATTTATATGACTTGTCATACAGAAATTGCATTTAAACGGACAACCTCTTGTTACTTCAATTAAATATGTGTCCGAAAAAGCAGAATCATTAGTAACAATAGGACTTGTTATACAATTTTCAGATATATAAATTCTTCTTTTTACGGAGTCAAATTTTTGGACTAAAGGAACGTAAATACCCTCTATTTGAGAAAGCAAATCGAGTTTTAACTTTTTTGATTTATCTTTATTTTGATATAAACAATTAATAACTTCATTTATCAAATCTTCACCATCACCAACCAAAATAAAATCAAACATATCTGCAAAAGGCTCAGGATTTGCAGTTAACACAGCACCTCCGCCCATTATCAAAGGGGTATCATCAGCTCTTTCTGACGCCAATATAGGGATATTATGCTTTTCAAGTATTTTAAATATTGATATAAAATCAAATTCAAAAGAGCATGAAAAACTAATTAAATCAATATTGTAAGCTGATATACGATTAGTTTCGCTATCTAAAAAAATTCTTTCAGGATTGCAATATTCATTTTCATCCAATAATCTAAAAAGATGCAAATATCCAAGAGATGACATTCCAACATTGTAATCAGCGGGGAAACAAAACCAAACATTTATTGCATCATCAAGTTTTGCACATGGAAAATAGAAATACTTTTCATCCAAGGCAAACTTATCAAACAATTTACACTACTTCCTTTTTAATATCCTGATTACCAAGCAAGTCGTAATCAATTTCACCTTCGTTAGATGCAATTGTCGCAGCAACAACAGTATCACTCATTACGTTAAGCATAGTTCTTAACATATCGGTAAATCTGTCTAATGCAAACAAGAATGCAAAGCCTTCAACAAGTTGTGTTTGAGATAAACCAAGACTATTAAGAATTAAAGCAATTGTAATAAGCCCGGCTCCGGGGATACCTGCGGACGTACTTGAAGCAACTATAGCAAGGAAACCAACAAAAATTATAGTACTTAAATCAAGAGGTATACCATATGCTTGTGCAAGAAATACAACAGCAATACATTGCAGCATCGCTGTCCCATCCATATTCATTGTTGCTCCTAAAGGTAAAACGAAACTGCAAATTTTGTTTGATATACCTGCACGTCTTTCACAACAAGCAATAGTAACGGGCAATGTAGCAGAACTGCTTGCTGTACCAAATGCAACCATAAGAGCTTCCGCAACTGCACGATACAAGGCCATAACATTAACTTTACTAAAAACAGTTAATATCAAAGGATAAGTAACAAATACTTGAATAAGAACACCTATACCGAATGTCAAAATATAGCGACCTATGTTAGAGAAAATATCAACACCATAGGTCGAAACAGCAGTAGCAGTTAATGCAAAAATACCGGGTGTAGCAAGTACCATAACCCAATCTGTAATTTTCATCATTGTTGCAAAAACTGATTCAAAAAGGGATACAATTGGTCGGTTTATATCACCTATAGTTGCTAATGCAAGGGCAAATATAACAGTAAATAATAAGATAGGCAACATTTCACCATTTGCCAAGGCAGAAACAGGATTACTCGGGATTGCTCCAAGAACTAAATGAGAAAGTCCATGACCGCCATGTTGCATAGCCTCAAAACTACCTTGCACAGATGCTGCAATATCGGGTGAAATTAAAACATTTACTCCAACACCCGGATTAATTGTAAATGCCAAAGCAAAACCTATAGCAACTGCCAATACAGTAATAATTGCATAGTAGAAAATCATTTTAAGACCGATTTTTCCAAGCTGTTTTGAATTTCCCATGCTGGCTATACCGACAATAATCGCACTCGTAACAAGTGGTAACATTATCATTTGAATTGCCTGAATAAATATCTTACCGACAATAGTTAAAATTTTATGTACCAACGGATAATAAGTTGCAGGAAAGCAAATACCGACAATGACTCCAAGTATTAATGCAATAAATATATGCCAATTTCGTTTTGCCCCAAGTCCAAGAGCCACCAATATTTGCCAATGTAATTTCATATTCGTCCCTTCTTATAATTAATTCAAATAACGTTCTTTTTTATTCTATTATCTTTTTGTTAATTAGTAAAGAAATAAATATTTTATCTAAATTTTAACAATTAAAGGTAAATTTTTAACCTCAAGTTCAAAAATTGCTTCTGCACCAAGTTCCGGATATGCAACAACTCTGGAAGATTTCACACACTTTTTCAATAATGAAGCAACCCCGCCTGTAATTGTAAAATACTTGCCTCCATTTTGCCTTATAGATTTATCAACCTCACTGGAACGATTGCCTTTTCCTATTGTTGCAAGCAGACCATTATCATACAATAATGGAGTAAATTCATCCATTCTTGCACTCGTAGTAGGTCCGACAGGACCAATAACTTCATTATTATTAGCAGGACAAGGACCTGCGTAAAAAATAATTGAATTTTTTATCTCAAAGGGTAAATCGCAACCTGAATTCAATAAATCCACCATTTTTTTATGTGCCGCATCTCTTGCTGTATAAATTTTCCCCGACAATAAAAAATCTGTACCAACTTTTAAGGATTTAATCGTTTCTATATCATTGGAGTTAACTTTAAATATTTTATCAGATGCAATTTGCTCAATATTTTTAAATTTATATTCAGCAGGTAAAATTTCAACTTTATCTTCAGATATAATAGCTTTTGCATGTCTTGAACTATGGCAAGAAACACTTACAGATACGGGTAATGAAGCGATATGACAGGCATCTTGGAGAATTTTCACATCAAAGCATGTTGAGTTTCCGCCTAAACCCATAACCCCTATATTTAATTTGTTAATTTCATTACATAAATCATTTTCAAAATTTTCAAAATCAGGTACAGATTTTTCAATCAAAAGTGCTTTTTTTGACAAAATTGCAGAACCTTCAAAGTTGGATCCTATACCTATGCCTACTTTTATAGGAGGGCAAGGTTTTGAAGATGCTGATTTTACTGTTTCCAAAACAAATTTTTTCACACCTTCAAGTCCATCCGCAGGCATCAGCATTTTAAATGCAGACACGTTTTCACATCCGCCACCTTTTGGAACTAAATATATTGAAATATTATCGCCAGCAACAATTTGTGTATGAATAAGAGCCGGAGTATTATTCTCAGTATTAATTCTTTTAATTGGAGATTCTACAATTGATTTTCTTAGGAAATATTCATTGTAAGCATCAGCAATAGCATTGTTAATAACAATATTAACTAATTCTCCTTCCAAATGCACATTTTGCCCGATTTCAAGAAAAATTGTCACAAAACCTGTGTCTTGACATAAAGGTCTTTTATCACAACAGGCAATTTTTACATTATCCAATATTTGTGATAAAGCAGATTTAGCCAACTCGTTTTCTTCATTATCATATAGTTTGCACAATTTATCATAGTCATATACAGGCAAAACAGTATTAGCCAAAAGTGCTAAATTTTTAACTGTATCATAAATCAAATTGGTATGAATTACAGACATCTATTCCTCAATTATTCTTGCATTATAACCTTGATGTCTCAATGAATTAACAAATTCATAAGCTGTTTCCGGAGTTTTGAAAGATGCAACCTGCAAAGCGTACTTACCATTTACATATTTGATAAACGGAGGTGCAGTGAACTGAGAACTTATTTGCAATAATTCTTCTTGTGCAGCCTCTTTTGTATCAAAATTACCGATAACAACCTTTAAGTTAAGTGGTGATGATGATGTTACCGGTTTTTTATAAGGTATTTCCTCTAAATCAGAAGAGTCACTTGCTTTGATATCAGCATCATCAACGACACTGCGCTTGTGGTATTTTTCATTAAACTCTTCAAACTTAGTTTTTTTTACTTCTTCACCATTTTGAAAAAACTCATCTGCCGCATTTGGTTCATTCAAATCTTCCTCTATCTCAGAGGTTTCTTTTTCTCTCAATGCAAGTCTGTCATCATCCTGCATTGCAATAAATCGGAGTCTGTCGTCAATCTCACCTTTGTAATCATCTTCTTCCATTTGTGACAAATCTTCAACTTGTTGCAGTGAAGAGAAATTATCAATAATCAATGCACCTATAACAGAAAAAACAACTATAGAAATACAAAATATAACCAATGAAATATTTATAAGTTTCCTTTTATCTTCATTCTTTTTAGCATTTACTTTTTTAGCCATATTCTAATAAACTCCTCTGACTTTTGTTGATGCGCCTATAATTTGTTCGCACTCAATGATATATTTATTCATGATATCTTCTGCAATTTGTCTTATATTTGTTAATCTCATATCCGAGGTTAGACCTGCAGCTTTTACGGGTGCCCCTTCTGCATCAATATTTATACCGATGTGCATCAAAACTGATGTAATAGATTTTGTGCAAATAGAAACGCTTAACTTGCCGCCGTTATAAAAGAGGTCATCCCCCCTGCGCATAATAGAATGGTCTTTTGGAAGATAAGATTTAATTACTTCACTGACAATACACATAAATAATCTTTGTCTGCAAACGCCTTCAACCAAGCCAATATTAAAATGTTCAATTATAAAACTAAGCATATTATTACTGTATATAGGGGAATTATTCAAATAGTCCTCTATATCAACCATATCATCAATCGTTAAATCACATTTACCTGTAAAAGCAACAATGGCATCCCCCTGCATCCAATAATTTTTGTATATCCAAGAGGGACTGAGCTGTTTTCCTGTATATACCATTTCATTTTCAATAAAACGACTCTTCATTATAATCTCCTTAATTTATATCAAATAGTAAATTAACAATATCAAATAAACCAACTCTTTCAAGTCCTCTTTTTAATCTTTTACACGATTCGCATTTTCCACAATGTTTTTGACCTGCCGAATAACAACTCCAAATAAGATTAAACGGGAAATTTATATCTTTTGCAATTTCAATAATTTCTTGTTTATTTTTGTTAATTAATGGAGCAACAACTTGCGGCATAACTTGAGTTGAATAATTAAATTCATTATTGATTGCATTTATAAAATCTTTTGAATTGTCCAAAAAAGTTGATGCTTCTTCTTTATTTGCCCCAATAATTATTTTTTTATACCCCAAACTATCAGCAAAAGAACCTGCAATATTTAAAAATAATCCGTTTCTGTTTGGTATCCATACTGACTCTTTTGACTTTAACGAAATTTCTAAATTATCCAGTTTATTTTCGTCAATAGCAGGTATATCTGCAGCCTCGCTGGTTAAAGCATTAGAGCTAATATTCTTCAACCAAGGCAATTCAATTATATTCAATTTGACATCATAAAAATCACAAAGTTTTTCAGCTGCAATTTTTTCATTAACAAATGCTTTTTGTCCGTAATCAAAAAACAGAGCCAAATCAACTTTGCTCTTTAAATTTTCAAGTGCCAAACTAACAGCACTATCAAGTCCGCCTGATAAAATTATCATAGATTTATTGTTCATTATTGTTATCTGCCTCAATATTCTCTGACTCTGGCATGAGTTCAGCTATTTCGTCAATACAACACACAGGTAGCTCTCTTTTATTAGAAAGTTCGTTAATGTATTCAATACCTGCAATTTCGTACAATGAAAATATAGCAGTTCTTGCAACTTCTTCGTCTTCATCATCAATCATTTTCTCAATAAGAGAAATGACTTTTTCATCATCCATTTCACTTAATGCTTCAATTGCCCCTAAACGGACACAAGCAGATTCATCGTCAAGTGCATTTTTCAATGCTCTAAATGATTTTTCATCGCCATATTGTCCGAGTCTGCCTAGAGTTTCAACAATTCTTTCTTTTAAAAAAGTAAACTTGTCAAACAAACCGTTTCTGTTTTCCAAAATATTTGCAAGAGGTTCAATTGCACGTATATCACCAAGCATCCCCAATGCTTTAGCGGCTGATTCTCTCAAATACATAGATTTTTCCTCGTTGTCTGCAACTACATTAATCAAAGGTGTAACCGCATAAGAACTTCCAATTCTTCCCAATGCTTCTGCACAAGCCAGTCTTATCTTATAATTTTCATCTTTATTATTTAAAACATACAGTATAGGTAAAACATAATTTGTATTGCCGGAACGACCGAGATTATTAACAATTTCGCATTTTAGTTTTGTCGTTATTTCGTCATTCTGAAATTTATCAGACAAAAGCATGTCGGTAATTATATCCATTGTTAAATTATCCTGATATTTAGCAACGGTTTTTACAAAATAAGTAAGAACTTCTACATTTGTTTCAACGGTTAGAAAATAATTAATAACAAGAACCAACCTTTGACCATCCAGTTTTTCAAGGTTTTTCAAGAGTTTTATATGTTCTGAT
This sequence comes from Candidatus Gastranaerophilales bacterium, assembly GCA_045598245.1. Lineage (GTDB taxonomy): Bacteria > Cyanobacteriota > Vampirovibrionia > Gastranaerophilales > JAILCC01 > JAILCC01. The sequence goes on from JAZLLQ010000022.1 coordinate 24,084, forward strand.
GCAGGGAGATTCTGACCAATTTTAAATTGTTTTGCAAAATCTAAAAGAAAGTTTTCGTTAGCTTCACTCATTTTAATTACTTATTAATAACCACAAAGATATAATAATAGAAAAGATTAATTAATACAATGAGAAAATATTGAGTCTGTAAAATAAAAGTCCGATTTATAAACAAAGTTTCAAATAATAAATCGGACTTTAGACGTAGTAATGTATTAATATAAGCAGTTTTAAAGATTTACGTTAATATCACCTTCCGGTTCTAATTCTTTTTTTAATTTTTTAATGAAATTTTTAGCTTCGTCAGATGCATTTGACCAATTTACAGACGCTAAACCTCTTTGTAACCAAACAAGCTCTTTATAAAACTCATATTGTGAGTTAGCTGCTTCAAGTCTGGCTTCGTTAACTGATTTAATTGCATCAAGTAATTGAGGAAGAGTTGTTTTGCCCATCAAGTATTTTTCTTTTACAAGTCTGAAATTTTCTTCTTCCGCACCTAGAGCTTTGTAAGAGCGTTCAATACAAAGGTATCGTGATATTGATCTGTTAATAATTGAACGAATATTTGCTTCTATTTCGGTATTAACATCCTCAAGATACATTTTTAATTCGTTTAATTCAGCCTTTGCTCTTGCTGTTTCTGCAATTTTGCTTCCGCCTTCTATCGGTTTCCATTGTGCGGCAATTAATAGTCTTGCAGAATTTTCATTTAATCCGATATACGGTATACCTGCCGCAGCCAATCCCCTGTGACCAACTGCTTCATAAGGTAAATCTCTGTTAAATTGACTTCCGTATTCTAAAGAAAGTTTTGCATTAGGTAACAGGAATTTTTGTGCGAAATTACCGATTTCTGCTTTTTTCATTGCAATAGCAGCTTTTAATTTTGTAGTTTCGGGTGCAACAAAAATTGCTTCTTCCGTAACCATTTGCGTAAATTTTTCCATTTTATCAGGAGTTCTTATATGGTCTAATATATTGATATCAGACAAGAAAAATGCAGGGTCTGTGACTTTTAACGGAGCTAAATCAAAATCAGTTTTTTGGTCCAAATATAACAGTTGATTCATGGAAATTTTAACATTATTAAATGCAGCATCTGCAAGCAATAAATCTTTTTCGGCATTGTTTAATTCACCGGTTAATCTCATAATTTCTTCTTCTCCGGATTTACCGTTTAATTTTCTGATTTTTGCCATTGCAAGTGCATTTCTTATATCATCAAGGTATTGTCTTTTATCTTCAATACCATTTTTTAGCATAATGAAATCAATGTACAGTTGAGCAACTTCTAATCCTGTTGTTTGCTCTGTTAAAACCTTTTCTGCCTTTTCAAATTTCAACTTTTTATGTTTAACTATGATGTTTGTGACTAAATCAGGAGAATAAATTACCTGATCCATACCCAAAGTAAATTGCCCAACACCTCTTGGTACATCAGTATAAGATTCGGCATAAGAATCATTGTATTTTTGATATCCTAAATCAATTCTCAGTGTTGGCAAATAGTGTAAATATGCTGCAGCCAACGACCTTTTTGCCGCACTTATCAAAAATTTCTTTCTTTGAACAGATAAATTTCTTTCCTCAAAAGTTTTAAATACATAACTCAAATCTCTAAGATCGGGTTGCTTTGAAGTAATAACTTCTACACTTTTCAATAATCTTACATGCGGAATATAACCGATTGCCTCAGCCGTATCTTTATTAAAATACAAGACATTTCCGTCTGTAAATGTAACAGGGGTGCTTTTTACAACTTTGCCTTTTAAAACATTTTTTATATTGAAAGTAATATTGTCGGCAAGTTTTTTATCCAAATCTTTTGCAGAAGTTCCGAACATTGCACCAAGTTCGACATCTTCTTTACCCATTGATGAAAATGTCGGTAATTTTCGCTGAGTTAAATTTGTATATAACTCTTTTCTTTGTTCTGCCGAAAGATTATAAATTTGAGTTACATAAACCGAATTAACATCATCACTAATAGCATTTAGTGCTTTATTTATATCATTTCCGACAGGAATTATAACAAAGTCAATGTCGCAGTCTTTTTCTTCAAAACCTTTTTTAGCAATTTCATCCCAATTGCCTTTGGAATTATAAACTCTTTCATTTAATAATATTGCCGTTTTACCCATGTTAGGAACAAGTCTTTGAAAAATAACAAAATCATTTACGGACTGTTGAACAGGGTTAAAAAATTTATCACTAAAACCTCTTATTGCGTATTGGTCAACAGTTATAACATTTTTTGTCTTATTGTACTTTTTTAAGTATTCTCCTGACCAAAAACCGAAACATACAATCATTTTTGCACGTGATTGCAATGCTTTTTGTGCGGCTTTTTGAGAAGAAGCCTCTGTCCATTCACCTTTAAAAATCAAATCATCAGAAAAAACAGCTTTATATTCAGGTAATAATGATTTTGAAATCATTGGCTTATACACTTTTATTATTTCGTTAGCTTTTTCTGCATTACTGTCAAAGACAAAAGCGATTTCTATTTTTGTTGCATTTACTTTCTTAGTTGCAGTTTTAACAGCACGGCTACTTTCCTGAATTGCAAATGCAGCAAAGTTCAAATTAAATATTAACAACACTGCTAACATTATACTTACGACTTTTTTCATACTCTCTCCTCTATATATTTCGTTTCAGTTTATATTAATTTAAAATAAAAATATATTTTATCTACAATTCATGTATAGATTATATGAAAAATATTTTTATGTCAACAAGTTAAATATTTTGTATTATTTATCGTAATTTTCTACAAAATAAATACTTTGTTTAACATAAATTTTATTAACAAAAGCAAATACTGCGGAGCAAATTCTTTCAGTCAGTGGAGTTCTCACTTTGGCAACCTGAGTTAAATTGCCAAATTCTCTTGAACCAAAAGTAATTTTTAAAGCATTTTCAATTTCATCACATAAGTAATTATATGCAATATCAATAGGATACTGATTCATTTGCATAGAAATCAATTTACCAACATCAGAAATGGGCAAAACTTGCTTAAAGATACCAATACTTATTAAATGAACAATATGTTTTCTGTCATATTCTTTGTTTATGGGAGCATCAATAACCTTTTTATATACGTAACTGTTAATCATACTTTGTGTTAAAAATTTTTCCTCACCCGGTAAAAGAAAAACAGAAAAATAATTATCCAAAATTTTTATTAATTGTCGCATCACAACTGGGAATGATGACAATTCATTATATCTTGGAAGTTTATAATCAGCTAATTTTTTAGCAATATCGGATTGTTCAAATGTCATTTCTTTCATACGAATATAATACAGTGATTATATATTATTGTAAATAGTTCATCTATATTTTAAAACAGATAAACTTTTATAAATCCAAAAAGTATATTAAAAATCAAACAAACAATTTATAGACATAAAAATATAATTATTCTATACTCTAAAATGAGAAAAGAGGTGCTTTTATGAAAATATTAAATTCAACGGCAAAACCTTGCCAAACGAAGGCAGATGTGTTAGTTATACCCGTATTTGAAGATGTTAATTTTGAAAGAGAATGTTTTATAGAATTTTACAATTCTGCTAAAAACGATTATGGTTTTAGCGGAAAATATTTAGAACTTATAAATTTACCAACTTACGGAACAAAAGAATGTAAAACCGTTTTATTTGTCGGTCTGGGGAAAAGAGAAGAGTTTACATTCAACAAAATCCGAATTATTGCATCTAAAGCCTTACAAAAAGCACAAAGTATAAAAAATGCCCAAACCGTATCAGTTATTGCAGACGGTATATTTAATGAAACAGGTATTGTATCACAAAACATTATTGAAGGTGCTTTATTAGGACTTTACAAATTCGATAAATACAAAACTGATAACAAAGACAATAAAATTTCAGAAATCATTATACTTTCAGAAAAGAATGATGAAGTTAAAGCAGCAGTTGATAAAGCTCAGGTTATTTGCGAAGCTGTAAATAACGCAAGAGATTTAATTAATGAACCGGCAGAGCTTATAACTCCACAAAAACTTGCACAAATTTCAATGAATATTCCCGAACTTGAAGTAAAAGTATACGGAAGAGCTGAAGTAAAAGAAATGGGTATGGGGGCTTTTCTTGCCGTAGGACAAGGGAGCAGACATGAACAACAACTTATACACATGACATATAAGCCATCAGGTGCAAAGCGAGGAACCCTAGCAATAATAGGTAAAGGCATTACGTTTGACAGCGGGGGACTTGATATAAAGCCGGCAGCTTCAATGCTTGAAATGAAAGGCGACATGGCAGGAGCAGCTGCGGTTATTTCAGTGATGAAAGCATTAACAATTTTAAAACCAGAAGTTGAAGTTCACGCAATTGTTGCAGCGTGCGAAAACATGCCCGCCTCTCGCTCATACAAACCCGGTGATATTTTAACTGCAATGAACGGGAAAACAATTGAGGTTGATAATACAGATGCGGAAGGCAGATTAACACTTGCAGATGCTCTATGCTTTGCTGAAAATTTACAACCTGACGCAATTATTGATATTGCAACACTAACAGGTGCTTGTTGTGTTGCTCTCGGTAAAGTTGCATCAGGACTTTTAGGAAATGATGATTCTCTCATTGAAAATCTTCAAATTAGTGCGGAAGAAGCAGGTGAATATCTTTGGGAAATGCCAATGTTTGACGAATATTTTGATGATTTAAAAAGTGATATTGCTGATTTTAAAAATTCAGGTTCAAGATACGGCGGAACTTCTGCTGCGGCATTATTCCTTAAAAAATTCGTAAAATCAACACCGTGGGCGCATATAGACATTGCAGGCACCTCTATATTGAATAAACCGCTGAGAGAATATCAAAAAGGTGCAACAGGTGTTGGTGTAAGAACGTTAATAAATTATATTTGTAATTTGTAAAAATATTTTTTGCAGGTAAAATTAAAGAATGATATGCCCGAAGTGTAAAAAAGAAAATGACGAAAATGCTTTAGTTTGTAGCGGATGTGGCTTCAAGTTAAAACTCAAATGCCCTCATTGCGGTTCTTATAACCCAATTACCGCTAAATCTTGTTCAAATTGCGGAGGACAACTCTTAAAGGCTTGCCCGGCTTGCAAAGCTGTCAATTTTTATCAGGCTAAAACATGCAGAAAATGCGGTAGCCAATTTCAGCCAACAACACCAAACACTCAGGTACGACAACCTGCTGCGCCCAAAGAGCAACTGCCTATGCTTGAAAATGCAGCTTCAGTAGCCATAGAACTTATAAATATTTCATCAATAAAAAACAATATTAAATCTAAAGAATTATCCGAAAAAATTATTGCAAAGTTCTATCAGATTTTTGCAAAAACCGCAAAAGAAACAAACGTAAAACCATTAAAAATCAACGAAAACACATTAATTGCCAGTTTTAAAACTGCACCTTCTTTTATAGATTCTGTAAATTATGCGGTAGATTTTGTTGAGAAACTGGATAATGCTCTTGATGAAGTTTCTGTTGTACTTGAAACAAAATTAAAAGTTTCCTACAAAGTGAGATATTTTATAGGAACATATAATACAACGCAAAAATCAGATATCACTTCGGCAATATCTCTTGGAGTAGTTGATGACATAATTATCTCTGACGATGTATATCAAAAACTAAAAGACAGAATGTTATTTAAAGAAATTGAAAACACTAACGGTAAATTCTATAAATTCTTAGACCAAAACAACCCTGAAACAATTATTACAGATATACCCAAAGAACCTCCAAGCAAAAGCCGAATGGATGTTGTTAGCGAAATAGTAAATAAAGTCCAAATGGCAAAAGAAGGATATGTAGTTTGTCTAAACGGTCCGACAGGCATAGGCAAATCGAATATTTTTAATGCATTGAGAATGACATTTGAAGAAGATAACTCAAATATATGGTTATCGGGTCAGTGTCAATTACAGGCACAAGATGCACCGTTGGCATTTTTCAAGAGCGTTCTTAAAAATCTGTTTGACATTCCTGTTTTTAATATAGATATTGAAAATACAAAGAAAAAAATTACAACTATTTTGTCAGAAAAATTAAATTTTACAGATGTAAACATAATTGAATGGGTAATAGCTACAATTATATATAACGAAAATGCATTATCAAACAGCATTTACCAAAACAAAATGAACACATACAATGCTATTGCTTCTATATTCAGAGCATTATTGAGCAGAGGAGCAGTTGTACTTCAGATTGAAGATATAGAAAATATTGACAGCTTTTCTATGGAAATTCTAAAAAGTTTGCTTGATGACGGCATATTAAAATGCAACCTTAAAATATTTATCACATCAAATATGAATTACGATATTATTCAATATTTTGCATCTCCGCATTTGAATAAGAATAACACTTTTCAAACAGAATATCCTCCGATGAATAAAGCGGAAATTGACGATTTTATAATGAAAGCAATAGGCGTAAGGGAAGAACTCGGAGAAAATATTTTAAATCATATTTATGACTATTCAAATAATTTACCGATATTTATTGAAGAATTTTTATATTCACTGCTTCAACTCGGAATAATAAAATTCACCAACGATAATAACAATCCGGTTTATATTTCACCTGAAATTTCAAACTTTAAATTTCCTCAAACAATTCAGAGCATTATACAACTGCGATTAACAAATATATCAAATATAAGACCTGATGCATTTAAGACATTGTATTACGCTAGTATACTCGGGTTCAAGTTCCTACCTGCAATTGTCCAAAATGTTCTAAAACTTGATGATAATACATTCCAAGATATAATAAAATATTTATCAATGAATAATTTTATTACTCCCGTTGACTCATATAATTACACATTCAAAAGCAGAATGGTTTGGGAAACAATTAGAAATCTGCCTCTTTCCGATGATAATAAATTTACAGGCACAACAAATACAATGAATACTCTTGTACAACTATCCAATCCCGAAATGGCAGAAGTTGTTACAAATCTTTTATCGGTATCCGTTCCTAAATATGAAATCATAAACTACATTGAACAGGCAACAAAAGATGCATACTGCGTGGGTGATGATTACTCTTATATTTATTACAAAATGATGCTTCTTGAAGCAATAGATTTATCGACAATTGAAAATAAAAACGATATTATGCTGGCAATCAAAGAAGAATTATTAAATATTACATATCTTTCATTCTCTGATAAAGCAGTAAAATTTGCCGAAGATTTATACAATTATTATAAAGACATTGACGATGCAAAAACGATTGATATATTAGGTATAATGAGTGTCGCTTTTGAAAATATCGGCAATTACATAGCAGGACTTGAATGTATAAATAAAGCACTCGAAAAAATTGATTATAATACAAATCAAATCGCAGGTATGTTGCTATTTTATTCAAAATTAAATGCTCTTTTGAATTTAGGAAGATACGAAGAAGTAATTACAACTGCAAATACAAGTATACTACCTATAATTGATTTGTATTTGAGCAATAAAACAAAAGAAATAACAACTCTTTCGTATGATGACGTTGTGTCAATAAAATATGAAACAATGTATATTTTAGCCTTAGCATATGCTCTTCAGGGATCATCCTTAGCTGTTGATATGTCCCAAAATCTTTATTCGGCTGCATCGCAAGGTGCTAACCCAGAATACACTTTAAAAGCACAACTTGCACTTTGTATGTTCAGAGTCCTGCAAGGTAATACTGATGAAGCCCAAAATATTCTGGCATCGGTTCAGGAATCCGTACCAAACTCTAAAGATCCTAACAATAATACATTTATTTGGTTGTTATTGAAAAATGTTTTAGCATACTTCAAAGGTGAATATTCTAATATTGCTAATGAGCTTGTTATGTTGGCTAATTTCAGTATAAATATCAAAAAATTCTCGTTTGAACCTGTTATAAAAGGATTACTGGTAAAACTTGCCCTGCGTGAAGGCAATACTGATTTTGCCGAAAATACTGCCTATGAATTGTCCTATCAATGCTCAAATGCACAATGGGCATTAGGTGCTTTAATTAACTGGTATATGTATTCTGAAATTGCAATATTTAAAGAAAATTACGATGCAGCGATTAAAGTTTCACAAAAAGCATTAGATGTGGCAGAAAAAGCAAATACAAATAATCTTTTCTTTACATCGTTGTTAAAACTTCAAATTGCCAAGATTTATACGCTCAGAGGAGATTATGATATGGCAAAAATCAACGCTGACGAAGCATATCAACTTGCTGAAATTCATGATTATACTTATATCAAAGCGCAATATGGCATTGTAATTTACGATATATTATTGAAACAGATTACAGTTAATCCGTCATTAAAAAATGACAATATAAATAATTTATATAAAAAACTTTTAGAAGCTAAAGAAACCGTAGATAAGTTGCATAATTCCGATTTATCAATGCATTTAAAACAGAAACTTGATGATATCTTCAATTTTGCTCAAGAAAACAATATCCAACTTTAATCAAGAATTTCCTGAACATAGAAATTTTCATCAGAAGAATATTTTGAATAGAGAATATTTGCATCTTTTTCAGAAAGATAATTTGTAAGCATTTTCAAAAGGAAAGCACCTTTTTCTCTCAAAGTATATTCGTTAAAATCAAAAATCAAATCAAGAAGTTTTATTAATTTATCTTTGTACAAATCAAATAAATCGTGTTTTAATGTGTACCCCAAAGCAAAAATGTGCCAGTAAAGATGAAAAGATTTTGTATTATATTGATAATTTTTGTTTTTATTCTTTTCTCTTAATTCATCGACAAATAGAAAAGAATTTGTTAAAAGATTCAAGTATAAAACATCTAAATTTTTGTATAAAGGCAAGATTTCAATAATCTTTCGGCAAACTTTAGGATTTACATCAGATATAGCATCTGTGAACTTAGTCAAAATAAAATCACCCGTAAAATAAGGAATATTATCAGGGTTTTTCATCAGTCTGTTAATTAAAAACGCACAATATTCCCTTGTTTCGGAAGAATGACCGGTTAAAGTATTACAAATCAATTCCGCCTCTGTTTGAGAAGAAATATTTTCTAGTTTCAGCAGTGCTATTTGTTGCAACACTTCATCATCACCTTTTAAAAAATTAAAAAGTTCAACAGTTGAAGCATTTTTAAAATGTTCAATTGCTATATCAATATTTTTAAAATAATCTAAATTATCATTCATATTTTAAACATTCAAACACTTTTTCCACAACTGCATCAGGAGAAATACTCATCATACAGACAGAAGTACCTTCTGAATACTTACAAGATTTTTTATAGCAAGGCTGACAAGATAAATCGGCAGACAAATTAATATTATTAATGCCGTATGCGCCGTTTCTTATCGAGGATGTTGAACCACACAATGTTATCACAGTCGGTTTAACAACAGCTGCAGCGAGATGTGCTGAACCGCTATCAGGCGTAATAACAACATCTGTATTTTCAAATACAATTTTTAACTGTAAAATATTCGTTTTTCCAGTTATATTTACAATATTTTTATTTTCAACAGAAGCTAAAATATCATCAACATACTTTATATCATCCTTTGAACCGGTAATTATAATATTAAATTTATCTTGAAGATGCTCTATAACTTTTGACCAATTTTCTTTAGTCCAAAACTTTGTTATCCAAGTAGTCGAAGGGGAAATGACAACCGTTTTTTTATTAATATCAACATTTGATAATAAATTTTTGACAAAATTAAGATTATCTAAACTGTTTTCAGGCAAAGGGAAATTAATATCATAATCATGAATACCCAAATAACGGACAAAATCCATATTCCGTTCAATAACGTGACGTGATAAATCAAAAATAGGAACATCTTTCAAGTGTTCATTTGCAAACAAATAAGAAAATTCTCTTGACTTATTATGTGCAAGTCTGTACTTTGCACCGCTTAAAAAAGACACAATACCACTCTTTAAGAGTTCTTGACTATCAATAGAAATAGTATAATGCTCTTTTCCTATATTAGAAATTTCTTTCCAATATGCACACTTATCATTTTTAGAAATCAAGTGAACTTTATCAATAAGCGGGTTATTCAGTACAACATCTTTGCATTTTTCACTGACAGCCCAACCAATAAACACATCCGGATATATTTTTTTAATTGCAGAAACTATAGGCAAAGTATGCAAACAATCACCTAATGCAGTTAATCTGACAATTAAAATTTTATCGTTATTACTTAAATTCAACATATCAAAAATTAAATATAACTTGCAATCATATTGCCCATTTCAGAAGTTCCAACAAGTTTCATACCGTCAGACATTATATCTTCGGTACGATAACCATCTCTCAGGACTGCTCTCACGGCATTCTCAATTGTTTCTGCTTCAGTATCGAGATTAAAACTGTACTTAAGCATCATTGCCGCAGACAAAATAGTCGCAATAGGATTTAATCTGTTTTGACCTTTAAAATCAGGTGCACTGCCATGAATGGGTTCATACATAGCAACACCGCTATCAGACAAACTTGCACTCGGTAACATTCCTAATGAACCGGTTAACATTGAAGCCTCATCAGACAATATATCACCAAATAAGTTTTCTGTAACAATAACGTCAAACTGTTTTGGGTTTCTGATTAATTGCATTGCAGCATTATCAACGTACATGTGAGAAAGTTCAACTTCAGGAAATTCTTTTGCAACACGTAAAACAACTTCTCTCCAAAGTCTTGAAACATCCAAAACATTAGCTTTATCAATAGAACAAAGTTTCTTACGTCTTTTCATTGCAACTTCAAAGCCTTTTCTTGCAATTCTTTCAATTTCACTTTCGGTATAAATCATGTTGTTAAAACCGATTTTTTCGCCGTTACGACTTTCTATACCTTTAGGTTCGCCAAAATAAGCACCGCCTACAAGCTCTCTGATAATCATAATATCGACACCTTCAACGATATTACGCTTCATGGGAGAGCAGTCAACAAGTTCTTCATATACGAATGCAGGACGCAAATTGGCAAAAAGTTTTAATGCTTTTCTTATACCTAACAAAGCCTTTTCAGGTCTTATTGCAGGGTCGAGTTTATCATATTTCCAATCACCGACTGCACCCAAATATACAGCATCGGAACATTGTGCCAATTGTATTGTTTCATCAGGGAGAGGAACTCCTGTTTTATCAATAGCAACACCACCTATTAATCCTTCATTAAATTCAAAAGTGTGCCCAAACTTATTTGAAACCGCACGAAGTGCCTTTAAACCTTGTTCTATAACTTCCGGACCAATTCCGTCACCGGGTAACACTGCAATTTTAAAATTTGACATATTAACTCCTTAATTAATTCTTGGAACTTTGAAGAAACCATCTTCTTCATCAGGTGCATTTTTTAACATTTCATCGCGAGTAAAATCTTGTTTTACATCATCTTCTCTCATAACATTAGAAATTTTTATCGAATGTGCCATAGGCTCAACACCTGTTGTATCAACTTCATTTAATTCATTAACATATTCTAAAATAGCATTTAATTGCGGAGCAAATTTAGCTTTTTCTTCTTCCGATAAAGCAAGCCTTGCCAATTTTGCAACATGTTCAACATCTTTTATTGTAATCATTTTATTTCCCTCACAGATTTCACATAACATAATATAGAAAAATCAGATATAAAGCAAGTCAATTAACAAGATAGAATTAATTATCTCCTCGTTTTATACTAACTTTAATAAGATTTTCTGCACGTTTTATATAACTCTTTGCCGTCTGCTTTCGTTGTGGATTATAGTTTGAGAATTTTGTAAAAAACTCATCATTTCTGCGTTCTAATTCTTTTAGTGTAACAACAGCGCTTGAAAATTGCTTATTATTTATTTTTACAATAGCGGCATTTGTATAAGTCAAAAGCGAATCTATTTCTGTTTTTTGAATTTGAGATAAATCGTACTGAATGTTTTTAAGCGTATTTAACATAATTTTATAATCTTCAAGAATTAATTTTGCCGCATATATCTTATTATAGGCAACATCACAAGCATTTTTATCAGTAAAAGTATCAGATAAAAAATCTGCTTTATCATCAGTAAGCTGAGCGACAGCGAAAAATGATACACCTGCAAATCCATTTTCTCTCAATAAAGAAGTTTGTTTCAAAATTTCAACCTGATTAACATGTTGAAGAGCAATCCCGGGATAAATCAAACCAACATCAATTTGTGATTTTAAAGGATTAATGTTTGTTTTTAAAGCTGAAAGCGTTGAAGAATATGACATTGGAGTAAGAAAATCAACATAAGAATTTGCAAGCCAATTTTCATAATTTTGCTGAATTGCTCCAAGTCTGTAATCCTGAGTTTTTGAAAAAATAGCAGCTGAAATTTTCAAAGAAGATTTTTTTCGTTTTAAATTCGTTGAAACCTTCTTCACAAAAGAATTTATATTATCTTCTTTCCATTTATTCCAAAGAATATTTGTCCTGTAATCATTATCAAACATTTTTTCACCTGTTTTACAGGCAAACTGTTCGGTGGAATTGTGATTAAATCCCATCAGATTATCAGAGGACTGAAACGGATACCTGATATAATCGAGTTGAATCCCGTCAACATTGTAATTATTAACAATTTCATCAATTAAATTCAAAAGGAATTTTACACCTTCTCTGTTAGACGGGTCTATCCAAAATTCAGGCTGATTTTTAGGTCTAAAATTACCATTTTCTCCTAATAGAGCCCATCTTAAATTTTTTTCCAAAACAGGCCCGGGATAAGTCATAGGTTTATTTATAATTTTATTATGTCTGTCGTTTCCTGACGCAAAAACCCAAACCCACGCTTGCAATTTCATTTTTCTTGCATGTGCTTCGTCAATAGCCCAAGCTAAAGGGTCTTTTCCTTTAGTTAAGGGGTTTTGGCTACCAATACGAGTCGGATAAATTGTATAACCTGCATTAACGGTTTCAAAATACACGGTATTTATTCCGCTCATTTTTAATTTATCAAAATATCTACCCATTTCAGACTTACTTTTTATATTTACAATTGTTCCTCTGTCAAACCAAACTCCTCTCGTTTCTGCCGGAGAGAGATTATTTATACCGACTGTTGCATTAAAAACATTTTTGTCTGCCAAATTCAGATACTTTTTATACAAATCAGCATTACCGTTTTTAGCGTAGTAGTTCGCCCACAATTCATTAATTTTCGAAAGCTCAAGTTCTTGTTGAGGAATGGAAATATCTTTGGAATAATTAATTATATTATCCTGATAATTTTCAATATAATCACGATTATCTCTTAATAAGGTTATATCTTCATTAGAATTTATCGCACCAATATAACGCTGAATATTGGATGAAGCCGTAACTTTAGGTAATGGAATTAACGTTTCCAAAATATATTTCATACTTTTTTCGTTAAACTGCCTGTCACCGTCAAAACCCCATCTCCAACTAATAAAGACACCGTTATGATTTTTGGATATCGCAGTTTCATGTTTTTCTATATCACCAAAAACAGCGAGATGTTCAGTTTCACTGTACAAGGATACTTTTGCAATAGTCTTTCCTGCTTTTAACGTGTTATTATATAATGTTTTTTCAACCCAATTAATATCGGTTGCCTCGGCTGCAGTTGAAATTTTTTCAACATTTACGCCAACTAATTTTGCCATCCTTTTAAAATTTGGAAATTCGGTTTGAGAATTAGGAGTAAAAAGAATAATTTTCCCACCATTTCTCAAATAACTTGAAATTTCATTATAAACTGTATCATCAACAAGAGAATACTTAGAAAATATCAATACGGGAAAGTCTTTAGAATTAATTGAAGAAAGTTTGGATTTTGAAACATTAACGGTTTTATTATTTTGGAAATCAAACTCCATCACAGGGTTAGAGCTGTCATATATCTCAAATACCCCTATTTGATATGCAAAAGATTTAAAACTCAAACACAAAAATATAAATGTAAAAAATAATATTTTAAAAACAGTTTTCATAAAAAAATTATAATAAAAATCATTATTAATGTATATTTTTTAATAAATCTCAATGAAAGCAAAAAACATCTTCATTTTTCTTAATTAATTTGTATATTTTGCACAAATAAGATACCCTATATTTAGGGGTGAAGTTATGGAAGAAAATAACAGCAAAATATTAATTCTTGACGATGACAAACTTGTCACAAAAACGCTTGAACTTTTGTTAAAAGCTCAGACTGACTATGAAATATTTCCGTTCAATTCCCCCATTGAAGCACTGCAATTCTTGGATGAAGGCGAAGTAGAGATTGATTTAATTATATCAGACTTTTTAATGCCTGATATGAACGGTATTGAGTTTTTATGTGAAGTCAAACGAATAAAACCATCAATAACTACAATACTATTGACAGGCTATGCAGACAAAGAGAATGCAATAAAAGCTATCAATGAAGTAGGCTTATATAAATATATTGAAAAGCCATGGGATAATGACGAACTCTTAATAAATATTAAAAACGGACTTGAAAGAAGTAAACTCGTTGAAACTGTCCGCATGCAAAAAGAAATCGAAAGACTAAGAAATGATTTTATAGCAACATTAACCCATGATTTAAGGACACCGCTCTTGGCTGCAATTCAAACTTTAGAATTTTTCCTTGACGGGACACTTGGCGAAATTACGGAACAACAGAATAAATTTTTGGAAACAATGTTACATTCAAATCAAGATATGTTGGGACTTGTTAATGCTCTTCTTGAAGTATACAGATATGAAGCCGGAAATTACGTATTAAACAAAGATAATTTTGATTTATGTGAATTGATAAGAAGATGCTCGGAAGAGGTTCTATCATTATCAAACAAGAAAAATATAAATATGAAACTTGACATACCTGATGAAGTTACGGTATTTGGGGATAAACAAGAGTTAAGACGTGTAATTGTAAACTTTATGGGAAATTCCATTATTCATTCAAAATCTGACGGTAATGTGATTGTAAAAGTCGATAAAACTGCAGATAGAATAATATTTTCGGTAATAGACAACGGCGGAGGAATTCCGCCGGAGGATGCAAAAAAACTTTTCAACCGTTTTTCTCAAGGCACATCGAAAAAACGCTCAACAGGAACAGGATTGGGTTTATACCTCAGCAGACAAATTATTGAAGCACATGACGGTGAAATTGGCTTAGAGACAGAACTTGATAAAGGCAGTACATTCTATTTTAAGTTAAAAAAATCAAATTAAAGGGAGTATAAAATGAGCGAAAAAGTAAAAGTTTTATTAGTTGAAGACCACGAAATGACAAGGATGGGGTTACAAGTTGGCATTGGTAAAGTTGAAGAACTTGAACTTGTTGGTGAAGCTGCAGACGGACTTGACGGGGTTGAAAAAGCGAGAAAACTGTTACCAGACGTAATTTTAATGGACATAGGACTTCCTGAAATAGACGGAATTGAAGCGACCAAAAGAATTAGGGAATTACACCTTGATACAAAAATTCTTATGTTCACTTCAAGAGAATCCGAGGATGACGTCTTTGCTGCACTCGGAGCAGGTGCAGACGGCTACGTAACAAAAGGAACAAATGTTACTCAGCTTGCAGCTGCAATTTTAGCGGTAAGCACAGGGGCATCATGGCTTGACCCTACAATTGCCAGAATGGTATTAAACAGAGCAACCAAACAAAATTCCCCATCGGAACAGGCAAAAAACCCTGCTGAATTTGCAAAAAATGCGGGTCTTACCCAAAGAGAACTTGAAGTACTTGCATTAATTTCTGACGGACTTAGTAATCCTGAAATTTCGGATAAACTTGTTATTTCAAGAGCAACCGCAAAAGCACACGTACATAATATTCTTCAAAAACTCTGCGTTGAAAACAGAACTCAGGCAACAATTACAGCAGTAAAAGAAGGCTTAATTTAATGAAAAAAATATTAATCAGCATAGTATTTTTTGTTTTATTTACTATGCCGGTTTCTTCAAAAGACGCTTCGGTAGAACCGAATTATATTTATGATGAAATTCTGGATGCGAAAAACTACGAAATTGTTGATTATAACTACCCTGCAGGTTCAAGGGAATTAAATATTTTCGGACTTCCAACAATGCATCAATATAATCTCAACGCAGTTGCGTCACCTGACTTTGAGCATCTTGTTTATTCGGAAGTATATTTTTATCCTGACCCGAGGGTAACAGCTTGTGCGCTTTATATAATTCCTTTGCCGTCAGGTCTTTCAAAAAGAGAGGCAATATTAAGTGTGTCAACAAAGGATAAAGACGGTATGCCGATAATAGAAACAGATTATGCAAAATTATATCCGTTCAAATTTGATACTTATACTCCCATTGACTGGAGTAAATCTTCAAACAGAATATTATTCAAAGAAAAATTAGGACAAAATTATGACCAAATTTATCTGACCAAGCTGTTTGTATATGATTTGGGAGAAGAAAAATTGTATGACCTTAATATAGTAAGAACAAGAATTATTGAATATTGGGCAAAAAGAGGAGTGTTTCTTGAAGATTACAAATGGGATATAAAACCATTAGGTTTTTTAAAAACAAATGAAAATCAGGTTTTAGTAAATGCATACGGATATTATCAAAAAGAAAGAAAATTTTTGGGGACATGGACAGTAGATGTAAGAGGTAAAAAATCATATATGTATTTACCGCATGAAAGTGAAGAATTTCCAATATCTTCAAACGGGCAATGTCTGAGATTTTTACCTGACATGGGAGATATATTTAAAAAGCAAAGGGAAAAAGATGCAAAAACAAATCAAATCTATATTGAGCCAAAGTGATATTAAAGAAATAACTTTAGCACTAAAAAATGACGGAGTAGTAGCATATCCTACCGATACAGTTTGGGGACTTGGTGCAGACCCGACAAACGAAAAAGCCGTAAAAAAGATTTATGAACTAAAAAATCGTGACGGCAAAAAACCTTTGATATTGATGGCAAGCAAATTTGAATATTTGGAACCTTTTATCGAACCGCTAAGCGATATTGAACTTGATGTTATTAAAAAATATCTGCCGGGGGCATTGACATTAATAACTAAAAAATCAAAATTAACGGGAGATTTCGTCACCTCAGGTTTTGATACCGTAGGAATAAGAATACCAAACCACCCCGTATTTTGGGAAGTTGCAGATTGTTCTCCATGCAAAGTTTTAGCGACAACAAGTGCCAATCTTTCAACTCAGCCTTCAGCACTCAAAAAAGAAGATGTGGAAAATTACTTTGGAGAAAATGTTAATTTTGTAACAAATGACTTTGGCTACTATGCAGAAAATAAAGAATCGACTATAATAAAATATGAGAATGGTTGGCATGTATTACGAGAAGGAGTAGTTAAAATTGGCTGATTTCGACTGGAAGAAACAAAAAATTGCAATTGGTTGCGACCATGCAGGCTTCGACATGAAAGAAGAATTAATTGCGTATTTAAAAAAATTAGATGTTGAATGTTATGACTTCGGTGTTTTTGAAAAAACACCTGCTGATTACCCTTCTATAGCAAAAGAAGTTGCACTTGCAGTAGCAGACCATGAATTTGATAAAGGTATAATTATCTGCGGAAGTGGTCTTGGCGTATGCATAGTTGCAAATAAAGTTGTCGGAATCAGAGCTGTTACTTGCCATGAAACTTATTCAGCAAGAGTGGCAAGAACTCATAACGATGCAAATGTCCTGACAATGGGAGCAAGAATCATAGGAATGGACATGGCAAAAGAAGTTATGACCACATTTTTAAAAACCGAATTTGAAGGAGGCAGACACCAATTAAGAGTGTCTATGATAGAAGGAAATTAGAGATATTAACTTATGGGAAAATGTAAAAGCAGGTTATTCGGTCGCAAAAACGACCTTAATTATAAATTTGATATGACAAGACACCAGGCTATTGATTTTGTTATAAATGAAATCGTAGCAAGACCAACCAGCCTTAAAGCAAAAGATGTTGTGTCACTGTTCGGGTTACAGTCTGAAGAACTGACAGAAGCAGGATTAAAATACGAACAAGTTGCACAACTTGAAAAATGCTTTTCAATATAGTTTTTATAATAATTTTATTTGTACATCTTTAAGAGTTTATCTGCTCTTGAGTTTAGTGATTTTTGTTCCTTGCTCACAGCATCTAATCTTGCTGAAATACTTTTAACAGAATTCACCATTGCATAGAGTATAGGGGTTCTTTCGTAACTGTAAAAACCTTTAGCATCAATATGAATAGCCTCGTCAAATATTCCCGCAATTTTTTGCGCAATTAAACCGACTTGCAAACTCTTTTTCTTATCGTCTTTATATGTATATGTATATGTATCAATCTTTTTAATATTATCAATGCCTTTTTCGTATTTTGCAATGATATTTTTCAGTCGCCTGTCTGATGATAATTCAATTTGCAGACCTAGAGTACCTGTGGCATGATCAAAATATGTAGAACTACAAGCGGGATCGTCATCTTTGCATACATTACAACTTGATTTGGGATCATCCTCAGGTACGCCACCAATAGAATAAGCAAGGTTAGAAAGATACAAGTCACCCGTACCACCAGCACCAATACGAACATCCTTACCAAATTTAAAAGTTTTTGTTGCAGATGTATAATCAAATATCGTCACAGCACCACCTGCATTATAATGTCTTATGGTAAAATCGTTATTGTTTAGTCTTATTAATTCTTGGTTTGCAACATTTAATGAAAAATTAGTCGGACCACTTGATCTAACATTAGTTCCATTGTGTTGTCCTATATGAAAATTAGTTGTGGCACATGCGGCAGCATTAGCTTGTGAACCAATGGAAACTGTAGCACCTGTACAAGCATTTTGTCCAACACTTATAGAATTTGCAGACACCACTCTTGTATTATAAGCACCTGCATTATAATCTCTGCCTAAATAAATGGCGGTAGTTCCCGGTGCATAATTAATTCCGATATTATTTGTATACAATTTTGCATTTATAGTGGAAACACTCTTAGGATTTAATCCAATACCTAATTTTTGTTTTGACAAGTTGCCAAAACCTAAAAACGTATTTCCGCCTGCTTTTTGGAATAATTGAATACCGGAAGATGCTGATTTTTGGGAAATCAAAGGCACCATTGCCATAATAGCAACGCTTATCAACACAAGAATAATCATAGCTTCAACCAACGAAAATGCTCTTATTTTAAAACTATTCATCGGCACCTCCCTGAGAAGCCTTCAAACTATCTCTTATCTTTCTCAGTTCAACAATTTTATTTTCCAATTCGTCATTATTTTTCTTTAAAGTCAAATATTTATCATAAATATCCTTAATTGCATTTATCAAAGCGAAGAACACCGGTTCATCCGACACCATGTAGTATCCCGTGGTTTTATTGACACTAACCGCCTCGGGAATAACCTTTTTCAAATCCTGAGCAATGATACCAATGTGATGTTTTTGCTCGGTATCACTTTTAAAAACAAACTCAACAGGCTTGATATTTAATATTTCCTTTAAACCTCTTTTATAATCAGACAATATTGTTTTTAGGCGTTTATCACTCGGCAAAATAAGTCTGCCGGCAGTAAATGTTCTCGGTGTAGCATCAGTTGATCCTATGGTAGTCGCATTCAGAGTAAATCTAGAAGTTCCTTCAACAGTTGCATGAGAAAGTACATAATTATCGGGTTGAAAAGGAGCCGGAGATGCAAGACCTGTATATCCAAGTGCAAAATCAACTTCAGGTTTAAGTGTTTGCTGTTGAAAACCATCTGCACCGGCATTAAATATACCGACAAAATTTAAAGACGCAAAATTCAAATTACTTTTGCCGACTACGTTTTGTCCTACACCTATATGATACGGATTACCCCCAATATTAGGATGAGATATGTGAATAAACTCATTAGTTCCTGACGATATTGATGTTAAATTGTTTTGGAGCATATTCAAAGGAGGATGATGTTTAGTTGGATCAGCCGTATCAGGAATAGGATTTCTGTCATTATCAAGCCAACCTTCTTTATCCCACCGCCAAGTATCATTTCTATTATTTTCAACATTAAAATTATCATGAGTTCCAATAGCAACACTGTTTGTATCCAAGTATATATTCATAGGATAAGTAATGCTTGCTCCTGCAGCCGGCATAGGACCTGAAACAATTTGCAAACGATCGGGATCGACACCGGTAACAAAAGGTTTCACAATTGCATTATTCAACAACAAAGACTCTGATGCATATATAGGAACAATACTGCTGTTTGCAAGTCCGGGTGTATATATTTCAAAATTACGATTAGCGATAGGAATATCATCGGCAACATCAGTCGGATTTCCTATTATCAATGGTCTTGTCGGACGATAATAATTCTCACCTGCCGATGTAACATGTTCAAAATAACTATTACCTGCAGAAGTAGAATATGCAGATTTTTTTATTGTCATAACAGGCAACAAAGCAACTAATGACAAACCCACAATCGTCAAACTTATTAATGTTTCGATTAAAGAAATACCTTTTTTCATCAGATACCCCTCCAATCAAAAATTATTCTCATTATAAAACATTTAATTTTATCAATGAAAGAATTTGACTTACATGTAGTCAATTCAAACAATTCTCTTTCTAAAGAATCAAGTTCTGACTTTAGTTCACGCTGTCTTTTTTCTTCGGAAATTGTCAAATTATCTAATTCTTTCAATGAATTTATCATTGCAAAAAAGATAGGAGCGTTGTCTACACCAAAATATCCGCCGGGCATTTTTTTAACCGCCTCAGGAAAAACTTTTTGAACATCCTGAGCAATAACACCTATTTTTTCCGTAGCGGTTGCATCAGCATTA
The DNA here is from genome assembly GCA_045598245.1 of Candidatus Gastranaerophilales bacterium. GTDB lineage: Bacteria > Cyanobacteriota > Vampirovibrionia > Gastranaerophilales > JAILCC01 > JAILCC01. Next base: position 44,893 of record JAZLLQ010000022.1, read on the forward strand.
TAATAGAAAGTAACGGGCTTTATTGCTAATACTTCATTTAAGCCTTTTGTATAAGAGCCATTTATATTTTTTAATCTTAAATCGGAAGCAATAAGAAATTTTACATTATTAAACGTTGCACCTGTACGAAACTCATCACAATTAAAAACAACAGGAGTAGCTGCAGCACTATCTGCTAAAGTCAAATTACTGCCAAGAGAAACAAGATTAGTATCGGTGATATCATGCCCCACAATAAGAGAACCCTCGCTAGGAGTTGTGTTATTTGCACCGATTACGGCAGCATTAGAGTGGTTAATTGTATTATTATTACCCAAGACAATTGACTTATCGATAGCAGTTGCATTAGCTACAGTATTGCCGGTTCCAATAACAGTATTATTAGTTTTAGGACTAAGACCAAAATTGTTAATCCCTACAACCGTATTACCAGTAAACGTACCTAAACCCAAACCCAAAGCTACAGAAAAATTAGTATGTTTATTCCCAAGAGCAGGCAAATTGGAAGTGTCTCTGAGCGAACCCAAAACAGTATTTTGAGAACCTTGAGGAAAAGCCATCACACCCTGGTTAATTAAAAACAAATTTGTACCGTCTTCCTTATAAAAATAATTACCGACTCTGAAAGGTGTGATATTTTCAGAATGAATATAACTCCAAAAATCAGGAAACGCAGGATTGAGTGCAAATGAAAAATCAACATCGGCAGAACTAAAAGTCGAACCAGAAAATCTTGGATATTTATACGGAACCCCGGTAGCGGTATCACCTGTTATAGCATTATTAGTGAATAAACAGGAAGTATCCGTACCGCTACATGCGACAAACGGAGCTCTGGAAGCTAAATACCTTTGACATCTTACGTCAGCAGCGTGTGCAGGATCCTCACAAAAAGCTTTGAGTTTTGAATTATCATTAAAAGTTCGTGATGTCATCGCAGGTATAGCTGCAGTTATCACCAAACCAATGATAGCCAAAGTCATAATTGTTTCTGCTAATGTAAATGCCTTCTTTTTCATACACTCTCACGCACAAGTCTTACTAACATTATACACCCCATTACAGGCTATTGCTATATGTTTACAAAAATTTACTTTGAAAATTTAAACTAATTTCAGTAATTCACACCTTCCGAAATATTCGGAAGTCCAACCGTGAAAGACATCCAAATAGGTATCTTTATCGGTATAAGCACCGATAACTCCAATATTGTCAATCACATGTTCAAGGTCAGATACATCAATATCATTATTTGATAATCCTAAATAAACTTGAGGATTTTTAACACCAGTCACCTCTTTTGCAACATTTTTTGCATATTGTAATATTGCATCACGCAATTTTTCCTTCGCCCCATCATTAATTTGAAACGAATTATTGATTTCAATATTATCCAAAACCAAAACTTTTTTATCATCATGTGTTGAAATAAAATAGCACAAGGCATTTCCAAAAGTTTTGCCGGTTTTATTATCCACAAACTCAATCATATTAAAAGCAGCAGAATTCAAATAATTCAGTATTGCTTCTTCGTTTGATTCACCAATCGCCATACAACAAGAAGAATAATTTCCTTGGAATAAATCTCTTTGAGGATATCTGTCCCACATTTTTATCGTACAGTCAAGAGAAGAATTATCATTAACAAATTGAGCTTTTTGAAGAGCCAGCATCTTGCGTTCAAACCCTTTAAAAATTGCAGCTGTACTAAGTGCCGCAGCATTATCAGGTGAAGTTTCTAATTTTTCATTTGCACGTTTCCTTAAACTTTGTAATTGAACGGTTAAATTTTTTATAAAATTAAACAACTTAGTCTTGTTTGTATACAGTTCATCAGGCAAAATAAAATTGCCGAAATCATCAATACAATTTTGAAAATGCCTGTCTATAAAATCTCTTGCCGAATCATTTTCTCTCAAGAATGACAAGTCTTCATACAATTGTCTTATAATTTGCTCAATAAAAGAGTCTTCTGAATTTTTTACGACAAGATGTACATTATTTTTATCTGAAGGTCTTAACCAACGAAGAAAATCCAAACCATGTTTTTCAAAAGCAGCAACAGTTTTTGCATTAAGTTTACCGACAGGATTGTTCTTTGAAAGAATATGAGAAAGAAAATCATTTTTAATTGCAATTTTAAATATGTCCGAAAATGCTTCAGAATTAAGTCCTAACAAATGTACAAATTGCAAATCCCAATCACTTAACTTATCGTCATTCAATGGCAACATATCATTTCTTGAAATTCCAAATTTATCAAGCAACTTGAAAAACAGCTCCTTCTTTAACTTTTGTACATTAATTTTCTCGGATTTTAAAGAATTTGTTAAATTTCGGGGAACTTTTTTGGAGTCAAAGTTATAATATGCCGTAAGCAGATTTATAAAATCAATTTTATCCGAAGATGTAAAAGGCTGACCATTTGCATTTTTTGCCTTAACAAGTTTTGGAAATAGAGCCATGTACTCATTACTGAGTGCATCAAAATCGCAAATATATTTTTCGACTTTATCAAACCTCATTCTGAGAAAATTATTCATGGTGTTTTTATCATAAAGAGAAGAGAGTACAAGTAACGAAATAAAATTATTATCAAAAAAATCATGTACAATATCAAGCATTTCGGGAGTAGAATTATATTGACCGCTAAGATACAATTCCGGCCTTTCCGCTACTTTTCGATACTGATAATCCAAATCATCCAAATTCAAAACAGGGAAAAGTGATTTTGGCAAAGATAATATTTCAAATATCCTGCTTGTTGATAACTTCTTTTCCTTAATTGCATTAAGAATATTTTCATTATCAATCAACTTTAAAAACAATTGCGGTTCATCAAAGGAAAAAGCAGCAAACATTTTCAATAAATCTTTAGGTAAATGACCGTTATTATGCAATTTTTTTATTTTTTCATCAGACAAAAATTCAAATAAACCATTCAAATTATCAGCTCTTACAAACCTCAAATAAGTATCATAATCTGTTTCATCATTTTCTACCATCCGTAATAAATACGGATTATTTGCATTTTTAAGCATATTTTTAAATTCGGAAATATCTTTATTCCGAAGTCCAAGGAAATTTAAAGAACTTAAAGTCATATCATCGTTATTTTCAAGTGATTTATCCATAAAGTGCTTATGAGATTTTGTTTCTAAAAAGGCAAGTATCAACTCAAGTTTTTCTTTTTCCATAGATAAACAGGTTTTAACAAAAACAGGCGATAATTTTTTATTCTCAAAAAGTCTTTTAAATTCAGCATGATTTTTTAACAAGCTCAAATTTTCTTTCGGAGCATATTTGAGAGCGACACCATATTCTTCATATGAAGAAAACATCGACTCATCAGATTTGATTTTAGACCTTAAATGCGAAATTACGGAATTCCACATCTTAGCTAAACAACTATCATTATTATCATTGTTAATAATGCCGAAATCATCGTTCCAAAAAGCATCTCGCATATAAGTTGAACCCTTTGTACGTTTTTTCCCTGATTCGGAATATCTGTTATGTATACATGAAAAATCATTAAGTGGACTTATTCTTGGCATAATTATTTTTTTCGATATCGACTCTGTTTTTTATAAAATACGTAAATATTTTTTTTGAACACATGTATTTATTTTTAGTAAAACATGTCCGATTTTGACGCTAGGGAAATATATAATAATAACAGGTTTGACAAATAAAAAAATATAAATGAGAATAGTAACATTCGTAAGTATGAAAGGATACAAAATGGGTAATGCAAAAATCACACCAAACGAAAGACAACAACAAGCAATTGATACATTAAACGGACAAATAATGCTTTTAGCAGGGCCAGGGACAGGAAAAACAACAACTATTATTACTCGTATAGAAAAAATGCTGTCCGCCGGGATAGAACCATCAAGCATTTTATGTCTGACTTATTCTGATGCTGCAGCTAATGAAATGAGGCAAAGGTTGATAAAAACCATGGGTGTAATTGCTTCATCGGTGGATATTTATACTTATCACTCATTTTGCAACGAAATAATTAAAGAAAACCCGGCGGAATTTAATCTTGCCCCAGGCGTACATTTGATAACCGAAACCGAAAAACTAACACTTATGCAGGAAACAATTGATGAAACAGGCTTAGTATATTATGTAGCCCCAAAAGCAGATAAATATTTCTACACAAGAGATTTTATCTCATTATCCGAAAAGTTAAAAGGTAAAAGATTAACAAAAGAAGAATACCTTGAATACATTGAAACAAACCCGACATTAATGCCTCAAGCAAGAGAGCTTGAAGAAGCTATACGAGAAAAAGAAGAAAAAGGTGATTTGAGAACCAAAACCAAAAGAAATGACCTTCAAAAAGTTCTTACAAATATTGAGAAAGCTAAGGAAGTTTGGAACTTATATGAGCTTTATTCCGAAAAAATGATTAGAAATAACCTTATTGATTTTTCGGATATGATAAACTTTGTACTTGATAAATTTGAAGATGATAAAACATTTTTAAACGAAATATCAAACAAATATAAATACTTTTTGGTCGATGAATACCAAGATACAAACGACTTGCAAAACAGCATTATTTTTAATTTGGTTGATGCTAATGAGAAAAAAAATATATTGGTCGTAGGTGATGACGACCAAATAATTTACGCTTTTCAAGGTGCAAGAACCGATAACCTTGAAAACTTTTTAACCAAATATCAAAATACTCAGGTAATCTGCCTTATCGAAAACAACCGTTCAACGCAGTCCATACTCGATTTTAGCTACGCATTAATCAGTAAAGACAAAGACAGACTTGAAAACAATGAAAAATTTAAAGAAAAAAACATATCAAAAAAACTTACTGCAAAAAATGAAAAAATAATCGCAAAAGATAAAAAAGTAAAAAGATTACATTTTGGCGAAAAAATGCAGGAAATGAACTATATTATTGATGATATAGTAAATTTAATTAACTCTGAAAATTGCCCGACATACGATAACGGAGATAAAAAACTCTCTGAAATTGCCATTATAACAAGAAAAAGAGCAGAGCTTGGGATATATGCAGAAATGCTGAAAGGGAAAAATATTCCGTTTCAAATTGACGAAGGCAAAAATATATTTTCAATTCGCTCAACGATACTTACATATTTCTACATAAAAGCACTTAAAAACGAGATTTTGGAAAATGATAAACTCTTTGGATTGCTCTTAACAGAACCTTTTAAAATAGACGTAGAAGATTATAATAAAATTCTTCACAAGCAACAATGTTCAGGTAAAAATGAACAAAATGATTTTCTCCATCTTTTAAGAACAATGGGCGAATGGAAAAATCCCGATAAAATAAATGATTTTCTGAATACTTATGACAGCTTAAAAGACTATGCGTCAACAAACGGTGTAAGAAACAGTATTATAGAAGTCATCAACCGAACAGGAATACTTGAGTACTTTTATGCACAAGAGAATAACAGAATGGAAAATCTCACCGGCATCAAAAAAATAATAGAAGAAGCAACCGATTACGAAAACGGCAACCCAACAAGAAATCTGTTCGATTTTACGGAATATCTTGATAATTGCATAAAAAATGAAATATCAATTTGTACCGATAAAAGTGATGTTATTCAAAATGCAGTACAATTAACAACTTTTCATGGCTCAAAAGGCAGAGAATTTGAGCATGTATATCTTCCTAACCTAATAGCCAAACAATGGGAAAATTTTTCAAGAAGAAATGACTACAAACTCATCACAGAAGAAGTTTTAGACGACATAACGTCACAAAAACGTAAAGACAGTGAACTTTTAAAACTGCTTTTTGTCGGAATAACAAGAGCAAAACATTCTCTCTCTATTTCATTTGCGGATATGGATAACGGCTCGGCACAACAAATAACAAAATATTTAGCCGCATTAAACGACTATGATTTTGAAAGAATTAATATTGAATATAAGCCTGAAGATTTCGATAATGAATTTATGAGGATTATAGCAAGAGATGTTCATGATAATCAAAAGGCATTTAAAAATGAAATTAAAGAACGTGTTAAAAACACAATACTTTCTCCGACAAGAATGAATGATTACATAAAATGTCCGAGAAATTTCTTCTATACGAAAATTCTTGGAATTACGGTAGAAGACAGCAATTGGGATAGTGCAAACTTCGGCACAATAATTCACTCGCTGCTTGAAAATGCTGTAAAAATAGCAAAAGCAACGGGAGAATATCCGAGCATAGAAAGTATTAAAGCAGACTTTGAAAAATATATAGAAAACGAAAGATTTTCAAGTGACGTAAAAAAGGAAAATTTTCATAAAAACGGTATAAAAACGATTGATAACTATTATCCGTACTTTTCTCAATTCCCGATTAAAAACATAGAGGCAACAGAAGAAGATTTTAGCGGTGTCAATGTTGACGAATATGAAATTAAAGGAAAAATTGACAGAATTGAACGAAACTCTGACGGAACATATTCCCTATACGATTACAAAACCGGCACACCTGTTTCGGAAAATCAAATTGCAATTGGCGGCTCTAAAGAAGGTTACTTTAATCAATTATGCTTCTATAAATACGCATACGAGAAAAAAACAGGAAAAAAAGTATCATCGGTCGGTGTAATATACGTTGAAAACCATAAAAAGAGCGTATCCAAAGTATTAACAAATGAAGATTCTCAATATATAGAGAATAAAATAAAGGAAGTTTATGAAGATTTAAACGAACTAAAATTTGACCCTGCTCCAATTGATAAAAATCCGCCCTGTAATTTCTGTGCATACAAAAATTTATGCAAACTTGATATAATTTAATCAAATTTAATAGCAAATAAAAATATGTTCGTATTTATTACGAATATGAATACAATCAGTGCTACAAATTTTTCAAATATAAACAGTATAAACAGAGCGAACTCCGTTAATCGCACTCTGCCGAGAAAAAATATCAGCTTTGGTGACGGAGTAGATACATTTGTCATATCGCAAGACGATTTCATTGCACTTGCCCAACAAATGACATCAGGACTGATATACGCATACAGTAAAAGAGGAGAATATCATCACGCGGCAGAAATGCTAAGACGCTCCAACGGAAATTTTGACCCTAACTTTGTTGTTGACGGAGCTGATGAAAGTTTAATAGATGCAATCTATAATCCTGTATATATTGGTAAAATCAAAGCATTACTGCACAGAAACGACAGAAAAAAACTATTGGTAAATATTATTTTACATGATGATTTTTCAAATAAGGACAGAGATTATTTGGATTTTGCAATTAAGCACAATGATACATTCTTGGTAGCGATATTATGCAAAAAATTCGGAAAAGAATTAGATAAAACAGACTCAAATTTTGAAAGCTATATTGCAAAAACAAAAAATAAAGTTATAATTCAACTACTGAAAGAATGCAGTCAGATGGAAGTAAAACCACCCGAAAAAGAACAAAGAACAGAAGAAATAATACGGGAAAATTCTGTTGGCGAAGAAATGTATGAAGAAGATGACATAAAAAAATTCAGGGTAAGAATACCTGATTCGGTACCTTCATCCCTTGATGATATTGGCGGGTTAAAAGAAGCAAAAGAAGAAATAAAAGACTTTATTATAAAGCCTTGGTCAAAAGGTATTCGCGAGGAATTAAAAGCAAATAATGTCGAAATGCCAAACGGATTCCTTATGTACGGCCCCCCCGGGTGCGGAAAAACATTTGTTGCCAAAGTTATAGCCAAACAAACAGGTTATCCTATGTATGAACTTGACTTATCATCAGTAGGCGATGCAAGAGCATACGGAACAGAAAAAACATTAAGAAGAATATTTGAAGCTCTGGAAAGCCAATATCAAAAAAACAATATACCCAATATACTATTTTTGGATGAAATAGATTCAATAGCAGCATCAAGAGGGAAAAGCAGTACGGACTGGAAACGTGATGAAATAAACTGCTTAATCAGTCTTGCAAATCAGGTAGCTGAAAAAGGCATAATACTTATAGGTGCCACTAATTATATTGATAACATCGATAATGCAATAATGAGAACAGGAAGATTTGATAAAAAAATTGAAATAAGTTTGCCTGACTTTGACGAAAGGAAAGAAATATTAACAAAATTATCAAGTATGAAAAAAATTGCATTATCATTATTACCGCTTGCTGATGAAATGGCTAAATGTACTGACGGAAAAAGTTGTAGCGATTTAAATGCAATAATCAATACATGTTGCAGACAAGCAATTTATGCTAAGAAAAAATCAGTAAGTATTGATGACTTTCAAGAAGCAGTTGAAAAAGTGGAAGATGCAAAGAATGAACGCAAACCAATCGGTTTCCACAGATAATTGATTCAAAAAATATTTTGCAAATCGACATTAATTAAGTTCAGTGGTAAATCGTTTATTAAAGAGCAAACTGCACACATATAACCTTCAATATCGTATAATTTAAAAAAATAATTATTTTCGTTAATATCTTGCCTAACAGTTATATTATTTTCCGGATTAACAGCAAAACTTTTCAATGGTAAAGTCATTCCCAAACCGGTATTTTTTATGAAACTTTCTTTGAGTGTCCAAAGTTTAAAAAATATATCTTTTTTTTCATTAAGATTACTTTTTGAATTAATTAAATTAAATTCTTCATCAGAAAAAAATCTGTTTGCAATATTCAAATTTATGTCACTTATAATTTCAATATCACAACCAACTTCCCTTGAAGAAACTGCACACATAACATATTCACCTGAATGAGAGATATTGTAGTAAATATCATTTGAATTTTTCAGATAAGGCTTACCGTTTTTTTCGTAGATAAACTCAATATTATCAGTATCATATCCGATATTTCTCAAGGAATATAATAAAAGTAATTCTGAAGCGAGAGAAAGAACTTTATCTTTTTTAAAATGAAAATTATCAACTTTATTTTTTCTGTCATTAGTAACAACATTATATGCAATATCAAACAAATCATCATCAGATAAAGGTTTTACATTAGCTATATAAATACTTGTTTTTATATTTAACATGCATACCTCAACAGAACAATAAGGATAATTTATTTTTTGCGGAATATCTTGGAAAAGAATGTTTTTTTAGGTTCAACAGCTTGTTTAGGTTCATCATTTAGAAGCTCGTCCTTGTCAACACTTTTAGTTCCAGCGGGAGAGATATTTTCATCATCAGAGGGATTTTCATCTGATTGAGTATCCTCACCGGTTTCAGACCCTGATAAGATATTTGGTCCATCTTCTTTTATAAGAGGTAATGGTAAAGCAGTATTTTTTGGTTCAACTTTTTTAATATTTTCTTCGTAAGGAGGAAGCTGATAATTGGTGTCAAAATACTTTGCATCATTTTTTGAGTCGATAACAAGATTAAAAACTTTATCGTTAAAGATATCAAACTTACCTTTATCAGTAACATTAATCATCAAATTACTTCCTGTCAAAACCTGATATTTGCGTTGGAGAACATTTGTATCTTTTACATAATTAATATTTGTACCTACAATATTTTTAGCATTTATAATATCTTGCGATGTATTAATCGTAACCTCTTTTTCGTTGGTATTATCCTGAGATTGAGTTTGCTCGGCACCGTCAAAATCAATGGAATCTGATGAAGTATCCAAATTAAAAGAATTATTATTTCTATTTTGTGCAACAAAAATGGCTCCATATCCAACATTTCTTTCTTCACCAAAGTTCTCTGCAACAAGTTTTTTGGTTCTTGCAGAAAGAGCCAAATCACGCCCTACGATTACCTTAACAACTTTATTTCTTGTTTTCAGCAAACCGTTAACTTTTTCCTCTTGCTTGGGGAAATCACAACTGTTGAAATTATTAGTCATATGCTTTAACCGAGCAGGCGGTGTTACGGTCTGTTGAATATTTTCTTCATTTTCGAGTTCATTTCCCGTATATTTTGGCATCACATTTTCATCAACGACATCCTCAGACGTACTTTCATTAGCACTATTAATCTCGGTATCTACAGGTGCTACAGATTCTTTGTTCTCATTGTGATGAATATCAAGAGCCTCGGAGTTAACTTGTGGTACTTGTGACTTAACATCATCCGCCTGCTCAGTTTTGATATTTTCAAAGTCTGCGGGATAATTTTCGGGTTTGGTTTCTGTTTGCAACGTGTCTGTTTTTTGATATTGAACATCTTTTACACTCACAGGCTGCTCTTTCTCAGTTTTACCTTCAGGGAATATTACATTATTGTTAAATTCAACTTTAACAGGATTAGTTTCCGGAATCACAATATTCAGTTTTTTAGCGGAATCTTCCTTAACTGTATTAGCAGCTTCATCAATATAGGTTTTTACTTCCTCAATTGCAGGAGCTGCTTCGTTTGTTTTATCAAGATTATTTTCATCATATTTCTTAACTTCTTCTTTAACTTCAGTTACAGCTTCACCTTTTTCTATAACATTCTGGTTAGGTTTATTTTCACTGCTTTCTGTAATTTCGTCAACCTTATCATCAGCCATATTTTTTATCTTTTCTTCTGTTTGAACATCCTGCTCAATAGCATCTTTTGTTTCTTGAGCAGCAGGAATAAGAGGAGTATTTATTTCTGTTTTTGGAGAAAATTTTAATTTTATCTCATGAACATTATCCAGTTCAAGTTCTTCATTTACACCTTTTTTAACTTCATTGTTTTGAACAGGAACTTGCTTCTCCATAGATTTTTCTTCAATATTGTTTATTTCAGAATTTTTATCAGATACAGGAGTCAATGGGAAATCATTTTCTTCAATACTTTTTTTATTAACATCCTCTTTACCCTGATCTTTATTTATCTGATTTACAGGTGAAACCTGCGAACCTGCATCTATAATTTCATTTTTTTCTGCATTACTTTTATCAGTATCGGTATTGCTCACATTTTTAGAGCCGACAGGAGTCAATATCTTATTTGGAATATTTATTAAATCTGTTCTAATAAATAACATATCAGCCCCGGAATCAGCTTTAACATTTGCATCAGATGCAGCATCATTCAAATCCGCAACAGATACTTTTAAGGCAGAAACATCCATATTTTCACCATTATAGGCTAAAATGTTAAGAACAGAAGCGGAATTATTTTCATCAATTTTAAGAGCAAAAGGCTCAAGAACAGAATTTAATTTAATATCACTTACCGAGAATACACTGTCATTATGAGTATTTGAACCATACAGTATATTCCCGAAACCACTTGTATTCGTAACATCTAAATTTCTGACATTATTAGAATTTATATCAGAACACCAGACAGTTTGCGTAATTTCCGAATTTACAGCACCCGATGTAGCATTACAAAGTATAAATGAAGCGCCTATAAAACCTGCAAAAGCGTTTTTTATAACAATATTAGACCCCGTCATTATAAATTTCCCTCTCTAAATCCAAGTAAAAGCATAAAAAATTTTATACAATAATAAAGATAATATAATATTTAAAAAGCATAATCAACAAAAGTATCATATCTTTACAATAGAAAATATACTCAATGTAACAAGATTGTTACAATAAATATTTTACAATAATAACTAATGTTTTGGAGATTTTAGCAATATTTCAAAAAGAATACGATTAAAGATTTCAGGATATATACCGATATAAACAGATATACACAGGTAGTAAGGTAATTGGCATGTCAGACGACAGTTTAAAAATATCCAAAATAAAACAAAACAGCATTGACACAGCAGATAAAAGTACTAAAAAAGAGAAGGAAATCAGTGCCGAAATCGATATATACGGAAATACAGATATACCTGCAGCAAAAGCAGAAAATGAAACACAAAGAACTCAAGAAGATTCTTTACAAAAATCGCTGCAAGGTTCAAAAGAAAAATTAAACGGAAAAGATTTGGCAGATATAGACAGAATTGCTGAAGAAATAGACGAAGAACTAATAATTGAGCCGGCAAAAGAGGCAACAAATAAAAATAAAAATACAAGAGCAACTTGGGGAAAAATGACACAAGATGTACGTAATAGAGAAAATGCGAAAGATATCCAAAGAGATATGCAGGATTATATAGCAAAACATGGTACATCTTACGAATACCAAACTGATTTTGAAGAAAAGAAAACTTCTCAAGAATATTTAGGAATAAAAAAAGTAATAACAACTGACTCCGATATACTTGAAAAGATAGGAGAAAATGAATACATACCGGAAGATGAACTAGAAGATATATTTAAAGATATAAGCGGAGTAACCACTGAAACATATGAACAAGCAAAAGAAAACGGCGAAATTAACATTAAAAATAATGAAGAGTTAAAAAAAGAAATCAACAAAGCATCAGAAATATGCAATTATCACGAGCAAAAAGGTATTCACGGAGAAGAAAAACTTGGCATTGCGGTAGACGATAGCGTAAAAGCGAAAGAAACAGAACTTACAAGAATATCCGCAGAATATCAGGATACAATAGATAATGAGGGTATAATTTCTGCAGGCATAAACAAAGCTCTTGAATTTTTAGATGCAACTTCAAGACGAGATGTGGAAGGTGCAATAAATGAAGAAAGTAAAAATATACAAGAGTTAAAATATCTTGCCGCAAACAAAGATATAAAGGGTTTTATGGAAAAATATTCTGAAGTGACAGGAACAACATTTCGAGTAGAAAATTTTGAGGAATTAACTAAAGCAGAACAAAAATTGAACGAAGCAAAACAGGCAGAAAAGATAAAAAACATAGCAGAAAAACTAAAAATAGCTGAAAACAAATTGATTAAAGAAGATAACTTCAATTTGGATAGTTTTGAAAATTATTTAAGGAGTGAAACACCAAATTATTCTCCCCTTGAAATAGCTCTCTTTAACACATATAAGGATCCCTCAAAAGAATATGGAGACCCTGAAGCTGAAGAAATGGTCATCGAATGGATAAGACAAAAAACAGATGAACTCGGACTGCAAAAAGCAAGCCGGAAAGAAAAATATCAGTCATTAGTAAATGAATTCATAAAAACTGCCGATAAACTTTCTGATGCAATATTAGAAAACAACGATATTGAAACTTATACAAATGAATACAAAAATGCACTTCGCAAAGCATACGGTGACAATATTCCTCAACAAAAACTTGAAGAATATATTTCAAATCAGGAAAGAGGTAAAACAGCTATCCAAACAAGTGTTATGATTGGTGCAGGTATGCTCTCGGGAGGAAGTGCTTTCGTTGCAGCATTATCAACAGGAATAATATCAACTGCCGAAAAGGGAAGTGATAAAAAAGGATTGACTGGTTCTGACATGGTATCAGTCGGAAAAGAAATGGCATTTACATATGCAGGTTTCAAAATATTTTCAATTGCAGCAGAAAAGGTTACTCCTGCTGTAAGCAAATACTTGGCATCAAAAGGCATTAACAAAGTTGCGAGTAATGAAATTGCAGGTTTTACAGGTAGCGTAACCGGCGGCACAACTTCAGGCGGCATAGAAACTGCAGCAACAAGTTTAGCCGATGGAGACAGTCTTGAAAAAGCACTAAAAAAAGCTGGTACAGGTATGATTTCAGGTGCAGGAACAGCTGCAATATTTCATTCGGGTATGAGAGGAGCTTCGTCACTGAAAAAAGGTTTTAAAGGTACAAAAACAAGAGCAGGACAATCAAAAGTTTCAATGATACAAAGAGCTGAATTAAGAAGCAAAACCGCAATTCAAGCAGAAGGTGTTGAAACACTGAGAAATCTTGGAATTACAGCTGAACCAAAATCAGTAAGTCTTGATTCAGAAGGAAGAATAAGCATAAAAAATCCTGATAATCCAAATATGGATACCAAAATAACATTAAATGCTGACGGAACCAAAACAGTAAATCTGTCAGGTAAAACAAAAATAATGCTGAAATCAGGTGAAACAATCAGTGTAAAATCAGGAGCAAAAGTAGAAATAGATGCAAAAGGCAATCCAACAGAAATCGACTCCGAACACAGCTCTACATTTATTGAATATAAAGACGGACAGATAGCAAGTTTCGAATATGCGAATTCTCAAAGACATGAAAATCTTTTTATCGAATATGAAAACGGCAAAGTAATAAGAAAAACACAAACAAACACAGAAACAGGTGCCGACAGGGTAAGAACATACAAAAACGGAAAAGCTGTCAGTGAAGAATCACACTATCCAAACAAACAAGTATCCGAACACATCGATTTTAACGAAGAAAATAAGGTTATAAGATGCATAAAATACGATGAATCAGGGAATGTAAAACTAAAATTTGATGCGACAAAAACAAAAACAGCTCAGGAGGGCAAAGTTGAGCAATCCCCAAAAGCTGAAATTCAAAAAAGTTCAGCGGTAAAGACAGAACCTGTATCAAAAGAACTTGAAACGGCAAGAAACAATGCTCAAAAAATACTTGATGATTTGGGTATAATTTCAGATAAAAATAATGTTTCATTAGACGGAAAAGATACTGTTATCAGCGGGCTAAATGAAGGCAATTCAACGGGAAGAATAAAAACAAATCCTGACGGAACAAAATCATTAATCATTGAAGGAACATACAAAATATTTACTCCCGTAAAAAAAGGAATGTATGCTAAACTCCCCAAAGCATATACCGATGAATACAACTATGATGTGAACGGTAAATTAAAATCTTCAAGAACTTATGACCCATCTGACGACTGTATTGTAGAAATAAATTACTATGAAAACGGCAACAGCAGAACATTTAAACGCTCAGATAAGGCAGGCAAAATCCTTGTTGAAAGAGAACTAAATGAAGACGGTACAGTCAAAAAAGACCTATTAACAGGCAAGGAATATAAACACAAGAATGAGCCTTACGTAAAACCTTCCCCTAATGAGCCTCAGGCAGAAATTATAATGAGACCTACAAAAATAAAGCATCCGCTATTCGGAACAGAAATATCATTGGACGTTGGTGCAAAAATAACAAAATTACCTGACGGGAAGATATTATCATACGAAAGCAGACTCCACGGGCATAAATCTAAATCAACATTTGAATATTATAAAAGCGGAGAAGTCAGCGGAATAACTACGGATATCTCAGGAGAACAATATACATATACCGAATCAACGAAATATTATCCTAACGGCAAAAAAATGTCAGAAACAGCCAACGACAGCAAAACATGGAGAATAAACGGTGATGAATACCCGATTCAGGCAAAAAACTCAAAAGTAAGCTATGATACAAACGGAAAAGCAACAAAAATAGAGTATACTCCGAATAATAAACAAAATGGCGAAATCGAACGTATAAACATACAACCGGAACTTGTAGAAATACCCGGTTACTCAAGTGCCCAACTATCTGCGGGTGCAAAATCAACATTTGATAAATCAGGCAAATTAATATTTACCCAAAATCAAAGCGGAGAAAAATTCTACTGCGAATATGATGCGAATGGCAAAACAGAATATGTTGAACACACTTACGCTCAAGGCGGTCGTGCCGAAACTGAATTTATTGACGGCATAAGAAGTTTAAGGACAAGATATACCGCAGACGGTTTAAAAGCCAGCGAAACAACCTTCCATCCTAACGGACAAATTAAATCATCAAAACATTTTGATAAGAACAACATTTGCAGAGACGAAAAAACTTTTGACGAAAACGGGAAACCACTGGATGTTATATATTACGATAAAACAGGTAAAAAAATATTATCAGGTTCAGATGTTGCAAAAGCAACCTCGGAAAAGCCCGTAGAAAAAGCAAACAAGTCATCGGAAACCAAAGAAGCTGAAAAAACATTACAAAACCCATCTGAGGATGAAGTATTTGATCCTGTCGTTTTCTGGGGTAAAAGCAGTGAATACGCAAGCAAAATCTCCAAACAGTATGAGGCTCTGCGTCATGCAGAAGAGCCGTACCCGACTTCCGCAAAAGAAATCGGAAAACTTCAAAAATACAGTAATCCTGATGTTGCAGGCATAAAATATGGCGGTTTCTGGAACAGAAGGATGTCACTTAACAGAGGTATGAATGGTGAACCTGATGCATACCATGTATCATTGAACGTTGAACCAAGTGAAGCACTAATCAAAGAACTCGACAGAATATGTATAGAACATGGTACTAAAATGCACTATAAATATTTATCAAGATATGAACTTGATGAAGCTATAGACGCTTGGGGACGGAGACTTGATCCGATAACAATTTATCTCGCAGACGGAAGTGAAGCAATTTTGGCAGAAATTCAAAAAGTTGCAACACCATACGTGAGAGGTTCCTTTGGAAATAAAGCTGTAGGTAAAGAAATTTCAAAAGGTATATGCGTAGCCAAAGAACCATCAGTAAGCGATTGCCAAGATTTACTCAGAAGAGCAAAAACCGTTGACCCTGATTTAGCTGAAGGGATAATTGATTACTCCACAGACGGTAAGGGCAATTTGAGTGCAGGTCAATTTGCCGTTGCAGAAAAAATATTAAATGAAAGAATTGCAGAATTAAAAAAATAAAATTAAACTAAAAGGCTTACTATAAAAGAGTATATCGAAATTTCTCCGAAAATTTTGTAAAAAAATATTAATTCACTATTTACAAGAAAACAGAAATATGATATTGTGGTAAAAATGACAAAATTTAAGAGAAAGAGTTTTGTATGGTGGAGAAGATAAAAATTACAGTTAATGTAATAGATTGGAGAATGGCATGGGTAGCATAGCTGTTCCCAAAATAGCCACTCTTATCAATCGAAGTCGTACTATCCAAAATTCTCTTAAAGCAATAAATAAAAATCCAGCTGTTTACAATGCCGTAGCAGCTTTTTTATTGGCTTCGGCACTTAGGCCGGCACTAATCGGGTGTCTGGACTTTAAGGACAAGAAAGACAAGAAATATTCACAAGCATCAGCTATCGCGGCAGGAGTTATCGAACTTGGAGCTACGGTAGCTTTATTTTTACCTATCAATAAAGCATTATCAAAAACAGCAACTGCACTATATCAATCATCAAACCCGATATTTAAAAACAATAAATTTGCAGCTGAACAATTCAAAAGCGTAAATAACAGAGTATTAAAAATTATAGCAATGATACCAATCAGTTTAGCAAGATTTGCATTAGTAAAACCGATTGTTAACACAATATTCGGCGAAAAACGCAAACAACAGGTAGTTACACTTGTAGATTTTGCAGAAAAAACAAAGAAAGGAAAGTTTGAAAAATGGGTTTAGGAGTAAGAGCATTAACTAAATTTTCATTATCGAACATAGGACAAAAATTTTATAAAGTCGTATGCGACCCTAAAAATGAAACATTTTTAAATAATACTTTACCTTCAATAGAAACAATAATTACAACAAGTTGCTATGTATATGCAACTGCAAGAAGAAAAGAAATTCCCGAACGCCAAAGAGATATGCTTCAAACTCAAAATATTCTTTCAGGTGTTGGAGGTTTTATCTTAGGAAGTTACGCAAACAGAAAAATATCAAATTATGCAAAAACAATTATTCCTCATATTGACCCTAAAGTTGTACCTGATGTAGAAAAAGTCGTTGGCGGATTAAAAGTCGGTTTACCCATATTAACAACTGCTATTTTGATGCGTTGCATTGTTCCTTCCGTTATTGCTTGGATTTCCGGCAAAAATGAAGACAGGAAAGCACAAAATAAACTTGACGAACAAGCATAATCCTTAAGAAATAAATAAAATATAAAGAATTGTATTTTTATTTCCGTATAATCGAATTTGTTGCTATAATATTTTCGGAGAGAGTCGAGAATATGAATAATATTAATACAATATATTGCGATTTTGACGGTACAATAACAAAACAGGATGCGGTAAATACTTTTTTGGATAAGTTTGCACCGCCTGAATGGGTAAAATCTGAAAATCTGTGGATAGCGGGTAAAATTTCCTCAATGGAAAATGCAAAACGGCAAGTTAAATTGCTTCCTCCGCTTTCGACAAAAGCAATTGATGATTACATTAATTCAATAAAAATTGATGACTACTTTGTTGAGTTCACGAAATTTTTAAAGAAAAAGAATATAAAACTTGTTATATTGAGTGACGGATTTGACTTATTTATAAAAAAAACATTAGAAAAATATAATCTGACAAATATTGAGTTTTTTGCAAATAAAGTCATTCACAATGACGGATGCAAAATCAGTCTTGAATTCCCATACCATAACCCTGACTGCGAAAAGAAAGCAGGGATGTGTAAATGTATAAGAATAAAAGAAAAGGAATTTGCCTATATCGGTGACGGAACAAGCGATTTATGTGTTGCCCAAAAAGCCTCTATGCTTTTTGCAACAAAAAGTTTAAAAAAATACTGTGAAGAAAATTTAATTAATCATTATCCATTTAATGATTTTAGAGATATCATTAGTGTATTGGATAAATTTTAAAAAGTAGCGGAGCAAAAATTATGAAAAGAATATTAAGCATACTTTTGGGATTATTTATAGCGATATCAACAATTTTACCTGCACATGCATGGGACGTAAAAACTACTGAAGACTTGCAAATCAGAATGAACGAAGTCGGTTTTCGTATATTAAATTCAAGCAGAATTGAAAAAAGATTAATATTTCAGGCAATAAACAGAGTGTATACAAGAGATATTTGGACTGATGTAAGTTCAGTCAACAGAATAGTTTGGGTAAAACCTTGCATTATTCCTTATATTGATAATGACGAAGAGCTTGCTGCCGTATTATCTCACTCAATTGCACACGGAGTTGATACATATAGGGGAGGATTAAGAGGATATATTTCCATACTTAATTATTGGGTAGCCCCTAACAAATACGATTTAAAAGCAGATAAATTAGCGGTTGATTATATGATTAATGCCGGCTACAACCCGCTTGCACTCATAACAATAATGAACAAAATCGGGAAACAATACAGATATGACGTTTTAGGTAATCATACACTAATGTCGAGAAGGATGATGTTGATTTATGAGTACATTTATACAAAATATCCATCTATACTTGTTGACAATGCTTATAATGACAACATATATTACCAAAACTTCCTGCTCACATCAAGAAACAACCGAATGAAATTATTAAAGAAAATAGAAAGCGGCTCTACAAAAAGAATTAACTATTCATATTAATCATGAAAAAAATATTTATAATACTGTTCATCAATATATTGCTATGTATGTCTGCACCGGCTGAAGAAAATGCCGAAAATACCGTTGCGAAAAACCACATAATACAAGACGAACTTATTATGCATAAAAGTTTTAAACATCACAAACCTCATAAATACAAAAATCAAGAAAAAATTTCCGATGAACTCTTGAAGCATCAACTAAAACAAGGTAATGTTTATATGTTGGAAATTTCGAAAACAGGCGAATATGAACTAAAAAAAATCAATGATGAATTGATTTCTGATGAATTTATATCTAATGCAATAAATTCCGGTATAACAAAACCGGAAAAGTCTGATATGAAATTTATCGAAAGAACAATTGTTCCGGGGAAAATAAGAAAAATCAAATCAAAGAAAAAATATGATTTCACAAAAAAACAAATTCCTATAGATATAAAACTTGTTCAAAATTACGACCATAAACTAAGAAAATTGGAGGGTGACACTATTGAATTTATCACTCAAAATGATATTGAAATAAACAAAGTTAAATACCCAAAGGGAACAATTGTCTTAGGAAGAATAGAAACAATCTCACCGTCAGACAGAATGGGAACACCTGAAAGTGTAAAAATTGATAACTTTTTTATTGATAATGACCCGACAACTCAAGCTGATGATGTTAATCTAAGCGGCTCAATATCAAAAGACGGAGCAAATCGTTCAATTTGGGTTTATCCTTTGTATCAGGCAGGAAATATAATGTTTTATGTTGCGGGTTTTGTATTCGTACCTATCAGAGGAGGACACGCAAAAATATCTGCCGATGAAACATACACCTTGTTTTACGAAACTCCTTAAATGTTAAGTTTTTATCATATTGTATATAAAAAATTATACAAAAGATTATGTTTATAATAATATTTAAGAAAAATGAATAATCTTTAAGGAGAGTAACATGGTGGATACTTTGTTAGAAAGTGACGAGAAGAATTTAACGGACGAAGAAATTATTGACATAGGAAAGGAATATTGTTCCTTTGGCGATAAAGTCTTTCACGAACCAACCCCCAAAGTTTTCAGAGATTGTGAAGGTTCTTTCATGTATGATTCTGAAGACAAAAAATACTTAGACTTACAAATGTGGTTTGCATCCTGCAACTTGGGATATAAAAACAAACGCATAAGAGATGCTGTTGTTGATCAAATCGACACACTTCCGCAAATTTCATCAAATTTTTTATATGACTATAAATCATTACTTTCCGAAAAGATTGCAAAAGCAAATATCAAGCGTTTTGGTGAAAAAGGAAGAGTACAATTCAACGTTGGCGGTTCTCAGGCAACAGAAGATGCATTAAAACTCGTAAAAAATTATACAAAGAAGCAAAGAATGTTTTCATTCTTTGGTGCATATCACGGAAGAACTGCAGGTGCGGCGTGTATGACAGCAGGATATCGCTATCGTGAACCGTTTGGAACATTTGCGGAACAGGCACATTTTGTTCCTTATCCGTACTGTTACAGATGCCCGTACGGTCAAAGATGCGACAGTTGCGACCACTATTGTGTAAAACAATTAAGGCGTGAATTTGAAGACAACTGCTCAGGTTTGCACAATAAATCAACGCACCAATCAGAATGTGCTGCATTTTTCGTTGAACCGGTTCAAGGCTCAGGCGGATATATTGTTCCGCCTAAAGGATATTTCAAAGAATTAAAAAAAGTATTGGATGATTTCGGTGTACTGTTTGTTGCTGACGAAATTCAAATGGGTTTTTACAGAACTGGTAAATTATGGTCTATTGAGCATTTTGACGTAACTCCTGACATAATTACATTCGGCAAATCATTAACTAACGGATTAAACCCGCTTGCAGGTATGTGGGCTAAAGAAGAAATTATAAGTCCTGAAGTTTGGCCGTCAGGCAGAACTCACTCAACATTCTGCAACAACCCCATAGGTATGAGAGCAGGTAATGAAGTAATGACCACACTTGAGGAAGGTGATTTTGAAACTTCAGTTGCAGCGAAAGGTGAATACTTCCTAGACGGATTAAAATACCTTGAAAAGAAGCACAAACGCATAGGTACCGTGGATGGTTTAGGTCTTGCACTAAGAATAGAATGTGTAACCGAGGATGGCTACACTCCGGATCCCAAACTTTGCCACGATATACTTGTTGAAGGCTATAAAGGTGATTTGGAATACAAAGGTGAGAAATGCGGTATCATCTTAAATACAGGCAGTCACTACAACAATTCATTAACGCTTGTTCCGCCTATCACAATTTCTTACGATGAAATTGACAGAGCTATATCACTTATTGACCAATTATTTACGAGGCTGTCGTAAGTGAACGAAATCGATTTCGAATTACTACATGAAGAACCGACAGAAAAAGCCGTTTTACTTTTCCATGGTTTAACAGGCAGTCCGTTTGAAATGAAAAAATACGGCACATTTTTATTTAAAAAAGGATTTGACGTATTTTGCTATTCCTTCCCCGGACACGGTGAACGAATAAGTGAAATCCAATCAGTGACTTGGAATGATTGGTGCGAGTTTGCTCAAGAAAAATATGATAAACTAAGACCAAATTACAAAGACTTTTTCACATCAGGACTATGTTTAGGTGCAGCAATATCAGTATATTTGGGTGAAAACAACAATGATTTAACAGGAATTGTGGCATTATCATCAACGCTATTTCTTGACGGTTTTTGTATTCCTTGGACTATATCAATGCTTCCTCTCGCTCTACATACAATAATAAGATTTTATTATTCTTTCCCAGAGGATGAATGTCTTGGAGTCAAAAATGAACTTACAAGAAAAAGTCTTGCGAAAATAATGTCTAAAACAACTCTAAGCATGGACAATTATCCGTTAAATTGCGTTAAAGGACTTTTAAAGCTCTCAAAACACGTAAGAAAAAATCTAAACAAAGTGACCTGCCCAATTATTTGTATTCACTCAAAATACGATAACTTAGCAAGTACAAAAGGAGCAAAAATCATAATACGCAATGTATCTTCCAAAATTAAAGAATACATTGAATTAAATGACAGCTACCACATGGTTTTATACGATAACGAGAAAGAGTTTGTTATGAATACGGCAAACGATTTTATGCAAAGAATTTCTGCAAAAGTTATTGAAGAAAAGGCAGAGGTTTTGGTATGAAAATATTATTAATCATTGCAATAATCATAAATATAGCTGTCACATTATCATTAGCTTCTTGTATGTTCTATTCAAAAATTAAAGATATTAAATCAAAAGTCAGAGAAATTCTTGGTTATACTTTGGGATACTCAACAGTATTGTACCTTGCAATTTTGGCTGTCATTACAGCATACGGATTGATAAAATTACATTATGAAACACTAATATTAGCACCATTTATTTTTGCACCATTTATAATTGGTCATTATGCAAACTACGACAAAATGTATAAATATACCTGCATTCAAATTATTACGTTTCTCGCAAGTTTAGCTATACTATCAGCTCTATTGATTATTACTATATAAAAATCGAAATTAATCTTTCAAAAGTCTTACTTCTATATTTACTTTTTTAGCATTTGGATTACCCTCAACATTAATTTTAAAGAAGTTTGCTTTAGAGTTATCAATACCAATTGGCGGAATTTTATTTAATTCAGCGCTGTATTTATCTTTAGAATGTTCAGATAACACGAAAAGATTTATAATCCAATTCAGAGGTATAGCTAAAATTTTAATTCGTTTACTTACAGATTTATCGTATTTTCCAAAAATATATGCATGCTCATCACCTTTAATGTAGTTATATACACCCGTAATATATGATGAAAGAAATTCATGCTGAAAGCGAATATCAACATCATAAATTTTATAATCGTCAGCTTTAAAAGAACCTTTTAACTTGGATTTCAAATTACCTTTTTTAGTTGCATTAACTTTGATGTAATCGGATATTCTGACTTTTCTGGCAGGGTTCAATTTATCAGGAGCAAATTCAAAATTTTCTAATTGCGGCAAAGCCCCGTTATCAATTTCAAAAGTAGCATACATGTGCCAATCATCTAAATTTTTTCGTGTTTGAGAGTGCAAAGTTGCATTTGCACTTCCTAAAACCTGATTAGGAAAGTCAAAAAACTCAGTTGCGACAATATTTGAATCAATATTCTTAGCAGAAAAATCAATGACAGACAAATCAACATCAAAATCATAAGTACCACTCGCTCTAATTACACCGTTTGCATAATTTAATTTTGGAATTTCGTATTTAAAAACACCGTCATTCAAACTTCCTTTCAAAAGAATATCGTTAAATTCGACATCATTTATTATGAGGGTATTTCCTGAAATTTGCCATTCTTTAATATCCATATTTATTTTTTTTACGCTTGAACTTACTTTTCTTGTCGAAGCATCTATATCAATTTTTTTTGTTTCTTTTTGCACGGACTCATCCTTTTTAACAATAAATCTATCTAAGAATAAATCCATATTATTGACATATATAGTATCTCTAAAATCATTTTTAGTATCACCCTTACAACTAAAGTCTTGCCCTTTATATTTTCCTGTCGCAAGAACTTTTAAAACCTTGTCATCACCTGTAACTTGTGCAGACTTAACATGAAAGTGGTTAAAAATAGTATCTTTAACTTCAAAATTACCCAATATTTGTTTTTTAGGAACAACATATTTTAAAGAACCACTAAAAGCACCGCCACTAACATAATTCCCAAAAGACCCGACAAATGAATTTGGAACAAAACCATCTGTCTTACACGTGATATACTGAGGAAACATTTTACCGTTTTCGTTAATAAAATACCCGTCACCCGTAACTATATTTTTATAATTCCCGTTTTCTGACAAAGCATACTTATAGTTTTTAAGAAATAATTGCACTCCGTCTTTATAAGTTTCTGCGGTAATTAATCTTTCTTTATCAGGTATTCCCGCACTGTAATGAGCAACGACAACATCAGTTGATTTCGGAAGGTATCCGCGATATTTGACAGTAACTTTGCGATTTTGAATTTTATAATCAATACTTAAATCAATATGATTTTTTAAATCAATTTTATCAGGGAAATATTTATCAACAAGAGGCTTTGTAATTTTAGTTTTCACTTCGCCATAAGCAATTCTATCTTTTGACATAATATTTACCATGTGAAGTTTATGCGTAATTTTTTCATGACCTGCAAACCCTTCAACAAATGAATTAACTTCGTTATTTTTAATAAAAAACTCAGCTTTTTGGACATTTAAAGGTATAGAAAACAAAACAGTTTTTGCAGACACATTAGTTAATTTTGCATACCCTGATAATTCATTATTTTTATAACATAAATCAACATTTCCTAAACCATTGTAATTTTTAAAGTTTTCAATAAATTTTTTTGTAGGGTCGGTAAACTTCTGTAAATAAAGTAAAATCCTCATAGTGTCACTAACAGGAATGTTTTTTGCACTTAAATTCAAATCACCGACTTTACCATTTTTAAAAATCGTACCGTTAAGTCTGAAAAATGCTTTGTTACCTAGCGAAATCAAATAATCATCAACATAAATATCATTATTTTTTATATATACAGAACCGTTATTCCCGAGTATAATCGGTTCTAAAAGTCTGTCCAATTTAATATTTGCACTAAAATCAATTATTTTCTTATCATTACTTGATAGAAACCTGAAATTTTTGATATCAGCTGACAACTGTGGATTTTTATTTTTTTGAACAACAATTTCTTCAACATTTATATCGGGAATAATATTGAAATTAAAATTCTTCTTTTTATTCGGCACTGTTTTTTTCTTTGAAGGAAATATTTTCAACAATTCATCAATATTTACACTGATAAATTTTGCACTTATTTTTCCTTTGTTAATTTTTTTTATATCATAATCAACTTTGAAATCTTGTAACTCCACTACGGCTTTATTATCAATAGTAATAATTTTCAAAACATCAACAGAAAATTTTGTCTTAAATGTTGGAGAAATATTCAGATTGATTTTTTGAATTTTAACATCAGTACCAAAATTTTTATGAATAGAATTTTCGGCAAAATTAACAAACTTGTCGGAATTAATAAGTGCAGGAATAATAAAAACTATATTTATATATAACGCAGCCAATAAAAATATAATACCGCTTGCAATAAACGGTAAACTTTTTTTCATTGCAAACCTCTCACAGACTGTACAAAATCGAAATAAAATATTAATTCATTAGAATTATTATGTAATAATTTTGTCAACATTACGAATTTACATCCATCTTTTTCATATACAATTCTTCAAGCAATAAACACAATGCCATAAGGAATGGAGGTGCAAAGATAACTCCTATTACACCTGCATATTTCGCACCTAAAAACAATGCCAAAAATACAATTATCGGATGTAAGCTCAAAAATTTACTGTAAAAATAAGGGCGAACTACATGATTTTCAATAAAATGCGAAACAGTGAAAAGAATAGTAACAAGAACCATAACTTTCCAACCTGCAGTATAAGTGGCAACCAAGCATATAAGAAGAGAAATACCTGAACCAACAACAGGAATAATTGATAACACCCCTGCAATTACACCCAAAATGAGAGCATATTGAACTTGAAGAGCAAGTAACCCCAAAGTCATAGTTACCCAAACACTGCCTGATACAAAGACTTGTGCAATGACATAACCGCCCAACTTTCTTGCAATTGTAACAAGCATAGTGTTCGTTTTCTCTCTCATTTCAGACGGAAAAAGTCTTACAAAATTAGATTTAACTCTTTCTTTATCAGTCAAAAAGAAAAATATGAATATTACAGAAGTAAATATATATAAAAATGCCGACCCCATATTTGCAATAAAATCAGCAACACTACCCAAAATATCGGTAGACGATGTTGCAAAAGAAGAAGCAACAGCATCAGTATCAAATTTAGAAATACCGATATTCTGCAAAAACTGGGTATTCCTTACTGTGTTATCTAAATCTGCAATATATTGAGGAAATGCATGTGAGAACGAATTAACCTGTTGCGCGACAACTACAAGAACTGGTATAAGAAATATCACAAATGCAATAATAACACCTGAAAGAACAAGAGTAGCAGCGATAGTACGACTCATTTTTGCACTTAGTTTATCAACCAAAGGACTTAAGGAACAAGCAAAAACAGCTGACGCAAATATCATTATGGCAACATCAGGATTTGTACAAATAAACCATAACAACAACAAAGATATAATTGCAAAATAAATGCGTTTTTTAACAAGCACATTATTCAAAAAACTCTCTATCATACTACACACTCCCCAAGTTATATTTACTATTCTAGCATAAAAGCGATGGGAAAGAAACATTTAATTTCTTGTAACATTTTATTTACAAATAAAAGAAAGAATTAAATATTTCCCTCAATTATGCCGATAACAATTACGTAAGGTAGTTAAATGCAGGAATAGTCATGTCTGATGACAATTTAAGAATTAAACCAAACCACAATAGTACAGTAGAAAGAAAACAAATTAAGCCGGATAACGAAAAAATCGAGTCCGGCGAAGCAAGGCCTGCTGAAATCCAAGTAGGACAAGAACTCACCAAATCTTCAAAAACTACTTCCGATGTTCAAACAGAACAACCTACCGAACAAAGAGTAGCACAAAAAGAAGCAGAAGAAGCAGCTAATATTGCTGATATAGAGTCCATGGCGGAACTTCCTGATGATACAACAGATAATGCAGATTCAAACAAGGAAAAAGCATTAACGGAAAGAACAAATGACCTAAAAAACTTATCAGCAGAAGAAAAAAGAAGAATTTCCGCTATGACGCAAAAAGAATTAGCACTTATGACTAACGAAGCACTGAAAGGAAAATATGAAAGAGCAGAACGTGATTTTAATGCTCAATTAAAGCATGATGGTTGGACAGGTGATGTTGCTGATGCTTTTTCAAAAATTTGGAATAACAAATTATATGGTAATAAAAATGGAAATACTGCAGATTTGGTTAGAGAAGATTTAGCAAAATTTAAAAAGGATATGGAAAAACTAAATTCAGCTTCACAATTAGGTCCAAGAACGTATACAAGAGAATTTAAAAAGATATTTGGAGTTGAATTTAATTCTTTAAATATAGCTGCTTACCAAAAAGCTGAGGCTACATATATTGAAGCACTTTCCGCTAAAAGACTTGAGGACGCAGTTAATTCGGAATTGGATATACTACTATATGATGATAAACTCAATGAAGAATATAAAACTTATGTCGGTTTAGGGGGGATGCCGGTTACATATGTTTCGGCAACAAAAAAAGACGTATTTGAAAGAGATTATAAAAAATTAACAGACATACTTGGTTCTAAAACCAAAGAAATATTAGACAAAAGATTTAAAGACGAAAAAGCTGAAACATTTGATGCTAAATATAAAATATTACATCAGGTTGCAAAATCACTTTCAGAATTATTATCACATGATACAAAAGCCAAATGTCGAGGAAAAAACATTGAAGATGTCAAAAAAGAATACGAAACAACATATCAAACAGCCTTTGGAGTTAAAAATGATATAGCCAAACGCGTAAACGATTACAATGTTTCACAACAAAAAGGTGCCGGAATAGTACAGTCGGTAGCAGTTATAGGTGCAGTAACGGTTACTTGCCTTTCAATGGGAACAGCTGCTCCGCTTGGCGCAACAGCATTAGCTTCTGCAGGTACAGCAACTGTAGCAACAGGAGTTGTTAATGTTTCAGACAGATATACATCAGGTATTGCTCTTGATGAACTAAAGAATAAAGGTTTTATGGCATATTTAAAAAAAGGTGCAGAAATAACAGACTGGAATCAAATCGTAAAAGCATCTGTCACATCAGGTGCAATGGCTTTATTATTTGCAGGACAATCTTATGCAGTCTCTAACCTTTGTATAAAAGCAGGAATGAGTGCAACTTCCGCCGCTGTAGTTAATAGTGCAGCATTTATCGGAACAGGTTTAGGCACAGAAAAACTTTTGACCGGAGAAATTACGGTTGAAGGTGCAACATTTACAGTATTAATGGCCGTTGTCGGCGGCGTTTTGCAAATCAGACAAATTAAAAAACAAGAAGCTGCAATTGGTACTGCTAAAGAAACAAAACTTAGTACTGATATAAATAACGCAAGAGAAACTATGGGTTTTTCGAAAGATGCAATTATTACACCTGAACAATTAGAAACTCAATGGAAAGCGATGGCTAAAAAAATACACCCTGATACAGGTGGCTCAGATATTGCTATGGCAACACTAAACAGTGCACACGACACACTAAAAGCCAACATTGCGAGAATAAATGATTTTATAGGTAAAACAAGCAAAACAATTGCAGGTAATCAAAATCAAACTAAGCAGCAAACACCGTTTGCAACAGACGAAGTTACCGGACATGAATTAATACCTGCGAAAACAACCCCGGAAGCAAAACCCGCAACAATTGCATTACCGTTAACAAAAGGTGAAGAAACAGCCGTTACAATTGCGAATACAGGATTTAACGAATCTGTACACGAATACAACGTAGCAGCACTTGTACCACAAAATGAAACGCCGGTAGAATATACCGAAACACCAGTTATAAAAAATCCTACACATGAAACAACCAAAAGGACCACCCTGCAAGAAACAGAAACATCGGAAAGGAAGCATTTACCTGTAAGCGAAAGCGAAGTAAAAGAGCCGACAGTTGTACAGTTAAGTACAGATGAAAAAATGCAAATTTTATCCAAAAAAATGGAAAAATTAAGGAACAAAGCATTATCAAAAGAAGATTTATCAGATGAAAATTTAAGAGCAAATGTTGACTCCGCTTTAGCTTATCTAGAAAACTGTGAAAAAAGTGGTGAGCATAGTGTATCACTTAGACCATTTAAAATACGAGCATTGAACATAACACCTGAATCTCTTAAATCAATAAGTACAACAGATTGGCACCACGCTGTACTTGCAAGACTATGTACCCTGGGATATCCAATGGAATTATTAAATTTATCTTATAATGCGGGTACTTCTATGAATAAAATACCTGAATTTACTCCAACATTGAGTTTGGGAGCAGATAAAACATACGGCGAAAATTTAATAGACTGGTATCAAAAAAATACAGCTCAAAGCGGTGAATTAAATAATTCTTTGAGACAAGGCAAAGAGTTGTCTGAAAAGGCAAAAGAACTAATGAGATTTTTTGACAGTCATCAAAGAGCATTAGGTAAAAACATGGGGTTAATAAGAGGTACAACAGATTATCCCGGAATGGAAATTTCAAAATTGAAACCCAGCGATGAATTTACAGACAATGGTTTTAGTTCGACAATGCACGCAGACGGAATACCACAGGTACTTGATGCATTTCCCGATGATTTTGGTAATTTTGAACACTTTATAATTATAAAAGCTCCGGCAACTCAAAAAGTTATAGTCCCTGCAGATTGGGCAGGAAATGACAGCATGGGAGAAGTAATACTGCCAAGAGGTACCAAATTCAGGGTAATAGATAATGTTTCTCTGACTGATTATGGTTCGCGATGTCATGCGAAAATAGAAGGCAGACGTGCAATCATTGTTGAAATCGTAGAAAACGAACCAAAAACTCAGCCATTACCGGAAATAAAAACAGAACAAACAACACCGATTACACAAACACCGGAACAAAGCAAATCAGTAGCAAATATCAAAACAGCTACAACGGCACAGAATGGCATCAAATCTTGTTTTGACCCCAAAAACTTTGATGCTGAAACAGTAGAAATACTTGATAAACAAATGGCTAAAACAAGAGAAATTTGCAAAAAAACTTTTCATCCTGAAAGGTTTAAAAAAGCTGAGGAAATGGGTTTGTTTAAACCAATTTATTCAAAATCACCCGAAAAGCAATTACCACTTATGTATATAGAAGAACTTACGATACAAACTCCTGAAAATGTACAGAATTATTTTGAATTAATTGAACATTCAAACCCTAATGTGCCTGCAGAGGATATACTTGGAATTGCAATTACAAGCAGCCCTGAAGTGATTGCAAGAGTTAAAGAGATGATGTATATACCCGAAAGAGGTGATAATCAACTTGAAGTAAATTTAGAATTTGCGACACAACTCAGTATACAGTCAGACGCAAAATTTAAAAGAACAAGAGAACTTGCATATATTCCGCAAAGAGGCTCTCATCAGTACAGCACAAAAGATATTATGGATATAGAACTGGCACTAATATCTGATGAAATATACCAACGGGCAAAAGAACACAAACTGTTCGACTATAATCCCGCATTTGAACAACTCGGAATAAATGTTAACGATATTGAATATATGGCAATATTCTTTACCGAAACAAATTTTAAGCATTTTGACATTTTGCTGGAATTAAATCCGCAAATGAATCTTGATAAAAAAACACTAATGAAACTTGCCGACATGGATAGAGAACAAATAATGAAAGCACTCCCTCTTATTATAGAATACAAGAACACAAGATCGGCAGTTGAAATAGCGGAATTATCAAAAAATTTAAAAGATTTTCAAATTCCTTATTTAGAATGGGCATTAAAACACAACGGCGAATATGAAATAAAAGCAACAAGCAAAGCCTTTCGTATGAAAAATCACGAACACTTTATAGGAATAGGCGGTGATGCAGAAACACAAATTTATACGATAGGTATACGTGAAACCAAAACTAAATTACAACTGATAAAAACTAAAGACGGATTATTCATTGCTGATGCATCAACGGAAAGTTCTGTAAATAAACCCGCCGAAAACGAAAAAGACAAAAAATTAGCAGAAAAAGCTGCTTATTTAAAAAAAATAAGAAAACTGAATTGCGAACCAAAGTCATACCAAGTTGATGACCTGATAGAATTTATAAAAACAGGAGATTTAAGCGGAGAAGTAGTGTATAAAGCAGATACTCCATTTTCGGAAGGACACGCTGAAATAACCCTGCCTGATACGAAAAGCAAAATTTCAAAAACACCAATTGCCGAAATTTCACAACTTGATACTGCCCCGGGGCAAAAAAATGCCGAAAGAATTGTATATAGGTATAATCAAGACGGAACAACCGTTGTTAACGACTGGGGAACAGGACTTTACATGAAATTAAGTCCTAAAGAAAATGGTGTGAGCGTAATTGAAGCTGTCGGCAACAAAGAAATAAGACTTTCATCTGAAATTAAAGACGGAATGATAAAAATAACAAACGACACAACTGGTGAAACTTTTATAACATCTTTGCAACCACTTATAGATTCGCGTACACTTCAAAGAAAACTTTTAAAAATCGAAACAATTCCGGATGCGCAAAGAGAAGAAAGGTTGACTCAATTATTCAAAAAACTTAACCCAACGACAATATTAAATATGTTAAAACTTAAAAAAACATTCCCTGATATGCAGTTTCCGTTTATTGAAAATGCATTGGAATCGTTTTGCGGTGGCGAAATGAAAACACTAAATGCTGCAAGTGAGGTAACACTATCTGATTCAAGGGAAACTGTAGCTCATGAAGCAGAACACGGAATAACTGATTATTACGATTTAACAAGTAACGAAGAATTGCTTGCACTTCATAAAAAAGAAGGTGAAATCAACAAAGGTATAATACGATATTTATCACAATATGCAACTGACGGACAAATGGGTGACAGACAAAGAGGGTTATCAGAGCTTTCATCAATTATGACAGCTGCAGACGAATACGGAGCCGAACTCGGTTCAAGAGTTGAAGCTACAAGAAAAGCATTTCCTCAAACAACAAAAGCACTTGCAGAACACAGAATGTTGCATTACGAAAATTTATTATATGAATTCAGATTAACCGAAAAAGCACCTGCCAAAATCCTTTATCGTGCAAATAAAAATGGAACTGAAGGAAGAACATCAGGTTTAATTTCTCAAGAAGATGACATTATCCCGTCATCGTCTGATGAAATAAAATTGCTTGAAGAAAAAATCATACAATCAGGCTCCGAACAAAAACAAGCAAATACAAAAATATATAAAGAAAATTATCTTACGAATATAAATGTTATGCCGGAAATCAAAGCAAAATGCCTTGAAATAGCAGAAAACTTCGGCGTATATATATTTGTTAATAATGAAAGTACTGCGGAAACACTTGAAGCTATAAGTCATATTGAGGATGAACTTTTAGCTTGGGAAAGCGCAAAAGGGAAAACCGAAACATTCAACCACCCCACAATAATTAATATAAATGCAAGTAATTCAGCAACGCTCAAAAGCAATTCTGATGAAATAGTCAATATTAATGCATCTTCAATTGTTAATGTCGGCAGACTTATAAGATATGAAATGCTAAAACGCAATACCACCACAGATATTCCATGGCTAAAAGACAACGTAATAAAAGAAGTAATGCCCCAAAAAGGTCTGTTACATAAACGCATTGATATAGACAACTGCAAATATATTGAAGAATTGGTAAAAGCAGGTATAAACCCTGAATTAATTGAATACGCTTATACTTCGCCTGAAGATTTTGTTACTATTGCATTAACCGGGAATAAATCAGCATACTCGGAAGAATTCAGGAAAGTCTTAATGACTTTAGGTGCATCAGAATTAAGTTTAAGAGTTGGAAATACAGAAAACCCTATTCCATTTTCATCAGAAGAAATAAAGACAAGAACTGATGCAATTAAAAATTCAATGAAAGCAAAAAGCGAAGAAAGAATTTTGGCTAAAATGTTATCACCTGAAAGAGCAGCGAAATTAAAAGCAGAATACATAACATCTCTTTTGGCAAAAAATACGGAACTTGATGCAATATTTCATAATACCGACATAGATAGCATACTTGCTAAAACTCAAGGTTTAAACGGAAAAACAATAGACAAAGGAACAATCCTCAGCAATTTGCGGGTTTTAAATATCCCAATAAGCGAAATCAAAGAATTTTACGATGCAATGAAAAGCATACTTCCTGATGAAGATATTTTCAAAAAACTAATACAAACTCTTGACGTATATCCTACAATAAAAAATCATCAGTTTTTTAATCTTATACCATTAACGTTTAAAGATGTATTCACACTAAAAGAAGCATTTCAACGCAATTTTTATCCGAGTCAGGAAATAAGTGATATAATCGAAGCCAAGGAAGATTTGTACTTGTATGAAGTTTCTGAAAAGATTTTATCACCAAGTAACCTGAATGAATTTAAAGAATTATCAAAAAAACTAACAGACCGAAGTAGTCTAATATTTTCGAAAGTACAATTTTTGCCGCAAATTCAAATAAACGGAAAGCCATTAAATTTAAGAGTTAAAAAAAGATTTGAGATTCCAAATACAAGCACAAAACAAATTGATAATGCATTTCTGATAGACTGCAATATGTTCACACTTGAGTTGCTTGAAAACCCTAAAATTGCGGAAGCCGCAATTAAACATTTCGGTAGCGATATCTCGTATGCGAAAATTGGGGATGTAAAATTCGAATACCCAATAGAAACAAAAAGCATAATTGAAAAATTAAAATCAGGCAAAACTCTTATTTCTCAAGAAACCCATGCGCTGACTGAAATTTTGCTAAAACTTTACAGCGATTTTCCTGAAATAAAAGAAGAAATTGATATTGTTATGAATACAGAAAATGCAAAAGCAAAAAAAGATAACATTTCAAATCTTATAACAGCCATAAGAAATGAAATAGGTGAATTGCCAAAAGGTATAGAAATCTCAGACCATTTTATCTTAAGAATGGTAGACAGAAATATTCTGACAGCACTTAGCCTAAAATCAGAATATGAATATTCTATTCGTGACTTGTTTTATCAAATGCTTGAAGATGCAAAGAAAGTCCAAAAAGAAGGTAATAGTACAGTTGCATTAGACAGTGAAAAAGAAATTACTCCCAGAATTGAATTTAAGATTGATAAACAAAATGAAAAAATAACATTCGGGACAATTGTTAATTAATAAAAAATGTACTGCGTTTAATCGGCAACTTTTCAACATACATTGATAAAATATCTTCTATATGTTCATCAAAATCTCTTTGTTGAAATTTATGATTCAGATATGCATCGCAAATTCTGAGCATATTTTTTATCATATCAATTTCCGGAGAATATACTTCTCTAAACTGCTTACTATCATCAGAAAGGTTTATCCTTTTGTAAAATATTGGTGCAAATTCCATACAAGAAGATGCGAAATTACCCGCACTCGTTTTTGTTTTGGCATAATCGACAGGCATATTCACAAAAATAATGAGAGAATTAGGCAGAGTTTGTACAGATTTTCTTATACTGTTTTCTACCTTATCTATATTAAATCTTTGATTAACTTTTGAATATTTTGCTCCCATATTGCCAAGCTCAACAATATCACCTCTCACACCAAAGTTAATATCGTTCTTTTTCTTAATAACCGAAAAAGAATTACCAAAATATTTATAACCTGTACTGTTTATGCTGTCTACTTTCATTTAAACCTCTAATCTTTAAAGTTAAAAGTCGGCTTTATGATTTTCCTGATATCAACCGTATCGGATATATTTTCAATAATTTCATCAGGCTCTTTGTAAGCCATTGGAGATTCATCAAGAGTATCTGCCGAAATACATGTCGAATAAACTCCATCCATTGATTTTTTATATTCTTCTAAAGTTATAAGTGCAGACGCGTCCGAACGAGAGAATTGTCTGCCTGCACCATGCGGTGCAGTATTATTCCAATCTGAATTTCCTTTACCTTTACCTATTATAGCACCGTCTTTCATATTTAGGGGAATTATGACAGGTTGTTTAGCTTCTGCACTAATAGCACCTTTTCTTATTATACCATCCTCATCAATGTAATTATGAACAGCCTCAAATGAACTTTTTTCTTTCCATCCCATATGTCTTAATATTTCATCAGCAATAATTCTTCTGTTAGCAACAGAATACTTCATAGCTTCTGCTGTATCGTGAAGATATTCTGCTGTTTCAGATGGATTCAAATATGATAATTCCCTGACTTTGTAAGGATTTTGAGCTTCTGCGATTCTGCTGTAATATTTATATACTTCACTTCCACAGTTTCTTGAACCACTGTGTATAACTAAAAACATATTACCTTTGGCATCCTTATCAACCTCGATAAAGTGATTTCCACCACCAAGAGTGCCTAACTGCTCAAGCATTTTTTCATCAGAAATTTTATATTTTTTAGCAAGTCTGGTAATTAATGAAGATAATTTTTGCAAATGACTTCTTTTACAGGTAGGTTCTTTTTTGCTCTTTCCTGAAACATAATTTCTTATAATGCTATCAAGTTGACGGTAATCAACTTGCGAATCCGCAGCATTATCTAATGAAACACAAAGTACACCACAACCTATATCTCCTGATACAATTCCCGGTATAGCGTGATTTGGATTACTTTTAACACTTAACCCCACTAATGAAGAACGACTGGGATGAACATCCGGCATCAGTCTTATCGGATAACCTTTTAAAGTCGGGTGATTGCACAACATCTTTACTCTGTCATACACAGGATAATCAATATCAGAGGCAAAAATTTTAGCAGATGTAGCACTCCCTTTTACTTCCACAGGACTTACACCGGCAAAAGTTTGTTTAGCGGAAATTACTGGATTGTATGTATTAGTATTAATGTTCATAACAAAGAACCTTATATGAATATTGGGTTTCAAAATCCGACTGATATACAATCAGATAAAATACAAACAAAAAATTATTTGCTAATATATATACGATTACCAATAAATTCACAAAAGGTTTTTGAACAGAAGATAATATTATATAATTATTGAGTTGATTTATTGAGATAGTTATTTAAAGGAGCACCTATTTCTTTTTCAAATTCAGCAACCGAAACATTATAATTCAACAATGAATTATAGTAATCAAGTCTTGCGTTCAAATAAGCATTTTCACCATCTTTTAATTCAATTGCATCAGCAACACCAGCTTTATATCTGCCTTTAGTTTGACGATATTGTTCGTATGCCTGATCCAACGCACTTTTAGCTATTGCAATAGAGCTTTCGGCAGTTTTGAAATTTTCATACGATTTGTTTACCTCAAGAAATAAATCATGTTTTTTTTCATCCAAATCAATTTTACTCTTTTCATATTCATACTTTGCTATATTTATAAGTTTTTTATCTCTTAAAATATTGAAATTTGAATAAGTTAAATTTACACCAAAGCCATAAGAACCATAAGAATTGTTACCGACATTGTTACCGTAAGAAGCCTTGAGTTTAAGGTCAGGAGCCAATTCACGCCTGTGCGCTCTCAAATTGAGTTTTGCCGCTTCGGTTTGTTTTTCTGCGGATAATAAATCCGGTCTTACTTTAAATGCTACATTAACAGCTTCTTCAGAAGTAATTGAATAAGTATCTTGTCCCAAATCACTTGTCAAATCATAATTTGTATATTCAGGATATCCCATAACATGGGAAAGTTCGTATTTTGCAACTGCCAAAACATTTTTTGCTTTTTCAAAATTCAACTTAGCTTTACACAAGTTATAATCAGCAATAGCAACATCTACTTTTGCCTTTTTGCCGGCTGAATACAAACTGAATGCCTGTTCTTTTTGTAATTCAAAATCTTTTACCGTATCAGTATAAACTTCGTACTGAGCTTTAGCAAACAACAAATTATAATAAGCTCTTTTGGTATTACATATAATCTGATTAATTCGTTCGCTGGTATCCAAAACTTTTGAAGAATAAGTACTTTTTGCACTATCCGCATAAGCCTTTGCTTTACCGAAATCGAAAACAGTCATATCGGCTGAAACAGTCGGCAAATATGAAGTTGTATAATTACCGTACCCATAATCTCTGGCTCTTTTCCAATCAATACCCGCAGATAATTCGGGGAAATAATCAGACCAAGCCAATCCTATATTTTGTTTGTATATAGACTGATTAACCGTAGACGATTGAATTGAAAGGTTGTGTTTTAATGCAATACTTATACAGTCTTCCAAAGAAAATTCAGAATGGACATCATTTGTATAATCAATATTTTCAATAAAAATTTTTTCTTCGTTATTATTATCCGAAACAACATTATCTTTTTGAATTTCTGCCTCTTTTATCTCGGCAGAAGTTTTCAATTCATCGATAGCTTGTCCTTCTTGTTGCATATTTTCGGAAACATTTTCATCTTTCGATACTTCTTCTTGAGTAATGTTTGTATGCTTAAACGGATTGTGCAGATTTTTAATTCCCATAAAAGCAAAAGCATCATTTGGCAACAACATGCCTGATATAAACAATATTGAAATTAGCAACTTATTTTTCATCTTCCTCTCCTTTTTTATTGTTAAAGAGTTTATCAACATATTCCTGAACTATTACATAAAATGCCGGTGTCAAAACCGTACCAATAGTAGCAGCAACTATCATACCGCCTATTACGGTACAACCTACCGAAATTCTGCTGTTTGCACCTGCACCGGTTGCAAATAGCAACGGCAAAACACCCAAAACAAAAGCGACTTCCGTCATCATAATAGCTCTAAATCTCAATTCTGCAGCTTTTATAGCAGCATCATAAATACTTAACCCGTTTTCTTCGTGCTCTTGCTTTGCAAATTCAACAATCAAAATAGATTGTTTAGCAGCTAACCCGATTAACGTAATAAAACCAACCTGTGCATACAAGTCTAATGACTGTCCCAACATCATTTGGAATATTAGTGCGCCTAAAACCGCAAGAGGCGCTATTAAAAGAACCGCAACAGGTATCATATAACTTTCATACAGTGCAACCAAGAATAAATATACAAAAAGTAATGCAAATCCAACAACCATTATTGTTTGCCCTGATGACTCTCGTTCCTGTCTTGAAGTTCCTGACCAGGCATACGTATAACCGCTCGGCAAATATTTATCTGACAATTTTTCCATGGCAAGCATAGCATCACCGGAAGATTTTCCGTTTGCTTGTTGCCCTTGAATTTGTGCAGAGCGGAACATATTATATCTTGTAATAGCAACCGCACCTGTCGTATGTTCTGATTCTAAAATTGTCGTTAACGGTACGATTTTTCCGCTCTTATTTACAATATTAATACGCTCTAAATCTTCTATTTTATTTCTAAAATCACCTTCAGACTGCATAAATACTCTAAAAACTCTACCCAACTTATTAAAGTCATTTACATACATAGGTGCAATTGTCGAACTTAATGTAGTTTGCAATTCCGTTAGGTCAATATCCTGAGCCAATGCTTTTTCATAATTGAGTCTTAAAAGATATTGAGGCACATTTGCCTGAAATTGAGTATACACCCTCTGTAAAGAGTTATCTTGATTTGCATGTAAAATCAAATCTTGTGCAACTTTTTCAATTTCCTGAACACTTGCTGCTGTTGTTGAAAGGAGTTGATATTCAAAGCCACCCATCATACCCAAACCTTCAATTGCGGGAGGTGAAAATGTATCAATTTGAGCTTCATTTATTTTTTCTGACTGTTCATAAATTTTTCCGATTATTGCGTTATGTGAAAGGTTTGTCGGCTTACCTTTAATTACCCTTACAACCCACTGTAACGGGTTAATTCTTCTTTCACCCCATTCGGTTAAATTTATAACCATAATCGCTCTGTTTGATGCACCGCTGTCAAAAGCAATAATTTTAGTATTGTCTATCCCTTCAATATTTTCTATTGCTTTTGTAAATTTCATTACAACATCTTCTGTTCGGTCAATTGTTGCACCATCAGGGAGTACAATTGACGTAAGCAACATCCCTTGATCTTCATCGGGAATAAAACCGGTAGGCACTGCTTTAAAGCATATAAGCATTAAAATAATGGAAATTACGTAAGTTGTAATTGTGAGCTTTTTGTTAAGGACAAATTTCTTTACCAAATCAATATAATACACGGTAAGTTTATCAAAATACACGTTGAATGAATCAAGAAATTTACCGATATAATCTTTGCAATTTCTAAATAATTTAGGCAATTCTTTATTCATATTTCGAGGCTTTAACAAAATTGAACACATTGCAGGAGATAATGACAAAGCACAAATTGCAGAAAGTGCAATTGAACCTGCGATACAAACCGCAAATTGTTTATACATCGTTCCTGACAAACCGCTCATAAAACACATCGGAACAAATACTGCCATCAAAACAGATGCCATTGCAATAAGGGAATTTCCCACCTCTTTCATTGTTATCTGTGTTGCCTCAAGAATTTTTGTTCCTTTTTCAAGATGTCGCTTTACGTTTTCAATTACAACAATAGCATCGTCAACAACTACTGCAACAGCAAGAATTAATGCAAATAAAGTCAAAAGATTTAATGTCATATTTAACATTTTTAATATTGCAAAAGTACCGATTAGCGATACAGGAATAGTAACACACGGTATTAATGTTGCCATAAAATCGCCAAGGAATATAAAAATAATTAAAATTACGATTAAACTTGTAAGAAAAATAGTAAATATAACTTCATTCATTGATTCTTCAATAAATACAGCATTATCCATCATGGTACGAATTTTCAAAGAATCAGGCAGTGTTTTTGAAATTTTGGCAATTTCTTTATTTATATTTTCAACAATTTCTACGGTATTACCGGTTGGAGTTGGAACAACCTGAATCAGAACCCCTGGTTTACCTGATACCAAACCGATTTTATTATAAGATTTTGAACCAAGTTCAACTCTCGCAACCTCTTTTAGTCTTACGAACGAACCATCAGAGTTAGAACGAATAATTATATTTGCAAATTCATCAGGAGTCTTTAGTCTTCCCGTTGTCAATAAGGATAATCTTAAACTTTGAGGGTTTGCAGTAGGTCTTTCACCTAATGAACCTGTGGAAATTTGCACATTTTGAGATTTTATTGCAGTTATAATATCGGTAGGTGATATTTTTAATTGAGCCATTTTATCAGGATTAAGCCAAATCCTCATGCTGTATTCATCAGTACCGTAGACGTTAACATTACCAACATCATGTATTCTTTTAAAAGCATCCTTGATGTATATGTTTGCATAATTAGTTAAGTCAAGTTGCGACCATGAACCATCAGTAGACTCTAAGTTAACAATTACAGCACCGATACCGCTAACCTGAGTTTGTGCTGTAATACCCTGCTGAATAACTTCCTGAGGCAACAAAGATTGTGCCTGTTGGAGTTTAATTTGAGTATTCATAAGGTTTACATCACTGTTAGTTCCTGTTTCAAAATACACGCTCAACGTATACGATTCATCACTACAAGTAGAATTCATATAAATCATCTTATCAACACCGTTGATTTGAGATTCAAGGAGTGAAGCAATTGATGATTCTACGACATCAGCACTTGCACCCGGATAAGATGCAGAAATAACAACTTGCGGAGGTGTAATATTCGGATATTTTTCTTGTTGGAGTGTAAATAAAGAGATAAGTCCGACAATTGTGATTAGTACAGAAATAACAACCGCAAAACGGGGTTTTTTTATGAAAAAATACAAATCTTCTTTTTTAATACCCATTATTTATTTTCACCTTTCTCAGATTTTTTATCTTCATCTGCTTTATAAGGTGAAGCAATTACAGCTTGTCCTGATTGATAAATTTCCTGAATACCGCTGACAATAACTTGGTCAGAATAATCCAAACCGCTCTCTACCACCCAATTATTATCTATATTGTAATTTACAACAATGTTTTTCTTAACTGTCTTACCATCTTTTACCACCCAAACGTAGTATCCCGTACCAACATCAGTTTTGGTAGCCGATTGAGGAACAGTCATAACATCGTGCGGAATTTTTACCTGTAAAATTACGTTAACAAAATCACCGGGAACAAGAAGTTCATCAGGATTATCAAACAATGCTCTTAATTTTACGGTACCTGTTGTTTCATCAATTCTGTTATTAGCAAATTTTATTTTACCGATTTTATCGTAAGTTGAACCATCAGCAAGTTTTAATTTAACATCAACGATATCAAGTTTTTCAATATCACCTTTATTATCATTACCTTGCTCTTTAAAGTATTTTTTCATTTGAATATAATCACTGCTCTTTAAATCGAAAATAACTCGCATAGGAGATGTTGTGTAAATGGAAGCCAGTGTTCCCGAATCTTGTTTTACATAATTACCTTTTGATATATTGAGTTTACCGATTCTACCGCTCATTGGTGCAAAAATTGTAGTATAACTCAAATCCAATTTAGCTTTGGCAAGTTGGGCATTAGCCGCATCTAAAGATGCTTTTTTACCGCTTTTCATGGCAATAGAATTATCATAAGATTCACGACTTATCATATCGTCTTTTATCAAAATAGCAGCTCTGTTATATTCAATAACCGAATTTTTATACATTGCAGCATTCTCGCTGACCCGTGCCGCCGCATCATTAACGGCAAGACGATATTCTGTATCTTGAATTTTAAATAATTTTTGTCCTTTTTTTACAATATCACCTTCCGTAAAATATTGTTCTTCAAGCCAACCGTCAACTCTTGCAATAATGTCGATTGACTTTTCAGCTTCAAGGCGACCTGTTGTTTCATACATTGGCTCAATAGTTTTTTTAGCAGGATTACTGATTTGTACTTTTTTAGGTTGTGCCTGCTGCCAAGCCGATATTTGCCCGATAATTATTCCTGAACATTTATTCCACAAAACAGGTAATAATATAACTGCTAAAGTTATAATAATTGCAAGTTTTTTCTTGTTTTTAAA
Source organism: Candidatus Gastranaerophilales bacterium (assembly GCA_045598245.1). GTDB lineage: Bacteria > Cyanobacteriota > Vampirovibrionia > Gastranaerophilales > JAILCC01 > JAILCC01. Next base: position 86,706 of record JAZLLQ010000022.1, read on the forward strand.
CATCTTCAACTCTCCCAAGTTCCAAAACATAATCAGACACATGATACACTATATTTTTATAACAGAAAAATTTTTAACAAAAATTAAATAAAAAATGCAACACTTTAAATGTTGCATTTTTACCATTGTAAATTTTGAAATTTACTTTTGTCTGTTCTTAACAAAATATTCAATAGAACGATTGTATGTTGCCTCTTCTTCCTTTGTAAAAAAGCATCCCGGCAATTCTCCCCGTTCTCTGTGATAACGTACACATTCACAGCAGATGCCCTGTTTTGGGCAGGATTTTTCGGTACAAATGCAACCATCTAAATTTTTCTCTCTTTTACATTCCATAAAATATTCCTTTATTAAAGCTACAAGTGTATTTTAACATGGAAAATCAAAAAACATTTTAAATAATTTTTCAAAAAGGCAATTTTTCAACAAAAAAAAACTTATATAAAAATGTAAGGGAACAATTTAAGGATAAGGGGTAAAAGCATGGGTTTAAAACTTGCAGAAATCACCGATGCAACAATGTTGCAAATGGCGAAAATTCAGGACAAAAACAAAGATGGAGAACTTGGAAAAGAAGAATATTCAATTTTCCAACAAGAAGCAGAAAAAGCATTAGAAAAAAACAAAATTTCTGCAGAAAGTTACACCAATACTATCGGCAATTACAAAACAGGCATTAGCGGATGGTTGAAAGACGATGATAAAGTCTGTACAGATACAAAAAATGACGGTAAAATCGGATTCAAAAAAGCTGCATCAAATGTATTAAAGGGTTTCTTCGGCGGCATTATAAAAGGAATAATCCAAAATCCTATTAAATCAGTGGTCGGATTTGCATTATGTACCGGTGCAATGATTTTAACAGGAGGCGCATTAATGCCTTTGATGATAGGCATCGGCATAGGTGCAGGTGCACTTATAGCAGGTAAAGGTGCATACGATGCAGCAAAATCAACAGATGACGGAGAAACAAAAAAATCATTTGAAAATGTTGGTACAGGTGCATCAGTATTAATTTTATCACTACTTGGCATAAAAAATGCAAACGAAACAGCAGCTAAAGCAGGAGTAAAAAGTTTGCAAGGTTTAAAAGACGCAAGTTGGAGTGAAAATGCTGTTGCTATGGTAAAAGCGATACCTGAATCTTTAAAAGTATCTCAACTTAACGCAAAAGGTAATATTTTAACATGGGCAAGTGCCCTAAAAGGCGATAAAGTAATATATAAAAACTCAAATGCAACACGAAGCGGAGTTATGGTAGGACGTCAAACAGGCAATCCTGTTGAAGATGCATACAGAGTTGATTTAAAAGGAAGTGTTGAAGAAGTATTAGCAAAAAACCCAGGACTTTCATACGATAAAGAACTTGGAAAGTACTACGTACAAACAAGTTGGGGTGCTAAATCATATATCCAAAATGATAACTACATGTTTGTAAAATATGGTCCCGGTGACTGCAATGCGGTTGAAGGAACAGAATTCTATGACACATACATAAATCAGGCAGTAAAAGAAGCAACAGGCAGAAGAGTTTACATTAACCCTGAAAAATTAAAACCGGGCGAACATATTTCAGCAGCAAAAGATGCACCGGCAAGATTCAAAATTGTTCCCGAAGGAACAAAATATGTTTCAGCCGAAACTGCCGATGGCACTGTAGAAATGGTACAACCAAAATCAGTTCTGAGAATTGACGGACAAGGCAGACCTTATCAGAGTACAGCTGAATTTATGCTCAAAAAAGTACAATTAACGCCGGAACAAATTGCAGAACTCGCAAAAGTTGACCCAAGCGCTCTAAGGAACACAGCTCAAGGTATTGAATTTTTGAGTCGTCCTGAAAATTATTCAATAATACAGGAAGCACTAATTAAAAATTTAAAAACGAAGTGTCACGTAAGAGATAATGCGGAGCAAGAAGTTATCTCCATAATCAAAGAAAAACCTGATGTAATCAAAAAATTATTATCGTATAAAACATCAAAAAATACACCGCTATTGGATGATACAACTATAAATACGGTATTAATAAACACAAGAGAAACTATTTATAGTAACCCTGAAAAATTATACGCAGCAATCGAAAGCGACTTTGTTCAGGAAGAATTAAAACAGGAAACACCCAACATTGCTTGGGCTATATGGAAAGAACTATATTATTAGTGAGGTCGTTGAAGGTAGATAGGTTTAAAAGTGGGGATTTTCCCCACTTTTTATTTTGCAAATACTAATGTTATATTAAAATTTGTAAAAATACGAAGAATTTACGCATAAAAAAAAGTAAAAAATACTTAATTAATATAGTACAGGAGATATATAAACGAGAGCACATGACAGACAAAATAGCAAACAGGATTAACAGTAACAATCCTAATGAAATTCCCCATGAACACATACATGATTACAGAAATGCATTATGTAACTACACTGCGCAGAAAGATTCTATTTTTACAGAAAGCAGATTAAAAGAAGCCAAACAACACTTACGAACCTTTATTAACAGTGGACACCATTTTGAGAAAAAAATCCAACAGACAGAAAAGAGCTGAAGTAATAAATAACTTCAGCTCTTTTTTATAATAAGTTATTAAGCTACTTAACCACCTTTAAAACACTCTCAGTAATATCATCTCCACCATAAAGTACCGTACCTTTAGCGAAAATCATATCATAATTTTGTGCTTTTGCTTGTTCAGCAATTGTTTGAGAAATTGATTTATCAATACTTTGCAATTTCTTAGCATAATCTCTTTTAATTGTTTCTTGTTTTTTAGCGAAATCAACATCATATTTTTTGATTAATTTTTCTTGACCTTCTTTTGTTTGTTGTTTAGCAACATCAGCTCTAACGGTATCCAACCATTTTTGCAATTCTTCCAATTTCTGTTGTTGTTCTGCTCTTAAAACTTGAACTTGTGCAGATTTAGCAACAACGGCACTAACATCTACAACACCAACTTTAAATCCTGCGGGAAATGCAGTATCAGCCATAGCAGTGCCCATACCAACCATAGCTACAGTAACAGCCAATAAAGATTTTTTCACAAAGTTTTTCATAGTGTCTCCTTTAAAAATAACAATCTCTCCGTAAAAAGATTTAACCTGATAAAAGAATAGCATAAAAACTCAGAAAGTGAAATTTTTTGCAAAATCTTTACTTAATTATTAACAATTTTGTTAAGTCTTTTTTGTAAACAAATATTTTTTGCTCCCACGAAAATATTTTTAAATTTTTCGGCATTACTACCCGTTATTCTTGCGCAACAAAGAAATTCTTTTGCATCAACGAACTCTTTTCTCAATCTGTATAAGACAATTCTGTTAGTATTTTCCATATTCATGCCAGGTATTGCGAGCAACTCTGCAAAAGAAGAATTGTTGAGAGAAAAATACATATAATCAGACATTTCATCATCTGTTAGGATTTTTTTATCTGAAATATCAAAATTTACTGCATACAAAACATCTTCGACAAATTTTTTATTTGCATTGAAATTAAAGTTATTTACAAATATTTTAAAAATCATTTTCATAGTATCAGCATTTAATAACAATGAGTATCCTGAAAAATTCCTCTTGTCAAAAAAAATAAATTCATTTAATCCAAAATCAAACTCAATCAGACAAAATCCGTTTGCTAACACGAATTTTTTTTGTTTTAAATAATACTTATGTGGTCTTAAAAACTTCCTTACGTCCGAAAACAAATTTATTATCTCCATTGTACAAAGAATACTGTGATACTATCAGATTTAAACAATTTAATCAATAAACTCAAATCATTATTTTGGATGTTTTAGAAAAGTAAATATAATTTTAGAATTAAAAAATATGCAAGAAAATACAAGAAAATCAATGGAATTTATATCAAAATTAAAGTTTAAAGGGAAATGGCGGTCTTATCAGCAACGAGTTTTAGACGAGCTTAATTACCACCTTGCAGACAAGAAATTAAATGTTGTAGCCGCACCCGGCGCAGGTAAAACAACTCTTGGCATAGAAGTTTTGATACGATTAAAACACCATGCACTGATATTGTCCCCCACCATAACGATAAAAAATCAATGGAAACAAAGAATTATTGAAGGTTTTTTGGAAGATAATACCCTAGCCAATTCAATAAGTACCGATATTAAAGACATTCGACCGATAACAATTTCAACATATCAGGCATTGCACACTCTTTATAAAGACGAATCTGAAAGAAAAAAATTTTTCAACGAATTAAAGAAAGCTAATATTCAAACTCTGATTCTTGATGAAGCACATCATTTAAGAACAGAATGGTACACAACTCTTCATAATCTCTGTAAAAAACTGGAAACGGAAAATTTCAGAACGGTATCCCTAACAGGGACACCACCGTATGATGTTTCTCCTGCCGAATGGGAAAATTATCACACACTTTGCGGACCTGTTGATGCAGAAATTTCTATACCCGAGCTTGTAAAAACAGGTGACTTGTGTCCGCATCAAGATTTAATATATTTTTCTGATTTATCCAAAGAAGAAAGCAAAATTGTTTTTGATTTTAACAAAAGCAAAAATGATTTTTTTAAATACATGAAAACTGATTCTGACCTTGTATACGCAATAAACTCATCAATATTTGTTAATGATATTGAAAACAATACGGAAATAATTTACCAAAACACATCTTTTACCATAGCACTGATTTCTTTTTTGTTGTGCATTGATGAATTAAATATGCAGGCAAGAATTTTAACAGAATTCTTGGGACTCAAATTAGAGCAAATACCCATATTTGATTTCGACACTGCACAAAGGCTTATTAACGGAATGTTAGGACCATTCGAACATTATTTCCCGAATATAACTTCTATTAAAGGAAAGCTAAAGGAATTAAAACTCATAAACGGAAATCGCGTTGATTTTTCAGGAGAAACAGATTTTAAGAATTTATTTGCAAGAAGTATAAACAAATTAAATTCCATAAAAGATATAACAGAATTAGAATATTCAAACCTTAAAGAAAACTTACGAGAGGTCATACTTCTTGATTATATTGGGAAGGGTGACAGCCTTGGACTTAATATTTTTTCGGTTTTTGATAAACTTCTTCCGCTAAATATAAATATTGGTATTTTAACAGGAACTGTTATTATAATTCCGAAATCGGCAAAATCAACATTATACGAAATTTTAAACAAAAATAATGTTTCAAGTGAAAAAGTTTTAACAGTAGAATATGCCGAGAATTATTTAAGAGTAGAAACATACGGTGAAATCAATATCGTTGCATACATTACAAAATTATTTGAAAAGGGATATATAAATATTCTTATAGGTACTGCAGCACTTTTAGGCGAAGGCTGGGATTCACCGAGTACAAACACATTAATAATAGCAAGTGTTGTAGGTTCTTTTATGCTTTCTAATCAAATGAGAGGACGAGCATTGAGAATTGACAAAAACAACCCCGATAAAACTGCAAATATATGGCATCTTGCCTCAATGAGTGAAGATTGTGAAAAGAACACCGACTTTCACATTATAAACAAAAGATTTTTCACTTTTGAAGGCATAAGTTATAATGACGAAAAAATACAAAACGGCATTGACCGTTTGAATTTGAACCTTAAAAACCTCATGAACCTGAACATTTCTTCTTTAAATAAAAAAGCATTATCTTATGCAAAAGAAAGAAATGAATTAAAAAATAAATGGATGCAAATTTTCAGGAAAAGCAATATTACAGAAGGCAAAATGACATCTAAAATATATGAAATTATAAATACAAAAGTCAAATCACAGGGAATCCAAGAAGATTCAACTTTTTTTGAAAAATTATTTGAAGGATTATACCGGCGAAATCAGGTAAAACTTTCGAAAAAGGATCAATACAATATTGCACTATGCTTACTGAAAACATTATGTGATATGGGTAAAATAACAACTCCTTACAGTAAACTGCAACTAAAAACGATAAAAGATAGCGATGATAACTTTAGCATTACATTATTAAATTGTCACAATAATGAAAGAAATATTTTTATTAACAGTTTTTATGAAATATTCCAATTTGATGATAATTTAAGATATATTCTTAAAATCAATAAAACCGATACTCCAAAATATCTGCCTATACCCGAAATAATCGGGCAAAAACAAGAAAATGTAAAAACATTTGAAAAATATTTCAAAGAAATTTTACTGAAAAATAATTTTTTTGAAAATTTTCTCATACTATTTAACTTTAAAAAACACAACAAAAAACTAACCGAAATTATTTTTACCAAAAACCCAAAAAACCAAAGAGAAGTACTTTTGGCAAAATATAACACATATATTTCTGCAGATATCACTAAAAACAGGATTTGGATATAAAATAAGCAATTATTATTCCGTAAAATACTTTATTTATACATAAGGGTAATTATGGAAGGATAACGGCATGGGGAATATTCAAAAAATACAAAGTGCAGATACTGTTGAAACAGCATCAACAGTTAAGAATAATGCCATTACAAAAGCAGATAAGAGATTAAAAACTATTGCAAACACCGCAGAAGAAAATGTATCAAATGCGTACGATGATGTTGAGGGAAGCATATGGGGTTTGTGGATGAACGGTATGTTGGCTCGTCGTGCATTACGGCAGGAACTGCGTGACAGAATAGCAAACACAAGAGAACAAATAAAAAATCATAATACGGACAATAATAATCAACATAAAGTTGAATCCTGGAGTGAAAATATTCTATGGAAAATATTCGGTGAAAAACAAAAAAAAGGTTTATACAACTATGAAATACGAGATTATGCCGAAGAAACATTCGGCAGTCAAGCAGCAATTGCAGACATCTACACAATTATGCCAACAGGTAAAAACAGTAATATTTCAATATATGAAGCAAAAATTGATTCAGCAGTATACAATGCAATACCGTATGACGAAGAAACAAAAGAATATTTTGGTGTACAGATAGATAGATACGAAATAAACAACCTTTATAGTAATTTTATAAGAAAATTACTGCCAAAAGATGTTGATAGTAATCCGCACGCACAAATATCGCCGGAAGAAGAAAAAAAATTCATGCAGATTATTAAAGCATTAAATACACAAACGGCATTTTCAAAAGAGCAATTAGCTGAAGAAGACCCTCACAAAAGTCACAAAATGCATCTTGAAGATGTTGATATCTTTGATTTATCAGGTGACGGTGAATTGAATTACGGCGATATTGCCGCTATGAAATTAAAAAGAGCAATGGCTGAAAATGAGAAGCTAAAACAATTTGTAGAAGAAATATCCGTATCAAAAAACACCGAATGGTCATTAAAAGAAATACAAAATAAAACAGGTCTTAATCATAAAGAAGTACTGGCTCTCTTTAACTTAGACGGAAGTAAAGAAATAGATAATAACGATTTAAAAGTATTAAAAAATTTAGTTAACAATCCCGAAATAAGTAAACGCCATGACATAAATGGAGACGGTCAGATTAACGCGGATGATGAAATACTTGAGGAAGAATATCTCAAAGCTGCATTAAGCATATATTCTTCCGCAAAAGGAAATAAAAAAGCCATTGAAAATATATTCGGCGGAGAAAAGAAAATTGACAGCACAACAGAAAAATTAAAATAATTAGGAGGTAAGGGAATAATGGGTCTAGTTGAAACAATATCGCTCACGAATAAAGCAAAAAGCGCAGTAGAAAACATTACACAAAAATTCTCACTTGAAGAGAAAGAATGGAATGCTGATTTAAGCGAACAAGTCGTAAAACAAGAAGCACAACCACAAAATGTATCAATTTTTACAATAGACAAACCAACAAATATTCAAACCAAAATTGATAATGTTGCGGGAGAAAGATTGGATAATATCGCTAACAATGTTATTAACAAGGAAAATAAAAAAATAAAACTCACCAAAAGAATTGCATGTTGCGGTGCAATGGCAGCAATACCAACAGCATTAATTTATTTACCCAAATTGGCACCGCTTGCAACATTAACTATTGGCAGTTATATCGGAGTAGCAGTAGGAATTGCCGGTCTTGCGGTTTTAGGCGCAGCACTATTAACAGGTTTGATTTCTAAAAAAAGAAAAGCAAATTACTCAAAATATCAAGCTGAACAACACAAAAAAGCAGATATTAATACTCCATTAAAAACAAAAGAAGATTGGCTAGAAAAACTCGGTAATTATATGCTATGCGAAGAAAGTACAGATGCACTCAATGAAAAAACCATTAACCAAAATGCCGATGAAGTATACGGAGAAAAAGGTAAAAAACACAGAGGTATTTACATATCATACCCTGAGGATGAAAGTAGAGTTACTGCGGGAAAAATCAGTATAGTCGATGCTACAATTGATTCAGGTAAATATGACGGTTTATCACCTGCAAACAAAGGTATGGATAAAAAATCATACCAAATTGAAAAAGAATATGCCCAATTCATTAAAGAATACTTAAAAAACAATTCTCTTACTCAAAAAGAGACAGACAGACTTAATACTATCTTGAAGGCACTGGAAACAACTTACGAATTTTCTGCTGAAAGAAATGACAAAATTGAGGACAGAGATTTATTCGATTTATCAGGTGACGGAAAATTAAATTACGGAGATATTGCAGCTATGAAATTAGCTCAACTGATTGAAGCAAAGCCTGATGCAAAGGAAAAGCTAAAAGACTTTCAAAATTGGGATATAAACAAATTAACCGAGCTAAGTAAAATGGAACAAGAAGACTGTGTATACGCATTTGATATTAATGACGATGGCAATGTAGATGAAAAAGATTTTGAACTCTACAAAAAAATGGATGCAACAAAATTTGATATAAATGCAGACGGTAAACTTGACGAAACTGACACAAACCTTCTCAAAGCGTACTTTACAGGACTTCTACAAATATACAGAAAAAATGAAAAAATCGAAACAAATATTGAAAATATTATGGGCGGACAAGAAAAAATCGGTGTTCTTGAAGAATATTTCAAAAAGACTAACCCGATAGTCGCATAAGATTAACTCTTGAGAAACAAAAGAGCCGTATATTTACGGCTCTTTATTTGCGCAAAAATACCATTTTACCCTTTGCTTAATATCGACTTGCCTCCGGAGTTTAAAAGAGCTACTGATTTAAACAACCTGCTCTTTATATTTTTTAAAAATTCCTGATTTATTACTGCTATAAAATTCCTGTTCGACAAATCTTCTATACAGTACTCATACACACCAAGACGCTTCATGAGTCTTTGTACACTCAAAGATAAAGCATTAGGAAGTGTAAACATAACAAATTTAATTTGCTTATCTTTTGCAGTTTTGGTTATTATATTTTCCGCTTGAAAAATAGCCTTTGCCCCATCAATTTTCCTTCTGAAAGGCTTTAATATAGTAAAATTCACAACTTCTCCATGTGACAAAAACCTGTCAATACCACGATAATTAGTAAAATCAAAGGAACATACTTTTGCCTTATTATTAAATAACTCATAATGCTCTGCAGAATTATTAACAAGAGTTTTAACAACTCTCAAAGGTGGCATTTTGACTATTTTATTTCTTAAACTAAGAATACTCATACTTATACTAATACTCAAGAATATTATTTTTGCTATGAATGGAATTATATCATCATTCTAATGTCTTTACGAGGAACATCAGCATTTTGGGTGACGTAGTAATCCTCACAACAATGTCATCAAACATCAACATTACGTGGATTGCGACAGTCGCTTCACTCCTTCGCAATGACAAAACCATGTCTTTACGAGGAACATCGGTATTTCAAGTGACGTAGTAATCCACTCCATTATGACGTATAGAGAGTAATATTAAGCGGATTACTAACCTGATATAAATATCGATATAATAATAACAGATTTAATATTTATAAAATATTTTAAAAATGTCTTTATAAATAACAAATAATATTTTTTGATGATTTAATATTATTGATAGATTTTTATTTAAAAAGGAGCAAATATGAAAATCATTTCAACAAATAATATAAATTTTTCAAGCAGATATAGGACAAATATAAATCAAAGAGTTATTACGGGTCTTCAAGATTTAAGAAATACTTATATAAGTGTTTGGGCGGAAAGGGCAAGGAATTCCGAAGATATTTCCGGCAAATTAGCAGTTGCTAATTTACAAAGAAAATGCAATGTGGTTTTTAATATAGATGATAAATTTGATAAACAGTTTGAACGTGATATGAAAATGGTTGGACAAAAATATAGAAAGATATAATCAAGATTATAGTGTGCAATATTTCTTGAAACAGTTACCTTACATTCCTCTCTAACTACCAGAAAATCATTAACAGTTCATTTTGTTTCAAACTCTTGTTTTTCATAATGTTATAAGTGAATTATAACAAGAATTCTTAGTTTGAAAAAAAGTAACAGATGGTTTGTTTTGGACAATTTATTTTTAAAAAATGTCTTTATTTATGTACATTAAACTGATAAAACATTTACGGTATAATTAAGAGAATACAAATGGAAAATTTTTGGCAACTATTATGTAATAAAAATACAGTTAATCAGGTTTCTGGTGAATACAGCGGTTCTATACCTAATATTCAGGCACCTGAATTAGATACTCGACTTTTATTTCAGGTTGATAATCCAACAATGCCTCTTGCTGATACTTTTACCCCAAATACAAAATCCAAAGAAACATCAGAAAAATTTGAAATTGATAATTCTGTAAAACCTAAAGCAGCTGCTAAAAACAATTTACACCCTTTAACTATAACATTTCAAGGACAAAAAATAGATATTGATGTTATGGCTAAACTTAATAACGACAATACTATGGAATTAGTCGGTGAAAAACAAACAAAAGACGGAACTATAAGCTATAAGGCATGTACAAATGCGAATGGAGAAGTTACTGCATACAGAATTGAACATAAATATACAAACGGAACAATGGAAGCAGAATTCTATGAAGAACATGATAATACAAAACCTCAAGATAAATCTACAAAATGTGTAAGTGGTAAAGAATTTTCGTATCTTGATGAAAATGGTGAAGCTACTGAATGTTCATATACCTCAGAAGTCAGGGATAAAAAAACAGGTGCAGTAGAAATAAGAAATTCAGGAGAAGGTTCAACGACCGGTGTAAGAGAACAAATACGAGATTATTATATTGGTTCAACTTCAAGTTATACAGGCACTGCTATTGAACGTGGTGAAAACGTAGGCATAAGCAGAGAGGCAGGATTATTGCAAGATGCTGACGGAAACTGGTCATTAAATCCATATATTGATGAAATAAGACTTGATGGCAGCAATGGCGAAAAAATTGCATTTACTACTAATGATTTTGTAAATGCAACTTCTGTAAGATTATCAAGAGAACCTGAATTAGACTCTGAAATGGTTGAATTTCCTCAAATTGGCGAAATTGAAACGCCAAATGTAAGAACTGTACCTGAAGATATAATTAAAAATGGCGGAACAGTTAAACATATTATGGGTGACGGAACTATAAAAACAGAATTTTATCAAGAAGTTGATGACGCTATAATATACGGTTATACTACAAAAAATAGTGATGGTGTGGTTTTAGATGATTACAGAGAAACTTATGATAGCGCAAGTCAACAATTAAAATCAAAACAGCAAATAAAATATGATGCAAATAACGGCAAGCATTTTGGCGAAAAACAAATGTTTGATTCGCCAAACGGAATTGATACTGAATATACACATAGCTACTATATTCAAGGCAATATGGGTGGCACAATAAGATATACATCAGGTGCATTCGAACAAGATGGAACATTTATTCCTGATGGCAATGAAGATACCGTAAAATTTGAGCAAGCAGGTAAAGAATATGCAGTTCCTGAAATTCAAGAATTATTAATCTTTGAACGCATGTAATATACTTATAAATATCTACATACTTGGATAATAAGTAACAGAGATACTTTTAAAATTTAGTCAATTTTTTCTCATAAAAAGTTTTTATTAATAAGTAAGAAAAATTCATTGGGTAAGTCAGGGGTAATTCTGGAGGAAATTTTATGACGGAAGTAAGTAAGGTAAATGGTACTACACAAACAATGTATTCTAACGATAAGGTTTTTCATGAAGGCATGGAATTAAAAGATGCATATTCTGATAAAACTTTATTTGAAAAATTTAAACAAGCAGATGTAAATGGAGACGGAAAAATTTCTGCTGAAGAAATCAACAGATACAATGGACCGGTTTTATATGGTCAATTTTATCCCGGTTTAAAATTAGATAATGTTTCTAAAAATAATATATCTACATTTAGAGAAATTGATTTCAATAAAGATGGTGTTATTGAAAATGATGAAATTGGGTTAAAAACTGAAAAAGACAAGATGATACAAAAAGCAAACCAAAAACGAAATCTAAGTGGTCTGATAACCGGATTATCAGGCGCAGCAGGTCTTGCTTCTAGTCTTATAGGGGTAATGGCGATGGTCTTTGCCGGAGCAATATTTGCACCCGCACTGATAATAACTGCTACTGGAGGAGCGGTAGCAGCAGGTGCATTTTATGTTGATAATCGTATTCAAAAAAATATAGATAAAAATACTCAAAAAGAATTAACAAAATTAGACAATGAATATAAAAATAAGAAAACTGCAACACAAATTCAAGTTTCGTCACAAAAAGTTGAAGATACTGCTATTAATAAATACATTAAATTATTTACAGCAAATGACTCTGACGGCGGTGAAGAAATAACAGAACAAGAAGCAAAAATGTTAAAGGCACTTGCAAGTTAACATATTTTCTATAAGATTTAAGTTAGCAGATTGCGCTTTAACACAACAATTATTAATGTTGTTTCAAGTATGCAGGACAAGAAAGTGAAACGCTTCCCACCTTTTTCAATTTATAAATATTTTGGTGGGAATCACTGCGTTTTTCTCATCCTACAATAAATTAATAAATTTTTTCAGCAATGTAAATCAACAGTCGATTTGAAAAAGACAAAAGGAAGGTTGTTGATTTTTATAAAATTTTTTCGGAGTATCAAAAATTTTTTTTGAGCAATTTAATATTAGTGTACTAACATAATATTGAACCGCTAATATATTGGAAAGATTAAATATGAACATTTCCCCTCTATCATTAACATCAACATCATTTAGCAGCAAAAACAAGACAGCTAAAACTGTTGCCAAAAGAGCAAAACAAGCAATTGAACATATATTTACAGCTCCTTGCGAATTTCCCTTTGATGCTAAACTGTCAAGACGTGCTGCTCATTTAGCAAAATCTCAACCTGTCGGCATTTTAACCGACCCTAAAATTACGAGAAAACGCAATTTTCTAATCGGCTAAAATTAATGTAAAACAATAGTAATGTAGGTTGGGTCTTTGAACTGACCCAACAATATAAATAAATAAATATTTCCGACTTTTCAAATCGACATTTATTTTACATCTACAATTTACATTTACAAAAAAAGAGCCGTATTTTTACGACTCTTTTTAAATGGTCGGGATGACACGACTTTCCGAACATGTGAGGAAACGCAGCTTGTCTGCATTATTGTAATTTAACAATCGGTTTGAGAAAAAGTAACAGAGAGTTTGATAAAATAATTTTTGAGTAGCAAAAATATTTTTTCACATGCCTTATATGATTGTAATAAAATTAAAAGGAATTAATCTAATGACAACAATAATTTCAGGATTCCCTGGAATAGGTAAAACATTTGCACAAAGCCATTTAACCGAACAAGGATTTAATGTGTCAGACTCAGACTCATCACATTTTTCTTGGCTAAGAGATAAAAATGGTAATATAAAAACAGATTTAAACGGCATAAAAATCAGACATCCTGAATTTCCTCAAAATTATATGAGCCACATAAAGGGTAAAATTTCAGATGGTGCAGATATAGTTTTTGTATCTTCTCATGATAATGTCAGAGTTGCTTTAAATGAAGCTAAAATTCCGCATACTTTGGTTTTCCCGTCTTTATCCATGAAAGATGAAATGATAAAACGTTATATAAAAAGAGGTTCTCCTGAAAGTTTTATTGAACTTATGAAAAATAATTGGGAAAATTTTATAACAGGAATGAAAAATGATTTATGTCCTAATAAAATCGAACTTAAATCAGGTGAATATTTAATGGATGTTATAAAAAAATTAGGACTAAAAATTCCTAGGATTAAATAACATAGAAATTTTTAAGAAAGTAAATATTACTAAAATTATTTAGCTCCATGTTGACTCAATAATTCTTGGAGATTATAACTATCCGGATACCATCCTGTTCTTCTTCTTTCAACATCTTTTGCATACATCAATGCTGATTTGCCTTCGTTATCTCGTAAATTTATATCTGCACCTTTGTTTATTAGCAATTCTGCTATTTTTCCGTGGTCAATATCAATAGCATACATCAATGCTGATTTACCTTTGTTATCTCGTAAATTTATATCTGCACCATTGTCTATTAATAACTCTGCGATTTTTTCTTGATTATTATCAATAGCATACATCAATGCTGATTTGCCTTCTTTATCTTGTAAATTTATATCTGCTCCATTATTAATTAATAATTTGGTTGTTTCAACATCTTTTGCGTGCATCAATGCTGATCTGCCTATCCTATCTCGTGAATTTATATTTGCTCCATTATCAATTAGTAATTTAGACGTTTCAACATTTCTTGCATACATCAATGCTGATTTACTTTCTTTATCTTGTAAATTTATATCTGCTCCATTATCTATTAATAATTCTGCTATTCTTTCTTGGTTATTATCAATAGCATACATCAATGCTGATTTACCTACGTTATCTTGTAAATCTATATTTGCACCATTGTCGATTAATAATTTAGCTGTTTCAAGATCCCTTACATACATTAACGGCGTTCTGCTCCATTTATCTTGTAAATTAACATCTGCACCTTTTTTGATTAATAATTTAGCTATTTTTGATTGATTGTACGCAGTAGCATACCTCAATGCTGATTTACCTTCTTTATCTTGCAAATTTATATCTGCACCTTTATTTATTAATAATTCTGCCAATTTTTCATGATTATTATAAATAGCATTCATTAATGCTGATTTACCTTCTTTATCTTGCAAATCTATATCTGCACCTTTTTCTATTAATAATTTAGCTTTTTCAATATCTTCTCCTACATACATTAATGCGAATTTACCGTTTTTATTTTGTATATCTCTTTTTTCTAATGTTTTAATTGTTTCAAAATCATTTTTCTTTTTAGCTATACGTAAGGGTGACTCTTTATCACAATAAATATCAGTGTTGGGGTGTTCAATTAACGCATTAATCATTTCTCTGTTTCTGCAATTAATGGCAGTAATTAATGCGTTTGGATAAGAGTTAGGATTGATATCTTCAACATTAAGTAACATCTTAAACATTTCTATATCAGATTTTATAATCGCAGTAGTTAATATGTTAAAAACAGGTCCAAACTTCTCTATTATTCCATAATTAACATCCGCTCCGTTTTTAATTAAAAGTTTTGCTGTTTTTAAATCACTATTCTTTACAGCTGCATATAATGGTGATGTCTCATGACAATAACCATTGACATCTGCACCTTTATCTATTAATAATTCAACTGCTTCCGTTTGTCCATTCTTAGCTGCAAATAATAATGGAGTATAGTGGTGCTTGTTCTGTTGATTAACATCTGTATTTTTATGTTCAAGTAATACTTTGAGAATTTCTATATTTCCGGTTCTTGCGGCAAGATTTATTGCTGTTTCACCATACCGATTATTCGTATTAATATCAATATCTTGCCGAGTCAATAATGCTTTAACAACTTCAAGATGATTTTGTCGAACTGCCCAAATTAATGCAGTATTTTCTTCTTTATCTCGTAAATTTATATCCATTTTTTCATCTTTTAGTAATTTATTAATTTTATTTATATTCCCCCTTTTGGCAGCTCTTAATAAAGACGGAAGGTTTAAATCAAGTAAAAAACCAAAAGATACATTACTCATTGCCTGATAATTTGCTAATGAACATTTTGCAATATTATTTGTTTGATTATTTTCAATAGAATTTTGTGCATTATGTTGGGTATGTTTTTGTAATGAATTTTGTCTGTTAATAGTGTTTAATGCTACTTGAGAGATATACAAGAATTGTACTCCTTTATGTTTTTAGTAATAATATAAAATATAAAAATAAAATAATTTGATATGCTTTTTAATTCTTGCAATATTTAATTTTATGTAATTTTCAATTTTTTCAAATTGGACTATATCGTCATGTTGAGCATAGCGAAACATCTCATTAGTGAAATGGATTAACAACCAAAGATTATGAGATCCTTCGCAAGCGACTCAGGATGACGAATGGCACTTTTTTAAAGAAAACATAAACAATTTTTATTCAAATAAAGTCCCATTTGTCCAATTTGAAATAAGAAATCTCAATAACTCGGAAATAGCTATAATTTAAAACACAAGCCAACCTTAGACATAAAACAAATGTAAATTAACAGTAGATTTGAGAAAAAGTAACAGTAGGTTTAGCAATTAAAACAAATCACTGTGTGTACCGGTTGTAATAAAAATAATTATTAACTCATCATTAATAATTTCGTAGATTAAAAGCCAATTAGGTTCAATATGACATTCTCTGCAATTTGCATAATTACCAGTTAATGCATGGTCTTTGTATTTTGTTGGAAGTTCTTGACCCTTCTGCAACAACTCAAATACTTCAGTAAGTTTGCTTAAATCTTTTCCTCGCTTCTTCATTAATTTAATATTACGTTGTAATTTTGTGGTAAATCTTAATTTATACATTAGTTTTCTTCCAAAATATCTTTCATCATTTCATTTACAGAATTGTATGCTTTTGATAATCCTATGCCGTTATGTGTATCGTCAATAGCTTTTTGTGTTTCTTGGTTATAATCTTTTATTGAAATTTGAAAAGGTATTCCCTGTTCTCTAACAACAGTCTTGATAAACATATTTAAAGTCGTTGACATTGTTAATCCAAGTTCATTGCATAAATCGTCAAATTGTTGTTTTAATTTTTCATCAATTCTAATGCTTATATTTGATTGTGTCATAATTATTTTTCCTTATTTGTATAACATTGTAATAATATTATAACATATTGTTATTACATTTCAATGGTACATAAGCAAAATTTTAAATTTAAGAAAACGTAACAGTAAGTTCGACGATTTTGTGCAAAAAATTGCCACCAACTTACTAAATTTTTTAATCAGTCATATCATGCCAAATTGGTATTCTTATTTTAATATTTGGGTTATTATATGCAGCAGCGAACGCTGTTAAAAAATGACTATAATCACAGGTTAGTGTATAAGTTTTTTTATCTTTTGTTCGCACTTTTGTCATAGCCCCGCTTGCATAATCACTACCGTATCCATCGGTTGGAACTATGTCACATATATCATTTGTATTAAATTTAATGTGCGGAAAATTTTCATCGAACTCCGCCTTATAATCTCGTATTCTTTTAGGTAGAATCAATGTACCTCTATAATTTAACGAAGTATTGTTCATTGAATTAGCTGAATTAATTTGCATAAATATACCTCCATATTTAGTCACACAAATATATAAGGCAGAAATTTAAACATTTTTGTTATTGTATTAAGATAATCTTAACATTTCTTCATCTGATTTTCACTATTACATATTGCTAAAAAGCAAGTAAAGGTTGGGTCTTGACCCAACAATATATATAGTGCATCACTTCCGACTTCTTTAAATCGGACTATATGGGATTTTGCTATTTTATTTTACTAATATACGTCACCCTGAACTTGTTTCAGGGTCTCAGGCACAAGAGATTCCGAAACAAGTTCGGAATGACGTGCAATGTTTAATGTTTTTAGTCCTAATAAAGTCCAATTTGACCGATTTGAAAAGTAAAATTTCATAAAGTCGGAAGTCGGTAAAGCCTAAACTTCAAGCCAATCTTCAGCAGAAAATAAAAATTTCTTTCCGACTAAATCGGACTTTTATTTTATAATGTTCAAATCGTGTCAACAAAAAAGAGCCATATTCCTACGACTCTTTTTAAATGGTCGGGATGACACGACTTTCCGAACATGTG
>JAZLLQ010000023.1:0-5628 GCA_045598245.1 Candidatus Gastranaerophilales bacterium
TTCTACTACTTGTGGAGCTATTTTGTCATAGTCGTTATATATTTCGCTTAAATTTGTTACCTTATTATTAAATATTACATATTGCTCTTCTGAAACATTTGCTGTTTTTGCATTTGCTATAATAAAGGCTAAAGCTGAGTCTGTATCACTTGTTCCTCCGCTTGTATATCCTCCGCCGTATCTTCCCCCTATTCCGGCTGCATCACTTGCATCGTTATATGTTACCGTGAGTTCTACATCATTTGAAAGAGTTATTCTTACCGTATTATCATCAACTACATCCGGAGTTCCTTTTGTATTTAATGCTGCTGTAAGAGAATTAGCAAGAGAATCTCTGTCTTGTATTACTGCTCCTGCTCCCAAACCTGTTTCGTTTGATTGCGTAATTGCCTTTCCCCAAGATTTGATAGATGTATCTACTTGGGCTAGTTTCGTTTGGGCTACTTGTAGTTTGTTGTTTGAAAAATTGTTTAAAGATAGCATGGTCATGGCTAATATGCCAATTAAACTCATCGCTATCATCATTTCTGATACCGAAAATCCTCTTGTCGTCTTTCTCTTTTGCATAATGTCTCCTGTATTATTAATTCAATGTAATTACATGTTTGTTCGCAGTTAACGCACTATATTCTTATTCCCGTATTTTAATATTTTTAAACTGTCTTATTCAAAATGTTTACATAAATTAATATTCTTTTATCCAATTCATTTAGTGTTATTATAGGTGTATGATTACAGATAATATAAACAATGCTTATAAATATTACTATTTATCTCCTGCGATAAAACAGGGGTTAGAGTTTTTATCTTCAAATAATTTAAAATCATTTGAACCGGCAAAATATTTATTAGACAAGGAAAACATTTACGTAAATATTGAAGAATATACGACACGCACATCATCAAATATTGAAGCACACCGTGAGTATATAGATATACAGTTTATTATAACGGGTGAAGAAAATATAGGTGTATGTAATTTGGACAATTTAACACCCGTTTCAGAATATAATCAAGAAAAAGATATAGTTTTTTACAATGGCAAAATAACATTAAATCACATTAAGCAAAGTGAATTTATGATTTTATTCCCTGAAGATGCGCATTTACCTTGTCAAATGGTTGACAATAACCCTTCTTCCGTAAAAAAAGCTGTTGTTAAAATAAAAATTTTACAATGATTACATTTTTTTCGAGTTGATTTATAATGGTGGAGATAAAGTTTAATGACAGAAGTTATGACGAATAAGAATTTAGACACAGAAATTATTAGTAGTGCAAAAGAAGTTTTTGACATTGAAAGCAAGTCAGTTATGGCACTTGCTGACAGACTGGACAATTCTTTTGTTGAAGCAATAGAAATTTTATACGCTTGTAAAGGAAGAGTTGTTGTTTCCGGTATGGGGAAATCAGGATTAGTTGGCAGAAAAATAGCTGCAACACTATCAAGTACAGGAACTCCTTCCTACTTTTTACATCCTGCAGAATCAACACACGGTGATAGTGGCATTTTGACTAAAGAGGATGTTGTTATTGCCATTTCCAACAGTGGCGAAACGGAAGAAATATTAAAATTACTGCCTATAATAAAGAGGATAGGCATAAAAATTATTGCATTAGTTGGTAATACTCGTTCTACACTTGGAGACAGAAGCGATGTAGTTTTGGATGTAGGTGTCGAAAGAGAAGCGTGTCCGCTAAACAAAGCGCCGACTGCAAGCACTACGGCCACATTGGCAATGGGCGATGCTTTAGCAATATGTTTATTGAAAAAAAGAGGATTTACTACTGAAGATTTCTTACTTTTCCACCCTTCAGGCTCATTAGGAAAAGGCTTCCTTTATACAGTAAAAGAATTAATGCATTCTGATTTTGCTCTTCCCGTAATTAGAGATACGGACAAATTCACGGATGCAATAAAGATTATTACAGAAAAAAAATTAGGTATAGGCATAGTTACCGACAATACGGGTAAAACTATTGGTGTTGTATCGGATGGTGATATAAGACGTGCAATTATGAAAAATTCCGATGCTGATACGCTACTTGTAAAAGATGTTATGAATAACAATCCAAAATCAATTGCCGAAAACGATTTAGCAGCAAAAGCACTTCAAATTATGGAAAAATATTCTATTACGTCTTTGCTTGTAAATGATGCCGACAATAAACCAAAGGGCATTATTCATATTCACGATTTATTGAAGGCCGGAGTAGTGTAATGGAACTTGATTTCAGAAAAATTAAATTATTGGGACTTGATGTTGACGGGGTTTTAACAGACGGCTCGATTTCCTACACTGATGACGGAAAAGAAATAAAAACATTTAATGCAAAAGACGGGCAAGGTATATCTATGCTGACAAAGTTGGGTATAAATGTTGCCATTATAACCGCACGAACTTCAACAATCGTTCAAAAAAGAGCAAGAGATTTGGGCATCCAACACGTACATCAAGGTGTTCAAAATAAACTTATAAAGTTAGACGAAATACGCACAACATTGAATTTACAATATGATGAAATTGCATATATGGGTGATGATTTACCCGATATTCCTATATTACAAAAAGTCGGAATTAAGGCCTGTCCTAACGATGCGGTTGAAGAAGTAAAAAAAATATGCAATTATAAAGCATCAAAAAATGGAGGAAGAGGGGCAGTAAGAGAACTTACAGACCAAATTTATTATCCTGCAAAAATTCGTTCCGACAAAAAACCTATTGATTTGCAACCAATGTAGAGTGGAGTTTAAACATGGAAACAAACAGAAAACCATTTTTTTTCGATTCAACTTTGCGTGACGGGAACCAAGCATTAAGAAAACCTTGGAACCTTCAAGAAAAAGAATTTGTATTTAATTTATTAATGAATTTAGGAGTTCAAGCCATTGAAGTAGGATACCCCGGTTCTTGCGATATGGATTTTGATAATTGTCAAAAATTGGCGTCTATTGCTGATGAAAAGACTACAGTTTGCGCATTGGCACGAACAATTGAAAAAGATATAAATTCGGCATTTGATGCTATTAAGCATGCACCAAAACCAAGAATACACACGTTCGTAGCACTTTCTCCTTTCAATATGAAATATGTCCTGCAAAAAGACCCTGCAGACATAAGAAAAATTGCAATTGATGCGGTCACTCATGCAAAATCCATAATACCTGATAACGGGGATGTTCAATTCTCCGTTGAACATTTTGGAGATTGTGTTGATAATATGCCTTTCGTTATTGATACACTAAAAGATGTTGTTACTGCCGGTGCTACTACAATTAACCTGCCAAACACAGTAGAAAGAACCAGACCCTATGAATTTATAAGAAGAGTTGAACAAGTTGTCAAAGAACTTCCGGACAATATTGTTGTCGCAGTACATTGCCACAACGATTTAGGTATGGCAACGGCTACAACAGTAGAAAGCTATTTTGCAGGAGCAACACAACTTGAAGGATGCTTAAACGGACTCGGAGAAAGAGCAGGGAATACAAATCTTTTTGAAGTTGCCGTGGCACTTCACAATTCAGGTATTGATGTCCCTATAAATCTCAAAGAAATTTATGAAACGGCTTTAACTATTGCCGAAAAATCAGGTATACCAATTTATGAAAAAGCTCCTCTTATCGGATTAGATTCCTTAGCACACAGAAGTGGTATACATCAGGATGGTGCTATAAAAACCAAAAACATGGAAAAAGGTGCATATAGACCCATACATCCGTCTTTAATCGGACGCGATGACGAAAAGGTCGGTTTCACAAGCCAGTCAGGTAAAACAGCTATTTATGAAATCATCACTACAGCAGGATATCCTATAACTATGGAGGAAGCAGTAAGGATTACACCTATCGTAAAAGAAGCTGCAGAAAAAGTGGGTGAACTTTCAACCCGATACATTACTGACATATATTTCAAAGAAGTATTTAAAGTAAAAGGTCCGTTTCAACTTGATAAATTTTCCAAAATTACGGATGGCAAATTTAGAGTTGAATTTAAGTATAACGATAAAAAATATAATGTTGTCGGTATGGATAACGGTCCATTGTCAGCTTGTCTTAATGCGTTGGAAAAAGCAGGTTTCCCTCAAAAACTTATACACTATGAACAAGTTGCTATTGATGGAGAAATTAAAGGTGTTAGTGCCGATGCTATGACAGTCATTAAACTTGAAGCACCCAACGGGCAAATTCTTACTTGCAGAGGATTACATACGAGTACTGCCCAAGCTAATATCATAGCATTATTTAACGGTTTAAACTTAATAGAAACGCTGAAAAAGTAATTTATAAACTTACTAACATCAATTTGATTTTTATCAACCTTCCCTGCGCTCTTCTTCCTTCCTTGCCAAATAATCCTGTGCAAGGTCAGCAGCGGGTCTACCGGGGAATTTTGCAATTATTTCATTTGCAAGATTTATTGCACTTGTTTCATCTTGAGATTTATCATAAGCGTACACAAGATTAATATAAGTGTCAGCCTCGTTAGGTGCAATTTCAATTGCGTGCTCATACATTTCTATTGCTTCATGCATTTCACCCTTGCAAAATAAAGCTAAACCAAATTGATTACACGCCTTGTATGAATTCGGATTTTTGTTATACAGACGTTCGCAATAATTTACCGAATTTTCCCAATCGCCAAGTTGAGCATACGCAAGTGCTGTTCTGTATATTATATTTTCGTCATCAGGATATACCACAAGAAGCTCCAAACTCAAATCAAGCATTTCTGTTACTAAATTCATATCATTAGTTTGATTAAAATAAATTTCCAAAATATCCTGATAAACTTTTTTATATGCTTTCTTTTCAGGACTTATCTGAGTGGCCTTGTACATATAATCCTTTGCGGCAGCTAAGTTATCTTTTTGATTTTCTATATATCCTAAATTGAAAAGCAAATCAGACTCTTCTTTTTCATCACTTAAAATCGATAAAAAAAGTTTCTTTGCCCTATTATAATCCTTCAAACTTAGTGCAATATATCCTAAATTGTATATAGTATCATAATCATTTGGTTTGAGTTTCAAAGCCAATTCAAAATGTTCTTGAGCCTTTACATAGGATTCCAACTTTAATTCACACAAACCTGCATTATAGTATGCCTGATATTTATCGGGAAATTTCGAAATAGCAAAAATGAATTTTTGCAATGCGGCTTTATAATTTTTACTCTTATAAAGGTCAATTCCTTCATTGTACAAGTCAGAAAAAGCATAATCAAAGCGGGAAAAATACCACATTACAAGTCCCGCCAAAATTGTTATTATTGATGATATTAATGAAAATTTTAAAATTTCAAACATTATTATAAATTTTTCAACCTATGGTCAGGACTTAAAATACTGGTTATTCTTAATCCAAAGTTATCTTCAATAACGACAACTTCACCATTTGCAATAAGTTTACCATTTGCATATAATTCAACCGGTTCACCTGCAATTTTATCCAATTCAATAACAGAACCTCTTGCCAACTCTAAAACTTTCTTTATAGGCATTTCGGTTCTACCTAATTCAACTGTAAGTTTTAATTTGATATCCATAAGCAAGTCTAAATTTTTACCTTCACTTGAAACATGAGGTGAGTTGTCAAAAGAAGAAAATTTGACAGGCTGAACAGTT
>JAZLLQ010000024.1:0-6421 GCA_045598245.1 Candidatus Gastranaerophilales bacterium
CACATGTACGGTCAACCTATAATGATTTTGGTTTGTTTGTTTTTACTTTGGTTGGGCATCAAAAAACAATTTGAACCGCTATTGTTGGTACCTATTGCATTTGGCGGTTTACTGTCAAATATTCCGATGCCATTAGGTGAAGAAATTGCAGGATCAAACGGTTTTTTAGGAATTATATTTGCAGCAGGTATTGATAAAGGCTTATTTCCATTGATGATATTTATGGGTGTAGGTGCAATGACAGATTTTGGTCCGTTAATTGCAAACCCTAAAACACTACTGTTAGGCGGTGCAGCTCAATTTGGTATTTTCGGTGCTTTACTGCTTGCATTATTATTTGGATTTGATTTACAATCAGCAGCATCAATCGGTATTATCGGTGGTGCTGATGGTCCGACTTCAATTTATGTTACAACAAAACTTAAACAAGAACTTTTAGGACCTATCGCTGTTGCTGCATATTCTTATATGGCATTAGTTCCCGTAATTCAACCGCCTATTATGAAACTCTTTACAACAAAAGCAGAACGTGAAATTAAAATGACTCAATTAAGAAACGTTACAAAGAGAGAAAAAATTATTTTCCCTATTTCAGTTCTTGTTCTTTGTGCAATATTATTACCTTCAGCTTGTCCTCTTGTTGGTGCATTGACATTCGGTAACTTGTGCAAGGAATGTGGTGTTGTAGACAGACTTTCAGACACAATGCAAAATGCTTTAATAAATATTGTAACTATTTTCTTAGGTCTAACAGTCGGTTCAAAACTTTCAGCAGACCACTTTTTAACTTTATCAACATTAAAGATTTTAGTTTTGGGTGTTTTAGCATTCTCACTTGCAACAGCAGCAGGAGTAATTATGGCAAAGATTATGAACTTATTCCTGAAAGAAAAAATCAATCCTCTTATAGGTTCGGCAGGTGTTAGTGCTGTACCGATGGCAGCAAGAGTTTCTAACAAGGTAGGTTTAGAGGCTAACCCGCAAAACTTCTTATTAATGCATGCTATGGGACCAAATGTAGCAGGCGTAATAGGTTCAGCAGTAGCAGCAGGTGTATTGCTTGCAACATGTCATTAATTTTAAATTTTAAAAATATATAAAGAGGCGACTTTTTATTTAAAAGCCGCCTTTTTATAAAAAGAAAGTACCAACTTTTAATAATTAATAATTTAATGTTTATGATATTTTTTAAAAATATCGTAAATGAATTGCCACTCAAAACTTTACTAATAAGTTGCTTTTTGCTTTAATATAGACGTAGAAATTATGAGGAATATTATGAAATACAAGGTTACACACAAAAACTACAATTACCCTGTTAATAATGGTTTTTTTGGGGAATTTGGCGGTGCTTTTGTTGACGAAAAGTTTAAATCGGTATTGAACAATTTGACGAAACAATTTGAAGAAGCATGGAATGATGAAAACTTTTTGAACGAATGGTATAACCTGTTAAAAGAATATTCCGGACGTCCTACTCCTTTGTATTTTGCAAAAAAACTTACCGAACACTACGGAAAAGGCAAAATATATTTAAAAAGAGAAGACCTAAATCATACAGGTGCACATAAAATTAATAATGTATTAGGACAGGCACTCCTTGCAAAAAGAATGGGTGCTAAAAAACTTATCGCCGAAACAGGTGCGGGTCAACATGGTGTAGCAACAGCGACAGTTGCCGCTTTGCTCAACATGGAGTGTGAAATATTTATGGGAGTTGAAGATATGAACAGACAACTCTCAAATGTGGAAAGAATGCATCTTCTCGGGGCAAAGGTTAATGCAGTCGGAACTGGTACAAGAACATTAAAAGATGCTTGTGATGCTGCAATTGAATATTGGCTAAATCATGCTGAAGAAGTATTCTATTGTATAGGTTCACCAATAGGACCTCATCCATATCCGATGATTGTCAGAAATTTTCAGTCAATCGTTGGAGCTGAGATAAAAGAACAAATTTTGGAAAAAGAAGGTAAATTACCAAATTATATTCTTGCTTGTGTAGGTGGTGGAAGTAATGCAATAGGTGCATTTTTCGCATTTTTGGAAGATGAAAATGTTAATCTTATCGGACTTGAAGCAGGTGGTGAAGGAATGGACACAAAACGTCACTCGGCTGCTTTAACAGTAGGTAAAAAAATGGTTTTACAGGGGACAAGACAATATGTAGTAACCGATGAAAATGGTAATGCTGCTGAATCCTACAGTATTTCAGCAGGCATAGATTACCCCGGATGTGGTCCCGAACATTGTTTCCTTAAAGATATCGGCAGAGCAAAATATTATCCTATAACCGATGAAGAAGCGATTAATGCATTTGGCTTGCTTACAAAACTTGAAGGCATTATTCCTGCAATTGAGTCATCACACGCAACCGCATATTTGGAAAAATTAATGCCTCAAACAACCCCTGATGATATTATTGTCGTAAATATATCAGGCAGAGGCGATAAAGACGTAGAAAGATTATTACAATACATGAATTGGGTGAAAAAATGGAACAAAATTCAATTAAGATAGAATTTATAAAACAAGCGGAAATGCTTGGACGCGGCACGGAAATTATCCCAGGCGGAACTATGGGTCTGGCACAAAAATTACAGGATGCTAAAGAAAATAACAGACCATTGAGAGTAAAACTCGGCTTAGACCCGACAAGACCCGATTTACATTTGGGTCACAGTGTTGTTATGCGTAAGTTAAAACAATTTCAGGAATTGGGACATCAAGTTGTACTTATTGTAGGCGGTGCAACTGCTATGATAGGTGACCCGTCAGGTAAATCTGAAACCAGACCGAGTCTTACAAAAGAACAGGTTGATGCAAACGCAAAAACATATTTTGACCAAATGGGTAAAATTGTTGATGTAACAAAAGCAGAAGTTACAAATAACGCAGATTGGTTGCATAAAATGGATTTAATGAAACTTTTACAATTAGCAGCAAAAATTACGGTTGCACAAATGTTGGTTCGTGATGATTTTATGAAACGTTATCAAAGTGGCAGACCCATTGGTGTCCACGAATTTTTCTATCCTTTAATGCAGGCGTACGATTCCGTTGCTATTGATGCTGATATTGAATTAGGCGGTGGTGACCAGAGATTTAACGTGCTTTTAGGACGAGATATACAAACTGCCTATGGTAAAAAAGAACCGCAATTAGCAATGCTTTTACCGCTACTTGAAGGTACTGACGGAATAGTAAAAATGTCTAAAACTTATCCTGAACACTGTATAAGTTTAACCGAAGACCCAAATAACATGTACGGAAAACTTATGTCTATTCCGGATAGTTTGATTTACCGATATTATGAACTTTTAACCGATATTGATAATGAATCACTTGAAAATATTAAAGGTTCATTGTTAACAAATTCAGTAAATCCTCGTGATTTAAAAATGAAATTAGCCAAAACCATAGTTACTCAATATTATGGTGATGAAATTGCACAAAAAGCCGAAGATGAATTTGTTAATGTAGTTCAGAAAAAGGCAATTCCTGATGATATTAAAGAACAAAAACAGGAAGCAGGAGAACTTTTAACGGATATTGTCGTTAAATTAGGTTTTGTTCCGTCAAAAGGTGAAGCTAAACGCCTTATACAAGGCGGCGGCTTAAAAATTGACGGAGAAAAAGTTTCCGATGTTCAGGCAAAATTGGATTATGCAGACAAAGATTTTGTTGTCTTGCAGGCAGGTAAAAGAAATTTCATTAAATTGGTAAAATAATGAGTGAAGAAAAAACTTTAGCAGAATTTATCAGTGAACTTAGAGAAAAACATGGTTTTTCTCAAATTGGACTTGCAAGAAAAGCGAGTATTGACTTAAAACTTTTGGAAGATATTGAAGGAGCACAAGAATTTTCTTTGTCCGTTGTTACACGTCAAAAACTTGCAAGGGCATTAAAAGTCGAACCTGCAACAATAAAAAAGTATGAACGAATACCGCAGGATGCAAAACCGAATGAAAAATATATTGAACAAATAAAAGAAAATATTTTGGCGGGATATGAAGATGGCAACATTTGTCCGATGTGCGGAAGTGAATTGATTTGCAGAGTTGCAGAAATGTATGACCTTGAGGATAATTTAATTCTTCATCCCAAAGCTCATTGTACAAAATGTCCGTTTCAGATTAAATAATTTGTTACTTTTTTACATAAGAATAAATTATCAGAACTTTTTTGAATATTTGAAATTTGTCTTATTTTATTCTTTGACTTAGTATTTATATTTTGTGTTTTGAATTTGTGCATTATCATCCTTCGGATGATACATGTTGTAAAATCATGTCATTACGAGGAACAACGACATTTTGAGTGACGTAGTAATCCACTTTATTATAACGTATAGCAAGTAACATTACGTGGATTGCTACGGTCGTTTCACTCCCTCGCAATGACATAAAATGACTAAGTACAAATCCAAAACACAAACCGGTACGCTATATCGAAAAAAAATAAAAAGTCCCCGCAATTCTAAAGTTCTGATAATTTATTATAAAATTTCTCTCGGATCAGCAATATGACCTTTTATTGCACTATATGCGGCAACTGCAGGTGAAGATAAATAAATTTTCCCTTGGGTGTTACCCATTCTGCCTTGGAAATTTCTATTTTGTGTTGAAAGACAAACTTCATCATCACCTAAAATTCCGGCATGAACACCAACACAAGCGCCACATCCTGCTGTAACCATTGCTGCACCTGATTTTACAAAGATATCAACCAAACCTTCATCAAGCATTTGCATTAAAACTTTTCTTGAAGATGGTGTAATTAACAGTCTGACATTTGAATCAATCTGTTTATCTTTTAAAATATCGGCAGCAATTCTAAAGTCTTCAATTCTTCCGTTTGTACAAGTACCGATTAAAACCTGATTTACTTTTACATCGCTGACTTCTGAAACGATTTTGGTATTATCAACAGTATGAGGACAAGATATAGTCGGTTCAATTTTTGAAGCATCAATATTTATAATTCTTTCGTAAACCGCATCTTCATCAGGTTTAATTTCTTTGAATTTATCACCGTTACCTCTTTCTTCAAGATATTTTTTGGTTGTTTCATCAGTTACGAATAATCCGCATTTTGCACCTGCTTCAACAGCCATATTAGCCAAAGTAAATCTGTCAGCCATAGGCATTTTTTCAATAATTGAACCATGAAATTCCAGTGCTTTATAAGTTGCACCGTCAGCACCGATAAGTCCGATTAAATGCAAAATTAAATCTTTTGCATAAACACCTTTTTGAAATTCGCCGTCAACAACAATTTTAAATGTTGGAGGAACTTTCATCCAAGTTTTACCAAGTGCCATAGCAACTGCAATATCCGTTGAACCCATACCTGTCGCAAATGCACCTAATGCACCCGAAGTACAAGTATGAGAATCGGCTCCGACTAAAATATCTCCGGGAAAAACAAAACCTTCTACCAATCTTTGATGACAAACACCGTCACCGACATCAGAAAGAATAGCGCCGTATTCTTTTGAAAAATTTCTTAATACCATATGAGAATTAGAAAGTTCTTTTCTCGGGCTTGGTGCTGCGTGGTCAATAAATAAAATAGTTCTGTCAGGATTAGCAAGCTGTTTACCGAGTTTTTTGAATTCCTGTACAGTCAAAGGTCCTGTACCATCCTGAACCATTGTTACATCGACATTTGCGATTATTAATTCGCCCGCTTTTACATCTTTGCCTGCGTGAGCGCTTAATATTTTTTCAGCTATTGTTTGTCCCATTTTTATTCCCCTATACAATTGCGTCTGAAGTGACTGCCTGTCTTTCATTAATACGTTTTTCCAATTCCCCTGACGGCATATAATATGGTGTTGTGGTCATGATTTTTGCCGCAACTGACGGATAATGATAAATAAATCTCAATTCACTGTCAGTTAAAGGTTTTTGAGTATGTACATTTGCACAACGAACAAGCTCAAGAATATTTCTTGCTTCATCTTCATCTTGAAATTCTATTTCCATTTTTTCGTAAACGTTTCTAAAACCTTTAATTCCACCATATTCACCAGTCGTAATCATTCTTCCTGTTTCAATAATTTCAGGTTCGCCTCTGCCTAATTCTTCAAAATCATACAATTCATAGTTTCTTCTGTCTTTTAGCGCACCATCTGCGTGGATACCGGATTCGTGAGCAAAAGCATTATCACCAACTGCAGGTTGATTGATAGGAATTGGAACACCAAAGGCATAAGATGTATATTTAGCTAATTTCCAAGCTTTTGACAAATCAATTTGCGGATCAATTTCATACTTACCATTAAATCCGCTTGATTTTTTTACCGCCAACAAACAAGATACCAAATCGGCATTGCCTGCACGTTCACCCATACCATTTACTGCCGTGTTAATGTAGGCATTTACACCTGCATCAATTGCAGCTTTAGCCCCCATTA
>JAZLLQ010000025.1:0-12149 GCA_045598245.1 Candidatus Gastranaerophilales bacterium
CGCCACATCGGCACAAATTATTAAATTTTCAAATACTCAACATGGCGAAATTGGTATTCCAATCATATCTGACGGCTTTAGCCGTCAAGTCGCCACATCGGCACAAATTATTAAATTTTCAAATACTCAACATGGCGAAATTGGTATTCCAATCATATTTTGACGGCTTTAGCCATCAAGTCGCCACATCGGCACAAATTATTAAATTTTCAAATACTCAACATTCTTGTCAGAGTAAGAAAATTATAATTTAAACATATTTTTTAAGCAAGTTAAAATCTTTTTATTAAAAATTTTTCAATTTTCTCATCTTTTTAGGGTATTTTTTGAAAATTTACAAAAATTTACATGTCTCAAAATAGTTGATTTTACGGTTTCTCAGACGTTTGGGTCAAAAAATGTCATAATGCCGAAAATACATTAACGTTTTGAGGTTGAATTTATGTTTTCCTTGTAATATGAAAAAAGAAAACATAAGTATAGAAACACTTTCTTCAATTGCAAGGATAAATAATAAATATTGTCAGCGCTATATCGTATCAAACGGTTTTGTATACTTTATAAATCCTTATAAATTCGATAATATTCTGTCGCTTTTGAAATTGCTGTGCGAATTTAATGACTATATAAATTGCACTGATGCTCAGAATATAACATCATGGATAAGAAATAAAAAACTCAACAAAAAAGAAATTCTTGAAGAAATTTCTTATTATAGAATCAGTTGCAATAATGCCGATGAAAATTCTCTTATAAGCAGATTTTTTATATTTGAAAATTTTATAGGCAAAAAAATTGATTTTGCTTTATATCTTTCCGACTATTTAAAAGAAATTTTTAAAACAGCTTTGCTTTTTGATTTTTTAACAAAATTCAATTTGGAATTTAACAAATATTTTCAGAATATTTGTGTCTTTTTCTCTCAAAATCCTTCGTATTTATCCGCCAATTGTGATTATTTTACAGATTATTTGCTTGAAATTGACAAGTACAAATTTAAAAATGAATTTAAAAGAATAGAAAATTTAAAAATAACTTGCAAAATAGAAGATGTTTTTGAAAATAATATTGTACTTAAAAAATCTTCTAATAGCTATTTGTTTTATGAGTGTTTGAAATCAAATCTGAAACTTAATTTTGAGATATACCAACCCCATAATCTTGTTAATGAATTAAATCTTGAAAAATACTTGCAAATATTAGAAACTGTAAATAAAATGCGACTGATGCAGAAAGAAACTATCAAACAGCCAAATTCTAACATGCTTGTTCTTGAAAAAACCGGTAAAAAAATAATAACGGACTCTAATCTTAGCTTTTTAAATAAAAATCAAATCATTTTTATGAGTTTAAATGAAAATAACAAAGAATTTTTAAAAGAAAATACGAATTTTGTGAAAATTTTGGTGCCTCATTATCCTTATGAATTAATGTTTCCTGACAATATGAACTATGCAAAAATCAAATTATATTAAGTGTTATTTAGAAAGTATGCTATAATTAAGAAAAAAGGGGTTATTTTGCAAGGCAAAGTTATAAAAATTTTTTCAGATTTCTATTATGTTAAAACGGAAACAGGCATAATTGAATGTAAGCTCAGAGAAGTTTTAAAAAAGTCAGGGCTGCAGGTTTTGGTTGGAGATAATGTCATTGTGGAAGATATCACAGAAAATTCGCAAGCTGCTATCTGTGAAATTTGTGAGAGGAAAAACAGCCTGATTAGACCGAGTGTTGCAAATATTGACCAAATCATTTTGGTAATATCTTTAAAACATCCGAAAACACCACTGAAAAATATAGACAGATATTTGGCTCAGGCAATATATTTTGGAATTGATGTTGTAATTTGTGCTAATAAATCTGATTTATCCAATAATTATGATGAACAAGAATTCGCAAAAATATATTCAGAATTAGGATACAAAATAGTTTTCACCTCTGCACTGAATAAAACGGGAATAGATAAATTAAAAGTGTATTTGTCGGGTAAAACTTCTATTTTTTGTGGTGCTTCAGGAGTTGGAAAAACGAGTTTATGTAATGCGATTAATGATAATGTAACTTTAAGAACAGGTGAAGTCAGTAAAAATTCAAGAGGAAGTCATACAACAAGACACTGTGAAATTTTAAATTTTGATGTTGACGGTGTAGCCTCAAGTATTGTTGATACTCCAGGGTTTAGCCTTTTGAAATTTGATTATATTGAACCTCAGCAAGTTACAAAATTTTTCCCAGAAATTGCTAAGTTTGCCGTTAATTGCAAGTTTTCTGACTGCTTACACGAGCATGAAACAGATTGTAATGTTATTAATAACTTGGATAAAATTGAAAATAGCAGGTATGAAAGTTATTTAGAAATTTTAGAAGAAGCCAAAAGTTACAAGAAAAAAGTTCAGGAACAAGGTAAAAAAGTAGAAACAAAAGGCAAAATAATCAATTCAAAATTTGTTCCGAAAATTTCAAACAAAAAACGTGATTTCTCAAGAAGAAAATCAAAGCAGTTATTATCAAATGAAATAGAATAGCCCATGTTAGTAACTTAGTTATATCTACGTAAAAAATTATTTGACGTTAGTAGCAATTATCCAAGCGTATATATCATTGTTTAATTATTACGAACAATAGCACTCATACTTGTTAATGACAATTGTAAAAGAATAAAAACTTAAGCTATTTCGTCTTGTTGAACATTGTTTTTGACCGGCAAAGTAATGAGGTCAGCAAACTTTTTTCCGCGATTTTCAACCATTTCTTTTGTAATCGTGAATTTAGTTATATCTTCTCTTGACGGAACTTCATACATAATATTGAGCATAATTTCTTCAACAATAGAACGTAATGCTCTTGCACCTGTCTTGCGTTTTATAGCTTCTTTTGCGATTAATTCAACTGCATCCGGTTCAAATTCAAGTTCAACTCCGTCCATCTTTAGCAATTCTTTGTATTGTTTCAATATAGCGTTCTTTGGTTCTGTCAAAATTTGTATCAAAGTTTTTTCTTCCAATGGGTCAAGAACTGCATAGACAGGAACACGACCGATAAATTCAGGGATTAGACCGAATTTCAATAAATCTTCAGGTTGCATTTGTTTAAGCATTTTTGATGCCTGTAATTCTTTCTCTGCTTCAGTTAAAGGAGCGCTTGTTGCACCAAACCCAACAGAAGTTGTATTACCGACACGTCTTTCAATAATTTTATCTAAATCAACAAAAGCACCACCTACGATGAACAAAATATTTGTTGTATCTATTTGTATAAATTCTTGATGCGGGTGTTTTCTTCCACCCTGAGGAGGAACATTGGCAACAGTACCTTCTATCATTTTTAACAGTGCCTGCTGTACACCTTCACCTGATACATCTCTTGTAATACTTGTGTTTTCAGATTTGCGGGCGATTTTATCTATTTCATCAACATAAATAATACCACGTTCAGCTTTAGCGGCATCAAATTCAGCATTTTGATATAATCTCAAAAGTATATTTTCAACATCATCACCCACATAACCTGCTTCGGTTAAAGTCGTTGCATCTGCAACGGCAAAAGGAACATCCAAATATTTTGCCAATGTTTGAGCTAATAAAGTTTTACCGCTACCTGTTGGTCCGACTAGTAAAATGTTACTTTTTTGAATTTCGACTTTATCTTTTGTATCTTTAACATTGTGGTTGATACGTTTGTAATGGTTATAAACCGCTACTGATAAAACTTTTTTGGCATCATCCTGTCCGA
This sequence comes from Candidatus Gastranaerophilales bacterium, assembly GCA_045598245.1. Taxonomy (GTDB): domain Bacteria; phylum Cyanobacteriota; class Vampirovibrionia; order Gastranaerophilales; family JAILCC01; genus JAILCC01. The sequence continues at coordinate 3,733 of JAZLLQ010000025.1, forward strand.
TAATATGTTCGTCAAGATATTTTTTAATATCTTGAGGCTTATGCAATGTATTTGCAGGAGTTTCATTTTCTTCAACAGCTTTTTCATCTTTGTTTTCAAAAAATTCTTCTTCTAAAATCTCATTACATAATTCAACACATTCATCGCAGATGTATACTTCAGGACCTGCAATAAGTTTCTTGACTTGGTCTTGAGATTTCCCGCAAAATGAACATTTTAAACGATTATCACCGGTCTTTGGCATTTTATCTCCTAAAATTCTTCTTTTGGTTTTTTATCTAATTGAGTAACAATTTTATCAATCATACCGTATTCCAACGCTTGTTCAGGGGTCATGATATAATCTCTGTCTGTATCTTTTTCGATTTTTTTCAGCGACTGTCCTGTATTTGAAGCCAAGATTTCATTCAAAGTTTTTTTAATTCTAATGATTTCTTCAGCTTGAATTTGGATATCGGTTGCCTGACCCTGAGCACCGCCTAAAGGTTGGTGAATAAGTACTCTTGAATGAGGCAAGCACATTCTCTTACCTTTTGCACCTGAAGAAAGTAAAAACGCACCCATACTTGCTGCCTGACCTAAGCAAATTGTGGCTACATCGGCTCTGATATGCTGCATTGTATCATATATTGCAAGTCCCGCTGTTACACTACCACCGGGGCTATTAATATATAACATAATATCTTTTTCAGGGTTTTCGCTATCTAACAAAAGGAGTTGAGCGACAATAAGATTTGCAACCATGTCATCAACAGGTGTGCCTAAAAAAACTATTCTTTCTCTCAATAATCTTGAGAAAATATCGAAAGAGCGTTCGCCTCTGCTTGATTGTTCAATTACTACCGGTACAAAACTCATTGTCTATCCTTTCATAAAATTATCTAATATTATTTTGACACATATTTTACTTTGTTGTTATCCATCAAATAATTGGTTATGTTTTGAGCCAAGATTTGTTGGGTTAAAGCACTTGTCATATTGATGTTTTTAGCTAATTGTGTATAAACATCTTTTTCTTCTGCATGGTAAAGTGCAGCCAATTCTTTGATTTTTCCTTCAAATTGTTCTTCTGAAACGGTTATATTTTCTTTTGTTGCAATTTCAGCAAGAACTAAACTGTTTTTAACTCTTTTGGCAGCTTCTGTTCTTAATTCTTCCCAAAGATTATCCTGACCTTTTTCGTCAATAACTTGCTCGATATTCATGCCTTGAGCTTTTAATCTTTGGCTCATTTCATTCATAAGCTGTTTAGTTTCTCTGTTTATCATTGAATCCGGAACGTCAACTTCTGTTGCTTCAACAATTTTGTCAATAATTGCTTTTTGTGCACGTTGTTCGTTCTCGTTCTTTTCGGCTTTTTCCATATATGATTTAATATCGTTTCTTAGTGCATCAACTGAGTCAAAATTGCCTACTTTTTTAGCGAACTCATCATTCAATTCAGGAGTTTTACGTTCTTTAATTTCGTTAATTTTAATTTTGAACTGGGCAGGTTTCCCTTGAAGAGCTTTATCGTGGTAATCTTTCGGGAATGTAACATCGATGGTAAATTCATCACCGATATTTTTGCCGACCAATTGTTCCGCAAAACCTTTAATAAAATTGCTGTGAGCTAAATCTAGCTGATAATTTTTAGCACTTCCGCCTTTAATCGGTTCTCCGTCAACTGAGCCGTCAAAATCCATTACAACTGCATCATTTTCAGTACTTGCTCTGTCAATAACAGGTTCAAAAGTAGCATATCTGTCGACAATTGCATTAATTTCTTTTTCAACATCTTCCGCTGAGTTTTTAAATTCTTCAACTTCAACTTCAACTTCTTTATAAGCACCGAGTTTAACTTCGGGCTTTAATTCCAAAGTAGCAACAACCGTTAACGGTTTGCCTGCTTCAAATTCAAACGATTCAACCTGAGGTTCCGTTATTACTTCCAATTCATTTTCACTTATTACATCGGCAAAAACCTTAGGAAGAATAACGCTTAATGCTTCTCTTTGTATTCTTTCAACACCAACATATTTTTCAACAATATTTTTAGGTGCTTTACCTTTTCTAAAACCATGAATGTTAACAGTTTCGCTAATTTTACGGCAAGCCTTATTGTATTCGTTGGCTGCTGTTTGTTCTTCTATTTCAACATTAACTTTAACTACGTTACCTTCTAATTTTTCAATACTTGTTTTCATTGTCTTTCACCACTATACTTTAATACGGCTAATATTATAATATAAACTAACAAAATATTAAAGTCCGTATGTAAACTATTATTAACTTTTTTGGCAAATATATCAAGTTTTTATTAATTAAATACTTCAAAATGCTCTCATATCAAGAGATTTTGAAGAATATAGTATAATGTTATAAAATTCTACATACCTGTATAGATAATATAGTCGTCAATAATTGATTCGTATAAATATGCTCTCAATTGATTATTAGAAAGAGGACTAGTTCCAAATTTCATATAGCCTTCATAATCTTTCAGAAATTCTTTTAGTTCTTTTCGCATAATTTTATCTTTATCAAGTTTTTTGCATATTTTGGGTAATTTTGAAACTCTTGCTCTGACTTGTGGATTAGATAAAGTAGCATAACCCCTGATTGCAATTGCTTTCATCATATTCATTAACACTTGAGTATGCATGCTAAGTTCTTCTTCAGAAAATCCTTTTTTGTATTCAGTCATTCTTGATTCAATTTCAGCTTTTCTTGATAATACCAAAGTTTCAAAACCGCTGTTTGCAACCGCCACATTTATACCCTGTGTTGGTGCGGTGAATACCGTTGCATCTCCGGTATACTCATATAATAACGAAGCAACCGCAACATGAGCTGCTGAGGTTTCATGTTTATGACTTAAAACATATTCATTATGCAATTCGTCAACAAGTTTTTGAGTCGTACGATTTAAGTTTTCATTGTCAGGTTGGTATACGAGTTGAGCTAAAAGCGGCATAATTGTTTTTTTGTACTTATTATTTTTCAATATATAGTCCAGATAACTGTTTTTATAACTTTCGGGGAAACAGGCACATTGAGCGTTAATTGTATTAATCAAAGTTCTTTTAATACCTTCTTTCGAAGAATTTTCTCTGAGTTTTGCCCTTAGTTCATTTTTTAGTTTTATTTTAGACGTAGCATCTACGAGTTGTGTTAATGTACCGTCATTCAATGCTTTCGCTTCTTCAAATAATTTCATTGACTCAATAATTGCATTAGAAAACTGTTTTTTCAAATAAGGATTTTTATCCCAAAACTTCTTTAATTTTCTGCTTTGTTTGTCATTCAAATTTGATAAATCGGCAGGGTATTCAATATCCGCATCCTTGCGGAAAAATTCAATTAATTTATCGGATAATTTTGCCTTTTCGGCAGCTAAAATCATTATAGGTGACATATAATCAAAAAATATTCCGTTTTTTTCAATTTGTCCGAGTCGCATTTTTTCAAGCATATTAGCTCTTTGAACAGGTGACATATCTGCCCATTTTAAAACCATCCTTTCTGAGCGTTTTTGTCTTTCTTCGGGCGTAATTTCCCGAGGAGTATAAACTCTGGTTTTTCTTTCTTTTGTCGGGTCAAAAGTTCTTGTACTCGGGATATATTCTTTATCCAATCTTGTTGCCTGTAAAGAGTGCCAATACGCATTATCAGGGAATTTTACACCTAAAGCATTTAATGTTGTATAGAGAAAATAACCGTTTTTATAATGTTCTTCGTCTAAATAATCTTCTTTTACATCTTTTTTAAAATCTTCATTAATTTCTGCTAAATCTTTACCTTGGAGATAAATTTTCTTTAATAAATACACAGTTAAATCTTCACCTGATTTTAGGACAGTATTATTTTTTGCCCCCAAAATTCTTAAATCGCATAAGTATCCGTGAGTTGGGCGTATTGTTTCTAAAGTTTCTAAATTTTGCATTAGTGGTTCATTTGGAAATACGTCCATTACGTCTTTAATATTCCAGCATAATTCTAAATCGGCAAAAGCCTCTCTCTGCAATTCCATTGGTCTTTTTTTCTTGTTTTCAAGATCTTTTAAAAGTAATTCTTTTACGGTAGCCGGCATATTTTGAATATTAAAATCCTGCTCGTAAAAATTTTCAGGAGTTCTGTTTAATCTTGCACCAAAATATGGTCTGTAATTTTTGGGATAATTAAATCTATTTGAGTTATTGTCATTTATTTTAAGATTATTATCGGCTTGATTAGCTTTATATTTTTGGGGTTGAGCTTTTTTAGGTGAGAAAAAAACAGAATTTATTGAAAGAACTTTCATGCTAAGACCTTTATTAACCGAACATTAGTTTAAACTACTCTGATAAAATAAATTGCTATTTTGAAATGTACATTTTAAGATTTTTTAAAATTTTAAAAAATAGTGCTTGAAATTATTTTTTCAGCAAATTATAATTATCTCAACAAGTGGGAGCGTAGCTCAGTTTGGTTAGAGCGCTTGCCTGTCACGCAAGAGGTCGCGAGTTCGAGCCTCGTCGTTCCCGCCATTATCAGAAAATTATCTATGGGTTTCATAAGAACTAGCGAGAGTTAGTTCTTTTTTTTGTTGTCTTGTTGTCTTGTGTCATAGAGTTTGAGATAAAAGAATGGAGATTTGACATTTTAGTCGGAAGTTTTTTAAAAAAACGACAAAAATTTAAACGACATTTATGAACAAGAGAAAAATAGTCTCAAGCGCAAAATCAGAAAAAATTTTTATAAGATTAAAAAAGAAATGGGATTAGATAATTATATATTTAACGATTTGAGGTTTAGTCAATAATGTGCTGAACACTTCAAAAAGTCCTGTAAAAAATGTGTAAAAATTACTCAAAAGTCGTGCAAAAAAATGTTAAGCATATATTTCGTACAATTATTTTTTATTGCTTCGTTATTATTAATTAAAATTTGTTAATATTTATTAAATAAAGTGTTTTAGCTACTTGAAAAAGATTTTAAATGTCGTATAATAAAAATATATAATGTCGTATTTTATAAATAATGAAATAATCAAATTATGCCTATATCAGATATTTTAGAAAAAAGAATACAATATCGTATAAAGAAGTCTAAAGACTTCGTTTTTATGCTACCCGATTTTTTGGACTTGTCTGACAGAGATCAGGTAATGAGGGCATTAAGGAAACTTATTTCAAAAGGACTTATACTGAAAGTTGGTCAGGGTGTTTACGTTAAAGCAAAAGAAAGTTTGATTTCAAAAAAAATAATTCCACAAATTGATTTGAATGAAGTTGGCAAACGTGTTGCTAAAAAACTAAATATCAAAGTTATCCCGAGCCGTTATGAGTTGTGGTATAATAACGGAGTAACCACACAAGTTCCAACCGGAAATGTTATCGCAATTGAAGGTACAATTTTAAGAAAAATTGGATTTAACGGAGTCTATATAACTTATGAAACCGTCAGAAACAAAGAAAAATATTACAGATATAATTAACGACTATTCGCAAGAATTTGGTATTGCTCCGCAATTTGTTGAAAAAGATTATTATGTAGTGAAAGTTTTATCGGAAATAAGTAAAATCGACTATCCTGATTTAAAAATTATTTTTTCCGGCGGCACATGTTTATCCAAAGCTTATAACAAAATCAAAAGATTTTCGGAAGATGTTGATTTTAGATTACATACATTGAAATCTTTTTCAAGACAAGAAAGAAAAGATTTTTGCAATTTCCTTATTGATAAATTGAAAACTAGTAACGACTTTAAAATTATTGAAGATTCGATTAAAAAAGGTAATGAAAATAACTTTTTCAGTTTTGAGATTGAATATGAAAAACTTTATAATAGTTCAACGAATTTAAGACCAAATATCAAGGTTGAGTTTACTTTTGAAAATTTGATATTACCGAGTAAAATTTGCAAAATTTCATCTTTTATTGCACCTTATGTAAATGACGACACGATAAGTATAAATTGTATCCAACCAATCGAAGTTATTGCAAATAAATTTAGTGCTTTGATGTGGAGAGTTTATATAAAAGATAGGACCAAACCTTTACACACAAAAGAAAACGATCCGACAATCGTGAGACATTTGCACGATATTGCAGCATTGGAAGATATTATACAAACTAAGGAATTTGTTGAACTTTTGCAAAAATCTTTTGAAGCTGATAAAGGTCGTGGCGGAGTTAAAAATAATTACACATTACCGGAAATTATTAAAATTACTTTGGATAAATTAACCGAAGATAAAATCTATGAAAAAGAATATTCTGACTTCGTTGCATCAATGTGTTACGGTGCAAAAGATGAAATGATAATCTTTGGAAAAACATTACATATTCTTGAAAAAATATATAAATTTATACAAATAAATAGTTAAAAACTTGTTTTTTATTTATCTAGGGATGAAAAATCTAAATCGTCAAAAAATACATTGGGATTAATATTATTTTTATCAGCAAAAACAATTAAATCCCCGGTAATATTCCAGTCATTGCTCTCACCAAAGTTTTCTAGATACATAAAATCAGCTCTGCGTTCATAATCATATTCTACAAACACGAGCTTATATTCTTCTAAATCTTTTATCAATTTTCTATATTTTGTTTTAAAATTATTTGGAAGAGCTTCTTTTAGCATAGGTAGTGATATATACGAAGGGAGATTTTTCTTGTCAACACATTCGTACATCCTTTCTGCACATAATCTTAAAAAGATGCGAAGTTCTGTTGATTTAATTTTATTCAATATATTCAAATATTTATAAAAATCCTCTAAATATCTTTTACGCTCATTATCATTCAAATCCAGTTGATATGTTTTACAGTAAGCATTTAAATTTAATGGTTTTATAATTTTATTTTTAATTAAATTAGTGTTTTTTTCGATATTTAAAATTGGTATGTTTAGATTTTCATCTAAAAATTCGTTAATTTGCTTTTGTTTTTTATTATCAAAATATTTTATTTTTTCGATTAAATTTGTAATATTAGTTACTTTATACTTGTTAGTAGATAATGGAATTTTTCCACTTGCAATTATAAAAATTTCAAAATTTTGGTATTTGTTAAAATAACTGGATTTTTCAAATTTTTCAATGCTTTTTTTTATTTTTGATTTAGTGTTTTCTGCGGTTATTTGCATAGCTGTCTCTTTTTTTACATCACCAATATCTACAGCTTTAGCATTTGGATTATATTTGTTTAAATTTTCAAATTGTTTATCATAAATAATAGAAAATAATTTTGCAAAAAAGTTTTCTGCAATAATATTTGAGTCGTATAATTTACTTTTGCTAACATTTACTATATACAATTGTACAATACAAAGTTTTAAAATGATTTCTTTAAATAAACTTTCTGCCTGTAATATCACAAAAATTCTTTCAAAATTTTACTACCACAAATATTTATACTATAGAGATAGGGAAAAAACAATGGATAATTGAGGATTTTCTTGACTGAAATCGATAGTTTTTGGGTGAAATTTTAGAAAATATGGTGAAAATTTTGTACATAGAAATATGCTAATTTTGCAAAAATTCAAACACATCAAACCCTTCCGACTAATTTCCGAGTTAAAAATGCCATAAATTTTTGGCGAAAAATTTACCGGTTTTTGCCATCTGTAAAACTCAAACAGTATTTACATTTAAGGCAGATTTTGAAAATTTTTATGGAAAAAGTAGAACAAAAAATGGACAAAAAACGGACATTTCGGTAATTTCAGTCAATCTGTACCATTTGTCTGTTCTTCAAACAAGTTGCCGAAACATTCCTATTTCCGAGTATTGAATTGTCCTATAAAACCCCCACAGAACAAGAGAAAAATAGTCTCAAACGCAAAATCAGAAAAGATTTTTATAAAATAAAAAACGAGCTTGGTTTAAACAATTATATGTTTGACGATTTAAGGTTTTGTAACCATATTGACAATTAGATAAAAATAATATATTATTAGGTCATATTAGGTACAATTGGGTATAATATGTTGGAAAATTTAGATATAAAAATTAATAATCAAATGCTTTCAATAATCTCAGAAATGGATGAATTTAAAGGTTCTTGGAAATTATTAGGGAAAATGGCTCCTGAAAAATTAAGAGCTTTAAAAAAAGTTGCAATAATTGAAAGCGTTGGCTCTTCAAACCGTATTGAAGGTAATAAACTCTCTGATAAACAAGTTGAAGAGTTATTATCACGAATACAAAAACAATCTTTTGCAAATCGTGATGAAGAAGAAGTTGCCGGATATGCAAAATTAGCGGATACTATTTTTGAAGATTGGGAAATTATTCCATTATCAGAAAATTATATTAAACAATTGCATAAAATTTTACTTGAGTATTCTTCAAAAGATGAAAAGCACAAAGGAGAATATAAAAAGATTTCTAATGCCGTTGCTGCATATGATAGTGAAGGAAAAGAACTTGGAGTCGTGTTTGAAA
>JAZLLQ010000026.1:0-26338 GCA_045598245.1 Candidatus Gastranaerophilales bacterium
TTTTGAGAGTTTCTATGTTATGATGCTCTTGATATTTTTCGGTTATTGATTTTCTCAAAAATAATATTTTATCATTTTGTGCTTTTACTTCCTGTTTATTATCAAAATTAATATCGGTAAAATCGTACGGAAATATATCAATAAAGAGATTTGGACATTCTTTAAAATAAATTTTTATAATTGAATGTGCATCACATTTATTTACATAGTCTTCAGCATAAATATCCAAATTCGAGTTATTTGTTAAATCAATAATCTTATCATAATCTTTTCTCATCATTCCGATATCAATATCATCATCCCAAGGAATAAAACCTTTATGTCTTACGGCACCAAGAAGAGTGCCAAAATCTAACCAATATTCAATATTATTTTCTTTGCATAATTTATCAAATTCAAGAAGAATTTTTAAAGCTGCGAGCTGAATATTTCTGAGTTCGCCTGTTGCACAAGGTACTTTAGTCAAATCAGAATTTTTATATTTTTTATATTGTGCCGCCATATTCGATTTTGATAATTTTATTTTTATTCCGAAAACATACAAAATATTATGGACATTATTTGATTGTGTATCGTAATATATCAAAAACTTAAGCAGATTTTTAAGCATTATACACTCTCTTTCCCCATATACTTCATTTTAAGATTAAAACTCCATTCTGACAAGTTATTATGAAAATTTTTTTACAGTTAAAGCATTTGCATAAGTATCTTAGTTTCATAATATTATTTATTCCTGATATTATTTGTATTTGAATTGTAAACTTGCTAAAATGTAATTATGAGATTTGATGATAATTTGAAGAAATATCAAAATTATTTAAAAGAAAATGCCGTAGATTTTGCGGTAGTTTTTTCCAATGACGAGTTTCTGAAAGAATGTTCCGATTTATCACACAACAGCAGATACCTTCTGAGCGGATTTACCGGTACTGCAGGTGATATGTTGATTACTCAAAATAAAGCATTTTTATTTGTTGACGGCAGATATCATATTCAAGTTGACGAACAAACTAATCCCAAATATATTACTCCCGTAAAATTAAAGATGGGAGAAACTCGTAATGAAAAAATTTTCGAAATAATTAAAAAAGCAAAAATTAAAAACCCAAAGATACTCCTTCCCTCAAATAAAATTTCAGAAACTGCATTTGAAAAGCTCAATACAGCACTTTCTGTGCTAAATCCGAATTTTCAAAAGACAGAAGAAGATTTGGTTTGTAAATTTTTTGTAACAAAGTCGGCTCAAAAGGTTTATAAAGTTTGGGAAGCGGGTATAAAGCAGGTAGGAAAATCCGTAGCGGATAAACTGAAAGGTTTAAGGAAATATGAAAATGATTTTCTATTGGTTTTTACAAGTGATGAGATTTGCTACTTAGCTAATATTCGTGCTAATCAAAATGCTTTTTCTTCATCTCTCAATGCTTTTGGTTTGGTTGGTGACAGGTGTGTTCGCATATTTTGCGATTTGAAAAATATTCCCGAAGATTTAAAATCAGCTTCAGAGAATGTTGTTTTTATTGATTTTAATGACTTCGATAAGTTCATAAAAGATAAAAAACGCACTATTTTTTATGAACCCGATAAGACCCCTTTATTGTTCGCAGATAAATTCAAAAAGGGGCATTTTCTTTTGAAAAAACTTAAGTTTGCCCCTGTTGCAAAAATGAAAGCAAAGAAAAATAAAATTGAACTGAATTATATTAAAGAGTGTTATAAAAAGTCCGATATTGCACTTTTACAGGCAATTAATTATTTACAAAAGCAAATTGCTGATAACAAGCAAATTACCGCAGGCGAATTTATTAATAAATTATGGAGTTTTGAAAAAGCTCAAGGTGTAATTGACCTCAGTTTTAATCCTATTTTTGCCGTTAATGAACGCTCGGCAATAATTCATTGTACCGAATTTAATCCTAATCAGGTTTTGAATAAAGGTGATTTGATTTTATTGGATTACGGGGTGTATTTTGACGGCGGTTATGCAACTGATATGACAAGAACTTTTGTCTTGGGTGATGTGTGTGAAAATCAACTTTATAAAGAAGTTTATACTACTGTTTTAAGGGCTTTTTTAAATGCTTTAAATTATAAAATAACAAAAGAAACTATGTATTTTGATTTAGATAAAAAAGCGAGAAGTATTATTAAAAAAGCTAAAACGGAAGGTTTCAATTTTAACCATGGAACGGGACATGGTATAGGTTTGAATGTTCACGAAATGCCGCCTGTCGTTTCTCCGTCTAAACTTGCAAAGCAAAAACTTATGGCAAATACCGTATTTTCAATTGAACCCGGCATGTACAAAGAAAATGTCGGCGGGGTAAGAATAGAAAATTCGGTCTGTACCGTAAAAACAAAAAATGGTATCAAAATTGAAACTTTAACACGTTTGCCTTTTGATGAAAAACTTATTATGCTTGATATGTTGACGAAAAAAGAACAAAAGTGGCTTAGGGAATATCAGGATAAGGCTTTAAAATGAACGAAATAACGAGTGTAAATAATGAATTAATAAAAACCGTTGCAAAACTTTCCCAAAAAAAATTCAGGGAAGAAACCGGTCTTTTCCTTCTTGAAGGAGAAAAAGCCGTAAGAGAGGCTATTTGTTATGGTTTAAAAATTCAAGATATATTTATAAATAAAGCAAATGATAAACTTATAAAAGAATTTGAAAAAGAGAATATAACTTTGGTAAACAATAAAATTCTAGAAAAAATTACAGATGCAAAAACTGCTCCCGATATTATTGCGACAGCGTGCAAATTTAATAACGACTTAACTAAAATTCCTCAAGAAAACAGTACAATATTGCTTTTGGAAAATATAAAAGATGCCGGCAATTTGGGAACTGCAATCAGAACGGCATCAGCATTCGGAATTGACGGAATTATTCTTCTTGGCGATACTGTTGATTTGTTTTCTCCAAAAGTTGTCCGCTCAAGTGTGGGATATCTTTGGAAAACTCCTGTATTTAAAACTGATGATTTTAAATCAGTAAAAAATTATTTTAAAAATCATAAATTTTTCGCAACAAGTGTTGATAAAAAATTACCTTTAAAAGAGCTGAAGGATGCCCATATAAAAGCACCTGCCGTAATAATGTTCGGGTCTGAGGCATTTGGATTATCGGAAAAAGTCGTGCAGGAATCCGATGTTTATGTGACAATACCTATAAAAGGTGATATTGAGTCTTTGAATTTGAGTATTGCGATAGGGATAGTATTATATGAGTGCAAACGAGAAAAATAAAGATTTTATTGATAAGTTTTTTGAGATGTTTGAGCAACCATACAAAAGTTCGGGAGTAAGATTTTGGACTATTGTTATAGGTTTTATCTTTCTTTTTATTACCGGACTGATTTTTGCTCCAAACTTTATTAATATTTGTATAAACTCTCTGTCAATTAAATTAAACCTTGTACAACTTGCTCCTTATGAATCGTTGTTTAATTATTTAAAAATAGCATTTTGCTTTGCATCATTTATTATTGCACCCTTTGCTCTGTATCAGTTTGGAAAATTAAAAGTTGAAAAACTTGATTTTGAAAACAGGCTAAATTTGCTTATTGCAGCAGCAATATTCTTTTTGGTAATTTTTACAAGCTGTTTTATAACATACAAATTCTTCTTACCTGCCGAAATATTCTTTTTATACGGATTAAGTTTTCCTGTTATGGAATTTACGACAAGTTTGAGTTCCATTGTATCTGTATATCTTATAACAATAATAGTAACGGCATTTGTAATATTATTGCCATTTATGAGATTTCTTATAAAAAAATCATTGTTTTTTAATTATGCAACTCTTACAAAATTTACTAAACCCGCTATGGTATATTCCGCTTTGTTGGCGATATTACTGGTTTTACCTTTTGAGTTTGTAATTTTGGGGTTATTATTTTTGTTCTTTGTTTTATGGTATAAAGTTTTGGTATATTTTGCTAAGAAAAGAGATTAAATATGGGTTTTAAAAGCGGTTTTGTAACAATAGTGGGTCGTACAAATGTTGGTAAATCAACATTATTGAATAAAATTATCGGACAAAAAATTGTGATAACAAGCGATAAACCTCAAACGACACGACAAAGATTAAAAGGTGTGTATACCAGCGAAGAAGGGCAAATTGTATTTATTGATACCCCCGGTATTCATAAGCCTAAATATAAATTAGGTGAATTTTTGATTGAAGAAACAAAAACTGCACTGCCTGATGCGGATGTAATCTTGTTTTTGGTAGACGGTTCCACTCCTGCAGGTACGGGAGATAAGTGGGTTGTTGAAAATCTCCTTCAAACTTCGCAAAAAGTAATTCTTGTAATAAACAAAGTCGATTTGGTAAAAGATATGAAAAAACGAGATGAAATCATATCAACTTATCAGGCTATGTTCCCTCAAAAACTTGATGAAATAAAAGTTTCCGCAAAGACGGGAAGAAATATTGATACTTTAATAAAAAATATTTTTAAAAACTTTAGTGAAGGTCCTAAATATTACGATGATGATGAAGTGACCGATCAAAATATGAGATTAATTACGCAAGAAATAATAAGAGAAAAAGTTTTATTGTTAACTCAGGATGAAATACCTCACAGTTCTGCCATTGTAATCAATAAGTTTGAAGAAACTCCCAAAATAGTTAAAATTAAAGCGACTATACATGTTGAGCATGATTCACAAAAAGGTATTGTAATCGGCAAAAACGGTGTCATGTTAAAAAATATAGGTACACAGGCAAGAGAAGAAATAGAAGAACTTGTTGAAAATAAAGTTTTTTTGGAATTATTCGTAAAAGTAAGTAAGAATTGGCGAAAAAATCCTAATTTACTCAAAGATTTCGGATATGTTCAAGAAAAAAATTAAAAAAAAACCACCTACCAAGGTGGTTTCGTTTCATTTCCATTTATTCTTAACTACCCAACACTACTGGGGTGTTTTAGGATAGATGCCCGTTATTAGTGGGCATAGCCCCCATCTCTTCTTCAAAATCCGGCTAATCCTTCAACTACGCTATCAGTTAAGCCGTCAAACATATTTCCTATTGCTGTACCGGCTTGTGATGCGACAAGATTGCCTTCAATGCGTTCCATTCTGCTTTCTAAAGCCAAAGTGCGTTTATTTGCTTCAGACATATTTTGGTATGCGGGAATGTCACCAAATTCTGCATCAAGTAGAGACATTTCTTCATTATCAACTGCTTTATCAGCAGCGATTACGGAAGCCTCAATACTTGCAACTTGTTCAGGTGTATTGTATTTAGCAACCAGTGCTGCAGGAGATAATTTTACATTTACTCTTGAAATCATTGCACCGTTTGCCATAAATGAAAATAAATCTTTTTCTGAAACTTGAGGTTTTTCTGATTTTACTTCAGTTTCAACAACTCTTTCTTCTGTTGTTTCTTTTTTTGCTTTGTCATCTGATACTGACGGATTGGCGATATTGGGTGTGTTAAGGTTAATGGAATGAATTTCTGTCATTTTTCTTACTCCTTAAAATTAATTTCTTCGACACCATGTATATCGGCAAATTTTAATGAAAACTTTAGCGTTTTCATTGTTTTTTTTACAATTCTTTACATAATGGGCTTAAAAACAATTATGATGCTTATTTTTCTGTATTAAGCATACTTATTTGAGAATTAAAACAGAATTTTACAAGTTTTTTTGTTGATAATTCATCAAGATTTATAAATTCGGCAGAAACCATATACTGTTCATCATTCGGTATGTATTCAGTTTTCTTGACTTGGAATTCCAGCGTTGTGCTCTTTTCGTTAGGGTTAATTACAAAAGTTGTTCTATAAATGCCTTCCAACTCTAAATTCTCTGACGTTATGAATTTGAAACCGCCTGCACTTATATCCATTGTGCAGGCTTGGCAAGTTTTGCCGTTATATTCTATTTGAATATGTTTATTTGTTTTTACTCTGAAAACTTTTCTTTTTTGTTGTGTATAATCATTATCAGTTGGATAATATTCAACAACAATAAGTTTATCGTCAGGTTCGTACAGAATTATTGAAGGGTACGATAATGCCCCATCAAGTGTTTTTAGTAACACGTCAATGGTTTTTCCCTCGTAAAAATATTGGGCCAAGTCTATCTTATCGTTGGGATATCTCAAGTACAATCTGTCATTTTCGGCAGAAATGAACTCGCAAGCAACCGCTATTTCAGTTCCGTCTTTCAAAACAGATTTAATGGTTACTTCCCGTTCTATTACTAACCCAATCTTTTTAACTTTAATCATAAAAGATTATTTATTACCTTCTTCTTTCTTTTCTGCTGCAGTTTTTTTGGAAGTTGTTTTGGTGGCAGCTTCAATTCTTGCAAAAGAAATAGAATCATCAGAAAGTGAAAGTCCGATTGCATCACCATGCTTATAATGACCTGTTAATATTTCTTCTGCAATAGGATCTTCTATTTTCTTTTGGATAACTCTTCTTAATGGTCTTGCACCAAAACTTGGGCTGTAACCTTTATCAGCGAGCCAATCTTTAACATCATCGGGAACTTGTATAGAAAGCTCTTGTTCTTCAAGACGTTTAACCAAATCTTGAAGCATGATATCAACAATTTTTCTGATTTCTTCTTTTTCAAGATGGGCAAATACAATTGTGTCATCAAGTCTGTTCAAAAATTCAGGTTTAAAGAATTTCTTCATTTCTTCGTTAACAACATCCTTAAGTCTTTCATATTTGCTTTTCTTTTGGTCAGAATCTGTTGCAAAACCCAATTGTGACGTGTTTTCCAATAATGCAGCACCTACGTTTGATGTCATGATAATAATTGTGTTCTTGAAGTTAACATGGCGACCTCTTGAGTCTGTTAATCTTCCGTCATCAAGTATTTGCAGCATTAAATTAAATACATCAGGGTGTGCTTTTTCTATTTCGTCAAACAGAATTACACTATATGGTTTTTTTCTTATAGTTTCAGTTAATTGACCACCGTTATCGTATCCGACATAACCCGGAGGTGAGCCGATAAGTTTGCTGGTAGAATGTTTTTCCATAAATTCAGACATGTCAACTCTTACCATATTATCTTCAGAGCCAAACATTGCTTCAGCAAGTGCTTTAGCAAGTTCGGTTTTACCAACACCGGTCGGACCGGAGAAAATAAAACTACCGATGGGTCTGTTAGGACTCTTCAAACCGACTCTCGCACGTCTGATTGCTTTAGAAATAGCAACAACAGCTTGGTCTTGACCAATAACTCTTTTATGAAGAGTATCTTCAAGTTTAAGAAGTCTTTCACCTTCACCTTCAGTAATCTTTTGAACAGGGATACCTGTCCAAGTGCTTACGACAGTAGCTACGTCTTCTACAGAAACGGTAGCTTTGTTTTGTTCTTGCTCCAGTTTCCATTTTGCCTGAATGTCACGAATTTGTTCTTTCAAATCAGCCTCTTCATCACGAAGTTCACTTGCTCTGTCAAATTCTTGATTTCTTATTGCAATTTCTTTTTCTTTCACGGTTTCTTTTAATTTCTTTTCTATATCTCTGCCCTCAGGAGGAAGTCCTGCAGCTTTTAATCTTACCTTTGAACTTGCTTCATCAATAAGGTCAACAGCCTTGTCAGGTAAAAATCTGTCCATAATATACTTATCTGAAAGAACAACAGCAGCTATAATGGCTTCATCGGAAATATTCAATTTATGGTGTTCTTCATATTTTGGCTTTAAGCCTCTGATAATTTCAATTGTATCATCAACTGACGGTTGTTCAACATAAACCGGTTGGAAACGGCGTTCTAATGCGGCATCTTTTTCAACATATTTTCTGTATTCATCTAATGTTGTAGCACCGATTACTTGTAATTCACCTCTTGAGAGAACCGGTTTTAAAATGTTGGCAGCATCTATTGCACCTTCTGCGGCACCCGCACCGATTAATGTATGCATTTCATCAATGATAAGAATTACATTGCCTGCTGCACGAATTTCATCCATGATTTTTTTCAAACGTTCTTCAAATTCACCACGATATTTAGTTCCTGCAACAAGTAAACCCATATCTAATTGGATAAGTTTTTTACCTTCAAGGATATCAGGCACTTCGCCGTTAACAATTCTCAAAGCAAGACCTTCTGCGATAGCGGTTTTACCAACACCGCGTTCACCGATTAATACGGGATTATTTTTAGTTCTTCTTGCGAGAATTTGTATTACACGTTCAATTTCTTTTTCTCTGCCGACAACCGGGTCAAGTCTTAGTTCTTGAGCGGCTAACGTCAAATCTACACCAAATTCGTCCAAAGACGGAGTTTTTGTTTTTCCGCCCGAAACTGTTGCTGCTGTAGCCGGCGTGTTACTTCCCGATAAATTTGTACCTGAAGTCGTTGATTTCGTTTCACCAAGCATTTTTACAACATTACTTCTGACTTTATTTAAGTCAACACCTAAGTTTTCAATAACTCTTGCGGCTACACCTTCACCTTCTCTGATTAACCCCAATAAAAGGTGTTCTGTACCTATATAACTGTGTCCCAGTTGACGTGCTTCATCCCATGATAATTCTAAAACTCTTTTTGCTTTTGGTGTAAAAGGTATTTCTACTGCGACAAATCCTGAGCCTCTTCCGATAATTTTTTCGACCTCTGCTCTGGCATCTTTTAATGTAATACCCATTGCTTTAAGGGTTTTGGCAGCCACTCCGGTTCCTTCGCCGATTAAACCCAATAAAATTTGTTCTGTTCCGACAAAGTTATGCCCCAAGTGTCTTGCTTCTTCTTGTGCAAGCATAATAACTCTTATTGCTTTTTCTGTAAAACGTTCAAACATAGATGGAAACTCCGATGATGTATTTATCTGTATTATACAACTAATTATAAAAACACGCAAAAAATTTAACAAAGTATTTATATTCCATTCGATATTTTCTTTTTATTCATTTTTCTTAATATTACCCGCATGGCAAATTTTTTTTTTAGGCAATTTATTATAATATATACATGTGGAAAGAGGTTTCAATGTCGTCAGGTATACAACAAGTTTTAAATACTCCAAGATATGAGCGTTTGCGTGTCGGAGATATTACTCGTCTGCCTGATAAACGAGCTGCAATTGATTTTTATAAAAGGGTAGTTCCTGTTTCCAAAGAAGAAGGTAAAAGACTTTTTAGAAAAAAAATATTTACGGGTGCAACCTTTGGTTTAGTCGGATTGTGGTTAGCGCATAGGCATAATCTCTTTAATCCGGTACACAGAGAAGCTAAAAAAATTATCCGTAATGAGCAATTCCAAAACAAAATAAGAGAGTTTGTGGATGAACATTTAACTCCGCAGTCATTTATTGATTCTACAAAAAGATTATTAGGTAAAATAATTTCCGACAAAGAAAGAAAGCCTGAAATTGTTGCTGAAGCAAAGAAGGCTCTTGATAAAAAAGAAGTTTTTGATAAACTTTTTGAAAAAGTAAATAAAAAATTAAATGATGATGATAAAACTTTAAATGATGGTTATGCAGTTGATTTACTTGATAGACTTTTGATTAAAGTAGAGCGTGACCTCGCTAAAAACAAAGAGCATGGACTTCCGTACAAAGAGCAAGGCGAAAAAGTTCTGAAAGCCTTGACAACTAAAAACTCTGAGGGGCAGTCGCCTTTATCAGAACTTTTATATGAAGCAATTACAAACAGAAGTTCCTCAACTGTTGAAGAATTTATTAAAAATGCAGCGCTGGATACGAGATTAAATATTTCAGCTTAAATCTTATCCAAAAACTTAAAGATTTTAGCGAACGGGTTGTAGCCGTTTTCTTTTTTATTCTGAATTTCCTCTATAAGTTTATTGACTTCTTCAATATTTTCTAACGATTTTGTTTTTTCTTTATATTCTTCTAACTGTTCTAATGCTGTTTCAAAATCCTTTAATTTATATGAGCATTTTGCGGTTAGAAATAACAGTTCAATATCGGGATTTTCTTTCATCGCTGTATCAATATATCTTTGTGCATATTCATAATCTTTTAATTTGATATAAATATTAGCAAGTTTTTTTGTATTTTCAATTATATCAATTTTAGCTTCAAAAAGGGTATGAAAGTAATCAGCTGCAATTTCCAATTCACCCAAAGTTTCATGTAAATTTGCAAGTCTTTTGATTGTTTCGAAATCGTCTTTTTTGTATTGCAGAGCTGTTGAGTATTCATTTATGGCATCGTCAATTTCATTTCTTAATTCGTGATAAATTCCGAAATTAAAAGAGGCAAGGTGATTTTCGCCTTTAGCGGAGTATAGTTGTGCCAATTTTCTATATCCTAAAGGACTTTTAGGGAGTTTTTGAATAATTCTGTTACAGTACGTTTTTGCCTTATCATAATCATCAATGTAGGTATAATAGCCTGCCATTGCTGTTAATACTTCCGTGCTGTTTGCATCAGTATTTTCTGCTTTTTGCAAAATATCACGAGTTTTGTCTAATTTATCCAAATGCAAATATACTTTTGCTAAATTAACCATGACTTCGACATTATTTTGATTTTTTTCCAAAAGTCTTTCGTAATAATTTTCTGCTTTTGCATATTCTTCAATATCTGCATAAGTATCTGCAAGCATCTGCATTGTTTCCGTGCTATCGGGATATAAGTCCAAAGCTCTTTTTAAAGCGTTTATTGCTGATGACTGATTATTCATTTCAATATAGATTTCCGCAAGTTCTATGTACACGGAAAAATTACCTTCATTTGCCGAAGTTAAAAATATGTATTCATCAAGAGCGAGTTCGTTTTTACCTTCGCTTCTGTATAATTTTGCGAGTTGATATCTTATTTGCAGGATATCTTCATCTTTCTCAGCCAGTGCAAATGCTTTTTTATAATCTCTTTCCGCACCTTCAATATTTTCTTCAAGTTGGTATAAACGAGCTCTTGTCAACCTGAACATCATAGGGTTTGTGTTTTCATAAATATCGATAAGTTGTTTCAATGCAACAATATTATCAGGTTGTTTCGACAAAATAGTGTTGTATTGCTCAATTGCTTCTTCGGTTTTGTGTAAAATACAGCAAGTATTCGCATATCTTTCTATGAAATCCATATCATCCTTGTGTGTTTTGAGTTGCGATTTTAAAATTGTATAGACTTTATCATATCTGTCTGCAAGTTCGTATATGTGCATAACACGTCCGTAAAATTCATTTGGGATTTCTGTCGGAAATACTTTTTCGTATAAATCTGCGGCTTGAGTATATTCGTTTTCCATTTCAAAAATTTGTGCCATAATAAATGCCGCCTGAAAATTTATTGGTTCTGTTTCCAAAAACGGTTTAAGGAAATCTTTTGCACCCAATATATCATTTTTATCCAAAAATTCTTTTACATTTTCAACGCTGCCTTCTGTTTTGTTATTTACAGCTATATCTCCTGCTCCTGAATTTTCCATAATTTCTCCTTAAATTTGTACTGATTTTCCGCAACATTTTTTATATTTTAATCCACTCCCGCAGGGACATAAATCATTTCTGCCAACTTTCTGAGTTGCTGCAGTTTTTTCTTCTTTTTCATCAATCACACTGAGAAGTTTTTTAAATGCGTATGATGAATATAAAGTTAATGTTGAAGAAGTGTACGGGTTATCTAAATAAAATTGTTTGTATTTGTGTAGTATTTCATCGAAAGAAGTATATTCACATTCCATTATTTCACTTACTCTTTGCAAAAATTTATCTTTATATTTATCATAAGCTATTTGCAAAGCCACAGGCGTAATGTGCGAGTCTGTTATAAACTTTGTTACACATTCTTTGTAACTTTTAATTTTTTTGTAATCGTCATTTTCAAAAATTGAAAGGAATACATCAAGAAATGGTACAACCAGTAAACCTGATTTCTCATCGGCAAGTAAAGATACATTATATTCTTTGCTTTGAGCTGAAAAACCTTTTTTTGCTTCTATTAAAAGATTTTTGCCTTCTCTTAATTCTTCAATGTCGAAGTATTTTGAGTTTTTGCAGGGTTTAATATTTTTTTCAATTTGTGTTGCAGTTGGTTTTTTACCGGACTCAATATACTCATTTAGCATATTAATTAAAATGTCAGCTTTCTTATTTGAAGTTGTTATAATATTTGAAGAAAATATTTTATTGAATTTTTCAAAAAGTTGCTTGGAATTGTTTTTTAATTCTTCAAGTTTTTCATCATTATCAAAATAGAATAGTGATGGGTCTTGTGCAAGTCTTGAAATAGCAATTTGGAAGCCAACAACTCTGTTTGAATAAGTAATATGGTCAATGACGTGATATAAATAGTATTCGTTATCCAGTAAAAGTATGCGAGCAAGCAAAATGTGACCGACTCCCAAGTTTCCGAATTTTACCATTTTTGCCAAAGGTTTTACTGTATAAAGTTTTTCATTTGTAATATTAAAAAGTTCAAATTTACCTGATGTAATTTTTCTAACTTCAAAAACTCCGTCCACGGAATTGTTTAATGACTTGATGAGATTTTTTTCTTCAGCAGAGATATTAGTCATACCTTCAAGGGCATAATCAAAAATACTTTTCTTTGATTTACCCAATTTTCTTTCAAAAATGTAGTTAATTGTGTAATTACTCAAAGCTCTTTTGTTATCTTTTGATATTCCTGCTGCGCTGTAATAATCATCTAAATCCTTCTTGAGATTTAAATTGGTATTTATATAAGAAAAAACTTTGTTCATTACCTCAGTAATTTGTTCGCTTCTTTCTTTTACTAACATTACCTACTCCTTTATCATCGCCAACATGCCGTGTCTGCCGGTACATTTATTATCTGCTCTATAAGAATAAAATATATCATTATTACAAGAAGTGCAATACTCACAGACGTCAATTTTATCAATACCGACTTCCATTAATTGAATTTTGTTTAGATTTTTTAAATCTGCAAATATTTTATCACCCTTCTCTATAAATATATTAGCATAATCATTGTATTTAACCATACCTAATTGTCGTGCAACATCATAATTAACTTCAAAACATTTTTGGCAAATAGCTGCACCAATTACGGCACTTATGTTTTCAGGGGTTGAATTGAACTCTGATACCATTGTTTTTACTGCTTTTTGAACTATTTTTTTTGCCGTACCCTTCCATCCTGCATGAATACATGCTAAAATTTTTTGTTTTTTATCAAAAATCAAAACAGGTACACAGTCTGCAAAAACCATACAAACGGGGCAATTTTTCAGGTTCGTAATTATTCCGTCAAATGGTTCTTTTTTTAAACTTTCTATATCTTTCCCGCTTGTTAAAATTGCAATTTTATCCGTATGCTGTTGATTTGGCATTATAAAATTTTCGTAATTTCCTCCCAAAATTTCACAAGCAATTTTTTGATTTTTTATGGCAAAATCATTCAGTGATGGGTAATCTTTTGCACTCAATGTGAATTTCTGCAAAGGTTCCGGTGTATCACCGCCGATTCTGGTTGTGAAGAAATGAGAAACCGAATTTGGCAAAATATTTGATTTCATAATTTTTAAATTTAAGTTTTTATATTTAAAGTCAGTAAAATTAAACATTTTTAAGTTTTCCGCTCAGTTGACCGCAAGCCGCATCAATATCCGCACCTCGTTCTAATCTTACCGTAACTTTGTAGCTTGAGCGTTCTAAAATAAATTTGAATTTATTAATATGTTCTTCTGAAGGTTTTTCAAATTTTTTATTGCACGCATTGTTATAAGGAATAATATTAATGTTACAATGTAAGCCTTTCAGTAATTTCAAGATTTCTTTTGCCTGTTCCAAAGAATCATTGACACCCTTTATTATTGTATATTCTATTGTTGCACGTCTGCCTGTTGTATCAACAAGGTCTTTCAGCGTTTCTATAACATCGTTGATATTGTATTTTTTTTCTATAGGAATAAGCGTTTCTCTGATTTCGTGATTTGGTGCGTGAAGTGACAAAGCAACAGTTGCTTGAAAATTTATATCTTTTAACCTTTTTAATCCGGGAATTACGCCGCTTGTGGAAAGTGTCATCCTTCTTATTCCTATTCCGACAACTTCATTGATAAAATCAATTGCCCCTAAAACATTATCCAAATTTAGCAGTGGTTCACCTTGTCCCATAAATACGACATTGGATATTCTTAAACCTGTGTCACGTTGCATAATCATAATTTGTTCCGTGATTTCTCTTGATGACAGATTTCTGATAAAACCGTTTTGTCCTGTTGCACAAAATACGCATCCGACAGGACATCCTATTTGTGAACTTACACAAGCTGTTAAATTAGGTCTGTTATCAAATCGCATCAAAACACATTCTGCGACATTACCGTCAGTATATTCCAAAAGGTATTTAATAGTTTTATCATTACTGATTTGTCGCTGCTTGATTTTTATATCGGTTAAAACAGAATTTTCCTTTAAATTTTCTCTGAAAGTTTTAGATATATCCGTCATTTGGTCAAAGTCAGAGGCAAATTTCGTATAAATCCAAGAGTAAAGTTGTTTTGCACGAAACTTCGGTTCGCCCATTTTTGTGACGATATCTTCTAATTCTTCAAGTGATTTTGAACTTAAAATATACTTATCCATACAGTTATTCTAACTCAAAAAACAAAAACTTTAAACAAATCTGTATCACTATTATCATTGTTTATACTTATAGATTGTATTCTTTTGGTAAGTAATGCTATGTGAATAAGGAAAGTAATACGCATGTGAACAATTAAGCTGTCAGATTATTTTGTTCTTTCAAAAAAATCACTTATTATTTTTTTGGTTTTATTACTCAATTCCGTTTTTTTAAAGTCTGATTCAGTTAGCGGCTTAGGCTTTACCGATTCGGATTTGGGAGCTTGAGATACCTGTTGTTCAGGATTTATTTGAGCATTTTCTTTTTTCTTTTTTGCTTGAGTCATATACTTATTAATCAAAGGAACAATTATACCCAAAGCAATACATGAGTATAAAATACCAATTAATTTTGCTTTATTCAAAATACCCAATTTTTCCGCAATAGTACCGCCATTTTGAATCCAATTGTTTTTATACAATTCTTTCAGCGGAAGTGTACCATTTTCCGTAATTACATTATTTTTTAAGGTCGAATTAATAACTTCCTGATGGGTTTTAATTGTGGAATTTTTAAGCCAGTTCAATAATCCTTTACCGTTAACCGCAGGATCATAGTTTATTAACGATTTATCTTTTTTATTTACAAACCATTTTGTAATCAATGAACCCAGAACAAGGAAATTTGTATATCCTAAGAAATCTCTGAAAGCACTTTCTCTTAATTCGTTTTTGTCACTTGATGCGAATAATCGTCCTAAAATTGTTGAACCATAAACAACCTTAATTTGATTTATAGTGGGTAAATTACCCTTAAATTGAAGTGTTGAAGCTAATTGAGAGAACTTTGTATTGAGAGTTTTAAATATAAAAAATCCCATACCAAGCATACTTAGTATCTTTAACGGTACAAACATAGAATCTTTTTCTTTATGCTTAGGAGTATCTTTAGGCATATTAACAGGTTTTTTGTCATTTTGAGATTTTAATTTCTTTTCATAATCAGGATCACCTACAAACGAATCCAAACCGGTTCTTTTCTTTGTTAAACGGCGATTTATAGTTTGCATAGAGAGTGCAACCGCACAAATTGCCGCAAGACCTAAAATGGTTTTACGAATACCCAATTTTTCCAAATCCTTGATAAATTCAACCGAAGCACTATCTTTTGCTTTTCTGAAGGAATCAAGAATTTTATCCTGAGTAAATGCTTTTGTCAAAGAATGTGCATCGGATAAGAAATGAGAACCTACAGTATCAATTGTATCCTTACCAAGTTTTACCTTCAGAAGTTGAGTTGAAGGTATATCAATGTTCATTAAAGCCTCTAATTGGTTTAATGTCTTAGGATTGATTTTATATGAAGAATTATCTTTTTGATGTTTCAAAAGTGTTTCAATAATTTTATCTTTTACTTTGATGGTATCTTTATCAAATACTTGTTTTTTATTAGTCAAAGCATACCAAAGTTTTTTATCACCATTTTCAGCATTGCCTGCTAAACCTTGAACATCCGCAAAAATTCTGTCTAAGAATCGGCGTGAAATTTCTTCTTTAGAAGCACTGACCGGAGTTTCATCAACTACTTGCTTAAAGACTTGTGCCATGCCGTTTATAGTAGCATCATTTGCCGTAATTTTTTTGAAATCGACATTATAATTTTTTCGTTTTAACCCTAAAGCCAATAAAGCAGCCGCACCAAGTCCTGCAAGCCCGATAGCACCATGCGTTGCGGTTGAGGAGCTTTCTCTTATTGCTGTTTCTATCCCTGCTTCTTTATTTCTGGTAAAATCAATTGCAGAACGGGGAATAACCATTGAGGTCAGGTCAACTATACTCACACCGATAATTTCATGCATATTCATCGCCATAAATAAAGATGACAACCATGCCGCATTTTTGAATGACGGGTTATAGCTATGATGTTTATATTGTGCGGGGTAATTGCTTAATCGGGTAACGTTCAAGTTTTATGCCTCATGCTAATTGTGGTTTATTACTTATAAAATCCGTAAATATTTTTTTTTCATCTAATTTTGCGGCACTATCCAAGTCGAATGACATTCTCTTGAATGATGCCTTCTGTTCAGCCTTTTTATTGGTTCTGTATTTATTATACAAAGGAACTATTAAGCCTAATACAATACAAGAATATATCAAACCTGACGCTTGCGCAAATGCTCTTGTTCTTTTTGCGGCAACATCTGTTTTTGCAATTTCTTCAAAGCCTTTTAGTTCCGTTTTTCTAAACCAATGCCAGAATTTTTGTAACCAATTGGCATTAGGTGCTAATTTTTCTTTTTCATTTAGTAATTTATCTTTTTGACTCGATAAAGTTGCAAAAGCCTTAGCTACGTAATCACCCAAATAATAAAGATTTACAAATGTACATGTATCTCTTAATGCACTTTCTTTCAATTCATTATCGTTTGCGGATGAAATTATTCTGCCTGAATATGTTACTGCGCTAATAGCACGACATTGATCCATAGATGGGAAAATGTCGTTGAATTGAAACATTTTTCCTGTAGGGGTTTTAGTGAATGAGAGAATTGCAAGAAGTCCCATTCCCAATGTTCCGAGTAATTTATGGAAATTCAATTTACGGTGTTCTTTTTCGCAAAATTCTTTTTTGTTTACTTTTTTGCCTTGCTTTAATTGCTCGACATAGTCAGCTTCGCCAACAAAATCGGAACTGCCGGTGCGATATTTTGTAATCATTCTGTTGAAATATTGGAAAGACGCACCCAATGCAACAACTACTGCTAACCCTAAAGCACTTTTTCCTTTTACAAGTTTTGTCAGTCTTTTGGCAAAATCAGGAATTTGAGAATCTGATATTTTAACAAAAGAACCGCCTAAATCTTTCATTTCTTTTACTAAATGTGTTAAATCAGTATCTAAATTAAGATTTTTTAAACCTTCCATTGGTTTAATCGTGTGTCTGTCAATTAATTTTATATTTCTTGAAGCACCAAGTTTTTCAATTAAAGTATCCGTTGCAGCGATAAGAGTTTTCTTCGCTCTTTCCGCATCAGTATCCAGAATTGCATCGGCAATTTGCTTGTATATTTGCTCTTTGCCTTCGATTTTTGCAATTTCTTTCCAGTTACCTTTCCCTTCAAGTCCGGAAATATTGTCTAAAACATTTGAAACAAAAGCATTTACACGTTTTGTTTTATCTTTAACATCTTTGGTGCCAAGCCATGCACTTGCTAAAGTATTGTTACTGTCCTGATTTGCCCAAAATCTGAAAGGTGAATGTGAAGCAAATTCGCCCATAATGGTTTTTGAAAGGAGTTTTGCAATACCCATAACGATAAAACCGGGAATTAAACAGTTAATAATAAGTCCTGCCGATTCTCTCAGGAAAGTTTCCGTAGCGGCAAAACCGTTTCTTGTTGCATCAACAATTGTTCTCGGAGTAATCATTGATAATAAATCAATAATAGATACCCCTATCATTGGCTTATTGGCACTGGCTATTAATGCAGTCGTAATAGCATCGCCAAATCCCCCAAATGATGGTCTTTGAGCCGATGTAATGTTGTTATTATTGCTTTTATATACTTCCCTGTTTTTATATAGATTAAAATTGACTGACATTTATTACCTAGAAATTAAGCTCAGATTATTATCATACCAACTACACACGATATTTTAAATGAATCAAGAAAAATTTTTGCTATTTTCTTATATTTGCCAAAATCGTTAGAAGCCAATAATAGCTTAAAAAAATATTTTGTTTATTTAATGTATTGGACACATTTGCATAATTTTAAGAAATATTGATATTGTTTTTGCAAATAATAATGATTTTTTATAAAATGTAATGATTTTTAGCCTTTTTTACAAAACTTAATGAATAAATTCCCCAAAAAATGATTGAAAAATAAAAAAGACCAACAAAAAATTGGTCTTTTGGTTTTTAGTGTTAAATTTCTCTCAAAAAATTTAAAAATTTATTGTTCTTTTGACTTTAAAAATATAATTTTGTCATTTTTCAATGAAATTCGTATTAATTTTGCACCGATAAATTTACCTTCCAAAATCAATTTTGCCAAAGGATTTTCTATCAATTGACGGATAACTCGCTTCAAGGGTCTTGCCCCAAAGGCAGGGTCATAACCTTCTTTTGCCAAAAATGCTTTAGCATCAGACGTGATTTCAAATTCAAGCTCTTGTTCTTTCAAAAGGTCATCTAAATGTTTAAGCTGAATATCGACAATTTTTTCGAGTTGTTTTTGAGAAAGTCCGTCAAAAAATACAATTTCATCAATACGATTTAAAAATTCGGGACGGAAATTGCCACGTAAAACTTCCATAACTTCTTTTTGAGTATCTTCTTTTGTTTTTTGATTATTTTCAAGCATATTTTCTAAAATAAGGTTGCTGCCGATGTTGCTTGTCATAATGATTACGGTATTTTTAAAATCAACGGTTTTACCTTTTGAATCGGTTAACCTTCCGTCATCAAGGAGTTGAAGCATTATGTTAAACACATCGGGATGAGCTTTTTCTATTTCGTCAAAAAGTACAACACTATATGGTTTTCTGCGTACTGCTTCTGTTAATTGACCGCCTTCTTCATAGCCTACATACCCCGGAGGCGCACCAACCAAACGTGAAACCGCAAATTTTTCCATATATTCAGACATATCAATACGAATTAAAGCATCTTCATCATTAAATAAAAATTCGGCTAAAGATTTTGCCAGTTCAGTTTTGCCGACACCGGTAGGTCCAAGGAAAATGAACGAACCGACAGGGCGTCTTGGGTCATTTAATCCTGCTCTTGCACGTCTTATTGAGTCGGAAATAACGTCAACCGCTTCATCCTGCCCGACAACTCTTGCGTGCAAAAAGTCTTCCATATTCAAAAGTTTTTGTTTTTCACTTTCAAGAAGTTTAGTAACTGGAATTTTTGTCCACTTTGAAATAACTTCCGCAATATCATCCTCGGTTATTTCTTCTTTCAAAATCTTTTTATTTTCCGAAACGGAACCTTTATTTTCTTCTATAGCTTTTAATTCTTTTTCAAGTTCTATTAACTTACCGTACTTTAATTCGGCAGCTTTAGCAAGGTCGGTTTCACGTTCGGCTTTTTCTATCAAAATCTTAGTCTGTTCAATTTCATCTTTTATGCCGGAAACGTTTGAAATAGAATGTTTTTCTTTATCCCATTGTGTTTTTATTTCATCAATTTTTACTTGCAAAGAGCTGATTTCTTCAGACAATTTGTCGACTTTTATTTTTGATTCTTCATCATCTTCTTTTTTAATAGCTTCCCGTTCAATTTCAAGTTGCATTTTCTGTCGAACTAAGTTATCGAGTTCCTCAGGCATACTATCAATTTCAATTCTGAGAGAAGATGCCGCTTCATCAATTAAATCAATTGCTTTATCCGGTAAAAATCTGTCAGAGATATATCTGTCGGAAAGTTTTGCCGCTGCTATCAGGGCAGAATCTTTAATAGTGACACCATGGTGAACTTCGTATCTTTCCTTCAGACCTCTAAGAATACTGATAGTATCATCAATGGTTGGCTCTTCAACCAAGACAGGCTGAAAGCGTCTTTCTAAAGCAGGGTCTTTTTCAATATACTTTCTGTATTCGTTCAAGGTTGTTGCACCGATACAACGGAGTTCACCCCTTGCCAACATAGGTTTCAGCAAATTACCGGCATCCATTGAACCGTCACCGCCACCAGCACCAACCATTGTGTGAAGTTCATCAATGAAAAGAACAATTTGTCCGTCAGAACCTTTTACTTCTTTTAATACTGACTTCAAGCGCTCTTCAAATTCACCTTTGTATTTTGCACCTGCTATTAATGCGCCCAAGTCAAGCGAAACAAGAATATCGTTTTTAAGACTCTCGGGGACATCACCCCTGACCATTCTTAACGCCAATGCTTCTGCGATAGCGGTTTTGCCAACCCCGGGTTCACCTATCAAAACAGGGTTGTTTTTGGTTTTTCGGTTTAAAACCTGTATAACTCTTCTGATTTCTTCATCACGACCTATTACGGGGTCAAGTTTGCCTTCTCTTGCCAGTTTAGTAAGATCAGTTGAATATTTTTCCAAAACTTTATAATTATTTTCGGCTTCTTGATTATTCACGGTAGCTTTCCCCCTTATTTTCTTCAAAGTATTCAAAACTTTATTCTTTGTTATATTGAATTCACTAAATATCTTTTTAATCGCATCATCATTTAATTCTGTCATCGCTAAGAAAAAATGTTCTAAGCTGATAAAAGTATCTTTCATAGTTTGGGCTATTTCGGCGGCACTATCGTATAAATTATTAAATTCATTTGAAAGATATAACTGACCGGAGTTTTGAGAATAGGATATTTTGGGAAGATTGTTTAATTCTCTTGTTATAACTTCCAAAAAATGCTCGGGATTAATTTTTAATTCCTGCAAAATATCGTGAACAACGGTCGTATTATCTACAACCGCAGAATATAAGACGTGCAGAGGTTCAATTTGACTGTTTTGAAAATTTGTCATAGTTTCCTGTGAAGCTAATATTGTATTTTGCGCCTGCAGCGTTAACTTATTAAAATCTATCATGAGCTTTTTCCTTAACTTACCTGTTATTATTTTAACGGTTTTTTTAAAAAACTCCACAATTTTTAATTTTTATTTAATGATTTATGATAAATTAAAATATTTATACCGAGGCAAATATATAACATTTGTTAACAAATATAACTTTAAATTTCCTTTAAATAGCAAATAATATATTTCAGCATGTTAATATGTTTGATAATAGTGTTTTAACAGGGAATTATTATGCATATATCAAAAATTAATCCGCAGGTACAATTTGGTACACACTACATAAATGTTGATATAGGTGCAAGTTCGGTCTTGGGTTCATTTAAGATAGCCGCTTTGGACGAATACGGAAGGATGATAGCAAGAGAATATGATTCTACCGTATTTGCAGAAGGTGAAGCGAGAAGTGAAGATAAGTTTGAAAAAAATGTTGCTCAAAAAATAGCTGATTTTGAACAAAAATACAGCCGAGAGATAGCATCAGTTGATAAAGATAGAGAAGCAAAATTAACAATATGCTACCCCGGACCGAAACTTAAAAGTGATAATAATGAAGCTCTGTTTTTCTTATCAAATTTTGCTTATGACCAAAACAGACATAAAAAATTCAAAAGGCCGATTAATGCTTCTATGATAGACAGTTATCTTAAGCAAGCTAATATAAATGTTGTTCAGTCAAGACACGTAAATGATATGGCGGGTGCTGGAGCTTGCCTTTTGAGTAAAATCAAAAAAGAATGTCCTGACATTCTTAAAGAAGGTGAAGAAATTTTATTTATGTATCCGGGTGGCGGACTTGGTACAGGAATGATAATTGTTGATAAAGGAAATATAAAAGTAAAGCCTACAGAAATACAGCATACTATTAAGAATTGGACTGCAAAAGATTCAATAGAAGAGAATGTTAAGGCAAAGTCTTTGAGGGATCGTTTTGCTGACGAACTTGAACTTGATGATGACGAACGAGCATTAATCAAGGAAAATACAAAAGTTGTTTCTATGTATAGTGAATTACACAAAATATTGCCGTATATATCTGAAGAAGAATTTTTAGAAGCATCAAAAGAAGCAATATTGAGTTATATGGACTCACTTGCGCAAGTTATAGCTACTAAAGTTTGTGATTCAAAATTGAATACCGTAATTATAACCGGTAAAATTGCAAACGGTTTAAGACATGCCGTAAACGGTAACGACAGGTTTAGAAAATTCACTAATGTAAATGAGGATGATAACTTTAAGGCAACATTGAAGCGTAAAGTAACCAAAAATCTTACAAAAGTCGGTAATGAAAATATTCTTAAAGATGCAAACAGATTAAATATTATATTTTTAGACATACCAAATAATACCGAAGCAGCACAAATATTACATCAAGGTGAAGAAGTGGGTAACCCGACAGCTTGGTATAACATATATAATTAATTTTGTATACCATAATATTTTTTACTCTATTTATTACTTCGATTGTAAATGTTTTTTAATATATCAATACATTTATTAAAGATTTCTGTATGAAATGCCGATGAACATAAATGAAAGGTGTTTGTGTGGTTCGGTCATGACAGATAACAGGTTTGACATACCAAAAATAAAACAGGATATTATTTCTCAGGATATCCATGTTAATAATGAAAGTAATGATGGGAAATTAGACGAAACATCTTCTATTTATAAATTTGAACAAATTGATGAAAAATCTCAACGTGTAACTCAAGAGCAAATAGGTGAGAGTGCATTATCTGATGTTATAGAACAAAGAGCTTTGGAAGATATTGATGCCTTGTCAGAAATTCAAAATGACGAATTACCAGAAACTGATTTTACTTCAACATCAACAAATGAAAAAGATGGTACACCTTTGTTTGTTCCTGCTGTACAAATTTCTCAAAACTATGATTATAATATTTATTCATCACCTGTAAATATGGTTGCCATAGGATTAAATTATAATTCTGCTACAAAAGAAACAAAAGCAATTTACCCTGAAAATGAAATGGTTGTTTTAGGTCGTGCAGTTAAAAAATCCTTTGATAATGCGCTACAGATACCGATTACATTAACATCAGATATGATTAGCGGGGTAAAAAATTGGGGCAAACAAAAAATCAGTAATTGTAAATCTTGGTGCACAGGTAAAATTGATGGTGTAAAAAATTGGGGGAAAAATAAGTTTAGTAATTATTTATTTTATCCAAATGATGGTTTCAAGTCCTCTGTTGCTGATTACTTGATATCTTCATTTATAAAATTTGATATTAAATATTCCAAATTTATAGATAAAAAAATTGATAGAGAGATTCCCGAGGATTATAGAGATTCCGTAAAAGAGTTATTTCATGGCTGTTGTGATGATGTGGACAGAAAGCGTGTTTATGAAGTACGTTTATTCATATCAAAAATCAATAATACAATAGAAAATTCCCCTGAGCTTAAAGATAAAGGTATTGCAAGGATATTTAATGGTATTAAAAATTTTAATAGTATGTCTTTGGATGAGCGACAAGACTTCTTTAAACTTATCTGGAACTTAAGACAAGAAACTAAAACTATAATTGACTCAATTCCTGAGTGGGCTGCACCTGAGTTTAAAAAAGCTCTTAATAATACTTTCATTATTTTAGGTAAAAACGATGAAATGAGAGATAAAATGAAAAAGCAAATAGATTCTTTAAATCTTGATGATGCTACAAAAAAAGCGATTAAAGACTTTTTCAGAAAATGTTTCAGTAGAAAAAATTTAACTATCGAAAATAATACGGAACTGTTGAATACAGCATATGGTGTTTTGAAAGCCATATCTCTTCCTGAATTTAGTCCTGATGAAAACCTGATTATTAATATTAAAAATTTTAATAATTTTGATGAGCAACAAAAAGATCAACTGGTTGATGATTTTGTTAATTTAGCAACAAATGTATATAAAGAGTGCAATTGTCCTGCATACTTAAAACCATATTTGAAAGATGCTTCTACAAATGGGGTGTATATATTAGTAAATAATGACAAATTTCAAAATTGGGCGCGTGAGCAATTTAAAAATTCAAATATAAATGAAGAGCATAAAACAATAATAATAAATCAATTCAGAAATAAATTTGCAAATAAATACATATCCCGACAAACTCTTAACGAACTGTTTGATACATTTGTTAAATTATATAATATTACTGAAAACAATTTAATTAAAACGAAAGAGGAAAAAGACATAAGTGAATTACCCGAAACTGATAAGGAAAAGGTCAAATTAGCTTATAATGCCACAAAAAATGCAACTATGGACAGAACTGTATCGGAGCAATATGATAAGGACACCGAATTAACTAAAAAAGACGCTGAAACCGGTTATGAAGTTTTTGTACAGTCTTCTGCTGTCAATAATGATAAAAAAGTAATAATTTCGTATCGTGATACTAATGATGAAAAAGATTTGTACAGCGATTGGGATTTGGCAAACAATAAAATACCAAGACAATTGAGATTTGCTATGGAAACTTATAAAGAAGCGTGCAGAAAATATCCGGATTATGAAATTATTGTGACAGGACATTCTTTGGGAGGCTCAATGGTCGAATTGCTGTGTTCAACTCCTGAGGTTGAAAAACATTCTCGTACGAGCGGTTTCGCTTTTAACAGTTATGGATGCGATAGTATTATATCCGGTACAGAAGGTTATAATGATAATTCTAATGTGATTTCTATTCATGCAGCCAATGACACTGTTTCAGATATTTCAGACCACGTAGGTACAAGTTATAAGTATAAAACTGATTCAAGTAATGCAAATGACGAGAAGTTAAATATTATTCTAAGTTTAATTGATACCGCAGAATTAATATATGACGGCAAAAAAAAGCCGAGTGATATAAGAAAAGGCTTTGTGGATAATGCCATTGCTTCGTGCAACAGTCACAAACTTTTTGATATGGATATATTTATCAATCAATAGTATATTTTTGCGATTTTGGCTCACATTGATGGCAATATTTAGTGACAAATAGTTTTTATTACATTGGGATAATATAGGAAAGCTTTTATGAACTGTGAAGCTGTGAGCAATAATGTAAATAAATTACCTGAGATGCCTTTGGCATTTAAGGTTGCTAAAGCTGATGATGCTCATGATAATGATGATGTTACCATAATAGATTTTACTAAAAGTAAAACTTCTGAATATGCTAATAATGTAGCAGACTTTTATGGCTTATCGTTTGCTCAAAAATATATTCCTGAAACTGGTGTAACATTTATAGCAAACAAGGCATGGGCAAATAATCTGACATTGGAAGAAGAATTGAAAAGATTACCAAAATTGCCCAATGGTGATTATGATACGGATAAAATAAAAAAATCTTTGCAAATTGCTCAAAAAGAGATATTTAAGAAAAATACTAAAGCTAAAAAACTTATTTCATACGGTATGCACCGTAAAAATATAAACGGCTTTAATCCGCTACTATTACAACACTCGCCTATTGTTGTACATACTTTGGAAAAATTGGGTTTATTAAAAGAAAAAAGAGTAGAAACATTTGGTATGGTTAATAAATTTATATCTTGGACATTAGACAAGTTTGGCAATAAGAAATATTCGTGTGAATTAAAAAGTATAAATAATGAATTAAATCCAAAAAGTTCTTTTGCTATTGAAGATGCAATAAAAAAGCAAAACGAAGAAATGGAAAGATTGCTAAAATTACCATTAAATAATACTCAGGATATTGTTCATTTCCTCAATGAATACAAGAAAATTTTGGGAACAAGTTTTGTATGTGAAAATATTAATTATGCTGCATATCTGTCTGACAATGATGAAGTTACTCATGAGGAAAAGATTAAAGAATATATCAAGGCATTTGGTCTACCTGAAAATTATATTGATGCACAAAAAAATAATATGATGACTAATATTTTATACAGTACAGGTTTAAAATATGTATTACCGAAAATGTTAATGAAGGTGCCAACAGGTGTGGCTTGGGCACCCTTTGTTCCGATGGTAATAGAAGCTGAAGAAACAGTTACTCAAGGGACAAAAGAAAATCAAATTATTAATCCCCAAAAAGTTAATTCTAAAGATGCTACAAGGGTTTTATATAATGGGTTTATATATGCAGGGCTTACTGTTGCACCGCCATTAACATTTTTTGAGCGTTGTGGCGTAAAATCGGTGACATTACTTGGAAATTCCTGTTTATCCGGTAATTGATTTCATGCAATACATTTATAACTTTTTCGTCAATTTCATAAACAATTACATTT
>JAZLLQ010000027.1:0-38314 GCA_045598245.1 Candidatus Gastranaerophilales bacterium
TATAAAAATAAATTTCATTTTAGGTAATCTTTTAGGAGTTTTACCAAAAATAAATAAAAAATATGACCTTATATTTCATGACGCCTTTTCGATAAGAAAACAACCTGATTTATGGAGCGAGTATGTTATGAGCTGTTATTATAAATTACTTAATCCTAACGGTAAATTTTTAACTTATTCGAACTCAATGGTATTAAAACGTCTGTTAAATCAAATAGGTTTTAATGTGCAAGTTAACTATGATATTTGCAATAAACCAAATGGGACTATTGGAATAAATAATAATTAACAAAAAAATATATTTACATATTTTATTTCTGATATAGAATTTCAGCATGGAGTTACGGAATGCAAATTAAAAATATTAATTCATTAAATTTCGAAAAATTAATTTATAAGAAAGAAAGAGGAGTTAATACTTCTCAACGACAACAAATGATTTTAGACGTTATTGACAAAGATTATCGTCAAAATCCGAATTCTAAACTTCCTAAAGATATTTTCGATATTGGGAAATATGCCGATTGTGACGTGTATGTTGTTGCTAAACGTAATGGTAATATTGGATTACAAATTATAGAAAAAGATACTTTTGGCTCTCCTTTAGTTGCCAGAGATTGTAAGATGGAAACTGAAATGGATTTTTCAGATTATGCTCCTCGTCTTTCATCATCAGGAAGAGTTCTTATAAAAAATCCTGTTTTACAATTTGCTGCATTTTTATCTTCTGTCAGAAAAAAATTAAAAGTTGATGAAAGTATTCTTTTTGAAAAAGAAATTTTCAAAGATAATTTTAGTTGCGTAAAGTAATATAACTAAAAGAAATATTCGTAAAAGATTTGTTATGTTAAATTATATCTTATAGCTATATAATAAATATGTATCTACATGACATATTCATAAAAGAAATATTATGTAAACAGACGATTTTATTTTGTATATATTAATTGATCTTTTTCGCTTCTTTTTAACCTTTTTATTCGATATTCTTCTTTCATTGCATCTTCTTTAGTATCAAATTCTTTTTGATAAACAATTTTAACAGGTTTATTAGCTTTTGTATATTTTGCAGCTTTGCCTGCCATGTGTTTTTCAAATCGTTTTTGGACATTATCAGTGTAACCGCAGTAATACGTATTTCGCTCTGTAAGAATTATATATACGTAATATTTTTTATTTATCATTTGCAATCTTGTCCAATATATTTATAACTTCACTGATATCTTCTTCTCTCACGAGTATATCTCTTATTGCGGCAGCATTTTTAACCCCTTTTATGTAATGAGAATAGAATTTACGCATAAATTTCATAGCATTATATTCTCCACGATAAAATATTTCTTTATCAATATGGTGTTTTAATATATTAATTTTTTCTTTTAAAGTTGGGTCAGGTATAATTTCACCTGTTTTGAAATAATGTTCTACTCTTGAAATCAGGTCGGGATTGCCT
The DNA here is from genome assembly GCA_045598245.1 of Candidatus Gastranaerophilales bacterium. Taxonomy (GTDB): domain Bacteria; phylum Cyanobacteriota; class Vampirovibrionia; order Gastranaerophilales; family JAILCC01; genus JAILCC01. The sequence goes on from JAZLLQ010000027.1 coordinate 1,454, forward strand.
AATACTCCACGTCCTATCATAATACCGTCACATTTTGTATGTTTGTAGCACTCAGCTGCCGACTCAACACTCACGATATCACCATTTGCAAATACGGGAATATCAATAGCTGATTTAAGTTCTTTAATCGCATTCCAATCAGCTTTTCCTGCATACATTTGAGTTCTTGTTCTTGCATGCATCGTTACCATTGATGCTCCTGCTTCTTGCATATATTCGCCGAATTTTATGTAGTTTTTAGAGTTTGCATCCCAACCAAGTCGAAATTTTACGCTTACAGGTTTAGTCGTTGCTTCAACAACTGCTTGAACGATATCATAAGCTAAAGAAGGATTTTTCATTAAGCCGCTGCCATCTTGACTTTTTACAATTTTGTTGACAGGACATCCCATATTAATATCAATAATTGTTGCATTTTTTTCAATTTTTTGAGCAGCTTTAGCCATTAGTTCAGGTTTATGACCAACAATCTGATATGCAATAGGTTTTTCGAATTCCTCGCAATATGTTATTGACTGCTCTTTGTTCCACATGAGAGCTTCCGAGCTAAGCATTTCTGTTACTAAAAGACAGTTTTTTGAAAATTCTCTTATGATTTGTCTGAATGCAGTATCGGTAATTCCTGCCATAGGGGCTAAAATAACATTACTATTTAATTCAACACTTCCGACTTTTACTCCAACTTCTGACATTATAATTCGGCTAACCTCGATTTTGCATATTTATAATATTCGTCTTGAGTTTTATATTCTGTCAAAAATTTTATATACATTTTCTTTGCTTCCGTAGTGTTTTTTAAGGCTTCATAGCATAAACCTATAGAATAATATGCCATAGATAGTTCGTTATTTAACTCAACAGCTTTTTTATAATCAGCAATAGCCTTGATAGGATTTTCTTTTGCATCATAAGCCAATGCTCTGTAATAGTATGCATAACCATTTTCGTCACACAGATTTATTGCTTTATTGAAGTTTATAATTGCATCATCATTTTTACCTGCTTCAAAGAGTTTTATTCCAGTATTCATTACGATTTCGCTCTGTGCAAACTTTAAAGATTTGATTGCATCTTTTATATCCGGGTTTACTGAATCTAATTCAGAAGCTATTTTTAAGGCTTTTTCTGCATTAAGATAGTCTTTCTTATAAAAATAAGCCAAGCCTAAAAAGTAATGAGTATTAGGGTTTGTAGCATCAAGATTTTTAGCTTTATTATAATTTGTAATAGCTTCGTCATATTTTTCCAATGCCTGATAGCATGCACCAATTCCCAAATACACATCTTCTGATGGGTTTGGTATGGATGAATAAACGGCAATGGCTTCATTATATGCTTTTTTATTATAAAGGTCACTTGCTTTTTCTAAAAGCGAAAAAGTATTTTCTTCATTGTATTCAGTCAAAGTTTCCGCAATTTTTTTATTTTGAGGATAAATTTGTTTTGCTTTATTTAAAGTATTGATTGCATTTTTACTATCATTTTTTTGTTTATAAATACTTGCAATATTAAGGTACGCATCAAGATTTTTTTCATCAAGAGCTAATGATTTTTGGTAATATAATAATGCATCATTGTAATTTCTGTTTTTATGCAAGAGAAATGCATATTCGTACTGTATTGATGCATCGTTTGGCATTTTTAAAGCTAAATCTTTCATATAAGATAAACCGGAAACACTATTTATATTCGCTATTTCGGTTAAAAGATTGTTTTTTATATTTTTATCTGTTGGATTTTGCTCTAATAGTCTTTTATATATTGTAATAGCTTCATCATTTTTTCCCATACTGCTCAGAGTTGATGCCTTATATGAATTAACAAGAACATCGTCAGGTTTGTTTTTTAATATTGAATTATAAATTTCCAGTGCTTCCGAATAACTGCCGGTATCTTGAAGTAAAGTTGCAACATTTAGTCTAATCATTTGATTTTTGGGGTCCAGTGCCTGAGCTTTTTTATATTGGTACAAGGCTAAATCATATTTTTTTTCATTTTGGAATACTGTGCCAAGATTCATTTGTGCAATCGGGTCATTAGGTGCTGATTCTGCACGTTTTACCCAAATTGTTTCTAATATAGGTAGTGCTTCACTTTTTGTTTTATCGTAATTTGATGCAATATCAAGTTCTCTAACGGCAGGTTCTATTTTTCCGAGATTATACAATGCTTTTCCGTATTTCAAATGTAGCATCGGGTCAGTTGACTTAACCGCAAGTGCTTTATCATAAAATACTGCTGCATTGTACTCATTAGACAAAATTTTCATAATATCACCGAGTGCAACGAAACTTTCATATGCATAGGTTCTATCTTTGGAAGCGTAGACATATTCAATAACCGAAGCTACAAGTTCACCATTTCCTCTTAATTCTTTTGCTTTTTTTAATCTGCTTTGCGCATCCGTTTTTGAATTCATTTTTACAAGCACATCATCTAAATTGCCAATAGCAATCTCAATGTTTTCATTCATGTTCTCTGTATTTGCGGATTTATTACAATATTTGAGATAATATATCGCAGAACGATAATCATTTGCGGCTTTTTCAAGATTGATACCTTTATTATAATTTGCATTACCTCTGGCTGTATACGCAACTGCAATGTTATTTCTTATTGAAGGATTTGAAGTGTCTTTTGCATAAGCACGTTTTAAATAGTTTATTGCACTATTGTAATCATTTTTATTTAATGCAGTCATACCAAGTTCATAATAGTCCATATTTTCATACGGACTTTGAACAAAACTGTCTGCAACCGAATAATTGGAAATACCGGCAAGGGCGATAGTTAAACAAATAAGCAATAAACTATTTTTAAAACTTTTTTTCATATAATCCTCTATTATTATTAAGTAATGGTTAGTATATCAAAACAAAATGTTTTAATATACTAACCGATAAGGCTATAAAATTAAGCAATACTTTCCAAAAATGCTTTTACGCCTGAGCCGAGTTCAATGTTTGCACCAAGTCTTTTTAATGTTAATTCCAATGCACCAATAGCACCAATAACATCTCTTTCGCAAACATACCCTAATGTGCCCATTCTGAAAATTTTGCCTTTTAAATCATTTTGACCGTCAGCAACAACAATATCAAAATCACCCTTTAACCCTTTTCTTATATCTGCAACTGAAATACCTTCGGGAGGTAAAATTGAAGTAATTGAATAACTTGCTTTCAAGTCATCATCAACAAATAAATTTAATCCCATAGCTCTGATAGCTTTTCGTAAACCCATTGATAATCTCTTGTGACGAGCAAATATATTTTCAAGTCCTTCTTCTTTCATCATTTTTAAAGTTGCATTTAAGGCACATATTAATGATACAGCAGGTGTATAAGGTGTTGTGTCTTTTTCAAGATTTTTCTTATGAGCTGCAAAATCAAAGTAAAAACTCGGATATTTACATTCTTCATAAGCCTTCATAGCTCTGTCGCTGGTCATTAGAAAAGAAAGTCCTGGAGGAACCATGAAACCTTTTTGTGAACCAGATATAAGAATATCAATGCCCCATTCATCAGGTTTTACATCCATAGCACCAACACTTGTTACACCATCAACAACTGATAATGCACCATGTTCTCTTATAACCGCCATTAAATCTTTTAGCGGATTTGCACATCCTGTTGACGTTTCACTGTGAGTTAGGGTAATAACTTTAATTTCTTTATTAACATCTTTTGACAAGCGTTCTCTTAACGTATCAGGAGAAATAGTTTGCCCGAAATCAACAACCATTCTTTCAACTTCAGCACCACGTGTTAATGAAATTTTAGCCAATCTTTCGCCGAAATTACCGATTACAAGTGATAAAACTTTATCGCCAGGATTTAAGATATTTGACAAAGCTGCTTCCATAGCACCTGTGCCGCTTGCAGTATAAATAAATACATTGTTTTTTGTTTGGAATAACCATTTTAAATCTTCGTAAGTTTCTTTAACTATTGCAGAAAACTCTGTGCTTCTGTGTCCTAACGGAGCTTTTCCCATTTCAATAAGTGCAGTTTCAGGCACGGGTGTAGGTCCGGGAATCATCAAAAATTGTTTATCTCTCATATCTATTCTCCTTACTTAAATAATAGCAATATTATTTTCTCACAAAATTATAATTATTACCTAATATATTAATAATTTTAACAAATATAAACAATAAAAAGGAAGGTTTATTAACCTTCCTTTAAAAGGGGAATTATTAAGAGGGATTATTATGCTGCTAATATATCAAGATATTTATAAAGTTTTTTGATTTGTCCTAAGTTTGTTGGTGTAATTTCAATTTCTGTTAAGAATTGATGCTTTCTAATGGCATTTTCTTTGCTGCCCATTATTGAACAAAATGCACTTTTATATGTTGAAACTACACTATCAGATGTATTTCTGTTCATTCTGATTTTGACTTTTTGACCGACAGTTAATTGTTCCGGTGTGATTTTACCTGTATCAGGAATGACCACTTTTGTTGGTTTGGGTTCAAGATTTGCAACCTGAGTTTTTACTTCCGGTTTAACTTCAACTTTAGGTGTAACCGCAGGAGCTTGTGCAACTTCTTTTGGAAGCGGTGATACAGCTATTTTCGGTTTTGGTGTTGTTGTAATTGGTGTTGGTTTAAACGTATCTGCTTTAACGGTTGTATCTTGTGCTGCTTTTGAATATTCTGCCCACGCTGCTTCAACTTCTTTTGCTTTTCTTGCCTCAATTTGTGCCTTTCTTTGCGCAAACATTTCATCCATCTGGCTGCTGATTTCTGTTTGAGTTGGTGTTTTCGAAGTTGCAGATTTTACTTTTTCAACAACGGTCGGCTTTTGTGTGCTCAAATATTCTTCAATTTCTTTTGCGGTTTGTGCATCAACTTGAGCTTTTGCATCAGCTGCAGCCTTGGAGTGTTTTGCCCAAGCATCTTCAATTTCTTTAGCTTTTTTAGCTTCAGCTTTTTGAGCTGCAACTTTAGCCTTTTTTGCCATATCATGTTCTAATTTTTTAGCTGCTTCAGCTTCTACCTGAGCTTGTTTTTCTGCAATTTCCTGTGCATGTTTTTTGAATGCATCTTCCATATCTCTTGCTTTTTGTCCATCAAGTTTTGGATTAGCAGGGTTTAATGTTGAGCCAATTTCAGTTGGTTTTGGTACATCAGGTTTAACTTGAGGTTTTACTGATGGTTTTGCAGCAACTTCACTTTGTGGAGAAGAAAGAAAATCTTGTATTTCTTTCTTTTTGGCTGCATTTAATCTGCCTTTTTCAAGATTGGCTTCGTGAGTATGCTCGGCCCATGCTGCTTTAACTTCTTTTGCCTTTTGTGCTTTTAATTGAGCTTGTCTTTGTGCAAACATTTCTTCCATTTGCTTGTCAATTTCTGCTTGTTTAGCTTTTTTAGCAGCTTTTTCGGCTAAATTATCTCGTAAAATTGCATCTTGTTTGTCAACAGTTTGTTGAAGTGTATGTTTTGACCACATTTTATCTTCTTGCAATGTGATTTTTCTTGTTAATTTTTTCTTTAATGCTTCTTTTTCCGCTTCTGCAATAGGTGTTACCCGTTGTTCTAACGGAACATGTTTTGTTGTTACAAACGGATCTACAGGAGGTTTAGCCGGTGGTGTAACGCCTGTAGGTGGTGTTGTAACCGGCGGAGTAAATGTTAAAAGTTTTTGTTCTGGTACACCGCCTGCAACTCCTGCTATATTTGGATTGGTTTGTATACCTGTTGCAGGTGCTTTAGAAAATATACCTTTTATTCCTTTAATAATTGCACCTCTGTTTTTGAATATAAGAAATAGTGCAGCTCCTGCTAAAAGTCCAAGTACTATCCTGCGTGCAGTTTTATACTTATCTGTCGTTTTTGGAGTATCCGGCAAAGGATTTACCGGAGTTTTAGGTTCAGGTGTGCCATTACCTGAAGGTGAATTATTATCACCTGACGGAGCCGGAGCAGGTGCAACCGGCGGTGAAGGTGGATTAGTCGGTGTCGATGCTGTTGTTGTAGCAGGTTTATTAGTGTCAACCGGCAATGGTAATGGTACAATTACCGTATCTTTCTTCTTGTCTTCGTCTTTATTTTCATTTTTAGGTGCCGGAACAGGTGTAGTTTTTGTAACCGGCGTTGTTACTGTATCAGGTTTATTAGTATCAACAGGCAGCGGTAACGGCACAATTACGGTGTCAGCTTTTTTATCTTCACCCTTGTTCTCATTTTTAGGTGCTTCAACAGGTTTTGCAGTAATTTCTTTCGGCTTTTCGGGTGCCTTTGGTGTAATAACTGCAGGTTTCTTTTCTTCCGATTTAATTTTATTTTCGGGTTTTTGTTGAACCGGTTTTGAAATAACTGTTTTTGTTTGATGTTTTCTTTTTGCTTTAATTTTCTTTTTCTTAATTCTTGCAATTTTTGTTTCAGTCTTTGTTTCTGTTTTTGTATCAGCCATAGTTTTTACATCAGTTGTAGTAGCAGGAACTGTTTTTGTGTCTGTAGCAGTTGTTGTGTTAGTAACTTTTTCAGCAGGTTTTTTTTCGGATTCCTTATTTTGTGCTGAAACTTTATCAAAAAATCCTTTTCTTTCAGGTCGTAAAGAATTAACAATATCTTCTCCTAATTCGACAACACCGATTGGAACATCCATGACATTACCTGTTCCAAAAGCAATTTTTTCTACGCTTGTTGTCTTTTTGTCACTGGTTCCTCCCAGTAAACTTTTTGGAACTTCCAAAACATCAACCGCAACATTTAGTGGCGCTTCGACAGCATCAAAGATACTGTTTCCCATTCCAGCAACACCGTTTTTAAAGCCTTCCGTATCACCTGTTGCAAGTGATACAACTCCTGCACCTGCGTTGCCTAACAGTTTAAAAGGTGCTTGAACAAGTTTAGCAATTCCTCCGAAAAATGATACCTCATTTACGTTACCCATTATAAATTCCCCTATATAATAAATTACCCTTGAATATATAAAAACAAACAACGAAAAAAAATTGCGTTTCACTAACAAAAAAATTTATTTTGAGTATTTATACATGTAAAATTTGAGATACATTTTCCACGTAAATACTTGACTGACCGCAGGTTTTATGCAAAAAATGAGTTGTAAACAAGGAGGTTTTGTTTATAAATGAAAATTAATTCAATTGTGTACTCTTCAGGCAATTTATCCCCGGAAAAATATAATATTCCTTCATTAAAAAAGCAAAATTTCGCTTTAAATTATGATTGCTTAAACATAAAAGGTGTTAACTCAACTACCGTACCTTCTCAAATGCCAAATGTTACTTTTAAAGGTGATTTTGCAAGAGATTGTATAAGAGCTTGCAGACGTCCTGATGGCAAAATGCCTTCATCAATTGAAATGAAAAAATATACATTATCATTAGAAGTTGACAGAGATATGAAAAGCGAAAATTATTTAGCTGCACTTTTGGGTAAAGTCGCTATTGCTAATGTTTGCAAGATAGACGGAAGTAACATCATCGGTGCAAGGGATGGTATTGAAAACGAAATCAAACAATTATATACAAAACTTCCTTTAAGACAGAGAGTATTAGCAAGAGCTGCTATAGTTGATTATGAGAAATATATGGGTAATGAATTGGATGAAATACCTCTTCCCGATGTGAAAATTAAGAAAAAGAGTAAAGCAAAACTCAAATTTTAATCTTTGTATTTTTCTACCAAATTTTCTATTGTGAGTATGTCTAATGTTGATATATGCCTTAAGTATTCTTTAAAAAAGGCATCTTTATTATCTTTTTTAATGAATTTTTCAAATATTTCCTGACCTAAAATTAGAGTTTGTAAAGAATCAAGTCCTATATCATATAATTCATTATTGTTAATATCAAAATTTTCATCAGGAAACTTATTCAAAATGACTTTTCTTATTGGGTTATCAGTTAGTATAACAGGAGCTTTTTCAATAATCATTTTAGATAAACTTTCATTATCAATTTTACCGTTATTTGACATGGGAATTTTATCTAAAAATATAATTTTATCAGGCAAGGCTATTTTAGAAAGTTTACCCGATAAAAATTCAAAAATTGCATTTTCACAAATATTTTCTTTTGCGACAACAAATGAAACAATTTGCTGTTTTTCATACAATGTTTCGACTGCGGTTATTTTATCAAATTCTAAAATTTTAGAATTTATTTCTCCAAGTTCAATACGTTGACCGTTAATTTTTACCTGAAAATCTTTTCTGCCAATACAATGAAACATTCCATCCGATATATACCCTAAGTCACCGGTTTTATATGCAGGTTGATTATCAAACATGAAAAAATCAACCCCATCAGTATTTGTGTATCCTAGTGCAACACTGTCCCCACAAATGACAATTTCGCCGGTTTCGTTTTGTTCACTTATAATCTGCTTGTCAGCATTGAGCAAATATGCCTTTGTATTGGCAATGGGAAGTCCTATAGGTATATTTGTATAATTTATGCTCTCATCATTACAAATATGGTAAATTGAGCCGACAGCAGCCTCTGTCGGACCATATTCATTTACAATATTCATATTGTAATTTTTTAAATTTTTATAAAGTGAAGAATTAAAATTTTCCCCGCCGACTATTAGCCATTCTTTTTTATTATAATTTTCATCAGGTACAAAGAGCTTTAAATGAGATGGTGTTGCTTTGATGACATTTATATCCTTATCTGAATAAATATCATTGAGCAAAATATTGTTGAAATCACTCCTGTATATCTTAATCACTCCGCCTGAAATTAACGGTAAAAATAAAGACGTCAATGTTAAATCAACGCTTGTTGATGTAAAGAGCGGCATTGTTAATCTGTTATTCGTTTTGTAAGTATTTTTAGCCCAAGTAATATAATTTGTGAAATTTTTAATTGATATTGAAACACCTTTTGGGATACCTGTTGAACCTGATGTAAATATATTATAAACTTCAGCATTTTTACTGTAGTTAAAAATAATATTTTTGTTCATTTCAATATCTGAAATATTATTTAGTTTTATAGTTTTTATATTTTCAAAATTATTGTTATCGGAAATCATTAACTTTGCATTAGAAGCATTTATTATACTTCCCAAACGATAGTTATTTTCATTTATATCAACAGGAATAAACACTCCTCCTACCCTTAAAACTGCTAGTATAGATGCTATATAATCAAAACTGCGTTTTAAATTAATTATTATTTTATCTTTTGGTTGTACGTCATTATTCTTTAATACAGTTGCAATTTCTAAGCTCCTGTCCGACAGCTCTTGATATGTATATTCTTTTTCTTTATCAACTATTGCCACTTTATCTTTATTATTTTTAATTTTCTCCCAAATTTTATCAACAAAATTTGTATCAAAATTACATTGAGTATTATTAAATGAATAGTCTATTTTATTTGAAAAAGTATTTTCAATTTTTTTATCAATATCGTTAAATAAAGTTTCACTTACTTGTTCTTTAAAATATGAAATAACAAATGTAGTTTCGTTATTGAATTCAGATATAACAACGGAAAACGGCATCAGAGGTTGTTGAACAGGGAGAGAATAAAATGAAATTGCTTTATTATCAGGGAATGAATATGAACTCAGTTCAATTCTTCCTAAGTGTGAAAGAATACCGCCTGCAGGAAAATCTTTTAATGAATTTTTTATTTTTAACAACAAATTTATTGCAAATTTTCTTATTATTTGCGGTATAAATCTGTAGCCAAAATGTTTTACGGAGCAGATATTCAATTCTTCATTATTTTGAACTTTGCAAAGAAAATTTGTATTAACATCTTGCCAGTTGTCGTCAAAAGACGCCTCAATAAATATTGGTAAAACCAAATTGCTGACTAAATTAGCATTGTTTTGATGTCGTCTTATGTCTGTTGGTACCATAAATCTTACATTTCTCTCTTTAAATGCAGAAGAGAGAATACAGGCTAATTTTGAGATAATTCCTTTATGATATTTAGGGTATCTGTATGCCATGAATATAACATTTTTACATTTATGCGGAGTGTTTTTTAAATGAAAACTTTTTGAAAAATCAATTAATTTATTTGAGTATTGCAGGTTATCTAAAAAATCTTCGTCATTTATTGAATTAGAACAGTCTTTGCCTTCAATATTGTTTATTTCGTCAAAGATATTTTCTAAAAATAACAATGCACCTTTACCGTCAAAAACGCTGTGCGAAAGTTTAAATATTAAATAATTTGAACTTTTGGTTATCAGATTTATGACTTCAAAGGTTGATTCTTTTGAATTTAATTTTTCAGAAAAAATCGGACTGTCAAAGATATAATCCGAGTCAATTGTTTCAATACGAATATTTGTTTGAGTGTCGTTAATAACCCAATTATCTGAATTCGCTTTCACAAACAGAGCAGGATATTTTTTTTGAGTTTTCAAAATAGCTTGTTCTAGGATATCTGTATTGATTTTATTTTCATATTCAAAGATATATTGTATGGTAAAAGTTGTTGTCAAATCTTGCATATCAAGATACATCAATTCATTTTCGGATATTTTACGAACAAATTTCATTTTTATATTCCTTACTTAATTTTGATTCAATTCGTTTGAATTTTTTAGAGTTATCAATTTCAATTTGATGTAAAAGCGTAATCTTAGGTAAAATAACATCAAATTTATTAATAATATTAATCAAAGAATTTTTGATATCATCAAATTTATCAACATTATCAATGTAGACCTGAATTTCATTGAGCGAAATTTGAATAACTTTGTATTCATTTATTTCATTACTGGCAAAAATTATTGCTCTTGATAAAAAATCAGGGAAAACAGGTACCGTTTTATCTGATTTTTTACTTTTAAAATAAAAGATATCATCGCATCTGCCTTCAATTTTTTCAATTCTAAGATATTTTGAACCGCAAGGACACGGCTCTTTATTTTCTGTAAGAATATCATTTAATTTGTATCTTATAATCGGCTCGGATGTGCGGTTAAAGTCGGTAATTACCGGAATAAATTTATTGTTTTCTTTATCTATATACTCTTTTTGAATAACCAAAATATCTTCATTAATGTGAAGATGCCCGTATTTGCAGGTAGTTGCAATAAATCCTTCCGTTGCTTGATAAACCTGATGTATTGTTAATTTAAAAATTTTTTCTAAATAAATTTTATCAATATCATCAAGCACTTCAGCCACAGCAATAATTTTTTCCGGTTTAATATTTATTCTCTCAAAATTTTTTGCAATAAGTTTTAGCATTGAAGGTGGTGCAACAAGTAAAGTCGGATTAAAATTATTCAATTTTTTTAAATTAAATTCAAGTTCATTAAGCATATCAAAATAGCAAAATTTAATATTTCTGCTTTTTACTGCTTCATAAAGATTACTGTTTGCCCTTAGAAAAAATGCAATTCTGTGTTTACAAAATATTGATTTTGGTAAAATTTTTGCCAAAACTGCACCTGCCCATTTGTATCTTTCAATATCAGATGCCAAAAATATTCCTCTGTTACCCGATGTTCCTGACGATAATCCAACCGTTACAGAGTTTATTTTAGGTGCAAAGTTACGTTCTTTTTCTGCTTTATATGCTGTTTTAAATGCATTTTCTTTTGAAACGGAAACGGTATTTAATTCATCAAAATTATCCATTAATTCCTTTTTGTCAATAGTAGGAAAATTTTTCCACTCATTTATATCCGATTTTTCATATTTTCGTGCGTAATATTTGGATTTTGGCAAAATTTTTTTTAAAAACTTTCGGACCTTTTTATCCTGCCAATCAGACAAATTTTCAGAATGAAAGAGATTAAAATATTTAGTTTTTAAATAAAAATATAAAATAATTATTTTCTTAAGCATTATTACTCCAGAACTCATTACAATGTGAAGGAATTATTTGCATATTCGGGTTATTATTATAAAATATGTGAAGTTTCCACAATGTATCAAGATATTTTTTATTATTGCCCAGTAATAGTCTTATCCATAATGGCGGTGGTATATTTTCTCTGTATGATTTTGAATACCAACATGCGTCTGCAATAAAAAATACTGGGTTTTGAGGTAAATTTAGTATTATCCCCAGCTGACCTTTAGCATGACCGGATAAATTGACTCCCAAAATACTTTCATCACCGAAAATATCGTACACTTCATTAAAAGGAATATATTCTGCAGCATTTTTTTTGTTACTGATAAATTCAACTCTGTTTGCAAAATCATCAGGTAATAAGTCAGGTAATAAGCCTTCTTTTACTGCAAAAAAACCTTTTTTGTTTTTTATATCATTCCATGCATCTTCAATACAAAGAAATTTAGCATTTTTAAAATCTTTCAAACCTGCTATATGATCGGCGTGAAAATGAGAAATTATAATATAATTTATTTCATCCGGTTTTATTCCGAAATTAATAAGTTGCTTTTTTACCGAATCATTTTCGGTAACAATAACAGGGGTTGCTTTTGCATATAAAGAGTACGGAAAATTTTCCGCAGCTTTATAAAATTCTTTAGTATAACCCGTATCAAAAAGTATATTACCAATTGTAGGATGTTTAATAAGCACTGCCATAGCATAAAACTTTGTTCTTATATTTTTTCCTTTAACAATTGAGCAAAGTTCATTTTGAAGGCAGTAACCTGTTTTAAAAATTTTATATTCCAAATTAGTCACTAATAATTCTCCTTATAAGCATTTGCAACTTCTTTAAATCCTTCCTCAACAGAAATTACGGGTTTATAACCTAATTCGTTTTTTGCCTTTGATATATCTAATGTCTGATTAAAAGATATCAGTCCGACAGAGTATTTTGTAAAAACAGGTTCTTTATTTGGTAAAAACTTATAAATAAACTCTAAAAATGATGCTATAAGCATAACAGCACAGTATGAAATATTTTTTGAGTTATATTTCATTCCCAAATTAGTGATTAAATTTTCGATACATGAATAAAACTTGATATTTTCCCCGTTAGTAATATTATACTTTTGACCGTTAAATTTTTTATCGGCATTCATAGCTAAAATCATACTTTCTACAACATTTTTAACGTGTGTTATATCAATTAAAATATCATTCTTGACGGTTTTTGGGATAAATTTCTCTGCATTTGCTCGGATTAACCGTGGAATTAATGCGGTATCACCTGCACCGAATATTGCTCTCGGACGAATTATAATAGCATTTAAACCGTTTTTTATTCCTTCATCGACAACACATTCGGAAAGATATTTTGTTTTAGCATAATAATTTACGAATTTTTTGGGCAATTTGTCAGTTTCTTTAATATCAAATTTATCCGAAAATTCAAAATATATACTGGGACTTGAAACATGAACGAGTTTTTTTACATTGTTTTTTATGCATGCATCAACTACATTTTGAGTTCCTGTGACGTTTGAATTATAAAATGATTTATAACTTCCCCAAAGCGATGATTTTGCAGCACAGTGAAATACATAATCAGCCCCGTTAAATATCTGTAAGAGTTTATCTTTATCTGTTAAATCAACTTGTATAAATTCACATCCGATATCGGTTAAAAGTTTGCCTTTTTCCGTATTTCTGCCTAGCGCTACAACAATAAAACCTAATTCAAGCAGTCTTTTTGCTAAATTGTATCCTAAAAAACCTGTTGCACCTGTAACTATTGTTTTCATAATCAATACTCAAATATCATTACACCGAGTGACAAACCGGCAGATGTTCCGACAAGCATGATTTTATCACCTTTTTCAACAAGTGTATTCTTTATTGCATAATCTAATGCAGCCGGTATTGAAGCTGCAATCATATTTCCTGTATGTTCTATATTATACAAAAATTTTTCGTTTGGAACAGATAACTTTCTTTGCAGTAACTTCATAGACATCAAACTCGCCTGATGTGGTATAACCATTTTAATATCGTCCATAGTTAAATCGTTTTCTTTTAAAGTTCTTTCAAAGAGCGGTTTAAGTTTTTTTGATGCAATTTCATATAATTTAGTTCCATTCATGTGAAAAAGAAAATCTTCTTTATTTTCATTAGTGTATTTTGATGCGTGCAAATATGTTGAACCACCCTTTACACATGCATCATCAGCACCAATTGAATATGTTTCCATATTGTATGCAATAAGTCTTGAGGAAGAGCCTTCTTTTGACTGTTGCAATATAACAGCAGCTGCACCATCACCAAATAATATACAACTTTTTAAATCATCATAATTTATTCCTGCAGACGGGATATCTGATGAAAAAAGCAAAATGGTTTTATATTGTTTTGTTTCTAAAAGTGAAGATGCAACGCTAAGTCCTGTTACAAATCCCAAACAGGTAGAATTAATGTCAAAGCAAGCTATACCGCTATTATCCAGTCCCAATTCTCTTTGAACAAGAGCAGCCGTACAAGGTAGCAGTTGTTGCATTACACCTGACGCCGAAATTATACAATCTATATCGTTTATTGAAATACCTGCCGTTTTTATAGCTTCAACAGCAGCTTCTTTAGCCATTGAAGCCTGAGTATCATCTGTAACATAATGTCTTGTTTTTACACCTGATTTATGCTCTGACCAACCTGGTTCAACTCCGAACTTTTCATCAAAAAATTTTGACTCGACTATTTTCTTTGGGAAATAAGTTCCGCTACCTAAAATTTCCATATAAAAACCCTTCTCAATACAAAAATTATATCAAAAAAATTTTATAACTTTTATTCTATTAATTTTTGTAAAAATATATTTTTTAATTAACAAAAAATTATGTTGATTGTTTTTTTACAAACAAGTTTTAAAACAATATAGCGGTTTTAAATAACGATAGAATTATAAATAAACAGAAAAGCAAATTTTGTGATAGGCCTTTTGAGGCTACACAAAATTGCCAAAAGAGGAGTACAAAGACTCCTCTTTAAATTTTATAAATAATAATCATGTTTATGCCGGCATCAAAATTCCGCCAATTGACTTATTCATGGCTTTAATTTCGTCAGCACTAAATGTTCCGTCACCGTTTGTGTCGTATTTCATAACATCATTATTGGTTAAATAGCTTTTGCCACCGGATAAGAGTTTAAATACTCTCTTTTGTTCTTTTGAACTTACAAGTGAATTTATGTAATTTGCAAATGCATATTGATTAGTTTTTTTCGCAGTTTTTTTAAGTTCTGATAGTGTAACTTGTCCGTTACCGTTAGTATCAAGTTCTAAATATTCGCCTTTAGCATCATAATAACTTTTTAATTCTTCAGGTGAAAACGTGGCTTTATCTTCTGTTTTAATTTTCTTTAAATCATTTAATGTCAAATATTTTTTACCGTCAGATAAAACCTTTATTTTTTTCATATCAACGGATGCTTTTCCTTTTGCATTTTTAGTAATGAAATTTTCTAATAATGCTTTTGTTTCTGTTGAAGTTGCAGCATTGTTGTATAATTTTAAAATTTCTTTTGCCGTAATTTTTCCGTCACCTGAAGTATCAAGTGCAGTGAATGAATCTTTATATTCAGCATTTTTAATTTCGCTTTCATCGGTTTCATATTTATAGAAATCTTCAGCTTTTAAGTATGATGTGCCATTTGACAACATTTTAAAGAAGGAAGAGTCCACAACCTTTTTACCTTTTTTGTTTGTTGTTATATAAGGTTCAAGCATTGTTTGGAGTTCTTTATTGTTTTCAGTGACTGCTTTATTGTATGCTTTCAAAATTTCTTTTTGGGTAAACTTTCCGTCAGAATTTGTATCAATTGCGGATAAAGAAGTTGTATTTTTAAGTCTTGTATCAAGAGTTTCATCATCAACCAACTCGATGTTATCATCTTCGTCAGTTGTAGTTAAAAGTCCGAGCAATTCTTCTTTTGTGATATTACCATCACCTTGTGCAACAAGGTTAAATTTACTTTTATCAATTTTACCTTTTTCATTTAAGAATGTATTTAAAAATTTTTGCACATCAGTTGATTGTGAGCCAATTGCTTTTTTCATTTCTTTTTGTGTAAGTTTACCGTTGTGATTTGTATCAGCAGCAGTAAAAAATAATTCTATATCGGTTACTTTCATGTAGCCTGCCCTCTCTCTTTATATCTTATATATATATAAAGTATTTTTAGGGAAAAAAATTGCCATTAAAAAATAAATATAATATATGCCTATATTTCACGTGTGTTATAGTGTTACAAGAACGGTTATTAATAATGATTAGAAGTTGTTTTTTTATTATTTGTCATATCTGAGTTGAAATTGTCAATATTGTCAAGTATAATATTATTTAACAGGCTTTGCCCCTCGGATTTCGGATCCGTTAGGGTGAAGTCTGTAACTTTATTAAATTAAGTCATGCCAAAGCGTCATACACAAAATATGTAATAATGGGTATAGGTTATCATGATGTTTAAGAGGGAAGTTTAGGGTAAAAATCGGCAAATTGTGGTGTCGGGTGGGGGAAATCGTACTTCCTAATCTTTGAGAGCCAATGTCAGTTTTGTCAGGTTATTATACCCTGATTGTCAGTTTGTTGTCCGAAATATTGTTGGACAAGTATGCCCAACCGACATTACCATGCACTATTCATTTGTTTTTCTGCTTTGTATATGTTATAATGACTTGTAGAGACAAAAGAGGTTGATATGACCATATTCCAAAAGATTCTTTTTGCTGTTGCCTTATTATTACTACTTACAGGCATTGTATTGGCGATACTTGCAATTCCCCAAAACCCTTATGGACCTGTTTTGCTTGCATCAACTGGATTTTTAGGAATTTGTATTCTTTCTAAATGAAGTATGTAAGTTATCTTTACAAGCTGACAAAATAAAAATTCTCATCTTCCTCTATACATTTTCTCAAACCATAAATACGTCATGCTGAACTTGTTTCAGCATCTCTGCTATTACAAATCTTCTGATATATCATTAAAGTTAGGATTATTTTCTTTGATTAAACTTTTTAACATAAATGAATTATACCATAGCATAAGAGATCCTGAAACAAGTTCAGGATGACGCGGAGTATTAGAATGTTCAATGATATAACAAATTATTTCCAACTTAATTTTTGCCGTTTGATGCAAAATGCCTGAAAACTCTCAAACTGCAAGACTATTTATGCAGACAAAAAAATAATCCAATTTCCTAAAACTGCTTTGGAAACCGGATTTTAAACTTGGGCGTTGAGAGGCTCGAACTCCCGACATCTTCCTTGTAAGGGAAGCGCTCTACCAACTGAGCTAAACGCCCTCATATTCTGTTTTCATGCTCGCACTTCCCAAGGGAAGCGATTAATATATAACGAGAGGTAAACCTCTCTAAGCAACTGAGCTAAACGCCCTCATATTCTGTTTTCATGCTCACACTTCCCAAGGGAAGCGATTAATATATAACGAGAGGTAAACCTCTCTGAGCAACTGAGCTAAACGCTCAACAACTTTAAGTTATCACACACATAATTTATAGTCAAGCAATTATTTTAATATTTTTTTATCCTCGACAAATCTCTTCTCTTACTGCAAGAACAGCTTTATCTAAATCATCATTTACAATATGAATATCGAATTTTTTAGCCTGCTCAAATTCTCTATCGACCTGAGCTAATCTGAGCTTTATTGTTTCTTCATCTTCAGTATTGCGATTTACTAATCTGCTTTTTAATTCATCTAAGTTAGGTGGCATGATAAAAATTAATTTTGCTTCAGGATATTTTTCTTTTATTTGAAAAGCTCCTTGTACTTCTATTTCCAATATCAAATGCTTGCCCGAATTCAAAACATCATTAATTGTAGAACACATTGTACCGTAATAGTTGCCTGCATAATTAGCATATTCTGCAAAATTATTATTTTTTATATTTTCTTCAAATTCTTCTTTTGTCAAAAAATGGTACGAAATACCGTCAACTTCACCTTTACGCATTGAACGAGTAGTAGCAGAAACCGAAACTTTTATATTCTCATCCGTTTCTATAATTTTTTTTACTATAGTTCCTTTACCGACACCTGACGGACCTGATATAACAACTAGATTTCCTTTTTTCATAAAAACTCCTTTCTAATTATTCTAGCAAAAACATGCAAAAATAAAAAATATTAATACAACGTATTTATTATTTTTCTTAACAAGTAGTTTTATTTTTATTTTTGTAGCATAATATGTAAGTAAATTTTCTTTAAAAAACTTTTCGTATGGGAGAGGCAAAATGTTAGATATAAAACTGATAAGAAGTGATGTTAACAAAATAAATGAACTTTTACAACGAAGAAACCCCGAATTGAATGTTAACGGAGTAATTGAAATAGACGAAAAAAGACGTATCGTACAAACAAAAGCTGATGAATTGCGTTCTAAAAGAAAAACTATCTCAAAAGAAATCGGAATTGCAATGAAAAACGGTCAGGATACTACCGAAATTCAAGCTCAAGTAAAACAAATGGGTGAAGAAATATCTTCATTAGAAGAGCAGGAAAGAGATTTAAATGAAAAACAACAAAAATTATTGCTAAGTATTCCTAACACTCCTGATGAAACAACGCCTGTCGGGAAAAGCGAAGATGATAATGTGGTTATCGAAACATTCGGAGAACCTACAAAATTCAACTTTGAACCAAAAGCACATTGGGATTTAGGTGTTGACTTGGATTTAGTGGATTTTGACAGAGGTGTAAAGTTAGCAAAAACGAGATTTTACATTTATAAAAATAAAGGAGCAAGACTTGAAAGAGCTATAATAAACTTTTTCCTGGATGTACATACTCAAAAACATGGTTACACCGAGTATTTACCGCCTTTAATGGTTAATTCAAGAACAATGACAGGAACAGGGCAGTTGCCTAAATTTGCAGAAGATATGTTTAAATGCGAAGACGAGGACTTATATTTAATTCCAACCGCAGAAGTTCCTGTTACAAATATCTACGCAAATGAAATTTTAAAAGAAGAAGATTTGCCGATTTGCTCAACTGCTTATACTCCTTGTTTCAGAAGAGAAGCCGGCTCAGCAGGTAAAGATACAAGAGGTTTAATCAGAGTTCATCAATTTAACAAAGTTGAATTGGTAAAACTTTGTACCCCTGAACAAAGTGTCGAAGAACATGAAAAATTAACAAAAGATGCACAAGAAATACTTGAACTTCTTGAATTACCTTATAGAAAAGTTGCATTATGTACTGCAGATATAGGTTTTAGTGCAAAGAAATGCTATGACTTGGAAGTTTGGATGCCTTCATACAATAACTACAGAGAAATCTCAAGTTGCTCAAATATGGGAGATTTTCAGGCAAGACGTGCTAATATTAGATATAAGGATTATAAAACCGGAAAAAATGAATTTGTACATACAATGAATGGCTCAGGTGTGGCTGTCGGAAGGACTTTTGCGGCAATATTAGAAAATTATCAGGATGAAAACGGCTCCGTACATATTCCCAAAGTTCTTCAAAAATATACTGGTTTTGACATTATTGAATAAAGGTGAATTATGAAAACTTTTAAACAAGTTGTTAATGAAATATTTTCCACAAAATGTGTTGGTATTGCTGTATTTGTTTTTACAGCAATAGCACTAACTATAATACTTTCGAGCAGATATTATATGCACCACAGTATTATCGAAAACGGTGCAAGCAAACGGGATGTTATTGCAAGTAAAACTATAAAAGTTGTTGATGTTGATAAAACGAATAAACTAAAAAATGAGATTATGACCAAGGTTGTTCCAATTCTGGTTCCTGTTCAGGATGATTTTATAAAAAACAACATGGACAAAAATTTGGAAAAAGTTGATGTAATAAAAAATTCAGCAATTTCTGATGATGAAAAATTACAGGAATTAATTAAATACTTTAATTTAACTGAGGACAATACTGTTGATATTCCACAACTTGAATATCTTGTAAAAATTTCAGATACTCATTATGATAAACTAGAATTAGCTACAAGAAATTCTTTATATAAAATCCTTGATAACGGTGTAAGCGAAACTGATATTCAGGAACATTTTGACAAATTACTAAAAGTAAATTCATCAAAATATCTATCTAATGATGATTTTAGTACAATTGAGTTTTTAATCAAAAGTGTAATTGCACCTAATATAGTTGTAGATGAAGAATCAACAGAAACAGCAAGAAAAAGTGCCGTAAATTCAGTTAAACCAGTTGAAATTACATACAAAGCAGGCAGTAAAATTGTTTCTGCAGGTCAAATTGTTTCTAAAGTTCAAAAAGAAGCTCTTAAACAATGCGGTTATAATGTAATTCAGATAAACATCAGTGGTATTCTCGGGATATTCTTGATTATACTTTTAACTCTTGTGATATGTGCATACTACGTAGAAAAATATGAGCCTGCTTTAAAAAGAAAAGAATATTATGCTCTTCTTTCTACAATGATGATTTTTATTTCTGCTTTTGCCGTCATTTTTCCAAACCACATTATATTTCTTCCGATTGTAACATTCACTATAATTGTAAGCATATTTATGAACAATAAAGTTGCTCTTGTATCTTCATTAGGTATTATAAGTGCAATTACATTGGCTTTGCAACTTGATGGTGATTACATAGCTGTTATCATATTTGGCACATTTGCAACGGTTTATGCACTAACATCTATTGATTACACCAGCAGGATGGATTTGGTGAAAGTAGGTGGTGTTGCCGCAGGTGTGTATTTAATTGGTACTATTGGTACTATATTACTTGAATATAATTTGGATGAACTTAATATTACGGAATATGCTTTGTCATTAGTCATCATAGTAGGAAATGCGATATTAAGTTCAATTCTTGCACTTGGTCTATTACCCGTATTAGAATCAATATTTAAAATTTCAACTCCATATGGATTAATGGAGCTTGCAAACAGTAATAATCCTTTATTACAGAAATTGCAGGAAAAAGCTCCGGGTACGCATCATCATAGCCAAATGGTGGCAATTTTAGCGGAAGCAGCTGCTGAAGCAGTTGGTGCCAGTCCTATACTTGCAAGAATAGGTTCCCTGTATCACGATGTTGGTAAAATTAACAGACCACTGTTCTTTATAGAGAATCAATCTTATTATGGTATTGATAACCCACACGAACAATTCAGCCCAAAATTCAGCAAAATGGTTATTACAACTCACCCTAAAGAAGGTGTTGAAGAAGCAAAAAAATACAATATTCCACCTGCAATATATCCGTTTATACTAGAACACCACGGTGACAGTATTGTTTCCTATTTCTATAATGAAGCAGTAAAACAAGAAGGTATTGAAAATGTTTCTGAAGAAGAGTACAGATATAATGCACCCAGACCTTCCTCAAAAGAATCTGCAATAGTTATGCTTGCTGATGGTGTTGAATCTGCCGTTCGTTCTTTAAAAAATCCTTCTTTTGAAGAAATTGATGCAAAAGTAAATGCGATTATAAATGGCAAACTTTTAGATAATCAGTTATCTGATTCTGATTTAAGTCTAAAAGATTTAAAAGTTATAACAGCAACCTTCAACAGAGTCCTCAAAGGTATGCACCACCAAAGAATTAAATACCATGAAGACTTTGAAACAATTCAGGAAAAAGTTTCTAAAACTGAGGATAATTCTGATGAACATTAATATTTATTGTGAAAATAATTTTGAAAATGTCTTTATTTACTCGGCTGAGGACGTGGAATTTTTTGCAGGCGAATTTCTTAATTTTGTATTAGAAAACGAACTTACTGATGAATTTTCTACGGGTTATGATTATGAATTTTCCATAACACTTTGTGATAATGCATTTATACATAATATAAATAAAGAATACAGAAAAAAAGACTGTCCGACAGATGTTATAACATTTGCATTGTACTATGACAGTAATGATAAAATAATTAACGATAATACAATTTCTCTTGGCGAAATAATAATTTCTTGTGACAAAGTGTATTCTCAAGCAGAAGAAAATAACGTTTCTTCAGAATATGAATTTAAAAATCTTTTAGCACATGGTGTATTGCACTTACTTGGGTTTGACCATTCAGATGATGCTTCATTAAATTATATGTTAAATTTACAAAATAAAATGATTGAGAGTGTTGAAAATGTCAAAATATAAAGCTAATGGTGTTTTTGAAAGTATGAGTTTTGCTTTTAGAGGAATATTAATTTCCTTAAAATCGCAACTGAATTTTAGAGTTGAAGTAGCAATTGGGATAATGGGTTTAATTTTAGCCTTATACTTGCGTTTTACTTACGTAGAACTTGCTATTTTTGTATTCACTGTGGCGTTAATGCTGTTTGCGGAAATGATGAATACAGTCAATGAATTTATAATTGACGCATATTTTGGAAATAAATATTCGGTACTTGCTAAAATGGGCAAGGATATATGTGCGGGAGCAGTTTTTCTAATATCATTCTTATCCGTAATAATTGGAATATTGCTTTTTGCACCAAAAATTTATTCAATATTGGTATTTAAGTTGGGGTAAAAAATGGTAAAATTAGGTGTAAATATTGATCATATTGCTACAATAAGAAATGCAAGAGGCGGCATTGAGCCAAGTCCTGTTGTTGCAGCGGGAATTTGTGAACTTGCAGGTGCAGATTCAATAACGGTTCATTTAAGAGAGGACAGACGCCATATAAAAGATGATGATGTTAAAATTCTTAGGAAAACACTCACAACAAGAATGAATTTAGAAATGGCTGCAACTGAAGAGATTTTAAATATAGCCTTGGATGTCAAACCATACAGTTGCTGTTTGGTACCCGAAAGACGTCAAGAGCTTACAACTGAGGGCGGACTTGATGTCGCAGGTAATATTCCGTATCTTAAAGATTACATCGCAAAATTAAATGATGAAGATATTATAGTAAGTTTGTTCATTGCTCCTGATGAAAAACAAGTTGAAGCAGCTCACAAAGTTGGTGCGCAATATATAGAACTTCATACCGGTCAATATGCAAATGATTTCAATACCTCTAATGAAGATTTAGCTTTCAATAATCTAAAACAAGCATTTTTACAAGCTAAGCATCTTGGTTTAAATGTAAATGCGGGGCATGGAATAAACTATTATAATGTTTCTAAACTTCTTCAAATTAAAGAATTTGACGAGTTAAACATAGGTCACAGCATAATTTCAAAAGCTGTATTTACAGGTTTAGATACTGCGGTAAGAGAAATGAAAAACTTGCTTAAATAAGGTGTTTTGCAATGAGCATAAAAATAGAAACAAATAAATTTATTCCTAAAAAACAACACGTTCTTAAAGAAGGTAATTGCAAATTTGATAAATTTATAAAAGCATGCAAATCTGATTCTACACCTGATGAACTAAAAATATTTTCTCAGGAAAATATTAAAAGAAGAAAATTGGCAGGTTTTAATCGTAGTGGTGAAGAAACGCCTTCACCAAATTTTGATGAGGTAATATAAGATGTACGAAAAATTAAAAGACTTTCAAATCATTATTGTTGCAATTCTGTTAGGTATTATTTTACTTGTATGTACAGTATTAGCGTGCAATGTAATTAAAAAAGACGGTATTTCCGTAACAGGTTCGGCATTTAAAATTGTAAAATCCGATACCGCAATTTTAAAACTTGAACTAAAATCAAGGAGTGCAAGCAAATCAGCTGCATATAACGTAATAAAAACACAAATTCCAACTGTAAAAGAATATTTAATTAAAGAAGGAATTAATGAAAATGAAATTTCCATTCTTCCTCCAAATAATTACCCTAATTATAAAACAAACCCTTCTAACGGGTATTCTACAAATATAATTGAAAGCTATAATTTTGCTCAAATTATACAAATAAAAACAAATAATGTAGACAAAATTAAAGAGCTTTCTGTTTCTGCTCAGAGTTTGCTTGACAAAGGTATAGACTTGAACATAGAAACACCTGAATACTATTACTCTAAACTTGGTGAAATTAAAGTTGAGTTATTAAAAGAAGCAAGTCAAGATGCAAAGCAACGTGCAAAAGGCATGTTAAGTGCAACAGGTAACAATGTCGGCAAAATCAGCTCGGTTAAAATGGGGGTTTTCCAAATTACACCTGCTGATTCAACAGAGGTTAGCGATTATGGCATGAATGATACTACATCCGTTGAAAAAAAGGTTACTGCTGTTGCTAATGTTGTATTTTGCATAAAATAATTTGTTAAAACAGAAAAAAGAGTTGCTCTTATGTGAACAACTCTTTTTTAAAAGAATAATAAAAATTATCCTTCAAAATTTAATTTTGAACCTTGTGTCTTTTCAGGTAAATTAATATTGTTATCATCCGCAAATTGCTTAATTGCATTATCACCTTGCTGAATTACTTCAAGCGGTATACCAAGAGCTTGCAATTCCCACGCTTCTTTTGGAATATTTGACCCTTGATTACCTGTGCTTAATGCTTCTGATGCTTCTGTGCTTGTCGAACTGTCCGGTTGTTGAGGATCACCAAACTGCGCCTTTAATTCTTCTTTCGCTTGATCAATACTAATACCTTTTTCTCTTGCGTATTTTGCCGCATGAGCATTTGGGTCTACACCTTGAGGGGGTCTTCCGCCACTAAAACCTTGTACGCCATCAACCATGTAAAAAATCTCCTCTGAATTAACTCTACATATAAATAAAAACAATCAGTTCGAAAAAATTGCTTTTTTTATAAATTATTTAATATTTTCTTCTATAATTCCAAAGACATTATCACAGAAATTCCAAAACAACTCCAATGAATTTGCAACATGCGGAAAATCTTTGTATAAATTTAACATTCCGGCTTTATCATTTCTTCTAAACAAATCTATTACAATATCTGCTAATAAGGAGAGTTCTATTTTTGAAGGATTATCAATTACTTTTGGTGCAAAAAAACCTGAATTATTACCCCTATATTTGGGTATTGAATAAGAATAAAAACCTGCCTGATTGCAATCTAAAACGAAATTATCATTACCTGATGCCGAATATTTTTTAATTTTTTCTTTCGCAGTTTTTTCGCCTTCATCTTTTATCAAGCGATTTTTAAACTCTTCAGTAAGTTTATAACCGAAAGAATTATTATTTCTAAAATTTTTTACAGGACATATTTGCATTGTAATACCTTTGCTAATCGTACTTAGTATGAAATATGAAAAAATTATTATTTGTTATTTAATTCTCTTTAAAGTCGATAAGAAATTATTATGTTCGACATCACCATCAATTTTTGTTAAAAATACCTGACAGTCTTTTTCAGGAGCATCAATATCCGGAATTTGTGATAATTCAAGAGTATAATAATTGATATCATTATTGATATTTAACGGCACATAATTTGCAAATGAATTTAATGAAATATTTCTTAAAATACCTGCTAACCCTTTATGCTTATTTGAAAACTTTGTATAAATTCTCAAAGTTGCATCAGAGTGAACCAAATCATATCTTCCAACAATAAATGAACTTAATTGAGGAGCGTATGATTTTATCATCATACGGTTGATAATATTATCTTTAAGTTGTAATGTACCTTCAATTTTATCAAACTCACCTTCCGGAATATTTACCAAATCTACTAATGTTGTGGGACTAATCATTGCAAGAGGATTTCTGAATAAAGAAACAAAATTTAAAGCATATTCAATAAGTCCTACTTTGGCAATATTACCGTTTTTAATATTAAATTTTATTGTACCGTTTAGCATTAAACTTTTATCGGTTTCTATATCAATTAAGCCTCTTGCCTTACCAGAAATTTCTTTTGGCAAGCTGAGTAATGAAGTAGCTATTGCATCTGAATTAACATCTTTTAAGCCTAAATGCAATTTATAAAGTTGATTTTTTAAATCTGCATGAATTTTTGCAGAAGAAGTACCATCAGCAATATCAAATTTATTTGAATTAAGTTCAAAAATACCGTTTTTATTAAGTGTCATATTTGCAAGTACATTTCCGAATTTAATCTGTTTATAGATACCATCTTTAATATTTAACAGACAATTTTCAATGACAAACAAATTAGTATCAAAGAAAACCTCTTCATCAGCTTTTGACTGATTAGCTTCATTATCTTCAAGCCTTTGGGAAACTGTTTCTGTTTGATTTTCCGGTATATTATTGACGGTTTTCATAACTCTTTCTATATCAAGATTAGCAATATTAAGATTAATAGATTTAAAAACAAAAGGTGTTTTTATTTCATTTAATACATTAGAATCAAGATTAAATTCCGAACGCTTATATCTGCCATCCATTGCTAAATTTAAGATATTATTTTTTGATGATAACTCGCCTTTTTTGATAAACATACGTTGAGATGGTATTTTTACGTTATCAAATGCAAAATTTCCTTTTAAATACGGAGTAGTACCACTCGCAATATATTCAAGGTTACCATTCATATATCCTTCTTTAAATATGCGCTGTTTAAAAATGGCATTCATAAATTCACTCCTAAGCGGTTTTGGAATTTCAAAACCAAGATTTTTAATTTCGCCGTTATTTGCATTAAAATTACCAAAAACTCTCAATAAAGGCTCAGCTTCAACACCTGAAGTAAATGATTTTGCTATATAGTAATTTAGGTTTTTGAGTTCAATATTGTCTTTATCAAGTGAAACATCAGCTTTAAATGCACGTTGATATGTAGTTGGAGTAAAAGACAAACCGTCAAGCAATAAATCATATCCTTCTATAAGTCTGAATATTAGGGATATATCAATTTTGCCGTTTAACATATTGAATTTAACTTTAGATTTTGTCTTACCTATTAATTCTATGGGATATCCAATCATTGGTGTCAGATAATCATTTGTAAATTCTTTTGTTAATACGACATAGCTTACTATATAAGTATTACATGTCTTCATATAATCCGTAATTGAACCGTCAATATCAATTGTGTTAACAGTACTTTTTCCGTGATATCCTTTTACTCCTTCTATTGCAATTTTGTTTTTTGATAAAAAGATTTTTCCGCTGTTCAAAACAATAGGCAAATTTTTTGCATCAGGAAGAGTAAAAGATAATTTATTGATTATAAACTTCCCGTTCATATCATTATTATTTATATTAAGGTCGAAATCGAAATTCCCATTCATATCATTTAATGCGGACAATAATTCGCTGCCATTTTCCAGAAATACGTTTGATTTAATTGTATCTTCAACATCCGCAAAGTTAAATTTACTGGAATGTAAATTAACTTCAAATGTTCTGTCTCTTCTTCCTACATAGTTAACAATAACTTTTGAATTGTTTATATAAAATTCCGTATTCTTCGCAAACATTTTATTTTCATTTGTAAAGACCGTATTGTTATCAGAAATTTTAAATTTTAATTTTTTACTGTTTTTTTCAATTTCGACAAATATATTAAACTTAAACGGTTTAGGGTTTCTCGTCTCAGAAATTATCATATTTTTGCCCAAAACTCTTAATTTAAAATCGTTTTTAGTATTATATAAAATTTCGCAGTCTTTTATATATAAAAGAGAACGGAACATATCGAACTTCCAGTCAGATTTTTTTTCTGATTTTTCTTCTTTTTGCGGAAATAGCTCAATTATTTTTTCAACATCTGCAAAGATATAATCTGCTCCAAGTTTTTTTACAACAATATTTTTCCTAATAAGTTTCCTAAAAGAAATTTCGGCTTCAAAATTTTTTACTGCAAGCAGCTTATTATTGTCTTTTGTTAATGATAAATCTTGAACGGAAAAACCTATATTTGATTTAACTGAAGTTCTTAAAACCGGTTTTTCAATATTTAATTCAGCTGCTAAGTTTTTTTTCACTTGATTTTCAACAAAATTTATAAAGTGCTGATTTGAAATTAATGCAGGTATGCCCTTTAGATAAGCAAATATAATTAAGGCAAACAAAACAAAAACGGTTGCTAAAACATATATAAAAATCTTCTTATAATTTTTCATAATCTCTCCTTGAAAAATATTATAACATTTAATTTTGTGATATGGTGTAATTATGAAAAAGTTTTTACTAATTTTATTTTCTTTAATATTTTTAAATACTCCGATATCTGCATCGGAAACTCTCTCTTGCGATAATTCGGAGATTGTTATTTATTCAAATGAAGATAATACCGAATTTGGACTTAAATTTTCAAACGGAGAAATCATAACAAAACCGGTTTATCAAAAACTGATAAGACTAAGTGAGCACAGTTGGATAGTTCAGTCTCGTAAAAAGTTCGGCATAATAAATAAAGATGGCGAATTTTTGGTTAAGCCAAAATACAGACATGCCGAAAGATTTTTCGGGAAATATGCAAAACTTGGAAACTCAAGTGATTTTGGTCTGTATGATGCAGACGGAAATATTATTATTGAGCCAAAATATACAAAAATTGAAACATTGTTCGGAAAAATGTTTTTAACATGTCGAAATTATAAATACGGCGTAGTTGATATGAACGGGAAACAACTTTTAAGCAATAAATTTGATGATATTTATATGCCTGACTTTAATACAATGAGAATAAAATATCAAGGTGAATGGTTTGAAATAGCTAAAATTGATGCCAATGAATCTAATATAATTGAAGAAGATGAAAAAGTAACGATAAATAATCAAACATATAAAATGTCACATATAATTGTTAATTCAGGAATTTGGTCAGGTTATTCCGCTCTTACGTTTTCAGATTATGTTATTAAACTCATTTCGTCAATTTCACCTGCTTATGAAAGCACTATTGATGAATTAATGTTATCACATGGAACAGATACTGTCTCAATTTTTATGGGATTTGGTTGGCTACTTAAATTCCCTGCAACTTATGCACAAAAATATTATACAACTTTGGTAGCTCCAAATAACGGTCCGTTAACCGAAATAAGAGAAAATGTAAAAAAACAATTAAAATAATTGCTGCATCTGCATTTTCGGCACATATACTTGAATAGATATACACGATATGTTATACTTGAAGATGTGTATTAATGTTGGGTGAATATATGAAAAAATTAACATTTTATTTTAGCGTAGCAGCTCTTTTTTGTTTATTAGGATTACCAAATGTTGCAAGTGCAGGCGTTTTGGATTTTGCAAATTCTATTAACGCAATCGGTGGTGCAGTCAATTCCATCAACCATGCGACAAGAGGTACAATGAGTACCATTGAATATTCTCAAAGATTCAGTGACAGACGTCAGGAACGCCGTGACAGGAAAAGTGTCGAAGCACAATATAATAACGATACTGAAGCTGAATATTACAGAACTATTCAAGAAACACAGCAATTGGAACAACATTCTCAACAGAATAATCTGTAATACAAAAGGAGTTTAATTATGAAAAAAATAATTTTAGCTTTATCGATTATGGCAGTTGCAGGTTTTGCAATTTCTGCACCATCATTTTCGGAAAGTGTAATGGAACCTCAATGGGGTGAATTTTGTCCTCCAATGTACGAAAATGCCGTTTTTAAACCGGGTGAAAAAAGTGTTACTAATGTTGAAAATAACTATTGGGCATTAAGAAAAGTAAAATTCAAAAAATCTATTGCTGAATGTAAGGCTATTTCTCAAACACAAGCAGATTTAAACACTTGTTTTGCAAGAGTTGCAAATATTGAAAAGAATAAAACTGCTCAAAGAAAAGAAGCTAAAATTGAAAGAAATGCCGATCAGGATAGAGAAATTCGTGACAGTAATTATTGGTGGTACTAATTCATGAAAAAAATATCATTATTGTTACTTACGACTGTTTTATGCATATCATTTACAGGTATTGTATCTGCAAATGATAATCAAAATGCAACAAGATTTCAACAATATGAACAGCAAGACAGAAGCTATGGAAATCCGAGAGGATATATGTTACCGCCGGTTATGCCTGGAATGGTGCCTTACGGTTATGGAGCAGCAAATACAGGTTATGGGGCAAATTATTACTATAATCAAGAATTTGTAAATCAAACTAATCCGGCTGCATTCTATACGCCTACAAGCTATCCTGTTATGCCGTTTGTATGGTTTAATCCTGTTGATTTTGCCGGTGATGACTATGCTGATTCCCAAAGAAAATCAACAAGCACATTAGTTAGACCCGGAGAATATTCAATAAATAAACCAACAGGTAAGTAAACTATTTAATCAAATCTATCATAAAATCGGTAATGGTTTTTTCATCGCCAAAGTCTAATTTCATACCTTTTTTACCGACTTCGCCGATAAGAAACTTTAAACCCAAGTTGTAAGCCAACGGTTCTTGACTAATGCCGCTGGCTTTAAACTTTTCACTCGTAAAAGTATTTGTCTTTTCATCATAAACATTACTGTAATTTAACCCCAAATCTCTACAAAAAGGTACCTTTAATTTGCCATCTTCGGTAAAATGAGGAATACCAAATGTTCTGCAAATAATTGGTCTGAAAAAGTATACAGAGCATCTGTCATTAATTAAAAACGGACATTCACAACTTAAAACTTTATCAGGCTGCTTTTCTTTTTCTTTTTTCAATTCTAATGTTTTTTGAATAACAATATTTTTTGTGTGTTCTTCAAGTTGTTCAAAACCGATTTTTAAAAACAGAAATTCAAGTTCTGAGCAAGGATATTCTCCGTTTTTACAACAATGCGAACAGCCTTCTTTACAGTGAAGATACGGAGCCTGTTGTGCAAAAAACTTTGCTAAACGCATGTTAAGCAATTCCAGAAAAATAAAATAATTTTTTAATTCTGTATTATCCATAAAAATATCCTTTTAAAAAAATTTTATATAATTTTAGCCATCAGGGCAATAAAAATATGAAAATTTTACATGATAATTTATATGTAACGGTATAAAAACGGAGAAAATCATGTTTAAAAAATTTTTGGTTGCAATTTCTGCTCTGACAGCATTATGTATATTACAAAAAACGGTAGTTTCAATGCCGCTTATCGGTGATATTGCACCTGAATTTAAAGCTGATACAACTAAAGGAAGAATAAACTTTCCTGAAGATTTCAAAGGGAAATGGGTAATTTTATTTTCACATCCTGCAGATTTTACTCCTGTTTGTACAACGGAATTTATGGCATTTCAGAAAACATTGCCTAAGTTTTCTGCACTAAATACAAAGTTGCTGGGACTTTCCGTTGACAGTTTAGAACATCACAGAGAGTGGATAAAATCAATATCTAATATTAATTTTGAAAACAATAATGATACAGATATAACATTCCCGATAATTGATGATGCTAATAAAGAAATTTCATATAAATACGGTATGATACAAAAAGACAACAACGATACTAAAACAGTACGTGCTGTATTTGTAATAGACCCGAAATCTAAAATACGGGCAATAATATATTATCCGCAATCAACAGGAAGATATATACCTGAAATTCAACGTCTTTTGATAGCTCTTCAGACAAGTGATGAATTCAACATTGCAACTCCTGCCGATTGGTTACCGGGTGATGATGTAATTGTTCCTTTGAATGAAAATTTAACAAATAAAAGTACAAGTGAATTAAAAGAGGAAAATATTGAAAAACATTCGCCATATTTATTTACCAAAAAACTTCCAAAGAAAACTATTTGCGAAAAACTTTTCAAGTAATATTACTATTCAACATTTGAAGTTTTGAGTGCAACTGCTAAATCATGGTGTACTTTTGCCCAAATTTCAGAATAATAATCCGTACAATGATAAGGTGAACTTTTTTTCATAAAATATCCGCCGGCTTTATATGCATCTGCTTCTGCCTCAGTTTGATTTATAAAGACTTTTTTGATAAAGTTCAAATCAAATTTTACCCCTTTTGCTCTAAGTCTTTGTACATCCTCCGCAAACAAATTTCTAAAATATTCTACAAATGAAAATTCAGGCTTTATTGCATCAATCCCATAAGCTCTATCAATGAGCGGGTTAACAATATCTTCAATATCTTTCGTATATTGTTCGGAATCAAATACCCTGTTTGATAAATTTATCATTCTTTCTAATTCAGTTTTTGAATGATGTTTTAAAAAATTATTAAAAATAATCATATCAGATATTTCTTTATCTTTAAATTGAAATGCATGTGTCATTTCATGAACAAAATTTTTCAATAAACGCCGTTTAGAAAAATCATCCTTGAATTTGGTTTTTAAAAACAATACAACTCCATCAAAAGAGTATTTACCGCTTGAATATACATAAGCTGGTTTACATAATCCGTCCATTTCTAATGCTTCTTTTGAATTGGTAAAATTAACTATCTCTATTTCAGGAATAAATCGTCTTGCATAATTTTCCATTTGCCTGACCTTTAATTTACTTTGAGGAACGAATCTGTCAATTAGACCATCAGCAAATTTTTCTGCAGCTTTCCTGACACTTGACCTGCTGCAAAATGCTTGTTTTGTATATTTGATGTTATCTGTTGAATATACATACATCTAACTTACACCAACACTTTCGAGCGCTTTAATGAACATCTTATTCAAATGAGCAAACATAATAGGGGAAATATTAACGTCATCTGCAAAATGAACATAGATATCATTTTCTTTTGTATAAGCATCTACTTCACTTTGTGCTGTCCACGATAATATTTTTTTGACAAAATCACAATCAAAATCATTTTTTGAATTTTTTAATTTTTCAAAATCAATTGATAACTCTTTTTTAAAAAAATCCACAAGTTTCTTTTTGCTTGGCAGAAGTTTCTTCGCTTCCTCTTTCGTTTTCGCTTTATCTTCGATTTCACATGCAATATTATCAATATCTAATTTTTCAAATGCATCGGCAATATACTTATCGTGTGCGCACCTGCCGTTTAAAATTTTTTCGTTATCTTTAAATGCTCTAATCAAATGATTTTTCAAGTATTCATTGTACAAATTTATATAAGAATATTCCTCGTCACAATACTCAAGCAAATGCATCATTTCATGTGCAATAATTGAATAATATTCTGCTTCAGAAAATTTACTGCGTCTTGAAAAAGGAAGAACAAACATTGTCGGTTTTGCTGATGAAATTATGAATTGTTTATCTTTGCTTCCGAAATCTGCAACTGCAAGTGCACAGGTTGCAGGATGTTTTGAAGTTAATTTAAACGGTTTTACCTTAATATTTGGAATATAATTAACGGCAATAGCGTTGATTTCTTTCAAATTCGGTATGCCGCTCCTGGAAGCATTAACAATATCACGTGAAAAATCAGAAATAGCTTTATCTATTTCTTTTTTTCCTGAAAAATATACATAATTATTTTGAGGATTAAAAGGAGAAATTTTCATACCGCTAGTAAGTCTTATAAATATTTTTTTTTGCTATTGATTTCCATATTGAGTAATAGTTATTTTTAAGTAATAATATAAAAAAGGATAGTAATATATGGAAAAAGAACGTATTAATAAATATATTTCTTCTTGTTCCGAAGTTTCAAGACGAGAAGCAGAAAAATTGATTCTTGACGGGAAAGTAAAGCTGAACGGAAAAATAGTCACCGAACTTTCTACTTTTGTTTGTGAAAATGATAAGGTTGAACTGGATGGAAGAATTTTAAAAAAACAACGATTTGAATACTATTTGTTTCATAAACCACCAGGTTATATAACAACAAAATCAGATGAAAAATCACGAAAAACAATATATGATATTCTACCACCGAAATTAAAAACACTTAATCCTGCAGGTCGATTGGATAAAGCATCTTCCGGCTTAATAATTTTAACCAACGATGGTGAACTCCTACAAAAACTTACCCACCCTAAGATACAGGTTTCAAAAGTTTATAAAGTTAAAGTAAAAGGAAAGTTATCGGATGGTGACTTTTACAAACTTGAAAACGGTATAGAAATTGAACCGGATAAAACAGCTTATGCTGAAGTTGAATTATTGGAATTTGACCAAGGAACAAGCACTCTCAAAGTAACTTTACACCAAGGATATAACCGTCAAATAAGGAAAATGATGGCTCATATAGGTAAAGATGTTGTTGCATTGAAAAGAATATCACATGGAACGTTAAGTATTACCGGACTTGAAAAAGGTGAATACAGACCTGTCAAACAGACAGAACTGAGAAATTTGAACATTTACCTGAACAAAAAACTTCATTCGTTAGAGAAAAAACTTTCAGGAAAAAAATAATGGTAAAAATTTGTTTTATACAAAAAGAATTAAAAGACAAAAATTTTTTAAATTCAGGGGAAAAAATCAATTTTCAAATATTGAAAGCACTATGTGACAGCTCATTTTTCATAGATATATATTGTATTAAAAACTATCTTTCTAAAAAATACGCTATAGAAAATATAACAGAACTTGCTGAAAATAATTTTTATGAAAAGGCACTTGCACTCGCAAACAACGCTGATTACGATTTAACATTTGGTACAGATTTATTTCCGGCAGATATTGTATATGTACACAAACATACGGCAGGATATCTTGAAAATGTTGTTAAATCAAAAATTGAAGCACTTTATTATGCAATATTTAAAAGAGAAAAATATTTAACATCTGTTAAAATACTCGAACAACAAAAAAAATATGTAAGAAAAAATAAAATTATACTTACACCATCAATAATTCTGAAAAATGACTTAATTAATACACTACACGCAGATGGACAAAATGTATATATACTTCCACCGTCAACTGATGTCCCAAAAAAAGTTAACATTAATCTCAAAGACATATTTACCTTTGGTTTTTTAGGGAATGACTTTATGGATAATGGTGGTTTTATACTTCTTAAGGCATTGAGCAAAATTAATGACTTTAATTTTAAATTAAAATTAGTTTATCCATGTTCTAAAATACCAAATTTTATTTCTTTATATTTAAAGCACAGTAAACTTGAAAGCAAAGTTGAATTTATAGATTATCCTGATGATATGAATGAATTTTATGGCTCAATTGACTGCCTTATAGTCCCATCAAAAAAAGAGTCATTTGGTTTGCCTGTCTTAGAAGCTATGAGCAGAGGAAAAATTGTTATTGTGAGTTCCAGATGTGGTGCAAAGGATATAATTGAACATGATAACAACGGATTAATCTTTGATGTAACAAAAAACCCTGTAAATAATCTTGTAAAAATATTAAAATATATTCTTGTAAATAAAAATGACTTTGAAAGCATGCGACAAAAAGCAGTATACACTGCATCAGTCTATAATAATGAAAAATTTAGTGCAGAACTAATAAGAATAATAAATAAATATCTTGAAAAAACTCGTGGAGAATAATGAAATGTATTTTATTGAAAAGGTATTACGATTATTTTACAGAAAGAAAAAAACAAAAATTTCATATACTCCTCAAGATATTGATAATTGCGAACATATTTTTCTTCCGATAGATAGTACTAAAGAATACTTAGCTTGCTCAAAATGTGGTAAAATTATAAAAAATCCTAAATAATAATTAATATATAAATATTTATATAAACGAATGTAAATTTTGCAATATTTTCTTGCCATGCAGATATGATGATAGTATACTAAATTAAAATCGTGGTAGCATTTTCCATTATACAAGAATGAAGAAGATTAATAATAAGAAGAAGAGTAATTATCTAAACACTTTGTGTGCGTTATCCGTACTTTTGGTTACCGGTAGTGCTTCTCCTGCGTTTGCAAACAATAAGTATATTGTAAGTGATATTGACAATTTATACGAACTGATTAATACCACCACTTTCGCAGCAGGTGATGAGGTTGAACTGACTGGTGACATAGTATTTGACAATACAGTTGACCCAAATAAACTTCAAACTATTTTTGAAAAAATAGGTAATTTCGCATTAGATAGCGTTACTTTCAATGGTACAACTAAAATCACAATACCAACGGGTACAGTTTTAAATATTGATAATAACAAAAAACTTGTCGTATCAGAATTATACGGTAATAATAGTGCAGGCATCAGTATTGCCGGTGACAAATATGTACATATTAAAAATATAGGCTCTGTTGAAGACGGTTACGTTACAAAATCTATAAACAGCTTTATTTCTACGGATAACGGCGGATTTATTAAAAATGACACAGGTGAGATAGGAATAAATAATAGTGTATTTAGTCTTAACAGCTCAAACAGTTCCGGTGGTGTTATTTACAACAAAGGTCGAATAAAAGTACAAGACAGTTTATTTGGCGGAGCCAAAGTTGAAATTGATGAGGATACCGGTAATGAAAACATCGTTGAACTTGCTAATAGTGCCCAAAAAGGCGGAGCAATATATAATGACGGAAGCGGAATCATAGACGAAATAAGCGGAAGTACATTTTCTCATAATACTGCTTCAGACTCTGGTGGTGCAATTTATAACGATGGCAGAGCAACCATAACAAATAATACCAAATTTACAAATAACTCTGCTACAAAAACTTCAGGCGGGGCTGTATATAACACGGGTACTTTATCTCTTACCAATGCTACTTTCGGCGGTTATGATACGGATAATGACGTTTCGCTCGGCAATACCGCTTCTGCAGGTTATGGCGGTGCTGTATATAATACCGGTAACATCGGCTCTATTAAGGATGACGGCACTGTTGATACGGATATTACAGGTATCTCGGGTTCTACTTTTGCAAATAACTCGGCTCTCGGCGGCGGTGCTATTTATAACGCTAACGGCACAATTACTATAACAAATAATTCTACTTTTAAAAATAACTACGCTACTAACGGCTCAGGCGGTGCTATTACTTCTACGGGTAAATTATCAGTAATTGATGCTACCTTCGGCGGTTACGATGAAGAAAATAAAATTTCATACGGTAATACCGCTACTTCAAATGGTGGTGCTATTTATAACACGGGAACCATGGGTAAAGCAGTCAACGATTCAATTGTTGCAGGTATCTCAGGTACTACTTTCAATAGCAACGTTGCAGCTCCAGGCGGTGCTATCTATAATACAGGTAAAATATATATTAAAGACAGCGGTGCTAAATCAGCTTTTGAAAACAACTCTGCTTCTAACGGTGGTGCTATCTATAACACAGGTGCAGGTTCTGTTGTAAGTATTACGGGTAAAG
>JAZLLQ010000028.1:0-63107 GCA_045598245.1 Candidatus Gastranaerophilales bacterium
AAAGGATTCTATTGTGAAGGAGAAGGAGCGATAAAAGCAAATCCTTGTCCTGCAGGAACATATAATGATACAGAAGGAGCAACATCCAAAGATGCTTGCAAACCTTGTGAAGGAAGTAAATATCAAGACAAAGAAGGACAGACTGAATGTAAAGATTGTCCGACAGGAACGATAGTAAATGATAAGCATACGGCTTGTATCGGATGTAAAGCCGGAGAGCAGATGGTAAAAGGTGTATGCGAAAAATGTGAAAAAGGTTTCTACAATCCTTCTGCAAACGGAGCATGTACACCTTGTCCGGCAGGTTTTGTAAGCACGACAGAAGGAGCAACCCAATGTACGCCTTGTAATTGTAATAAATACCAAGAAGGTGATGACCATACAAAGTGTGTGGATTTACCTGCAGGATGGTATACAATTGACCCTGCGGCAAAAGATGCAAACGGAAATTTTGCTCCAAAAGCATATAATGATGCAAGCGTAGGTATAACATCTGATAAAATTGCTATTTGTCCGGTCGGCTATAGTTGTCCTAAAACAAAAAACAGTTGCGGCGGCGGATTTAATATATGTGTTGCCGGTACGGTTCAACCAAAAGAAGGACAAGCAACTTGTAACGAATGTGATAAAGGTACATACCAAAATCAA
The DNA here is from genome assembly GCA_045598245.1 of Candidatus Gastranaerophilales bacterium. GTDB lineage: Bacteria > Cyanobacteriota > Vampirovibrionia > Gastranaerophilales > JAILCC01 > JAILCC01. The sequence goes on from JAZLLQ010000028.1 coordinate 649, forward strand.
GAAGGACAAACAACTTGTAACAAATGTGATAAAAATACATATCAAGATAAAACCGGTCAAACCGGATGTATAAATTGCCCAAGTACTTCAAAAACCAAAACCACAGGTGCTAAATCGGTAACAGAATGTTTGTGTCCTGCCGGAGAAGCTGCCGGAAATGCCAATAGCAGTGGTTCTTGTTCGATTTTGCTGAACAAAGACAGTGTTTGTAATAAAGTAGGTATTGCTTATTATTCGCCTGATTATGATAATTGTGCGTACTCTTGTGCTGCTCCGAAAAGCACAACCTCAACGGGAAGCACTTCTTCAACTGAATGTATTTGTCCTTCTTGGAGTGACTTATATGTAGTTAGTTTTGGGTGTGGTCATAATAATGCAAGCTACATGAATTCGACTTGGTTATCATCGCATGGCTATCCGACATCAGTAAGTAAATATACTTTAGGTATGTTAATTGATTATATAACTGATAGCAATTCTGAAGTATCCGCTTCACTGAGAACGATTAAAACAATGATGTCTCAAGAAGACCTGAATAGAGATATTGGTCATTCAAGCAGCGGTACCGGTATTGTTTACATAATATCAGCCAACGGTCCTGTTATTGCTTCATTCCCTGAAAATGGCAATTTCTGTAATGTTGGTAGTTCAACTAATTTTATAAATGGAAATTTGATTTCGACAACACCTTTAATTGCAAATGCAAAAGTTAATACTGTTAAATACGACCCGGCAGGTGAATTGGTTACTAAAACAGGCTCAGATAACATATTCAGACAATGGCTTGGTGGTAAATTAGTAATTAATGGCGGAGCTTGTACTTACGATATAAATACTGCAATTAAAGAAAAATCACCCATAATTTTAGACCTTGAACATAACGGTATCGTATTAACCGATATTGATAATGGTGTAAAATTTGACCTTTTAGGTACAGGAAAAGATGTTCGTACTGCATGGACGACTAAACAAGATGTATTTGACGATGCCTTTTTGGTGTTAGATAATAACGGAGATGGAAAAATAACAAGCGGTAAAGAGCTGTTTGGTGACCAAAACGGTATGGCTACAGGGTATGATGAATTAGCACGTTATGATGACGATGCTGATGGATTTATTACCGAAAAAGATTCCATATTTGATAAACTTCAATTATGGTGCGATATGAATAAAAACGGAAAAACTGATGACGGCGAACTTCACGGTTTGCTTGATCATAATGTTGTAAGTATATCGGTTAATTATTCAACATTGTACGATAATAACGGAAATATCCAACGTGATGAACACGGAAACATCATAGGTATTTTTGGTTCATTCCTTCAAAAATATATAATAACTCCTGTAACAGAATTATTTAATGCTGAAGAGGGTAATGATGAAAATAGCAGTGATACGGATGACGATAAAAATCTATTGGATAAAGTGACAGAAACTGTTAAATATGTCTTTGGTAAAACTGTTGATGTATTCTTCAGGTACAAAGAAGACTAATTTGGAAATTAATATTTTCCATTATTTTAATATGCAAAAAGAGGTGAAGTTTTCTTCACCTCTTTTTTGTAAATATTTGTAAAAGATACAAGTGAAATCCTAAAGTTTTTCGAAATTCAAGCCGATATATTAACTGCAAACAGTTATTATGGAGCGGAAAACATGGATATTTCAAAATTAAGCTCAGCAATTGCTCAAAGCGGATATAATCCATTTGGTATCAGTAGTACCGGTGATATGGATGCACAGAAACTTGCTCAGCAAAATGGTATTTCTGTCGAAGAAGCAAAAGGTATTTTAAAAGAAGCTGAACATAAAGTTGAGGAAAATGAGCAACTTCAAGCAGAAACAGCAGCTATGCTTGATATGTTAAATTCTCAGGATGAAGAAGAAATCATAATTACTGACGATGTTGATTTTGATAATTTCCTTAATGAAGAATCTCCGGAACAAAAAATGCAAGAAATATTGAGTCAGCAAATGTTTGCCCAAAAAGATAATTCTCAAGGGCAACAGGATGCTCAAAGTTCTCAAAACTTTTTTGCAACGGGTGAAAATCCATTCCTGAAAATGAATTTTCAAAATTAATTTAATCCTTAAAATGTGCTTGGTTAAATAATTATAGACATTTGGACTAGCAATATTTTAAAAATCTGCTATACTAAAAAAGTACATTGTTTTGGAGTTTGTCATGTCTAAAGAAACAGATAGTTCTTTGTGCTTCGGACTGGGTCTTTTAGTAGGTGTTGTAGGCGGAATAATTACTGCTGTACTTGTTGCACCAAAATCAGGTGAAGAAACAAGAGCAGATTTAGTAGATAAAGCGATTAAAATTAAAAATAATTTACCGAGAAAAATAGAATGTGCAAAGAAAAAAAGCATAAATTCTATTGAAAATACAAAAGCCTCTATTGAAAACATTATAGAGGATATTCAAAACTCTTTAAAAGCTAAAAAAATGGCTAATGCAAAGATTAAAGAGTCTGAAAGTCTTAAAGGCGAATACTAATTATATCAGAGAAAGGAAAATATTATGGAAGACGGCTTAACATTTGCCTTAATGTTCTTAGCATATACATGTGTGATTTTATTTATAGTTTTCGGTGTTCTTGGTGTTCTTTTATGGAACGAACTAATGGGACTTATGAAATCTTATAAAAAGTTAGCTGATACTGTTGAGAAAGAAATTAATCCTACTTTGGCTGAAATCAAAAAGGCTTTGGAAGGTATTAATAGTCTTGCGACAGGTGTTGATAAGCAAATTTCAGCTGTAAAATCATCATTTGGTACTGCGTATAATGTTGCTTTTAATGCTACGAGTAAATTAAAAGGAGTAATAGGTGCATTAATCGGCGGACTTATTTCAGGTTATAAAATGTTTTCAAAAAAATAATCAGTTGTAGTTTAATAAAGGAGAAAAACTATGTCAGTAGGAAAATTTTTAGGTGGTTTCGTAATCGGTGGTGTTGTAGGAGCTATTGCAGGTCTTTTACTTGCTCCGCAAACAGGTGAAGAAACAAGAGATATGATTGCAAAAACTTCAACAGAGTTGTACGACAAAACAGAAGATTCTTTAAAAGAAATTAAGGAAAAAGCTGAAACTGTTGTTGATGATTTGCAGAAAAAAGGTGATGAACTTATTGCAAAAGTTCAATCAATGCTAAAAAAAGAAGAAGCATAGATTAGTTTTTATGAACCCATAGAAAAGCGGTTACTTTTGTGACCGCTTTTTAGTTTTCTTTTTTAAAAAACATGTAACAAAATGTTAAAAAAGTTGCCAAATTATTGAAAAGCTCTTAACAAAAAGTTATAATTATTACAGTAGGTTTTGTGTAATTGTGTGTCATGAAGATAGATAATATTCAAAATTTTCAATATTTTCAAAATGCTTACGGTTTTAATCACAACAGTAACGGTAATTCTGGTGTAAATCCATCAAGTTCCGTTGTCTCAGGCAGATTTGCCGCATTGACATCTAAAGAAACATTTGGCACATTTACCCCAGAAAAGGCTGCAAAAACCGAAAAATCAGAATATCTTACGGCACAAGGTACAAGACCTAAATTCTTAGAATTATTAAGCGGACTTGGTGAAGTTCATGCGATTTCTTCTCAGTCTGCAATTGAGTCTGTTGAAAGGAATACTGCCAATCCCTATTTATCAAATTTCAGAGGTGAAATGGGACAAAATATGCCTTTAGGCAGTGCCGCTATTTATCAAAACGGCGGCTTTTCAGGTGCAAAGCTGAATGTTATTGCTTAATTTTGAAAAATTCTTTTGCATTATTCGTTGTTATTTTTGCAACTTCCTCAACCGATATACCTTTTAAATCGGCTATAAACTTTGCAATGACAGGTATGTAATAAGGATAATTTGTTGTACCTCTGTATGGAACAGGTGTCATATACGGTGCATCAGTTTCTAAAAATAGCCGTTCTAATGGAACTGCTTTTGCTATTGCTTGAGGTTTTTTTGCATTTTTGAAAGTTGTAACACCTCCAAGTGAGATATAAAAACCTTCTTCAATACATTCGTTCAAAAATTCAACGCTGCCTGAAAAGCAATGGAGTACAACCCCGACTTCTTTTGCGTTGGTTTTCTTTAATATATCCATTGTGTCCTGATGTGCTTCTCTGTCGTGTATTACAACAGGTTTTTTGATTTCCTTTGCAAGTTCAATTTGCTTTATTAAAATATCTTTTTGCGTATCAATGTTTTCTTTATCCCAATAGTAATCAAGTCCTATTTCCCCGATTCCAAGTACTTTAGGATGTTTTGAGGTTTCTTTAAAATACCCGTAACTGGTATCATTCCATTTGCTTACTTCTTCAGGGTGAAGTCCGACTAGGGCATACAAATTGTCATATTTGTTAATCAGCTCTATAATTCTTGGGGTATCCTCTTGGTTAACTCCCGGGATTATGACTTTTTCTACCCCGACTTCTTGACATTTCGCAAGCATTTGGTCAAAATCACACTGAAATTCTTCCATATCTATATGGGAATGTGTATCAATAAAAATGTTCATTTATTTAACCAAAGTTGTATTTTTTAATAGAGGAAATCCCATTTTTTCACGTTGTTGAACATATAAAACGGCCGCCTCTGAAGCCATTTTTCTGATACGATTAATGTAATTTGTTCTTTCATCTTTACTTATAACGCCTCTTGCATCAAGCAGGTTAAATGTGTGAGAGCATTTTAGAACACAGTCGTAAGCCGGTAATACAAGTTCGTTTTGTAAGCAGTTTTCAGCTTCTTGTGAATATTTGTCATAAATTTCAAAAAGAAATTCAGGGGTTGAATATTCAAAGTTGTATTTTGACTGTTCAATTTCGTTTTGGAGATAAATTTCCCCGTATTTGATTTCATTATTCCAATAAATATCGTAGACGCTGTCTTTATTTTGCAAATACATTGCAATTCTTTCAAGTCCATAAGTCAATTCAAGTGCAACAGGTCTGATTTCAACACCACCGACTTGTTGGAAATAAGTAAATTGAGTTACTTCCATTCCGTCAAGCCAAACTTCCCAACCTACACCTTTTGCCCCTAATGTCGGTGATTCCCAATTGTCTTCTACAAAACGGACATCATGTTTGCTTAAATTTATGCCCATTGCTTCCAAGGATTTTAAGTATAATTCCTGAGCATCATCGGGTGATGGTTTTAAAATAACCTGATATTGGAAATAATGTCCCAAACGGTTTGGATTTTCACCGTATCTTGCATCTGTAGGACGTCTGCAAGGTTCTATCATTGCTGTGTGCCAAGGTTCAGGTCCAAGTGAACGCAAAAATGTTGCAGGGTTCATTGTACTTGCCCCTTTTTCAATATCATACGGTTGCTGAATGATGCAGCCATAGTCGGCCCAAAATTTTGTTAAATTTAAGTATAATTCTTGAAATGTTATTGTCATAATTTATTTTCCTTCATTCGACTCATTATCTTTTTTTACTGTATTTGCTGTATTATCTTTATTTTCAACATTTTTGTCCGTATTTTTATGGGTAAGTATTGTGATTTTATCGACATCTACCCACGGATCACCAAGTGCGGTTGCAAATACATTTCCAAATACTTCAATTTCATCACCTGATTCTAAATTAACAAGTTCTTTTTCTGCATAATCACGCTTTAATATTAATTTTAATTCGGAAAGAGGGATGTTGTAACTGGTGACATTTTCTCTTTTTATTAAGAAAGAAATATATTTCTTTGAATCCCTGTTTATAGGTTCATAATCCAAACCTATTGCAGAAAATTTATCAAATTTGGCATTGAATTTTATTTTTTTATTTAAGTATTTATCAGGTTGTGCAACAAGTTTTAAAGGAGCAACATCTTTGTATACAACAGGCTTATCGGAAGTATTGTTGTCTGGTTGTACTTCAGTAATTTCTTTTGTGACCACAGGTTCTGTTTGTTCCGGATCCTGTGCTTGCAGATTAATATTGCTTGCACTAATATGTCCTGAAATTGCTATACATAATATTGTTGTCACAATAAAGAACGTCTTTTTTAACATGCTGTATCCTTTCATAAACATCAAATTCTCTTATAGTTTAGCACAAATAAGGGATTATAGGAAATAGAAAGTAGGATGAATTTAATTCATTTGTTTGAAAATTTATAACTGAATGTAATAATTATTATATAATCAAGAGAAATATCCTGTATCAGTTATGTAACTTTATTCTTTCCTTGTTTTTGATTTGTACTTTCTTTCTCTTTTTACTTGTTGCGCGAATAAAAAGAAAAAGAAAGTACCCAAGAAAGAGAAAAATCACGCGCTAGTTTAGAATTTGTAAGGTTTTTATTTTACAAAATTTCTCAACATAACGTTGGAAATTTTGCTTCTAAAAACCAACAATTTCTACGTAGAGATTACGGCACTCTCCGAGTGCAATTATCATCCTTCGGATGATACATGTAAAATTATGTCATTACGAGGAACAACGGCATTTTGAGTGACGTAGTAATCCACTTAATGATGTCGTCAAACATTAATATTGAGTGGATTGCAACAGTCGTCTTCACTCCTTCGCAATGACATGATGTTCTATTTGAATATAAATACCACCCGTAAGTGTGATAATGTGCCTTTGGCGCTGTGAATTGATTAGAGATTGTTATATTTTAAAGGTCAAATTTATCCGTCTTTGTCTTGCAAATGGCGGAAAATTTGGGCTTTAAAATATTTTACAAGCTCTATTCGATGCGTTGATTTTCTTCTTTTCTGGTACTCTTTTCTTCTTTTGTTTACGCCAAAGCAAAAGAAGAATAGAGTACAAATCCAAAACGAAGTTTTGATAAAATACAAATTAATTGGTAGTTATCCTTAAAAATTTATTGTTGGCAAAAAAGTACCAACCAAAGAATATACAAATTGGTAAAATTCAGAATATATCAATTATTATCAAATATCATTATTTATGCATTATTAATACGAATATTTCTTTGCAATTATGCTGAAAATCGGCTAAAATAAGAACAGATACATTAAGGGATTAAGAAGTTGAATTTAGATTTTGGGTTTGAACTTGATGATTTTCAAAAAGAGGCTATGGAGCATATATGCTCTCAAAAAAGTGTTGTTGTTTGCGCTCCAACAGGTGCGGGTAAAACTGTTATTGCACAAATAGGAATACAAAAGGCACTTGAATTAGGCAAAAGATTGTTTTATACAACACCTCTAAAAGCATTAAGTAATCAAAAATATCGTGATTTTTGTGAAAAATATGGTGAAGATAATGTCGGGCTTTTGACAGGTGACATTTCTATTAATCGTTCTGCACAAATTGTAGTTATGACAACCGAAGTTTTCAGAAATATGCTCTACGGCACGAACCTTGGAAAAATTGAAGAGAATTTAAAGAATGTAGAGTTTGTTGTTCTTGATGAAGTTCATTATATGAATGATGAACAAAGAGGAACGGTTTGGGAAGAAAGTATAATATATTGCCCGAGTAACATAAAAATTATTGCTTTGAGTGCTACCGTTGCGAACGCAAGAGATTTAACCGACTGGATAAATACTGTTCATTCCGATACATATTTGGTAAATACGGATTTTCGACCCGTTCCTTTAAGACACTATTATTACGGGGAAGATAACCCAAGTGAAATTATTTCTCTTTTTGAGCCTGGTGGAAGCCTTAATAAAAAGATAAAACCTTTAAAAGTAAAAAACAGATTTCAAGGAAAAAAACGCGGTAAAATTTCACCTATGCGTCTTGTTGATGTTTTAAATCAAAAAGACATGCTTCCTGCAATATATTTTACGTTTAGCCGAAAAAAATGTGACATGTATATGGAGGATTGTTCAATTTTAAATCTTCTTTCAAAAGAAGAAGAACTGGAGATAAGAAAAACAATCGATGAATATGTAAAAGATAATCCGTTTCTTTCAAATCATAAGAATGTTGCTTATTTATATAAGGGTGTTGCAAGTCACCACGCAGGTTTATTGCCTGCTTTAAAAGTATTGACGGAAAAACTTTTTCAAAAAGGCTTAATAAAAGTTGTTTTTGCGACTGAAACTCTTGCGGCAGGCATCAATATGCCTGCAAGAACAACAGTTATCAGTTCAATAAGCAAAAGAACCGATAATGGACACAGAAAACTGACCGCAAGTGAGTTTCTTCAAATGTCAGGTCGTGCAGGCAGACGTGGCATGGATAAGGTTGGGCATGTCGTAATTGTCGGTAATCAGTTTGAAGACCCTGTTGATGCTTATGAAATTGCATCATCTTCGGCAGAACCTCTTGAAAGTCGATTTACTCCGAGTTATTCAATGGTATTAAATTTGCTTCAGAGGTTTACCCTTGAAGAAGCAAGGGAGTTGATTTTAAAGAGCTTTGGGTATTTTTCTTCAACAACAAGATTAAAACCTTTTATGGACGAACAGCGTGCTATTGAAGAAAAACTATATTCAATTGATAATTTCAATTGTCCGTATCATTTAAAATCAAGTGATATGGTTGAATTTAACAAATTGAAAAATCAATATGTTCAATATCGAAAAATTACAAATACTCTGTTGAAACAGGCTAAAAATCGAGGCGGAAAAAATGCCCCGGAGGTTATAGAGTATTCTAAAAAAACAAAAGATTTTTACCATCAAATGGAAGCAATAAAATGTAATTACTGTAAGATTTATAAAAAGCATATTCGTGAGCTTGAGTTAAGGGAAAGATTTCAAAAAAAATTGGACAAAATTTCAAGAGCAATTGAATTTGAAAAAGATATGTATTGGAACAGATTTTTGAAATTGAAAGAAATTTTGACTCAATACGGTTATCTTGAAAACGATTATCCTACACAAAAAGGTATTTTGGCAGCTTGTTTCAGGGCAGAAAATGAACTGTATCTTGCAGAATTATTGTTTAACGGCATATTTGACGGTTTGGATTTGTCTGAACTTGCGGCAACGGTTTGTGCAATAACGACTGAAGAAGACAGGATTTTTACCCGCCCTCGCTTAAAATTGAGTAAAAATGTTAAGGATGCAATATTTAAAGCACGTGATGTTCTAAAGAAGATTCATAATACACAAAAAGATAAAGGCATTGATATATTTATGAATTGGAATCCGAAGTTTAGTGCATATTTGGAATTTTGGATTAATGGCGGTGAGTGGAACGATATGTTTGTTGATGAAGAATTTTCGGAAGGTGATGTTGTGCGTGCCTTTAAGCGTACGATTGATGTTCTTCGTCAATTTTGTACAATTGATGGTATACCTCCTGAAATTGCCAAAAATGCAAGTCTTGCAATTGACTGTATAAATCGTGATCCTATTAAAGAAGACTAATGATTAAAAAATTTTTAAATGTTTTTCTAATATGTTTGATGTTTATAGGACTTTGCGGGTGTAAAGATACAACGCCAAGAATTTTTTTGAGTACAAAGCCGATTATGCGTGAAACTTTTATCCCGATGGAAGAGTTTAAAAAGAACGATACAATAAACTTTGTCCTGATTTCTCCTAAGGGTTTTAAGTCTGAAACAGTAAGAATGACGCTGATAAAGAAAAATGGACTTTCTCCGATATATGGTGATACTTTGGCACTCGGTAAAGACTTTAATGTAGAACATGATAACTACTTAACAGGTGCATTTACTGTTTATACCGGCGGACGCTATGAACTGCGTTTTTATGATTCTGACGGAACAAAGAAAAAAACTGTATTTACGGCAAAGCAATATTTCCCCGGACCTGAACCTTTAGCTTTCGTTCAATTTGGAGTTTATGATTAATTTTTAGAAATCTCTTTTTCTATTGCTTCAGGATTTTCCGCATATAAGGCAAGCGAGAAACTTGCGTATGCACCATGCTTCAGGTATAGCTCTTCAAGTCTGTTTATCGTTTTTGCGTTGATTTCGTCTTGTCGTTTACCAAAGATGTTTTTTCTATCAGTATGTTTGATAATAGCTTCTGCATGTTTTAAGTTAAAAGCAGGATTACTGAAAATTTTCTCAGCAAAAGCAATATTTATTTTATTAATATGTTTTTTAGCTTTACGTAATCTTCTTAATTTGCAGTCACAATTTATTTTTTGAAATCTTGCTTCCATTATCGGGAATAATTCTTTTTGCCTTCTTGCAAATTCCTCGTTTGACATTTTAGCAGGCTGATTTCCTGAAAAATTGATACTGTCCTTATTTTGTTTTTTTATGAAAAATTTACCGGTGATATTGTTTGACAAATTAGTATTTGTATTGTGTGTAATGTAATTTCCTATTGCTTTTATTTGCATAATTAAAAACCTCTTTTCTCGTTTTACATTCATATTAAATCGTGTAATAAATTTTTTTTGTCAGTAAAAAGTGTACAAATAAGAAATTTATAAACAAAATAAAAAAGCCAACACAAAGGTTGACTTGAAAAGGAGGTCGAAAATTATTTTTAATTTTTTTTGAGAACAGAACTTGATTAACCGAACGTTTTGAATGTGTTTTCGATGTTCTTTTCGATAACTTTCTTAACAGCTTCGTATTCTGTTTGAATTGCTTCTTGTTCTGTATCTAATTGTTTTAATTGTAATTCAAGTTTTTTATCAGATTCGTGAATTTCTTCGGATTTTTTGTTTATTATATCCAAGTGTTCTTCATATTCAGCTAAATCTGCTTTGTATTGAACCATTGCTGCGTTGTATTGTGCTTGGTTAATGTTCTTTGTTGCAGTTGATCTTTGACCGCAAGCTAACGAACCCGGATTATCTGATGTTTTTGCGTTATCTACAACATCCAGACTTTCATAAATGTCTTTTCTTATAGGTTCTGAATATACATTGTATTGAGCTGCTGCTGCGTTAAATGCTGTAATATGAGAAGGAAAGTCATTCGGTGTAAATTTATCCGTTTTTTCCACAAATACACCTTTAACGCTGTCGTATCTGTATGAGCAAGATTCATCTTCTGATGTATGTATATTCATAAATGATACTTCTTCTTTATCTGAAGTATATCCTGTTTCTTTATAGCAGTAAGTTGTGTTTTTTAATGCTTCTTCACTTGTTGGGCGACTTGATACTTGTCTGTTTCCGTCTTTGTCGTAAGAAACTTCGAAGAAAGAACTTGTTTTTGTAGCTTCATTATATACTTTTTCATATTCTGTAATATTAAAAGCAGTAAACTTAGGTTCATTACCTGCATAATATATTTCAAAATCTTTTTGTTGCGCTCTTGTAAGAGGCCATGCAGCCGGTTGTGACCAGTCAATAACGGGTTTTGCTGCCGGATCAATTACGTAGGTGTAAGGTGATGGAGCAGTTGGTGCTTGTAATGTCATCATTTCCGTGTAAAGTTCTGATGATTGGTTAGCTAATGCTGTTCTTGCTTGGTTGATTTGTTGACCTTGATATTCAACATTTGACTTTCTTGCTGTCAATGATAGATATCTTGTTTGGCTTGCTGATAAACCCATTGTTGTGACCTCCGATTTAACTTCTTGTGATATTGTTATCGGCACAACAGGGTAAAAACTTTAATTTTTTGTTTTCTTTTGTTAAGAAATATTAATAAAGTGACATTCGAACAATCAGTAAAATGTTTGTAAATAAAGCCTTTTGAGCATTATTTTAATGCTGACGAATGAAGTCTTTTTATGAAACTTTTTGTAAAGAAACGCTTAACAAAACCGAATAATTGTAAGTCATATAGCAAAATAGCATGCTCATTTTCAACTGTTGAGCATAATAACCAGTCTTTTCCTCTTGCTAAAATTTTGCCTGCCGATGCATTCAAATATCTGTCAGGCAGTCTGTAGCATTTATTTTTTACGTAAAATTCGGTACCGGATAAATCAACAAATTGAGCATTGCCTATTTTTAAAAAGTTATGACCAACCTTTAAATAGCAAAATGCCCAAGGTGAAAAACCGCGTACTTTATTATATATTTGAGTTGCACCCATTGAAAAATCGATATAGATGTCTTTACCTGTAATTCTTTTGTAATATGAGGCTTTATTTTCGTCCTGTTTTACAGGGTTTATTGCTCCGTTTTCGACTTGAGGTAAAAGTTCTTTTAATGCAAGTCTTGCAGTTTGTGCGCAACGAAGTTTTAGTGTATAGCCGTTATCTGTGAAAAGTATCGGGACTTCTTTTTGTAATAAAATTTCACCTGTATCAAACTTTTCATCCATTAAGTGAAAAGTTATACCTGTCATTTCCTCACCTGTTAATATTGCAGACATATAAGGGTTAGGACCTCTGTGTGCAGGAAGCATTGCAGGATGGCAATTGATGGTGGCAAGTTTAGGAGTAAGAATTGTCTTTTTCGAGAATTTTTCTCCCCAACTTCCGACAATTATTATATCAGCATGTAACTTTCTTATTTCATCTCTAAATGCTTGACTGTTGACACTTGGTGCAATAATTTCAGGAATTTTATCCGCTTTGGCAAGTAAGTAAAAATCGCTCGGCGCAAAAAGATCTTTGAAACCTCTTTGCAAAAATGACATGTTTATTCTTTCACTTCTGAATATACCCACAACACTGTGACCCGCCTCTTTTACTCCCAAAAGAAGCGAACTTGCCATTTCTCCTGAACCTACTATTACAACTCTAAGCATGAATTCATTATATAACATTTTTTGATATTAGTAAAAGTAATATCTCTATAATTAATATCCTATAAGTGCTTAAGCAAATGACAAAATCGAAAAAATTATTTATAATTTGGTAGTATTATTCAAAACAACTTTAAAGAAAGTAAAAAAATGAAGCGTTGCAAATGGGTAAATTTAAAAAATCCTCTATATATTAAATACCACGATGAAGAATGGGGAGTTCCTGTTTTTGATGACAAAAAATTGTATGAACTTTTTATTTTGGAGTCTTTTCAAGCAGGTCTTTCTTGGGAATGTGTACTAAATAAGAGAGAATATTTCAGAAAAGCCTATGATAATTTTGATATTGATAAAGTTGTTTTGTACGATGAAACGAAATACGCTGAATTGCTTTCAAATCAAAATATTATCAGAAATAAATTGAAAATCAAAGCAAGTATAAAGAACAGTATTATTTTTAAAAAAATTCAAAAAGAATTTGGCAGTTTTTATAATTATTTAAACACATTCACTAATAGTGAAATTATAATTGAAGATTATTCAATAAGAACTACATCCGACTTGTCTGATAATATTTCGAAAGATTTAAAAAAACGCGGAATGACCTTTGTAGGCTCTACAATTATTTATTCATATCTGCAAGCCGTAGGTGTAATAAATGGTCATGGTAAAGAATGTGATCTTTGCCCCTGATTATTGCAATTCGTCTGCAATCTTCATATATTCTTTTGCGGCAGAATAATCTCTTATTTCGGTACTGATTCTCGCAAGTTCAATATATATATTCTTATTATTTTCATCATATCTTAGGGCAGGAGTTAGAGCATCAATTGCCTCAACATATTTTTTTTCTGACCGAAGCGTTTGGGAGTATAAAATGGATGCAAGAATAATTTTTTCTTCTATGCGTTTTTCAGTATCTTTATCTACAGGGTCGCAATAAAATTCTCTCAAAAACTCAACAGCTTCCTTATATTCTTTTTTATCTAACAGTGCATCGGCCTGCAAAAACTTTGAGTCTACCGAATATTTATTGTTTTTGATAACATTATTTGTAATTTCAATAACTTTGTCCGGATTTTGTTCAAGAGCAAGAATTTTGGCAAGTTTTTCATTTAAAATTTCTGCTTTTTGAGGTGAATTTTCTATCAATAACTCTAATAATCCTTTTGCTTCCTCAAGTCTGTTTTCTTTAACATAATTATCGGCAAGCATTTCAGCATACTCATACGTAAATAAATCTGTCTGCATTAGTTTTTCCAAACATTCGGATACTTTTGAATATTTTTGGAGTTGAGTATAAATTTCGCTAAGTTTTATCAGGTATTCAGGATTTTCATTTTCAGAATACAAGTTTTCATAAACAATTGTACTTTGAGAAAATTGCCCGCTTTCAAGATATTTCTGAGCCAGTTTTTCGCGAATATCAGTACTTGGATTAATTTCAAGCAGTCCTTTTAAAATTTCAACTTTAGCCTCAATATCACATTCCGCATCTTTTAATGTTAAAAGTGCAGTTTTGACCTGAAAATCATCAGGAGAAAGTTTATATAACAATTTCAGAGTTCTGTATGCTTTTAAATACTGCTTAGTTTTTAAATAAATTCTTGATAGAGAATTCAAAGCAGGGAGGTAAGTTTCGTCAATTTTTAATATCTTTTCATATACAGAAACTGCCTCATCATAAAAATTACTTTCTGTATATATTTTGCCCAAAATATCCAACTTTATAATATTGTTGGGGTTTTTTGCGACAGCAGCCTTTGCGTTTTCTATTTTTTTATTTTTCAAAATATTCTCAAACATACATTCATTATATAAGTATTTTGCTTAAATGGCACTATTTAATATAAGTATTTTTTAAAATTTTAAATCATTTAAAATTGGCATTTCAGTTCGGGCTTTAGTTATAAGACTTATATCAATAACATTTCTTGTTGCTTTCTCTCCTTTTTCGGTCGTTCTTAGTATTTCACCGTAAGGAGAAACAATGTTAGAAGCCCCAAACTGATTACATGAAATTAAAAAAGCCTGATTTTCTAAAGCTCTTGCCTGATTTAAAATGTTCCACTGAAAAATTCTTTCCTTAGGAAAGGCTGCAGGTACAATAAATATTTCAGCCCCAAGTTTAACCATTTTTCTAAAATGTTCAGGAAATCTTATGTCGTAACAAATTGCAACGCCAAACTTAATTCCTTCAATATCAATAACTGTTATATCATCTGATTTCTCAACATACTCCGTTTCTTTTGAGCCGCAGTGAGAAAAAGTATAATTTTTTCGATACTGCGAAATTACTGCACCATCACGATTAATAATCAAACTTGTATTAAAAAATCTTTTATCATAAGTTTTTTCAATAATACTGCCTGCAATAATATTCGTTTGGTAATTTGCAGCAAGCCCGCTCAACAACATAGTCGACTCGGCAGGAATAAATTCAGCATCTTGTTGATAATGTTTATAATCCAAGCCAATATTCCACACCTCTGGAAGAACAACCAAATCCGGCTCAAAATCAGCATTTTCTTTTAACATTTTTGCAATTGTTTTTTGATTTTTATCCTTGTTTCCTAGGGCAGGTTCAAATTGTAAGCAAAGTATTTTTAATTCTTTTTTCATTATACAGTCAAACCGCCATCAACTCCAAGAACCTGTGCTGTAATATATGTTCCGTCTAAAGCTAAAAATTTCACTGCTTTTGCGATATCTTCAGGTTCGCCAAGTCTTTTTAATGGAATATGCTCTGCAATAGCTTCTCCGTCAAGGCCTTTTGTCATATCGGTTTTTACAAACCCCGGGGCTACGGCATTCACGCGTATGTTTCTTGATGAAAGTTCTTTTGCCAAAGATTTTGTAAAACCGATAACACCAGCTTTTGCCGCACTGTAATTAGATTGTCCGGCATTACCCATTACTCCGACAATACTTGTCATATTAATGACAGCACCTTGTCTTTGCTTCATCATGATCTTGCAAACAGGCTTAGTTACATTAAAAATACCTGTTAAATTAGTATTAATAACACTTGCCCACTCGTCATCAGACATTCTTATAATCAAATTATCTCTTGTAATGCCTGCATTATTAACAAGAATATCTATGGTTTCAAATTCTGCATGTATTTCTGAAATTGCTTGGTTTACAGCATCTTTGTCTGAAATATCAAACTTATATGCTTTAGCTTTTATTCCTAATGTTTCCAGTTCCGCTAAAGTTTCTTTTGCTTTTTCTTCGTTACCGACATAAGTAATAGCAACATTACACCCTGCTTTTGCCAATTCCAAAGCACAAGCTCTGCCAATACCTCTTGAACCACCGGTTACTAAAGCTGTTTTTACCATTTTATATACCCCTTATCAATTTAAACTTCTATTTTATATTCACTTAAAAACTTTTCTAAATCGCCAATCTTGCAAATAGCGAAAAAGTTTATATCACTTAAGGTTTTTCTTACCATACCTGTTAAAATTTTACTAGGTCCGATTTCTATAAATGTATCAACACCTTGTTCTTTTAAGTAATAAAGAGTTTTCACCCATTGAACAGGTGAATAAATTTGTTGTTTTAGTTTTTCTTTAAAATCGGATGCAAATATTGTCGGCAAGGCATCTACATTCGTAATTACAGGAACTTTTGCATCTTTTAATTCTGCAGCATCAATAGCAAATTGAAACTCATTTGCCGCATCCATCATCAATTTGCTGTGGAATGCACCACTGACGGCAAGAGGAATAACCCTTTTTGCACCTTGTGTAATTGCAAGTTCATTTGCTTTTTGTACTGCTGCTTTTTCGCCTGTAATTACTGTTTGCTCAGGTGTATTGTAATTTGCAACATCAACATAACCCTCAACAGAGGCTTCCTGTACAACATCTCTTAATGTGTTATCAGTTAAGCCAATTATTGCACTCATTGTACCGTTAGTAACTTTTGACATTGCATTAGCTCTTGCTTGAATAAGTTTTGCAACATTTTCAACAGTAATTGCACCTGCTGCATACATTGCACCGTATTCACCCAAACTGTGACCGGCAACGTAATCAGCTTTTACGTCAACTTGAGATCTTAAAGCCTCTAATATTGCAATTTCTGTTGCGAGTATGCAAGGCTGAGCATTAATGGTCAATTTTAAATCTTCCTCATTACCGAAAAAAGTGATATCAGAAATTTTGTGTTCTAATGTTATGTCAAAAACATCAAAAACTTTTTTTGAGCAAGCAAAGGTATCATAAAAATCCTTCCCCATCCCTGCTATTTGGGAACCTTGACCTGTAAATAAAAATGCAGTTTTTCCCATTTTAAGATATCTCCCGCCTATTATTCACTAACAAATTTTCTGTTTTCGTTGTACATTTCAACGATTTTTTCGTTAACATTTTTTTCAACGGCTTCTTTGGCAACCCTGATAGCATTTTTTATTGCGTAAGCCTTGCTGCTGCCATGACTGATTACACTCACACCTTTAACTCCGAGGAGCAGGGCTCCTCCTACTTTTTCATAATCAATACGTTTTTTAAAACCTGCAAAAACAGGTTTTGCAAGTAAACCTATGAGCATATTGGCAAATGAAGATTTGAATTGTTCTTTCAAAAGATTTGTAACCATTTTAAAAGCGCCTTCTGCAGTTTTTAAAATGACATTTCCGACAAAACCGTCACAAACAACAACGTGAACATCGCCTGTAAATGTATCACGACCTTCGACATTACCTATGAAATTAAGCTCTTCCTTATGTGCGGTTAAGATATTATAAGTAGCTTTTGCAAGCTCATTACCTTTGCCTTCTTCTTCACCAATATTCATAAGTCCGAGTCGAGGTTCTTCGTATTCTAAAATGAGTTGAGCAAAAATTCTTCCCATAATTGCAAATTCCAAAAGCATTTCAGGTTCGCAATCAGAATTTGCACCGCCATCAAGCAATGCTATAGGTTGTTTTGATGTCGGCATGGTACAACAAATCACCGGTCTTTTTATTCCCGGTAATCTGCCTAAACCAAACAGGCTTGCCGCCATTGCAGCCCCTGTACTGCCTGCAGCAACTAAGCCTTGAGATTCGCCTTTAGCGACAGAATCAACTGTTAATACAATAGATGCTTTCTTTTTTGCTCTTAGAGCTTTCGCAGGAGCTTCACCCATTTCTATCACTTCATCGGTATGAGTAATAGCTATATCCAAACCGCTTGTGTCATACTTAGCTAATTCTTCCTTGATTTGAGTTTCATTACCAACAAGTTGAATTGCTATGTTGTATTCTTTTGCAGCTTGCACCGCACCTTTTACGATTTCTAACGGAGCGTAGTCACCGCCCATCGCATCTACTGCTATTCTAATCGGCATAATCCCTCTCTACCCTTTAATATTTAATTATTCTTCGTCTTGTTCTACAACTGCAACTTCTTTTTTGCTTGCTTTTTTGTCTTTATCGTAATAACCGCAAGCCTCACAAACTGTATGAGCTAACTTTGTTGCACCACATTGTTTGCAAGTTGTAGTAGTCGGTAATGTTGCTTTCCAATTAGCACGTCTTTTTGCTTGTGCAGATGCACCTGTTCTTTTCTTTGGTACTGCCATAATGTTTTCACCTCTTTATTTATTATCTTTGTTTTTTACGATTAGCGGAATTTCAATCGTTTGCATGTTTTCATCCGCTTTTATATATTTTTTTAGTTCTTCTGAGCCGTTGCAATTTTCATCACATAATATTTGGCTCGGAACATTTAATATTATACTTTGGTAAATTAAATCACTCAAGTCTATTTCGTCATCGCCGTTTAATTCTTCTACAAAATCAGACCCTTTCATGTGGTGTTCTTTAGATGTAACGGGAGCAAACGACCCCTTGAAATATTTTTCATCAATGTTTACATTTAATACATCTTCAAACTTTTTTAGACATCTTGAACATTCAAGTTCTATATTTACATCAAGTTTTCCTTTGATAAATATGAAATCTCCTGAAGATTTTACGTTGAGCATGCCTTTGGCATGTGCATTGAGTTCATCAAAATCTTCATCAATTTCTATTTGAGTTGTTTTATTAGGTTCTAATTCTGTAATGTTTAAAAGCATTTTTAATCCTTTTTCATAAGATATAAAAAAGCAAGTCCTCAGACTTGCTTTTTCTAAAAATTAAATACGATTACATTGCTGCTTTTGCTGTTTCAACAATTTTAGAAAAAGCGCAAGCATCTTTAACTGCAACATCAGCTAACATTTTTCTGTTAATAATAACGTTTGCTTTTTTCAAAGCATTTGTTAATCTGCTGTAGCTCAAGCCGTTAACTCTTGCTGCTGCATTGATTCTTGTAATCCAAAGTCTGCGCATAAAGCGTTTTTTATTTCTTCTGTCAGCATATTCATATTTTAATGCTTTCATAACAGCAATATTAGCTACTTTAAATATGCGGCTTCTTGCACCGATAAAGCTCTTAGCTAATTTTAATATTTTTCTGTGTCTGTTTTTTAATACGTTTCCACGTTTTACTCTTGCCATGATTATTTGCTCCTTGATTATTTGTTTCTATATGGTAATTCTGCTTTAACTTTTGCTAAATTTGAAACAGAAATTTCTTGCATTCCTGTTAATCTTCTTTTTCTTGATTCGCTCTTGTGAGCAAGCAAGTGCTTATTCCCTGATTTTAGTCTTAAAATTTTGCCACTGGCTGAAATTTTATATCTTTTAGCGCCGGCTCTGTGTGTTTTCATTTTTGGCATTTTATATTCTCCTTTTTAATTGTTATTACCTGTTACAGGTGCGAATATTGTTAAAAGGTTCTTTCCTTCCAAAGAAGGTTCTTTTTCGATAGTGTGAGGAAAATCTGCTAAATCTGCGACTATCCTGTTTGCTAATTCAAAAGCGAGATGGCTGTGTTGCATTTCCCGACCTCTTAACATAACAACCACTTTTACTTTGTTTCCGCTTTCTAAGAACTTTTTAATGTTTTTCATGCGGACATTGTAATCGTGAATGTCAATTTTGTAGCGAAGTTTAATTTCTTTAACTTCAACAACGTGTTGTTTCTTTTTGGCTTCTTTAGCCTTTTTTTCAGCTTCAAATTTGTATTTTCCGTAATTTAAAATCTTGGCAACCGGAGGGTTTTGGTTCGGGCTGATAACAACCAGGTCTAAGTCCTTATCATATGCCATTTGCAGTGCCTTAGAAGTTTCAACTACTCCTAAATTTTCACCGTTATCGTCAATTAATCTAACTTCTTTTGATCTGATTTTCTCGTTTACTAAGCTGTTTTGAGCTTGTCCTCTACCTTCGCTAATGGTTTTACCTCCATGTTAACTAATATAATTACAATACAAATCTGATTATCAAACAAAGATAAATTTTTTTCAAGTACGGAAATAGTTATCGTTACAATTTTCAGATTTTTGTAAAATTTCAAACAATTTTTAAAGAAAAAAATACTTTATTAAAACAGAGAAATATTCGGAGATTTGTAGTTGTTAAATTTTGATGCCATATTTGGAGCAAATAAATCAAATCCTATAAAAAAAGCTGTTAATACAGAGAGTGAAAATAATGATATTTCTCAAAATATTATCCTTTTTAATGATGGAGAAAGAGTTGATATTTCATCGTTGAATTTAACTTCTGATGATAAAAAAAACCTTGAAATTGCAATTGCATTAGCTGATATCGACTCAATGGCAGGTATAGAAGATTAAAATAAAGATAATGCACCTTGAATATTAAAAAAAGTGTGTAATAATAGTGATATGCACTTTTGAAAATTAAATATGGGGACGTTTTGGATTATACCCAAACAACCATTGAATTTTGAGAATAAGTCCTGCGGTAGCGGGAGTGTACAAACGGAAACGATGAGTTTTCGTTTGTTAAACTCATTCTATGCGGTAGCGGGAGTGTACAAACGGAAACGATGAGTTTTCGTTTGTTAAACTCATTCATGGGGACGTTTCGGATTTGACGGGGCGATCGATGGAACCAAGCTGCGAATCGGAGTGCTGTTCTCCGATATCAACAAGCAAAACTATAAATGGCAACAATGTCAGAAAAGTTGACTTCGCTGCTGCTCAAGCAGTAGCTGCTTAATAGCGGTCAACCTCTCGGTAAGTCCTACCGGCCGATTTATCGGGACCCTTATGCCGGTTGCTCTTAGCGGATAGCAATAAGTTAAGCTAAGATTATTGCCAAAGTCAGGCGTGGCGCACAAAACGCTTTGTTTGTATTATAGGTTTATGAGCTTTAACCTTGTATAAACGAGATTAATAAAGCCCTACGTTCGTAGATGCTTGTTTTTGTCCGTTCCGGACGAGAGTTCGACTCTCTCCGTCTCCACCATTTAAAAAAACACTAAGACTTCGGTTTTATTGTATTTGTTAAGTTACAGTTAGTGTAATTTAAAATCTAATATAAATTTTCTTGCAGTTTGAGATTTTTTAGACATTTTGCACAGAACTGTAAAAATTAATTCGGAAGTGGTTCGTTAAATTGTCAGATTTTTCCCTACTCAACGTCATGCTGAACCAAATACGTCATGCTGAACTTGTTTCAGCATCTCTTATACTATGATATAATTCATTTATGTTAAAAAGTTATTATGTATATATTCTTACAAATAAAATTAACACTGTTCTTTATATTGGTGTTACTAATGATTTGCAACGCAGAGTGTATGAACATAAAAATAAACTTGTTGAAGGTTTCTCTGCTAAGTATAATTTATCAAAATTAGTTTATTTTGAAGAAACAGGAAGTATTGAATCCGCAATTAATCGAGAAAAACAATTAAAAAGATGGCATAGGGATTGGAAAATTAATTTAATTAAAGAAAACAATCCTGAGTTTTATGATTTATCAGATGATTGGTAAGTTCTGAGATGCTGAAACAAGTTCAGCATGACGTGATATGAAGTGGTGCAAAAAATTGCACACTTACTTATCTTCTGTTAATAAAAAATTGTCAGGAAGTTCTTTTTCTATAATTGATATAAATTCACCAAAAGTCATATTAAACGAATTAGCAATTTTCCACAAAGTTGTAAGTTGAGGATCTCTCTTGCCTTTTTCTAAAAGATTTAATGAACTACTCGGTATGTCGTATTCATAAGAGTGCAACAAAATTCCTTTACCAGCTTTTTGTCGGTATTCTTTTACTGTTTTACCAATAATATCAAGCAATAATTGTTTGTTTTTTGAATAATTCTGTTTTGATGATGATTGCATAATTATAATTTTAATGATATATTACTAATTGCGTATGACTAATTAGTCATACGCAAAAGGATGATTAACTTGCTTATAATTTTTAAGGAATAATATATGCAAATTGAAGAAGCATTTGAAGAATATTTATCAAAATTCAAAATACATTTAGCTTTAACAGCAAGGCAGATGAAAAGAGATATGGCAAATGATTACGGAATAAATGAAGGTAGCGTAATTCCGTCTGATTATTGTTATAACATTGTTAATTTAGACCCAAAAGCACATGATTTTAAAGCAGGGCATCCGAGATTACTGATACAAATTAAAAGAGGTTTGTATAAATACGTTGGCAGAAATTATCCTTATGATGGTTTTATTACACATAAAGGAAAGATTGTCGGGAAGTGGGATAACGGAAAATATGAGTTTTATACGGATTTGAAAAGATAATGAAATAAGGAGAAATATATGCAAGAAAATGATGAAAAAAATTTTACAAGTGAAGATAATATAATTTTTCAAAAAGGAATTAGAAATCTAAAATTAATAGTGATGGGGGTTTTCATTTTCCTAATATTAATTTTTTGTTTTATTATACCAGTTATATCAAATAACAATCTATATAAAGAAATGACCAATTGTATAAATAATAAAGATTGGAGTTGTGCAAAGGAAAAATACGAAGTACTCGGAGATAATATTAAAAAGAAAAAACAACATTATTCAACTATATATTACAATTATTATTTAGAAAAAGCCACTAAAAATTTTGAAAACAAACATTACAATGATGCTTTAGAAAATTACAAAAAAGCTTATGAAATTAATAAAGAAGATAAAGTAAATAAAGACATTTTAAAACTTGAAGCTGCCATAGCAAAAGTTAATTTAGAAGAAAAATTGAAAGAAATTGAAAACGAAAAACAAAGAAAAATTGAAGAAAAAAACAGAATAAAAAATAAAATACAAAAAGGTGCTGTTTATGAAATACCTACTCAGTATGGAAAAGGATATGATAAAACGATTAGCAGATATGGTATAGCTAATATAAAGAAAATTAATCGTTTAATGCCAAAAGTTGCAGAATTTATTGCTAAAAATCCAAAGTGTACACAAGTAATGGAAGTAGATGTTTCTGATGCCCGAAGTACAAAAAACTCACTTGTATTTTATGCAGATTGCGGAACAGATTATTGGAATATGGAAAGATTTTATATAACAGAAAAAGAATTAAACAATAAAACACAACCGGTAAGTTTAAAAGATGAAATGACTGCAAATAAATATTTTTATATGGATTACTGCGAAAAAGAAACAATTGCAAGATTATATCACCCGTCAACATACAAGTTAATGCAAAAAAATATAAGAACTTCCGCAACTTCTGTTTTAGTTGAAATAAAATTCAAAGCTAGAAATAGTTTTAATTTAGAAACCATAAATGTAGCTGAATGTTCTTTCAAAGGTAGTCTTTCAAATATTGAAATATATGAAGTAAATAAATAATAATCAGTTTTATACGAATTTAAGATAATAGTTGTTTAAAGGAGGTACAATGGATACTGAATTATTAATAGAAATATTTGTATGTTTTATTTTACCTGCAATAATAGTAGTTGGTATTTTCATAGTAGATCAAATAAAACAAAAAGAACAAAAAGATCGTGTTGAAGAAATTTATAAAGAAAAAATTGAGGAATATGGGATAAAAATAACTAAACAGTTTCCTGTATCTCCAAACGAAATATTTATAATAGATGATGATAATAAAAATTTTGTATATGTACAAAAAATTGTTTCAAACGAACCTGTTATAATAATAAAGCGTTTTGAATATTCAAAATTAATTGATTTTAATTTATTTGAAGACGGGGAACAACAAATTCAGGGGCGAGGAATTGCTTCCGCAATCGGCGGATTAGCATTTGGAACTGCGGGTGCTATAGTAGGTTCTTCCGGCGGCAGAAATATTAAAAATATATGTACCGAATTAGTTATTAAAATTCATATAAATGATTTGGAAACTCCATTATTAACAATTAATCTTTTACCAATTAAGTGTTCTAAAAATAGTTTGATATATAAATTAGCCAGAAAATTAGCGGATGAAATTATTGCACTGCTATCATATATTGAAGCGAACAAATAATAAAATATTCATATTAAAAATTTTATATTGACTTAGTTTGTAGCATGCACCTCATTTTGTGGACAGCAATATGACAATCAATGGACAATCAGGGTACAATAAACGGACATTTCGGACATTGGTTCTCAAACATTAGGAAGTGCCATTTTCCCCGCCACCTCGCCAAAATCTACCAATTTTTTGCTCAAAATTTCTCTCCAAAATGTCCTGATAACCTATATCTAATTTGAAATTTTCGGATAAAACGTTTTTTCGGAAAGTTGGCTTTGTATCGGCATTTGATACCAATTTAACTCTCCGAAATGCTCACGTTATCCGTACACGAAATCGGACTTGAGGGTGAATATTCACAAAGCCAATCTGCTATGCGTGGTAGAGTAAGATGTAAAACAATTCTCAAAAACAAAAATTGTGAAAAAAATTGTATACATGCTAATTTGCGCAATTTAATATCTTTAACTTGTTAGCAAATTATTTTTTTATGCTTTTTAAGATAAACAAGAAAGGCAAAATTTATGGAAATTCAAAAAGTAAACAGCATGTCATTTAGGGCATTAATGATTGAAAGTGGCAGCAATACCCCACTTGCCCAAAAAGAGTTGATGAAAAAAGTTATAATGAATCCTGAATTTGATGGAAGAGTAATAAATAATCTCGAAAATATATCTGCGGATGTGTATGTTTGTGCTAACGCTGACGAAAAAAGTGTTGATGTGAAATTAAGAAAATCTGCAGGTGTTATATATAGTTATGTTCCAAATGATGATAACGGCAGTATCAAAAGTCGTTTTAACCTTTCCGATACTCAGGATGAAATAAGCAGAAAAATGCAATCTTTTGTAGCAAGAGCAAAAGGTATGGCTTGTTATGATACAAAAAATAAACCTATAAATTTAGCTATGGAAGATTGGCTGAACAAAATATATTGTGCGGGTAAAGCGGAAGTGCTTAAGCCCGAGATTATTCCTGATGCAATGTGTTATTTTGGCTCACCTAAAGTTATGACAAAATATTTGTTACAAAAAATAAAAGAATAATTTGCATGGGTAATTTGTTACACTATTTTGAAACAGGGTGTAAGTGTTAACACTTACACCCTGTTATTTTGTTGTTTAGTAATTCGTTTTTAATGTTTGTGTGATATAACTGCTTTCGTGTATTCCGCTACTTTTTTATCGTCAACCCTTTCCATATCGATTTTTGCCCAAAATAAAGCATTGTGTAATTGACGGTTAAAGGTTTCTTTCTCTCTTGTGTAGTGGTTATACAGATATTTGTCATCTATTTCAAATCGGATATCTCTTCTTTTCCCTTTTGATTTGACATAGCCTTGAGCAATCCAGTTGCTGGAATTATCTGTCCAGTCACCGTATGCATTGCTGGAAAATTTTGTTAGTACAAATTCATCCGAGTCGTTCGGGAATTCGTGGTGGACAGTACTAAAAAATTTTTTCAAATCTTCTTCGTTAAAGCATGCGCATTTGTCTCTGTTCGTACTTAGATGTCCGATTAAAGTTCTGAGGGCAGGTGTATCTTTGATTGTTGCACCGAAGTTTTGTGATGTTGATATTTTGTTTATTTGCATGTGATAATATCCTTTCTGATTACTCTCTTGTTATTATTAAATTGTGTAAAAATAAAATTTGTTAGTGAGTATTTAAAAATCATTGCTGGTGTTTTCTTGTTGTATTTATTGACTAAAAGCAATTTTAAGTATGTTTGAGAAAAATTAAAAAATAAGATATGTCTCATAAATGCATGTATTCGATGTATAAATACAGTTCGAATTATAAAATGAAAATGCACTTGTTTTAATGGTTTTATGGTTATAGGCAATTTTTTGTGAAAAATATACTTTATAAAATAGAGGAAGATATTACGAAGGAGATTATCGATGGAAATAGAAGGAACTCGCACTATAGATTCAGTAAGTGTAAAACCGTTACTGGACACTGCTGACGGAGAAGCAACTAAAGCTGAAGATGCAAACAATGCGTCTGCTTCGGTATTTACTGACAGTCAAACAGCAACAAAAAATCAAAGTGATTATAATGCTTTAAAAACAAAATTTGAGAAAAAATACGGTAAAGGATATTTTGATAAAGTAAATAAAAATATAGCAAAAATTGCAAATGATCCTTTGGTTCTTAAAACTATTGAAAAATATAAAGGTACTCCGTTGTATGACAATATTAAATTGGCTTTTCAGGGTAATCAACATGCACTTGTTCAGGTTTTATCAAATAAAAAGGTTCAAAAGGATGTAAATAAATTGCTCGGAAATAAAAATATACAGGAAAAAATTCTTGATATGGCGCCAAATGATGAAATCAGAGATTCTTTAAAAGAATTGTTCAGTGACAAAGACCTGAAAGGTAAAATTTCTGACATCATTGACGGAAAAAATGTTGATAAAAATGTACAAGATATTATGGATGATTCAAAAGTACAAGATTTCGTAAGAAGCCTTTTGAAAGATCCGGATATCAGAGATTTAATTAAGCAGCGTACAAAAGATTTTCCGATGAAGAATAAATTATTTGATTCTTTGGATAATCCGATAGTCCGCTATGGTACAATAAAAACAATAATGTCTGATGAAAATGTGCAAAAAATAGTTGCTCAAATGATAAAAACCGGTAACTTTAATATCGACAAAGCTACAGAAAAAACATTCAAAGATTCGTTAAAAAAATCAGATACTTTTCTTAGTGATTCTGCAAATATTATGCGATTAGGTTTGTTTGGCGGAACAACAGCAGGTGCTGCTGCCGGTGATGTTGTGGGTTCTTATATTCCACTTATCGGCAGACCTGTCTTTAGTACAATTGGTGCTGTTACAGGCGGATTGTTAGGAGGTGTCGGCGGGGTTCTTGGCAGCTTAGGTTACGGAATAGCAAGACCATTCATGAGAGATTAATTGCACAATTAATAAATATTGACATACGTTTTGCGTAAAATTACAGGAGAAGTAACATTTGTTTATATAATGTTACTTCTCTTATTTCTATATATGAGAACTTATAAGTTTTGTAAATATAAAAGGGACTAAACACTTGAAATAAATCGAGTCATACTTAATAATTATATATATGTATACGGAATAATTGTGTGCTGGACTACTGTATTCGTATGAAAATTGTGTTTTTTGTTAAATATCTTACAATATTTGTCGATAGTATCCCTATGGTATACTATTGCAAATTTTAGGAAGAGGGTACGTTATGACTGATATCAAAATGAATTTAAAAAATGTCGTTTATGACCAAAAAGTTAAACAAATCAGCGATGAAGAGCAAAAGAAAAAACAAGAGCAAGAGCAGCTTGAAGTTGAAGAACAAGAAGTTGTCGAACCCGGTTCTGTAGGTGTTAATGACCGAGAAGGTTCTTTATTCGCTTTAGAACAAAAAGGTATGCTTGCATCCATCGGACAGAATGTGTCTGCAGGGGCAAAAACAGATGAAACCATAACTGAATACGAAATATCAGGCATGAAATTTTCTGTCGGACAAAGTGATGCGTCTGCAGGTTTTACATATAAAGTGGAAGATAATCGCATAATTTTCACAGCTTATAAATGTACCATCAATATAAACGAAGTAACAAACGACAAATTTGAAATAGAAATATACGGTTCGGAAGTAACGCTAAATGCTAATGCAAAAGTAGCATATATAACAAATAACGCAAATAAATCAATTATTAACGGTTCGGATGAAAACGACATCATTATTGATAAAAGTTCCAAATCAACAATCAACGGTGGAGCAGGTGATGATATTATCAGCAGTTTTGGCTTGACTACAACTATACATGGTGATGCAGGAAATGACACAATTACATCTACAGGTGCATTTTCAAAAGTATATGGTGATGATGGAAAAGATAATATTACAGCAACAGGCGCAAACGTAACAGTTGATCTCGGAGATCAAAAAGATACAGCTTACGTAGAAGGTAAAGATATTACCGTAAAAACAGATAAAGGAAACAGTATTGTTGATGGACAAGGTAAAAATATAACTGTAGAGAGTGATCCTGATTCTACAAATAAAATTACTTTAGACGGGCCTGATAACAAAGTGGAAGGTGGTTCGGATAAAGACCACATTGAAATAAACGGTGATGTCAAGCAAGATGGTGATATTTCAGTAGAAACTTTTGATTTGAACGGAGAAGTTGACGGTAAAATATATGTTAACGGTGAACTTCTGACCGGTCTGTATCCGAAAAATAATAAAATGTATAAAGATGGCGAATTGTTAACCGGAGTCAGTGTTACGGATAACAGATTGTACAAAGGCGGTGTACTTGATACTGAAGAAAAAGTATTTGAAGGTAAACTTTATTCAGGCGGCATGCTTGCCAGAGGAACCAGAGAAATAGGTGATATTATATACATTAACGGTATTCCTCAGAAAAAGTATGATGAGGAAGGATATGACAAAGACGGTTACGACAGAGAAGGATACAATCGTGAAGGCTACAACAGAGAAGGTTATGACCGTGAAGGTTATAAGCTGAATGAAGATGGCAGCAAAACCAAACATATCTATGACGGTGGCAAAATCGTAGGTGACAAAACGATTAATACCGATGGTTCATCAGTTATTCTCGGATATGATGACAAGGGTAATACTATATCCAAAAAAATGTACAATACAAGAGGTCAAATAACTCTGTTTGAAGAGTATAAAGACGGTAAAACCGTATCAACGACAACTTACAGAAAAGACGGAACTGTATCAAGTTATACCAAAATAAATGAGGACAACACTTCTTACGTATTATTGTATGATAACAATGGCAGACATGTATTAACCCGTACTGATTATACCGGTGATATAATAAGAAAAACGACAAATTACACCAACGATAAAATTACTTCAATTACGTTATATGACGACAAAGGTCAATTCCAAATTAAGACAGTTTATAGTGATGACGGTAGTGCAAAAAGTTATGATGTTGAAAATAAACTGATAAACGGTACAGTCAACGAAGTGACTTATAAAAACGGTGAAGTTGACGTTGATGCTTTGTTTGATACGTTAGTTTCAAAAGGCTACATTGATAAGGACGGAAAGATTTTAACCGAACAATCTTATATCTTGGACTTCTTAAAATCAAAAAATATGATTGATGAAGATGGTGAGTATCTCGATTCAAATACGGTTTCTTCATTACTAAAACGACTTGATACAGAGCCGGTTCATCCTGACGGATTTGATAAAGAAGGTAATTTATGGATTGGCGGAAAACTTCATACAGGTCCGTATACAGGCGAAGATAAAATTGAAAAATTATATAAAGAAGGTAAACTTGATACGAAAGACCAAGTATATCCGGGTAACGGAAAATTATACATTGGCGGTTCTTTATCAACAGGAACAAAGGCATTCGGAAATTCCTTATTTATCAATGGTCTTAAGGATAGTACGGAATTTAGAGCTTTTGACGGAAAACTTTATAATAAAGGCGACTTAGCTACCGGAATAGCAGAAAAAGCTATTGATAACCAACTATTCTTAAAAGGTATTAAAGCAACCGATGAAAACCATGAATTTGAAGGAAGAATATATCAGCATGGTGATTTAGATACTGCGGATGAAACAGAGTGGAATAAACACTTATACAAAAAAGGTGTTATGGTTACTGATGATTTTGCAGTTTCAACATCCGGAAAATTGTATGAAAAAGGCTCTCTTTCAACAAAAGAAATTTGTGAATATGGCGGCTTAACGTACAGTTATGGCAGCCCTGCAGACGGTGTTATCGGTGATTGTACTTATGAAAAAGGTATTTTAATCAGAAAAACAACTAAAAATCCTGACAGTTCAACGAAAATTGAAAATTATACCGATGGAAAAGTTACTGCTGAAAGAGTTTATGATAGCAGCAACAATTTGTCATCAATGAAGTTCTACGACCGTGATGAAGCAGGCAACGTAACAAAAACTACAGAACAGTCAAACTTCTCTTACGATGGCAGTAAAGTTACCGGCTTTAAAGAGAGTGTATCAATTACATCTCCCGCAAGTAAAACTGAAGCTGAAATTTCAGTTATCGACCGCTATGTAGAAGAATCAACAAATAAAGTCCTTTATAACAGAACGGTAGGTACAAATGTTCTTGCGTATACTGCGGCTGAAGCTACCGTACCTCCGATGACTGCTGATTCATTCGGTAAGATATTTGGTGACGGTTCACTCGCAACCGGTCAAATCGGCACAAAATTCTATGAAGCAGGCATTATAATTGCAGAAATAGAAGAAACTGCTGACGGTTCAAAGATTACAAATTATACAGGCGGCAAACCGTCATTGGAAAGAATGTACGATAAAGAGAAAAATCTTACATCATTAAAACTGTACAAATACGATGACGATGAACTTGTTGAACAAAAAACTCTAGTTTATAATAAAGAAGGAAAATTAGAGAGCTTCACGGAAGAAGTTTCACCTATCGGAGGTGGCGACAAAGTAACAAGTACAATCACTATCATAGAAAGATTTAAAGATGGTGAAACCGATAAGGTTGCATATACAAAGACAACAGGAGCCGAAACTTTAACCTATTATGCTAATGAACCTGTTATTCCTGCAATTACGGAAGGCAGTGCCGTTCAAATTTTTGCTGATGGGGTTTTGGCAACAGGTGTAGTTAATACCAAACTTTATAAAAATGGTGTTTTGGATACAGAAACTCAACTTTATCCCGCTAAAGACGGCAAATTGTACGTAAATGGTGAACTCTCAAAAGGCAAAGCCGAATTTGAAGGTTTTGTATATTATAACGGCAGTCTTGCCCAACTTACAGATGGTGATATTGACGGTGACGGTTTATTGTACGTAAACGGTATTAAGCAGGAAAATAAACCCGAATCAGAATTCCATCCTGACGGAAAAGACGAAGATGGCAAGATGTGGCAGGATAATAAGCTGTTAACAGGCAAGAGCAGAATTGATGAACAATACTATTACGAAGGTGATTTAGCTAACGAAGTTATTGTTGAAGGCAAAATGTGTGTAGCAGGTAAAATTGCCGATGAAGTAGTAGTTAAAGATTTAATGTACAAAGATGGTGTTCCCGCAAACTGTATTATTGACGGAAAAGAATACGTTAACGGTATTGCAGTACCTGATGTACCTGTTGAAAAAAGTGAAATTGATGAAGTAAAAGCGTTGGCGGCTAAAATTTCTCCGGAACTTGCTTCCGAGATATCTTTGGCTGATACAACATTTATTGATATTAAATGGGATGATAAGAAGATTACCGAATTTACGGTTAAAACACCTTACGGCAACAAGACATTCCTTATTGATTACTACCCGACAGGACCTGTTGTAAAATATTCAGAAGAAGTTCTTCCTGACGGAACAAAAATTAAAACAGCAACGGGATACTACGCTACAGGAAATATGTCATTCAAAGAAGTGACAACTTGGTATGCTGATGGTTCTTATTCTTCAATCAGAGACGAATATAATCAGGACGGCAGTGTAAAGGATAAATCTGAAGTATTCAAGGACAAAGATGGAAACTACACTTGGAAAGACTATGCAATGGGTGACAAGGGTGAATTGTACCTGAATAGAGTAGAATATCGTGGCTCTGATAAAAATGGAGATGATTGTTCAAAAGTAGAACATTTCAGAGAAGATGGAACCAAGGAAAGTAAGAGTTGTACAACTTGGTATAAAGATAGTAGTTACTACTCGGTTAATGAAAAATATACAATAGATGGAAGTATCAAAGAAAAATCGGAAGTAGCTAAAGATCCTGATGGGAACTACTTGTGGACTGATTATGCTTTGAATGAAAAAAATGAACTCTATATTAACAGAAAAGAAACAAAGGTAACTGATGGAGAAGGACATGATATTGATTTAGTTGAATATATGGATGCCAATGGAAATCTTTCATCCAAAAGTGTAACAACTTGGTTCTCAAATGGCAGCTATTATACAGTATCTGAAAATTATAATCCTGACGGTTCTGTCAGAACGAAATCTGAAACAGAAAAAGATGTTTCCGGACATTACAAATATATTGACTATAAATTAGATTCAAATAATGAGTTATATATTTCTCGTAAAGAAGGATCAAAAACTGACGAAGCAGGTACAACTGTAAATACAATAGAGTATTATTATACAGACGGAACGGTTCAAGAAAGACGAACAACAACTATATTAGTAAATGGTTCAAAAACAGAAAACGGTGCAAAATTTGCTAAAGGTGAGCAACCTGCTACTATATCGGATGCAGATAGCAGGGGAATTACTTGTGAAAACAGTTATTCAAAGATTGAATTTCATGAAGATGGCATAATTAAAAACTTTACTGTTATATCTGACACAAGAGAAGTATTTGCACCTATTAACTATTACGATGATGACGGATTAACCAAAAGGTACAGAACAGTTAACGAAGATGGCAGTGTTACGGAAGTAACGGAAAGAAGACGTGCTGACGGCACTTTGGAAAGAAAAAATATACATACAACAAATAGTGATGGTAGTTACTACGACCTGACAGAAGACTACTCGAAAGATGGTATAATAACAGATAAAGCTGAAGTGATTAAAGATGCATATAATAATTATACATGGGTAGATTACACATTAGATGTTGACAATAAACTGTATAAAAACAGAGAAGAATATCGTGGTGACGATAAAGATGGTAATTTAACAAGTAAAGTAAGCCATTTCTATGATGATGGTGTTACTCCGAGTACCTTATCGCAAACAACGTGGTATAAAGATAGCAGTTATTACTCAGTTAATGAAAAATATACAGAAAATGGTCTTGTGAAAGACAAATCGGAAGTCGCAAAAGACCCTGACGGAAACTATATATGGACTGATTTTACTTTAAATGCACAAAATGAACTTTATATAAACAGGAAAGAAACAAAAGTAACTGATTATGAAGGCAATTCAATCAATCTTGTTGAGCACATTGACGAAAGTGGTAATCTTACTTCCAAAAGTGTTACAACGTGGTTTTCTAATGATACATATTATACTGTTTCCGAATCGTATAAGGATGATGGCATTACGCCAAAAAGCCGTTCTGAGGTACAAAAAGATATTGACGGGTGTTTCTCTTATGTTGACTATGCATTGGATAGCGATGATACATTATATGTTGACAGAAAAGAATATCATGTTTTGGATGAAGCGGGTACAACCACAGTTACAATAGAATATCCGTTCAATGATGATACAATAAAGAGACGCGTAATTGAGAAAAGATATGTAAATGGTACAAGAGAAACAGTTTCGGATGAAGCATTTACCCTTGAAGATGCTGAACCTAGTATTATAGCACCTCTTGAATCAAGAGGTATTACTTGTGCAAACACATTCTCTAATGTTGAATATCATGAAGATGGTGTGATGAAGAATTTTACCGTTACATCTGATAAACGTGTTGTATTCGCTCCGATTAATTACTACGATGGTCCCGGAACAACTCTGGAATATGACAAGGATGGATGGCATGTTACAGAAAGACAACGTGCCGATGGTACAACGCAATCCATTTCAAAAAGAAAATATGGTGCAGATAGTAGTTATGAGTACCAATATTTTAACTACAATAAAAACGGTGATGTTATTGATAAATCAACAACATCAAGAGATGCTGCCGGTAATTACACTTGGAAAGATTGGGAACTTGACGAGGAAAATAATCTATACATGAACAGAGAAGAATACCGCGGTACAGGTACTGATACTAAAGGTATCTACTGTGATATGGATAGAGTAATACATTACTATCCTAACGGTCAAGAATCAAATACCAACATTATCTATTGGTACAGCGATGGTGCTTACTATAGTATATCTGAAGAATTTACTAAAAACGGATTTAAAAGTGATAAGGCCGAAGTGATAAAAGATGCTGATGGAAACTATACTTGGATAGATTACACTTTAAGCGAGGATAATAAACTATACAGAAACAGAGAAGAATACCGTGGTATTGACGAAGATGGTGACACAACAAATAAGGTAGAGCATTTCTTTGATGACGGAGTAACTCCAAGCAGTTTATCTCAAACAACTTGGTATAAAGACAGCTCATACTATTCTGTTAATGAAAAATACGACAGAGAAGGCAATGTACTAAGCAAAGGCGAAGTTACAAAAGATGGTGACGGAAATTATCTATGGGTTGACTATGCATTAGACAAGGATGGAAACCTATATATATACAGAACCGAAGCTGATGTTGACTTTGATGACGGAAGACACATAAATACTATAATATACTATTATCCCGGTGGCGTTAAAGAAAAGAGCAAACACATAGATATTACTTACCTTGATGGAACAAAAGAATCAACAACCGAATACTACAATGAAGACGGCACTGTTAAGGTAGGTTCTCAAACACACTATACAAGAAGTGCAAGCGGCAATGAACAAGTTTGGGAATACTGGGAAGTAGGCGAAGACGGCAAGTTGTACCTTGACCATAAAGAAGTATGGCTGAAAGCCGAAGATGAATCAGGTACAATAACTCGTACTTATACATACTACTTACAAGATGGCAAAACGCCAAAATCTATAACTACACGTACAACCTACGCAAACGGAAGCAGGGATGATTTATACGAAACTTATGTTGACGGAAAACTTTCAAAAACAACAAAATATCAATCAGATGTTTACGGCAACTACTTGTACGTATACTCTAAATATGATGAAACAGGTAAGCAATATGTTACGGAAAGAGAAATCGTTATCAAAAAAGACGATGAAGGTAACAGAGTTAGTACAACCGAAAAATACTATGACAGCGGCTATACAAAATCTTGGGCACAAACGATTACTCAGCCTAACGGCACTAACAACAGAGAATATCATGAGTACGAAGACGGAAAAATGGCTGCATCCATAAGTGATGATATATTCCTTAACGGCTTCCATAAAGACGAAGACGGAGTAGAAAGACACTATACCGGCGGTGCATTAACTACGGGTAAAGTGGGCGAATACATGTACAAAAACGGTGTCAAAGCTAACGGCGATGTTGCAGACTGTTTGTACAGAGAAGGTGTGCTTGATACGGAAGACCAAATTTATACAGACCCTGAAAAAGGTACTACAAAATTATACTTAAACGGCAGAGTGCCTAAAGGTATTGCTACTTTTGACGTTGAAGAAGAAGGCGGCACAAAAGTTACAAAAACATTCTTAAACGGTATCTTACTGACAGGCAGAAATCCTGAAAATGACCAAATGTATGAAAAAGGTATAGTCTTAACAGGTGTAAGTTCTGTTGACCAGAAACTCTACAAAGAAGGCTATATCGATATGGAGAAA
Organism: Candidatus Gastranaerophilales bacterium; assembly: GCA_045598245.1. Taxonomy (GTDB): domain Bacteria; phylum Cyanobacteriota; class Vampirovibrionia; order Gastranaerophilales; family JAILCC01; genus JAILCC01. The sequence continues at coordinate 35,894 of JAZLLQ010000028.1, forward strand.
AAAGAATTCGAAGGTCGTCTGTTTGAAAACGGAAGATTACAAACCAAAACTCAGGAATTTGAAGGTAAACTTTATATCAGAGGTTATTGGGCTAAGGACGAAGCTGAATTTATCTTTATTGACCACGATGATGAAGATAAGTGCAAATTATATCTTCATGGTGTTCTTGCTACAGACCATGACTACTATGAATGCAGAAATAAACTGTTCTTAAAAGGTGTACTTTCTTCAAATCCTGAGGACGAATATAATGAACACTTGTATCGTGAAGGCAGTAAAGTCAACGGAAAAGCTATTTCTTCCACAAATAAATTGTATACTAACGGTGATTTGGACAGAACTAAACAAGCATTTGACGGCAAGCTCTTTAATAACGGTGAACTCGACACTGTTAAGCAAGACTTTAACGGCAAACTTTATACAGACGGTGTATTGGATACGACCAAACAAGATTTCGGCGGCAAATTGTACACTGACGGCTCGTTAGATACAGTAAAACAAGACTTTAACGGTACGTTATATACATTCGGCGAAGTCGACAGAACAAAACAAGAATTTAAAGGCAAATTGTATACAAATGGCAGTATTGACAGAACCGAACAGATTTTTGACGATAAATTATTTACCGATGGCTCACTAAATACGACAAAACAAGAATACGGTCCTGATCACAAATTATTTACTGACGGTTATTGGGACAGAAGTACTCAAGCCTTCAATGAAAAATTGTACATCGGCGGTTATTGGGCAAGCGGCGAAAAAGAATACGATTTGGACGGCAAATTGTACTTAAACGGTGTATTTGCATCAGGTACTGCAGAATACGAAATGGATTACAAGTATTTCAAAAATGGTATTTTGGCAACAGGTGATGTTTATTCAACAGGTGGTAAACGCTATATAGACGGATACTTAATGGAAACTGTTGACGGGGTTGTATACCACGGAGGTCAGCCATTTACCGGAACTCTTGACGGTGTAGAATACTTAAATGGTGTTCTTGCTTCATCAGGCGAAACTGACCCTCCTGCTGCAACAGACGCAAGTGCTGCTGATGCGACAGCAAGCCGTGATATCTTGAAAATTATGCAATATGCTCCTGACGGTGCTGATTTATCTCAATACAATATTTACAGCGTTGAGAAAAAAGACGGTAAGATTACGGCATTTACCGTTAAATCACCTGTTGTTGCTCCAATGCAGGATGCTGATGTTTGCAGAGTTATGCTGACATACGAAGACGGTAAACTCGCATCTTCTAAAGAAACATACTATGATGACATGATGTCAATGTATGGTATAAGTTCCTATACTTCTTTATATTTCGGTACACCAAGTATTACAAAATACTATGATGCTGATAATAAGATTATTAAAGAAGAAAGAACAAATGATGAATACTATGTTGACGGTTATTCTTACGGCAGTATATATTCAACTGTTCAGGAATTCTTCGATTACAACGGTGCAAAAATTTCAAGAGACAGAATTAATTCAAATACATCATCATCAGTTACGAGAATTGATGATAACAGAAGCAGTTCAGTCGATTTGTCAGGTACTATTGAAAATGATTATGAACTTACCGATAGAGATTATAGTAATACTGTTTCAGCAAGCGGTTCTTCGTCTACATACAATCGTGAATACAAGACTGATTCCAGCTCAAGAATTATTCAATCGCTCTCAAATAACGGTACATCATCAAGTATTTACGATGCAAAATATAATGACGATGGCACTATAAAAGAATATTCATCAGTTTCAAATTCCGGATACTATCAAAAACATGTTTTCACTTATAATGCAGATAAACTTGCTACTCACGAAGACATATTATCAACAACTCCGTCAGGCAGTGAATTATATTCTGTTGATACCGAATATAATGCGGATAAATTACCATCCAAACAAACTCAAACTGATTCTTACGGAAACAAAGTCATAGTAGAGTACAAGTATAATGCGGATAAAATGTATTCTGAAATTAAAACAACAGACGAAAACGGTGTTGTGACGATACAAAACTTTGAATACAATTCCGATAAGATGGTTAGCAGAAAAACTGAAACTATTGACGGTGAAATAACAACTGTCGACTATGAATATAATACTGCTAAAATGATGACAAAAATTACCGCAACAGATAGTGAAGGACGTAAAACAATCATTAACAGAGATTTCAACGATAAAGGCTTGTTAATAAAAGAATCTCAAACGCAAGAATATATCCTTAACGGCGGAAGTGTTCCTGTAACGGAAAGTGTTTATACTAAGGAATACTCTTATAACAGTAAATCAATGTTAGTATATGAAAAAATCGTTACTGATTACGAAGAACGAGAAATAAATTATCAAAGATATTCTAACGGTAACTTCAAAGAAATCAGTGAAGTTATTATCAATAGCTCTTCTGCTACTACAACAACCAGCAAATTCTCAGAAGACGGATTCTTGCAGGATGTAAAAGTAACTACACTCGGTCTGAGTGAATACAGTAGTGGCGAAGATTCAATTATTGACAGAACATATACTTATAAAGACGGTTATATCAAAACCAAAACCCAAAACGGTATTACCTATACGTACGATTACTACTCAAACGGTCATGTAAAACAAGTAACTTGGACAGATGCTCTCGGAGTAGATAATAAAGTTGAGTACACCGACAAAGGCAAAATTGACAAGAAAACAAAAGGTGATGTCGTTTCAACATACAAATACGATACTGCAAATGACAGGTTGCTTGAAATAACTTCAACCGACGGTTCTTCACAAAAATATGAATACAATACCGCAGGTGAAATAGCAAAATATACTTCTACTAACAAAGACGGTGAAGCAACTACAACAACATATAGTTATGATTCGTTAAATCGTATAATCAAAAAAGAATGTACTGATGGTACATCTGCAACGTATGAATACCAAACTAACGGGCTTATCGGAAAAACTTCAACCGTATCAAGTACTTACGGATACGTCTTTGATGAAAAAGGCGAAAGAAGTTATGCTAAGTTATTAGTAACTACCGATAATATATACGATGCTCATGGCAAACTTACATCAAGTACGGTTACACGTGAGGACGGTAAGTTAAGCAGCAAAGAAGAATACACTTATCATACAAACGGAACAATAAAAACACAAGTGACTACATCCGTATCATATTCTTATACACCCGAAAAAACAACTGTAACGACTACGGAATACAATATTCAGGGTAACAAAACCAAAGAATCGGAAGATTTTGGCGGCAGCGTAGAATTACACGAATGGCAATATGCTGCTGACGGTAAAACTTTGTTGAAAGAAATTCAAAATATAGGCGGAAACGAACTTGTTCTGTATGAATGTACGTATGCTGTCGATGGCAAAACAAAGGTACAAGAAATTACAAGAAAAGAAGGATACTATAACGACAGCCTCACTATAACAACAAAAAACTATGATGCGAAAGGCAGAGAGAAAGATGCAACCGTAACGGATAAAGATGGTAATATCACCGGTACATACTCATACAAATATTATACGGATGATACACTTCAAGAAGAAGTATATACAGCTATTTCTTCAACAACTGATTATTCTACGGAACCTCCTACCCCAAAAGACATACATTACACAACGACTAGAAATTACAACACATCAGGGCAGCTTATAAGTGCAGTAGCAACAAGTGATTATTACGGCACGGTTGAACCCTACAAATCAGTCGAATATACATACTTTGATAACGGCAGATCCGAAACAACGACAGAAAAATTCTATAATTCGTCTACCGGCGAACTTACAGATTATACGGTTACCGAATGTAATTCTGACGGAACAACCAAGTCGATAATCACCAAAGATGCAGAAGATAATATTACCGAATCAATAATCTACACTTACCATGAAAACGGTAAAACGGCTACCGAAGTTCATTTTGAAGTAACATCTGAATATGACTACGAAAAAGGTGTAATGGTCGATGTTAAACTTACTACGACAACAACTTATAACAAACTTGGTCAAATGTTAACTTCAATTACGAAGGATGAAACCGATGAAATCATAGAATCAGAAGAGTATACGTATACTTCTGCAGGCTTAAAAGTACATTATAACCACTATCGCAAACAAACCAAAACAAGTTTTGACTACGAAAAATACGAATATATAACAACGGTAAAAGAATATACGACAGATAGAGAATATAATGCTAAAGGCAGACCTATTCTTGAAAGAACTGTTGATGAAACCGGTAAAGTAACAGAAACAATAACTTGGGATTATTATGATAACGGCAGAATTGCACGCCAGGAAACAAAAGTAACTGACGGAAATACAACTCTTGAATCTTATAACTCCAAAGGCAACAGAACATTATACAGAGTTACTGATAAAGACGGAAATATTTCCGAAGAAAACGTAGTAGAATACTGGCCGGATTTATCTACAAAGAAAAAAGAAGTTGATTTTGACTCCTACTACGGAACAACGACCACTACTTATAACGATAAAGGTTATGAACTTGAAGAAATAAACACTGATAAAAGCGGAAATGTTAAATACAGCCGCAATTATACGTATGCAGAAGATGATAAAACAAAAACACAAGAAATATACTTTAAATCTGCCGATTATTCTCCTGAAACAAGAACTGCTCAAACCACAACAACAGAATATATTGCGACCGGTTTATATAGCAGTGTGCAAGTTTTGACTTCAGTAACAAAAGATACAGACGGTAATGTTGTAAAATCTACAAAAAATACGTATTGGGAAGGTACAACTACCCTGAAAGAAAAAGTAGAATACAATATTAACGAAACCAGAACGTATGATTATGAAACGAGAACATATATATGGACTGCTGATCCGACTACAACAACCACGACTTATGATGAAAAAGGTAAAACAATCAGTATTGTCGTAACGGATAATGACGGAAATGTTCGTGAATATATTGAATACTATCCTGACAGTACCAATAAAAAAGAACACATAAAAGTTCTGTCTAGCGGCAATACTCAAACCATCGAATACAATGAAAACGGTAAAGTGTTGAGCGATGTAATTACGGATTCTAAAGATAATATTGTAGAAAGTACGTATAATAAGTATTACGAAAATGGCAATATTCAGGAAAGTGACCATACAGTAGCAGGTGTGAGCCAGCAGATTATTTCATATAACGAAAACGGTAAGCCTGAAAGTGATATTACGTATGATTCCGAAGGTGCTATCTCAAAATCTGTCTACACTACTTATCATGAAAACGGAAAGAAACAGTCCGAAGATAAATTTGATGTAAACTATGCTTTCCGTGAATATGATGAAGACAGGCAAACAACAGTTACCGTATACAAACCGTATTCTGAAACTATCAACTATGATACTTTAGAACGTGAAACATCAAGGCTAGGTAAAAATGCTGATGATGAAACCATCTTAGACAACAGATATACTTATGTCGGTGAAACTACAACTAAACTTACCGAATATACCTATAAAACCGAAATTGTTAGAGGTGAGTACGATTCCGCAACGAGAGCATACCCTGCGGTAAAACAAACCACGGAAACTACAAAAAATAACTTCACAAGCGGTAAAATAAGTTCAAAAACAGTTAATGTATTCAAGAATGACCAAAAAACAACTTCAACCGAAACAGAATACTACGAAACGGAACGTTCTTATTATGATATGAAGAAACACGAAAAAACAACTACATTTGATACTGCGGGAACAATCAGACAAACTCAGGAAATTTCATACTATACACCGACTGAGGATGCTTATTCTGACAAAAAAGAACGAGAAGAAATAATTGTAAATGACAGTACCGGAGCTGTTATCAAAACAGAAACAACCGAATACTACAATTCTGATTCATACTACAATATCAAAACACATACTATTGACGATAAAAACCATGAATTCCGTGAATATGATGAAGAAAAACAACAATGGGTAAACGTCAATAAACACTACACTCTAAATGAAGCAAGAAATGAAGACAATGTTGTTACGTACAAGGTTGAAACAAAAGACGATCGTAAAATTCATGAAGAAATCCGTACATTATGGGATGGTACAAATGTATTGAAATCTGAAACTATATACAACATTGAATTTACGTACGAATATAAAGATGGAAGTTACCATGCAGTTGAAGTGATAACGACTACGACAAGAAACTATAATTCTGACGGCAAATTACTTGATGAAACTGTTAGGGACGATAAAGATACCGTTATATCTTCAAGAGTTCAAACTTATCACTCTAACGGCGTTATGGCAACTCAAGTAATCAATGCCGAAAACGGTACTAAAACGGAAAAGAGTTGGAATGAACAAAATAAGTCAACCTTAGACAAATATACCTATGCTGACGGCAGTTTCTATTCATACGTAAGAGAATATCAAACGGACGGAATAACTCCTAAATCACTGGTTTATACAACTACAAGCGGTTCTACGGAAACAACAACTTACAATATAAAAGGTAATAAATTAAGCCAAGTTGATAAAAACAGTTCAGGTATAACAATAGGTGAGGAAACTTGGACATACTGGGATGATAATGAAACTCTGAAATCCTATGAACGCCGTGATGCTTCTTGCGTAAGAGAAACTATTGATTATAACACTCAAGGAAAAGAAACTTCTCGCATTTCTTACAACAGCGATCATGTCAAGACTGATGAGGTTATAACAACATACCGTGAAGACAATACAACACCGTTACAAAAAGTAGAAACGGAGTACAATTATAGCGGTTCTCATGATTACATAACAACAACCAACTACAATGCAGACGGTATGAGAACTGACAAAAAGACAAGAAATGAATCCGGTGAACGAGTAGATTATCGTAGCGATGAGTATTGGACATATCACCCCGGTACTACAACCGTAAAAACCCATAAAACTGACGATTATGACGGAGATGTAACATTCTACGCATACTATTCTAACGGATATTCGTACGAACGTAGAGCGTCATACAGTGCATACTATGACAGTTGGACAATTCACTACTATTACGAAACAGGAGATGAAGATTATACACGTAAAGTAGAAAATCTGAAAGGTAAAGACAGCTATGATCCCGATACGGATACATACAAATAATAAAAGCCTTTGTTAATAAATTAATTTGCAAAAGCAGAGGCATACCATACACCCCTCTGCTTTTGTACTCTATATATATGAAATATTTTTTTTTCAACTAAATTTTTCCTTTTAAAACCCGATAAAGATGTAAGGTATACTAGTGCGAAATTGGGAAGATAAGAAATTATGACTGACGTTAAAATGAACTTGAGAACTATACTTTATGATAATAAAAAAGTTTCTCAAATATCCGATGAAGAGCAAAATAAAAAACAGGAACAAGAAGAACTTGAAGTTGAAGAGCAAGAAACTGTTGAACCAGGTTCTGTCGGAGTTAACAATAGAGAAGGCTCTTTATTTGCTCTTGAACAGGAAGCAATGCTTGCTTCTATCGGACAAAAGGTATCTGCCGGCGTAAAATCAGAAGCCACAATGACAGAATACGAAATTTCAGGTATGAAATTTTCCGTCAGCCAAGCAGATTCTGCGTCAGGTTTTACATATAAAATCGAAGATAATCGCATAATTTTCACGGGTAATAAATGTACTATAAATATTGATGAAGTAACAAATGATAAATTTGAAATAGAAATATACGGTTCGGAAGTCACTCTTAATTCCAATGCAAAAGTAGCCTCAATTACCAATAATGCCAATAAATCCGTAATTAACGGGTCTGATGAAAACGATGTCATAATTGATAAAAGCTCAAGAAGTATAATTAACGGGGGTGCAGGTGATGATGTAATTTCAAGTTTCGGCCTAACTACCACTATTCATGGAGGTGACGGAAATGATACGATTACCTCAACAGGTGCATTTTCCAAAGTGTATGGCGATAGCGGCAAAGATAATATTACCGCAACAGGTGCAAGTGTAACTGTTGACCTCGGTGATGAAAAGGATACCGCTTATGTGGAAGGTAAAAATATTGATGTAAGCACAAATGATGGTAACAGTATTGTAGACGGTAAAGGTAAAAATATAACAGTTAACAGTGATACAGATTCGACAAATAAAATAATTTTAGACGGACAAGATAACAGTGTCCAAAATAAATCAACGACTGACCATATTGAAGTAAACGGAAAAATTGAACAAGAAGGGCATGTTGATTCAACTACCTTTGATAAATACGGTATTGATGACGGAAAAATGTATGTTAACGGCAAGTTGTTAACCGGTATCGGTAAAGATAACAAAATGTATAAAGATGGCGAACCGTTGACAGGGATCAGTGTAATTGATAACAGGCTCTACAAAGGCGGTATTATCGATACTGAAGAGCAGATTTTTGAAGGAAAATTGTATTCCGGCGGTAGTTTGGCAAGAGGTATAAAGGAAATCGGTGATACACTTTATATTAACGGGATTCCTCAAAAAAAATACGATGAAGAAGGTTATGATAAAGACGGTTATGACAGAGAAGGCTATAATCGTCAAGGTTATAACAGAGAAGGCTATGACAGAGAAGGCTATAAACTCAATGAAGACGGAAGCAAAACAAAGCATGTATATGACAACGGGAAAATAGTCGGCGATAAAATTGTGGCGAAGGATGGTTCATCAATACTTCTTTCATATAACGATAAAGGTGAAACAATATCAAAAAAATCGTACAATACAAGAGGACAATTAATCGTTTATGAGGAATATCAAAACGGAAAAACAGTATCAACAACTACTTACAGAAAAGACGGTACAATATCTAGTTATACTAAAATAAATGATGATAATACATCTTACACGTTGTTATACGATAACGATGGTAAAAAAATTCTCAGTCGAACAGATTTTAATAACGATGTAATAAGAAAGACAACTTCTTATACAAATGGCAATATTTCCAAAATTGTTGTATATGATGATAAAGGTCAATTCCAAATTCAAACCGAATACGCATCTGACGGTAGTGCCAAAAGTTATGATGTTGAACATAAATTGCTAACCGGTACCGTTAACGAAATTACGTATGTAAACGGTGAAGTTGATGTTGATGCTCTTTATAATACACTTGTGGATAAAGGTTATGTGGATTCAGACGGAAAAATGTTAACCCACGATATGTGGAAATTTCTTGAAAGCAACAACCTTGTTGATTCCGAAAAAAATCCTATTGATAAAAATACGGTAGAAAATCTTCTTGAAAGAATTGAACTTAAACCGGATAATCCTGACGGTTTTGATGAAGATGGTAACTTGTGGATAGGCGGAAAACTTCACACAGGTCCTTATACCGGCGATGATAAAATCGAAAAATTGTATTTAGAAGGCAAACTTGATACAAGAAATCAAATTTATGAAGGTAACGGTAAACTATATCTTAATGGTTTGCTTGCAATCGGAACTCACGATTTTGAAGGAAAATTATATACAGATGGAGATTTTGACACAAGAAAACAACTTTATAAAAATCAGCTTTGGGATAAAGGAGAGTTGTCTAAAGGACAGGATACATTTGAAGGAAAATTATACGCCAATGGCGATTTAGATACGAAAAAACAACTTTATAAAAATCAACTTTGGAATAACGGTGAACTTTCTAAAGGTACGGATGATTTCGAAGGAAAACTCTATACGGACGGTAATTTTGATACAACAAAACAGCTTTACAAAAATCAGCTTTGGAATAACGGGGAACTTTCTAAAGGTACCGATGATTTTGAAGGAAAACTATACACCAACGGTGATTTAGATACAAAGAAACAACTTTATAAAAATCAACTTTGGAATAACGGTGAACGCTCTAAAGGTACCGATGATTTTGAAGGAAAACTCTATACCAACGGTGATTTGGATACGAAAAAACAACTTTACAAAAATCAGCTTTGGAATAACGCTGAACTTTCTAAAGGAACTGATGATTTTGAGGGGAAATTATACACCAACGGTGATTTTGATACTAAAAAACAACTTTACAAAAATCAACTTTGGAATAACGGTGAACTTTCTAAAGGAACTGATGATTTTGAAGGGAAACTTTATACCAACGGTGATTTTGATACTAAAAAACAACTATATAAAAATCAGCTTTGGAATAACGGTGAACTATCCAAAGGAACAGATGATTTTGAAGGAAAATTATACACCAACGGTGATTTAGATACGAAAAAACAACTTTACAAAAATCAGCTTTGGAATAACGGTGAACTTTCTAAAGGAACTGATGATTTTGAAGGGAAACTCTATACCAACGGTGATTTTGATACTAAAAAACAACTTTATAAAAATCAGCTTTGGGATAACGGTGAACTTTCTAAGGGAACTGATGATTTTGAAGGAAAACTGTATACTAACGGTGATTTAGACAGAACAAAACAACTTTATAAAAATCAACTTTGGGATAATGGAGAATTATCTAAAGGTAAAGACGAATTTGGCGGTCTTGTGTACTTTGACGGAGATATAGCTAACGGAGATATAGGTGACGAAAAATATATCGAAGGTATATTAGTCAGAGAAAAAATTAAAAATTCAGATAACACATATACTGTAAATAATTACAACATTGAAAAACAGAAACTTTCAGAAAGAAATTATGATGAAAGTGATAATTTGACATCAATGAAATTCTTTGAATATGAAGGAGCAACCTGTATAAAAACAACAGAATATAATGATATAGTTGTTTCTGAAGGTAAATTATCATCTTACACCGAAGTTGAAAAAATAACCGGCGGTACAACTACAACAAAAGAAATTAATATTTTGGAACATTTTAATGATTACGGAGTTGACCGTGTCGTTTATACAATGACAGTTTCAGGAACAACATTATACTATGTTGCACAAGAACCTCGTATATCAGCCATTACTGATGATGAAGCAACAAGTATTTTCGCAACAAAAGTTAAAGCAAACGGTGCTGTTAACGGGAAACTGTATGAAGATGGCGAATTAATTTCCCCTGTTAAACATGAAGATGGTTTTTGGTATTCAAGGGGTGAAAAGTGCGATGGGGAATATCCTCTTGCGGATGGTTCAAAAAGTACTTTTGAAGGTGGTATCTTAATCAAAAACGTTCTTGAAAATGATGAAGGTACTATAATAACAAGGTATGCTGATAACGATGATAAAAAATATACCTCAGTAATCGGTTTTGATAAATCAAACCGTGTTACATTAATACAAACTTATAAAGAGGGTGTTTTAGCCTGTACACAAAATGAATTCAAGTATGATGATAAAGATGTATTAACAGGATATACGGAAATAACGGAAGGTGAAACTCCTTTAACAAAGACCTATGAAATATTGAGTAGATCAATGGGTACAAATGGCAGCTACGGTCCCATTTTGCTGGCAATAACAGAAAACGAAAAAACATATTTGTATCGAGCAATGAGCGTCAGTGAATTACCGACTAAAGAAACAACAACACCTGAAATAATCAAATTTAACTCTGCACACGAATTTGAGGGGATATACAACAATAGTTACTATTTATCCGGCGGTAAGACACCCGATGAATACTCCGAATATATGATATTCCTCGATTCCATAGGGTATACGAATATGTACGCACTCACTCCCAATGGCAGGACAAAAGAAACAGCAGAACTGATAGCTTTATCTGATGAGGTGAAATCAGATATTGATATGTATAGAATAGCTGATACCCTCGCCAAAGCAGAAAAAGAAAAGGCTTTATCCGAAGGTAAATCAGAAGGCGAAGCTCTGGAAATATACCGGACAATTTTTGACAACAGCGTAAATTCCCAAATGGTTAAAGATTATAAAGCAAGCACGCTATCTGATGAAGAAATCCTGACAGAAACTAAAGTCGGTGATGTCATAGAAAAATCTGACGGTATTTATGTTAATGACGGTACATCGCTGTACAAATTAAAAATGTCTAAAGGTAAATACTTAGAATTGTTCCCACCGATAGAGAGATTTGCTGCAAGACAAGGTGGTTTGGGAGATTGTTACTTTATTGCAAGTATTTTTTCAAATTGTATGAAAAACTCTCAAACTTATGCTCAGATTTTAAAAATGTTTGCTGTTGATGAAAGTAACAACATAACAGTTACATTCAGAGGTGATTTGAGCGATTATCCCGTACCATTTAATAATGGTAATTTGTATAGTACTCCGATTGCTGATGGTGCGCCTGCAATAAACTATATAGAAGAAGCATTCGCGCTAGCATCCTTTGCCGATACATATAATACTGAAATATCCGCAATTGATATTAATGAAGCATTTGAACTCATTGACGGCGGGTGGGAAGAAACAGCTATAAACAGTGTTATTCAACCTGAATTTGCAGTTGCGGAATCCTTAAATCTCAAGTTCCTTCCTGATAAAACAATTGATGATATAACACAAGAGCAAATGGATACATTTGTACCTGTAATGACGGACTTTTTCTCTGAAAAACTCAATTTGATAAATTTTGAAGAAGAATTATATGCGGAATTTAATTTGAGAGAGAATGTTGTTTTTGCATTGAGTGACATCACAAATTATTGCGGAGAAATTTGGGCAGAAAGCTACAAGGAAGGAGTAGCAAGTGCGGAGACATTTAGAACTTATTTAAAAAATAACTACTATGATTCGGAAATTATTGACAAAGCACTTGATAATGAAACTTTATGCAGACTGATTACAAAGGTTAATAATTCTGCTATAAATTATAAGGATTTAAGAAAAAGTTGCAGTCGCAAAGAATCTGAATTTGTTGGCATGATATGGGATGTTTTTGAAGGACATTCTGAAATATGTTGGGCATTATTTGATATTGAAGATTCAAAGGAGTCGCTTGAAAGGTTTGTAAATAATACTAACGAATTTGGTTTTAAAGAAGCTCTAAAAAAAGAGAATGAAACTAATCTGGCAACATTAACTGCAAAATTAGATGCTTTTGCAGAGGATGTAAACTCCAAAAAATTAATTTTGGGTGCTTCTACATTAGTAGAGGATAATGCAAAGTATAGCGTATTTGGCGGTCATGCGTATGCAATAGAAAGCATTGATACTGAAAATAAAACTCTAAGAATAGTAAACCCTTGGGCTTGTGCCGTTAATGTTGAAATACCATATAGCGGATTTGCACAATATTTTGGCTCTCTTTGTATTTCATATTCTGATGATGTCGCTACCGTAGATAACGGAACGGATAAGTTTGACAGATATTGGAAAGACGGAAAAGTATTCACGGGCGAAATTGATGGTAAAGTATACGAAAAAGGTATTTTATTACGCGAAACTGTTTCAAATGAAGATCACACAACAACAATTAAAAATTATACAAACAGTCTGAAAGAACATAACATTATTCTTGAAAGAACGGTAAGTGAAGATGGGAAAATTCTTTCTCAAACAAATTATCAGTATAATGAAAAAAATGAGTTAATTAAAAAAACAGAACAAAAGGATCTAACTTATGACACGACAACAGGTAAATTAAAGAGCCTGACGGAAGTTGTTACGGAAGGCACTGTCGTTTCAACAAGCCTTATAAATATAACTGATTATTATCAGAAAGATGCGGGAAAAGTTGATGAGCATACCGTATGGGTACCGTATTTTGTATACACGGTTACAAAAGATGGTGAAACAAAATATTATACTTCTCCTGAACCTGCATTTGAAACTGACCCTACCAAAACTTCTGATGTATTCTTCCCAAACAAAATTTTAGCTGATGGTGAAATACATGGCGGTGTATACGATAAAGGTACATTTGTAGGTTATAGGCCAATTAAAAATGAAGACGGTTTATGGTATCTGAACGGTGAAAAATGCGATGGTGATATCGTAATGCTTGATGGTACGAAAAATACTTATGATGCCGGTGTACTAATTAAAAATACTGCCGAAAGCGATAAAGGAACAACTATTACGAGGTATGCCGATAATGATGAAAAAAATATAACTTCAATTGTTGTTTTTGATAAAGAAGATAAATTGGTAAGTGTTTCCGAATACGATAAATATAATATATTGTCTACTCAGAGTGACTTTACGTACAACGAAAGTAATAAGTTGTCAGGTTTTACTATAACAAGTGAAGGTGTAACTGAAACTTATTCAATAATTAATTATAATTACCTGCCCGAAGGTGAAGAAGAAACTTATTATCCTATTCTGTTTAGCAAAACAGTAAATGGTCTTACAACACTTCATCTCGGGCATGAGTTGTCACCTATCCCGACTAAAGACACGGAAAAACCGTCAATTGTAAGAATTCTAAATTCTTGGGAATTTGAAGGTGTATACAATGAATCATATTATCTGAGAGGTGCTAAAACTCCTGATGAGTACGGAAGATATATGATTTTTCTTAAATCAATAGGATATGATACCTATATAATAGAACCCAACGGATTTACTTCTGAAACAGTTCCGTTGATTGATTTGTCAGATAAAGTAGAATCTGATATTGATATGCTTATTGTTGCCGACACTCTGGCAAAAGCGGATAAAGAAGAAGCTATCTCGGAAGGTAAATCTGAAGAAGAAGCCCAAGCAATATACCAAACAACATTTAATAACAGTGTAAATTCACAAATGGTGAAAGATTATAAAACAACTGCATTGTCAGATGAAGAAATTTTGACGGAAACTCAAGTCGGTGATGTTATAGAAAAAACTGACGGCATATATGTAAATGACGGTGCAAACTTGTACAAATTAAAAATGTCTAAAGAGAAGTACTTAGAGTTATTCCCCCCTGTAAAACGATTTTCTGCAAGACAAGGCGGTTTAGGGGATTGTTATTTTATCTCAAGTGTTTTTTCTAATTGCATGAAAAATTCACAAACATATTCTCAGATATTAAAAATGTTTGATGTTGATTCAAGTAACAATATAACAATTACATTCAAAGGTGATTTGAGTGATTATCCCGTACCATTCGCCGAAGGTAATTTGTACAGTACTCCGATAGTACAGGGGGCACCTGCCGTAAATTATATTGAAGAAGCATTTGCACTCGCTTCATTTGCAGATATTTATGATACCGAAATATCCGCAATTGATATTAATGAAGCATTTGACCTGATTGAAGGCGGATGGGAAAGTGCTGCAATAAACAATGTCGTTCAGCCGCAATTTTCAAATGAGGAGTCACTTGATCTCAGATTTCTTGCAAGTGAAATGATAAATAGTATAACTCAAACACAAATTGACACGTTTGTGCCTGTGCTGTCCGATTTCTTCTCTACAAAAATAGATTTATTGACTCTTGAAGAACAATTATTCGGTGAATTTAATTTAAACGAAGAAGTTGTTGCGTCTTTGCGTGATCTCACTGATTTTTGCGGAGAAATTTGGTCCGAAAGCTATAAAGAAGGAATTGCAAATGCCGATACATTCAGAAATTATATGAATGAACACAACTTTTATGCTTCCGAAACTATCAATAATGCTTTTAGCGATGATAATTTATGCCGTCTAATCACAAACGTAAATAATTCTGAGGAAAATTATAAAGATTTGGTGAAAAACTACTTTGCTAAAAGTAGTACATTCTACGATACTATATGGAGTGTTTTTCCTGACCAATATGATATATCATCAGCAGTAATGGATGCGGCAACTACAAAAGAATCCCTTTCGAGATTTTTAAATAATACTAATAATCTTGGCTTTAAAGATGCATTAAAGCAAGAAAACGAAGTTCTTTTAGTTAAACTTACGGCAAAATTAGAAACTTATGCGGATGATGTGAATTCTAAAAAATTACTTTTAGGTTCAGATACAAGAGCGGCAAATGGCAAATATAGTGTGTATGATAGTCACGCTTACACAATAGAAAGTATAGATACGGAAAATAAAACTCTTAGAATAGTAAACCCTTGGGCATGTGCTGTTAATATAGAAATTCCTTTCAGTGAATTCGGGATTTATTTTTATGATTTGCATTTTGCGTATGTGGAAGATGTTGTCACTATTGATGATGGTACAGATAAATTCGGCAGACTTTGGAAAGACGGTAAAACCTACACAGGTGAAATTGAAGGTAAGGTTTATAATAAAGGGCTCCTGATAAAAGAAACAATAGCAAACTTAGACGGTACTACAACGGTCAAATTGTATAATAATGATTTGAAAAATCATCATATTACATCAGAGAGGATTCTTAATGAAGAAAATATCATTGTTTCTCAAAAAATGTACGAATATAAAGACAATGTTCTTGAAAAAATAATCGAACAAAAAGATATCACGTATGATACAAGCAATAATAAAATATCAGGTTTTACGGAAATTATTACGATAGGAACTGATGTTCAGACAAATGTAATTCGCATAACAGACAGATATGAAAGAAGTGCGTCTATATATGTAAACGGTTATGATGAAACGCTTCCTCCTCCATCAACAATAAAAATACCTTATGTTGTGTATACAATAACAACCAATGGTGAAACAAAATATTACACTTCTGAAGAACCTGAACTTGGTACTGACTTGGATTATGATCCCTATAAGCTCTTTCCAGTTAGAGAATTGGCAGATGGTGAAATAAACGGCGGTGTATATGATCATGGCAGATTTTTGGGGTATCAACCGACTAAAAATGAAGATGACGGATTATGGTACTTGAGCGGTGAAAAATGTGACGGCGAAATTTTAATGCTGGACGGTACAAAAAACACTTATGATGATGGTGTACTGATTAAAAATGTTCTCGAAAATGATGAAGGAACAACCGTTACAAGATATGCGGACAATGATATCACTAAAATATCTTCCGTACTGAAATTTGATACAAATGACAGAGCAACTTTAATTCAGATTTATAATGGAGAAGGTTCTTTAACGGCAAACCAAAATCTAAGGTATGACGAAGATGGTAATTTAGTCGGATTTGATAATATAATTTCCGAAGAGCCGCCTGAAGTAGAAACTTATGAGATACTGAGCAGAACAATGGGAACCAGTGGCAGTTACGGACCTATATTGCTATCCGTCACGAAAAATGAAAAAACTATTCTTTATAGAGCAATGAGTATTTCGGATATACCAACTAAATCAACAGAAATTATTATGCATGTTAGCTTTAATTCTCCATGTACTTTTGAGGGTATTTATGACAATAAATACTACATGGCTGGCAGAGCAATTCATGATTCAGAATATATAATATTTTTAGAATCAATTGACCATACTCTTGTAAACAAAGTATTACCTGCCGGTTATTATATAGATATGGTAGAAAATATTCAACTGACAGATACAGTAAAATCAGATATAGATATACTTATGACAGCAGATACATTAGCAAAAGCCGAAAAAGAAAAAGCCATATCAGATGGAAAATCAGAAGCAGAAGCTCAGGAAATATATCAAACGACATTTGACAATAGCGTTGCTTCTCAAATGGTTAAAGATTATAAAGCAAGTACTCTTTCTGACGAGGCTGTATTACTTGAAACAACAGTTGGTGATGTTATAGAAAAATCTGATGGTATTTACGTTAATGACGGAAATGCGTTAAGCAAACTCGCTTTCACAAAAGAAAAATACTTGGAAATGTTCCCCATTGTTGAAAGATTTTCAACAAAACAGGGCGGCATCGGGGATTGTTTCTTTATTTCAAGTATTTTATCTTCCTGTTTTACTAATCCGCAAACTTATGCCCATATTTTAAAAATGTTTAGCATAGATGAAAGCAACAATATTACAATCACGTTTAAAGGTGACTTTGTCGATTATCCGGTAACATTCCTTAACGGAGAATTATTTACAAATGACGGAAAAATAGATGGTGAACCTGCAGAACATCCTGTTGGGAATCAGCTGGAAGGATGCCTATCGGCAAAGTATATAGAACAGGCATACGCACTTGCCCGTTTTGCATCAGCATACAATGAAGAAATATCAGCTATTGATTTAGATGCAGCATATGATCTTGCTTATGGAGGAGATTGCAACGTCGCAATTAATGAAGTTATCCAATCAAATATTGCATCCATAGAAATGATGCCAATATTTTCAAAACCGGAAACGGTAAGTTTAATTAATGACGAATCAATGGGAAATATTGCCTCAATATTGACGAGATACCTTAACGCAAAGGATAAAATCGAAACAATAGAACACAGTCTGTTTGACGGGGTAATAGAGGGTGAAGTTATTGAAGATATACAAAATATGCATTTCTACTGTCCTGAAATCTGGACAGAAAGTTTAGTTGAAGGAAGTCCGTCAGCAATAGCATTTAGAGAACATTTAACGGCGCATCATAAAGGTGCGGAAAGAATAAATGCATTGCTGACCGATGAGCAAATTTGCACACTCATAACTAAGATAACATCTTTACCCGAATCATATGCATCCTCAAGAGAAGAATACAATGCTGCACGAAGTAAATATAACAGTGATATAGGTGTTTGTTTTACTGCGGAAACAATTTCAGTTAAAAATGTTGCTATTGAAAAATTATTAAATAATCCCAAAGATTCTCTTGAAAAAATCGAAAATCAAGGATTAAGGAAAACTCTTGAAGATAGCTGTAATGAAAGCACAGCAGAAATATTTGGCAAATTTGATGCTCTTGCAACTTCTGTCAACAATGGAAATGCTATATTTTGTGCGGGTACATCAGGAGAAAATCACCAATACTACATACTAAATAATCATGCATACGCAATAATCGGAATTGATGTTGATGCTCAAACAATTAAAATAGTTAATCCTTGGTCTTGTTCTGTTGCCATAGATGTTCCTTATGTTGAATTTGTCGAGAAATTTGGGCGATTATATACTGCCGACCTCAATGACCTTGTAACAATTGATAACGGTACAGACCAATTTGACAGACTTTGGAAAGACAGAAAACTATATACCGGTGATCTTGATAATACTTTATACAAAGATGGGGTTATTGACAGAACTACTCAAGTATATGAAGGTAACGGTAAACTTTATGTAAACGGCACTGTTGCAAGCGGAACACAAGATTTTGAAGGAAAACTTTATACAAATGGTGATTTGGATAAAACTCCGCAAATTTACAAAGGTCAACTTTGGTCAAACGGTGAATTGTCTAAGGGTCTTGAACCATTTGGAAATCTTACTTATTACAACGGCGATATTGCAAACGGTGATATCGGTAATGAAACATACAGCAGCGGTTTACTTATAAGACGTAAAAATGAAGATAATACAACTACCGTAAACAGTTATGACAGTAAAAACAACCTTTCAACAACGAGAGTACACGATGAAAACGGCAATATGCTTTCTATTTGCCTTTATAGTTATAATTCAGAGAATATTTTACAGGATACACTTACCCAAACAAATATTGTGTACGATTCTCTGACAGGCAGAATATCTTCATTTGACGAAAGCATTATTTCTACAAGTAACCCAGAAGATAATGTTACATACACCGTAATTGCAGAGGATTATTACAGAGATAAAGATAACAATAAAAAAATAATCTTCTGTAAAATTAATGGCGGTAATTCTACATATTACGAAAAAAATGATACTCCGCTTCCGTGTATTTCTACGCAGGATGCACATCCTATATATATGGATTATTCAGCGGAAGGAGTTATAAACGGAGTTACATATTCATCAGGAAGCATTGTTCCTGTTTCACTCACAGATACACAAATTGGAATACTTAATACTATCACGGAACTCGATACAAATATGTTTTTATCTTTCAGCGACATCAAGGGCGCAACATTTACTTCAGGTGACAACAGGGTTACATTCAACGCAAACGGATACATTTGGCATTACGAAAAAACATCATCAATGCAAACTTTATATGCAGAAGATTGTAATGGGATACAAGTATACTATGGTACATTTAAAACTTCCGATAATTCTAAAATAAAAGATTTAAAAATCAATGATGATTATTATAGAGGTTTGAATTTCTTGTATTCTTTGGGTGATGACGTACTTGCACAGTACGCAGATATTGATACATTAAAACCATCAATATACACAGACAGTGTGTACGTAGATTTTAACTTCTCGCCCAAAGTACAAGAGGATATTAATATCCTAAAAGCGGCAGACATTGCTGTTAAAACTGACACGACAGGAACTGTTACATTTGGTGGTAAAGTAGCAGAACTTACGGTTAAAAATTACAGTATTGCAGATGCTGAAACAAAAACTAAAGCCGGTGAAGTCTTTACAATAGGAGATGCTTTGTACGTTAATGACGGTGAAAAAATGATGCCGTTAAAAATGACCAAGGCACAATACCTTGAATTGTTCCCGACCTTAGGAAGATACGCAGTTTCACAAGGAGGTTACGGTGACTGTTACTTCGTTTCAGGAGTTTTGCTTGGTAGTGCGGCTAACCCGATTTCATACGCTCAACTTTTACAAATGATGGATGTGAATCAAGTCACGGGTGATGTAACGGTAACATTTAACGGGCTTTCCGATTATCCTGTAAAATTTGAAAAAGGAGAACTGTTTGTAACCGATTACAGAGGAAGTGGCGGTCGCTGGTACAGTTCCAAAATTGCCATTAACACTTCTAAAGGTATGAGAATGTTTGAACAAGCATTTGCACTTGCAAAATTTGCCTATGATTCTTCTGCAACAATTGAAGCAAAAGATTTGGATATTGATGATGCAATGGCACACATAGAAAATGGTTTAAATAACGAAGCACAAAATGCTGTTTTCGGAGAAGAACTCGGTGCAGAATGTGTTGTACTAAACAATTGCGAATCTTACTCTAAATCATCAATAGACGGAAAAGCAAGTTATGTTAAAAATTATTTGACGGCAAAGAATAATATATATCTGACTGAGGAGGCAGCCGGACTTTCGGAATATAAAGATTCAGATATTATGGACGCGGTAAGATATATATCATACTGCTACACTGCAATTGACGAAAGTAAAAATCTTTGGGTAGAATGTATTGTAGAAGGTCGTGCAAACACTGAAAAACTTACGGAATTATTTCAACCTATATTTGATTCTTCAAAAACAGCAAGCAGTGTAAAAAACAGTATAAGAAATTATATTGCACTTTTTGCTGCAAATGACGATGATTTCCAAAAAATAGCACTTGGATTGAAAAATAAACCCGAGTACATGGCTCAAGCATCAGCATATATCCTGAAAAATAATGATTTTGTATCGTCAGGACTTCCTGCTACAATATGTAATGCTGTTGCATATCTGCTTTATGACGAAAGTGCATTCTTAAACGATATCAACGAGTATGGTTTGTATACCGCATTGGTTAATGACCAAAATAAACGTCTGGATGATATTGTAATCGAGTTTAATAACGGAAATATAATATATGGTGCCGGAACGAATACAGGGGCATCAATAGATGAGTATGGTAAAGACAAGTTTATTACGGACGGACATGCTTATATGATTTGGTCAATGGACAAAGACAGAGATAAAATTGTTATCGGTAACCCTTGGCAGGGTGCTTTAACAACAACTATTACTTTTAAAGATTTTACAAAATATTTTTATCAAATATTTGTTGCAGAAACTTCCAAGATACCAAGAAAAGAATTAGAAGTAATACCCGTACCTCTCACTGCAATTCCACTTGATAATGTTGTAAGTTTTAATAATCCGATGCTATTAGATTTAGTAGCAAGTTCACCTCAAATTCCAAATAATGATATAGCTGAATTTGTTTATTATGAAAATGATAACAGGCGAATACTTTATTCTATTGGCGAAGGTGATGGGGCAAGGTATTATACAAGCACCATCAACGAAGAGCCTTTAGGTGATATGGCTGTATTTGTTTCATCAAAAATGTCTGATGATAAAAAAGAACTTGCAAATGGCTATATCGATGGAAAAGAATACGTTGACGGAGTTCTTCAGCCTGAAGAGTAACCGCTCAATCCCAATTGAAAACCTTATATTCGCAAGATATTATTTTTGTTATATAATATCTGCGTGAGAGGTGTGATTATGTCTAAAAAACAAGAGCAAGACGCTTTAACAAGTTTAGAGAAACTGGATGAATTAACTGAAGATATTCTTAAAAACAATACAGATGGTGGTGATGCTAATTTCAGACAGATTGTTTTTAATGGTTTGACGCAAACCAAAAATCCTATATTGCTTGATAAAATGAAAGATTTGTTGTTTCTCGATAAAGAAAAAGATTTAAAAAAAACAATTATTCTTGGGATTTTTATACATAAAGAAATGTTTGAACCGGTAATTGAATACGGTGAAAGTGTTGTAAATACTTCTTATATTGATTCGAGCTATGATGAAAAAGAATCTTTCCTGTTTGTTTTGGATGCTTTAATAGAATTGGCATACAAGGATAAACTGAGTGAGTTTGAGAGTACAATACCTCTGTTTTTGCAATTGTATACAATTGCCTGCAGTTCAAAAAGTACATCAATATTGGCAGATAAATTGTTACAAAGAATTTTAAATTCCAAAGTGGGAACTGTAAAACTTCTGCAAAAAGAATTTGTTGAAATTATAAAAGACGATTCTAAGGAAATGAATTTGAGAGTTATCGCAATAGATATTCTGAGCAGAGGACAGTACTCAAAAATGCTTGAATTGTTAGAAGAAATTTTGATTAAAATTATATCTTCTGACAATTATGATGAATTTCTTCCTCTTCTTGATGTTTTAACTCTTGCATTGAGTTATTATCAGGATAAAAAGTATGTATCTAAAGTTAAGCACATAGTTACAACTGTTCGGAAATTAAAACTGAACAGTGAAAATGATATTGTAAAAAGAATAGAAAGAAGAATTAAAAAATTCCAAAATACTATAAATTCAGTAAATTGAGGCAATATGAATAATTTTGAAATAACGTTAAAACATAAACTTGATACTTTGGATGAATTATCGTTAATTTACACTCCGGGAGTTGGCTTTTCATCAAAAGAAATAGCAAGGGATATTAATATAACCAATACTTTGACAAACAGGTTAAATTCTCTTGCTGTAATTTGTGATTGTAAAAAATGTCCTGAAAGTTATCTCCCCTATTCTCAGGCTGTTGCAAACATAATTAAAAAAACGACAAATATAGATGCTTATCCCTTGGTTTCAAAAGATTATTCTCTTGATAAGCTCGTAGAAAATCTGTCTCCTTCATTTGCCGGTTTTTATATTTTTACGGATAAATCATTAAATACATTTACTCAAAATGTTGTCGTTTCTGATTATAGTGATTTTGATTTTGATAAAATTGTTCAAAATGCAAGAAAGATACAAAATGGTTTAAAAACGGAAATTTCTGCGGAACCTCTGTATGACGATGATATATTCAGGACAAAGTCATTACAGCTTAGGAGTTCATTAATGGGTGTAATTGAAACTGATAATACTTTTAAAAATGTTTCTCTTCAGGACATCAAGGATGAATTTTCAAAAGAAAATATTGATTTAATTGTAGAAAAAATAAAACATAATCCGGCTTTAGCAAATGAATGTACTTCGAAAAAAAATACAATTGCGATTATTTCTGATGGTTCTGCTGTTTTGGGCTTAGGAAATATAGGTGCAAACGCAGGGATGCCTGTTATGGAAGGTAAGGCTGCAATCTTTAAGGCTTTAGGTGATGTGAATGCCATACCTATATGCTTAAAAACACAGGACATAAATGAAATTGTTGATATTGCTACTGCAATATCTTATTCGTTTGGAGGTATAAATTTAGAGGATATTAATGCTCCAAGGTGTTTTGAAATTGAAGAAAAGCTAACTGGAAACACAAATATTCCGATTTTCCATGATGATCAACATGGTACGGCGATAATTGTTTTGGCAGGACTTTTAGGTGCATTAAAACTTGCTCACAAAAATATATCTGATGTAAAGATAGTTATGTCAGGTGCAGGTGCTGCGGCACAGGCGGTTGCGAAATTATTATTAAAAGCAGGTGCGAAAAATCTTATATTGAGAGATATAAACGGGGTAATTTCAAAAAAATCCAAGCATGATGATAAATATTTAAAGCAACTTGCACAAAAAACTAATCCTGAGTGTATAGACGGGACTTTAGCTGATATTATTGCAGGTGCAGATGTTTTTATTGGTTTATCGGCACCTAATCTTGTCACCTCTGAAATGGTTAAATCAATGAATGACAAAGCGATAGTATTTTCACTTGCTAATCCTACTCCGGAGATTATGCCAAATGTCGCAAAAGAGGCAGGTGCATTTATAGTTGCTTCAGGTCGTTCTGATTTTGAAAATCAAATAAATAATTCTTTGGCTTTTCCCGGTATATTTAAGGGTTTGCTTTGTAAAGGTATTAAAAAAATCACTGATGATACTAAGTACAGTGCAGCTTTAGCTATTGCAAAATATGCCGAAAAAACTCTTGCTGTTGATATGATTTTGCCAAAGGCTTTGGATAAAGGTATTGTTGATGAAATAGCAAATACTGTCAAATAGTTAATGGTTATTACCTAAAATGCTGATTTCTTTTTCGTTAAAAAAGATTATTCTGTTGGCAAAGGAGGTATTCAATATGAAATTTGTTAAAATTTATACTACTTCGTCTTGTCCGTTTTGTATCAACGCAAAAAATCTTTTACGTGCAAAAGGAGTTGAATTTGAAGAAATAAATATCTCGGGTAATGAGGCATTTATGCTCAATAAACTTGCAAAAAAATCCGGAATTTACACAGTTCCTCAGATTTTTGCAGGCGGAAAATTTATTGGCGGATGTGATGATATTTATCAACTTGAACGCCAGAATAAATTGATGGAAGCTCTGAACTAGTTTATTTTTTTTAAGTATAATTCTTGGATTAATACATATATTGCTGCTGCTATTGCAGGAGATAGTATTACGCCAAATACTCCCAGTGTTACTCCTGCAATTAGAATTACGCTGATTATAACCAGTGGAGGCATATCTAAAAATTTGCCGTAGACCATTGGTGAAATAAAGTTTTCCAAACGCTGAATAATTAAATATGCAAGTATAACTCCTACAGCTAGCCATGGGTTTATAAATAATGCAAGAAATACAGCGGGCAGCGCCGATAAGATGGGTCCTATAATTGGTACAACTTCAAGTAATCCTGCCAAAAGTCCAAGCAGTAACGCAAAAGGTATTCCCATGATTTGCATAACAATTCCGGTAACGAGTCCTACCAAAATCATTACCGATATTTGTCCTCTTACATATCCGCCAACTCTTGTTGAAATTGTAATGGAAATATTTTCTATGTATTCTCTTTTCTCTTTTGGAAAAAACGATAAAAAACCCTGTTTTAGTGCTACTCTGTCCAATAAAATGAACATTACTAATGCTGCAAGTGTAAATAATCCTATAATCATTTCAAATATTGCAAGCGTAAAATCTAAGGATGTTTTTAAGAAATCTTCCCCATAATTGAATAATTTGCTAGTTAATTCTTCCGTTGTCGGCAATAAAAAATTAAAATGAGAATTTTGATAAGCATTGATAAGTCCTGATATTTTGTCAACGAGTTTTGGGAAATATTGAGAGAATTGTTCCAATTGTTGGGTAAAGATGGCAAAGAACGGAACAAAGACTGTTGCCAGTATTATCATTAATCCTCCGAAAATTAATGTTACGGCAAGCCATAACGGCATTCTTTTTTGCAAAAAATCTAATAGAGGGAACATTGCACTTGCTATAATATACCCTGCAAACAAAAATAATATTATATCTTTCGCTAATATCAGACCGATTATAAGCAATACTATTGCAATTATGGCTATGACTGATTTTAAAGAGACGGATATTTTTATTTCGTTCATTTTTCATACCTTAAAAGGATTGTCAACTTTTACCATAACATAATATAATAAAAATAAAAATCAACACATATCTTAATGAACTAGCAATTTTTTCAAAAAAAATGTTTTTATACATTCATAGCAAATAGTGAACCCATGCTAAAATTTGTTTGCACTCCCAAATGGGTTTTAGCACTTTAAAAGTCAGAAAATTTTTTATAATGGAAATACAAGAACATCGAGGAGAAAAAGATGAGCAATGTAAACTTACCAGGTTTTATTCTTAGCAGTCCTATTGGGCAACTTAAAGAATTTAAGTTCGGCAATGAGGTAGTTCCCGCTGAAAAGTTGGCAAATCTCAATGCTGCGCAATGGATTGATTTTCAAAATGCTTATGTCAACGGAACAGAGCTGAGTCCTGAATTGCGGGAAGCAGTTGGCTTAAAAGCTACTATGGATGATATTGATTCTATGGCAGCAATTCCTGATGATGAGCCTGTAACTGTAAGTGGTATCGTTTTGGAACCTGCAGATAACAGACCTGCAATGCGGGCTGCTTCGCTGGAGCAAATCGCAAGAAATAAAGTGCTTGATCAGTACGGAAACGTTTCATTGAACGTTATAAGAGATAAGATTTCAAAGGAAAATCTCAAAGCATTTGACAATGTTTCAGGCAATTTGGCTGCAGGAATATTTGGTGCAAGAGATTCATTCAAGTTGAACGATTTAATTGATTATTATACTAAAAAAGACTTGTATGACAGTGTTGCTAATCTTGAAAACTTTTTAGCTGAAAATCTTCCTCTTCCTGAAGGTACTGATGCAGTTCGTCAAAACTTAATAGACAGAATTAACTCAGGAAAATCATACGATGAATCCGTATTGATTGACTTACAAACAATGGATGACGATAAATTTAAAGAAGTTTTTGCGACTGATGATTCTAAATTTATTGCAGATTTTACTAAAGCTGTATATGATGGTTTAGATTCAAATGACATTATAAATTACGTTTTGGAAAGATTATCTGATTTGGCTCCTGAAGGAAGTAAATTACAAGTAGAAAGAACAAAAATTGAGCAAGGTTTGTATCATACAAATGCATTAAAATTCGAATCAGATAAACGTACCCCTGATGCTATTTATATAAATGTTTCTAAAGAAAATGGTATTCCCAAAGAATTAAAACCAAGTGAAGAATACTTTAAAACTCTTTTAGGTAAACTATCAAAAGATGTTAAGTCTGCCGATGATGCTAAAAAAGCAGAAGAGGCAAGAAAAGCAGAAGAAGCAAGAAAAGCTGAAGAGGCAAGAAAAGCCGAAGAGGCAAGAAAAGCCGAAGAAGCAAGAAAAGCTGAAGAAGCAAGAAAAGCTGAAGAAGCAAGAAAAGCTGAAGAAGCAAGAAAAGCTGAAGAAGCAAGAAAAGCTGAAG
>JAZLLQ010000029.1:0-166016 GCA_045598245.1 Candidatus Gastranaerophilales bacterium
ACCAAACTTGCTTTTTATAAATTCCTCAAATTCAGAAGAAATAGTTAATTCGATTTGTTGCTTAAGATTTTTGCGTAACTCATCAGGTGCAATAATACCTCATCCAATATATTTTATATGCGGAAATTCTTTTAAATTTGTACAATCGTTTAAATAAGCACTTCTTCCAACTTCTTCTAAAGCTCCTGTTGAAGTTAAGGATTTAGCATTCTTTAAATATAAATTCCTACCTACTTTTTTCAAATTAGGAATATCTTTTAAATTTGTACAATCACGAAAATCAGCATTTCCTCCAACTTCTTCTAAAGCTCCTGTTGAAGTTAAGGATTCAACACTCCATAAATACAAATCACTACCTATTTTTTTCAGGTTAGGAATATCTTTTAAATTTGTACAATCACGAAAATCGGCATTTCCTCCAACTTCTTCTAAAGCTCCTGTTGAAGTTAATGAGGTAGCATTAGCTAAACATAAATCCATACCTACTTTTTTCAAATTAGGAATTTCTTTTAAATTTGGACAATTAGAAAAATTAGCCTTTCCTCCAACTTCTTCTAAAGCTCCTGTTGAAGTTAAGGATTCAGCACCGTTTAAAAGTAAATTCCTACCTACTTTTTTCAAATTAGGAATTTCTTTTAAATTTGTACAATCGTTTAAATAAGCACTTCCTCCAACTTTTTCTAATGCTCCTGTTGAAATTAATGTTGTATCATCACTTAAATCTATACAACCTGTTACTTCTTTGACATGTTTTAATAAATCGTTTATATCAACACCTATATCCTTAAAAAAAGATATACCTGCACATACATTTGGTTCTCTTAATTCTGATAGTGTCATTAATCCATTTTCATCTTTTTCGACTTCTACGTCAAAATATTCTAAAATTTTTTGATAATCTTTTTGTTTAATTGGTTCTGCTAAATCTTTTTTAATTTTTTCAAATTCTGCTTTTATTTTTTCTGCTTCATCGAATTCAGATTTTGTTCCCTGATTTATATTATATTTACCTTCTTCAACATGTTTTTTAGCTATATCTAAATATGATACAGGAATTTGGGAATTATTTTTTTCTCCTTGTATTTCTTGTATTACATCGCCATCAAATCTTACACCGAGTTTTTGTTTACCTTTTTCTAAATACACATGAAAATCACCTTGGGCAAGATAAGGTTTAGCGTTAAATGTTTTGGTGCACCAATTATGATGAGATAATGCTTTTAATTTTTCAACATTTTTTTCAAAATTTTGTGGGTCATGTTCTTTGCTTGGAATAATCACCCAACCTGATAAATTTTCATCTAATTGAGTTTCTGTTTCTAAATGACTTTTTTGCAATTTGTTTCTATACAATTTGTCAAAATTACACTGATACTGTTTATTAGTTTTACAATTTTCAGATATTTCTTCAATTGTGTCTGCAACTTTTCTTTTATCTAAAGTCGGAGGAAGATGATTAGAATTTTCATCAAGGTTTTGCGTAATTGATGATAATATCATTAATTCTATTGCAGGAGTATAAGCATCATTTTCATCAACAACATATTTTATCCATTCTTTTAAAATAGCTTCTTTCTGTATTTGTGCTTGTGGGTCAATTGATTTTGATAATTTTTTAATGTTTTCAACACCTAAATATTTTTCATCTAATATTTTTTGACAGTAATTTTGAAAATCATCATTGGTATTCATTTTTTCAATCGGTGCTTTAAGTTGATTTACCAGCATTAAGTCCACACCTAAAAATTGACTTTTCTTCATAGCACAGAAATTAATCGAGCTTTTATTGTTAAGTGCTAACGGAGAAAAATTCAAATTTAAAGTTTTTGCTTTTGATGGAGATGTTTTGTACTCTTGCGAAATTTTAGTATTTGATTTCGTAAAATAATTTTGAGAAATATTCTGTCTAAGTGATGTATAATTTATATCCATGAGTTACCTGAAAATATGAGCATATTCTGATTATATAAAACATGTGAATAAATTTTTTTGCTAATTAAAATTCTCAAACTCCCTGATACATTCTCTCAAACCGCAAGAGAATTTATAATATTCACACAAAAAGAGATGACTTTTAAGTCATCTCTTTTAAACTCTGGGGCGGAAGGATTCGAACCTCCGAATGCCTGGACCAAAACCAGGTGCCTTACCACTTGGCGACGCCCCAATACCTCACCCGGCAAATATATTGTATCTAACCCAAAATTTATTGTCAACAATAACTTTTTTATTCTTATTTTCGATATTTTGTAAATATTTGTAAACATGATAGCAAATTTGTATTTCTAGCATTTTTAATGCAATGTACACTATACGTATATTGCATGATAGCATTTTTTTTAAAATCTGCTAAAATAGACGGTAAGGAATAAACGAGGGTATACATATATGACTGAGGGAATGAGTTTAAGTCAACTTAATCGTCCCACGATAAACATGGACAATACAAATGTCGGTAATAACCCGAATGATAAGGCTTCCGGTGAAGAATACTTTGACCGAAGAGGTCAGCACCAGGATGAAGAAGAATTTCAACAGTCTCCTTTTGTTGACAGATCTGCCCAACTGAGAGCTACTCTTAATTCGCTTGCCGCTCTTAATGCTGCTAACGTTGTGAAAGCTAAAGATAAATATAAAAACAAATCTGATAAGAAAAAATTCGATATTGAAGATAATTCTGCTAAAATTGCTGCTATTGTTAGCAAAAACGAAGAACAGGAAAGCGAAGGCGAAGAAAAAGAAGAAAAATAACTTTTCAAATTTTGCATCCTTAAAATCGCAATATACTTTACAAAACTTAGTATATTATCGCTTTTGACGTACTAATAGTATAATAATATGTGTATTATTATACTTGGTTGGAACATGTCATTAGCAATTTACCCGGGGAGTTTTGACCCGATTACAAAAGGACATATTGATGTATTGAAAAAAGCTGTAAAAATATTTGACAAGGTTATTATTGCAGTCAGTATTAACCCTGCAAAATCAGGCATGTTTTCTATTGAAGAACGTCTTGATATGATAAAACAGTCAGTCGAAGGTATTGCAAAAGTAGAAGTCGATTATTTTGAAGGCTTAACAGCAGAGTATGCTCGTAACAAAGGGGCAAAAGCCATTATAAGGGGACTTAGAGCTGTAAGTGATTTTGAATACGAAATGCAAATGGCTCAAATGAACAACAGTTTATATGATGAAATAGAAACCGTATTTTTGGTTCCAAAATCTAAATATAATTTTATTTCATCAAGTATAGTAAAAGAAGTTTCTAAATTGGGCGGAGATATCGATAAATTCGTTACTCCACCGGTGAGTAAGTATTTAACAGATTATTTTAATAGAGGTGAATTATGAGTATTAGTAACGTAAACAAATTATTAAATTACATGGAAGCAGTTTTGGAAAGAGCAAAAGCTATTCCGTTGACACGTTTTGTAGTTGTTGACAAAGAAGAATTGTTGGAATTAATTGACAGAACAAGAGATGTTTTACCTAAAGAAATTCAGGAAGCAAATTCCGTTTTAAAAAGAAGGGATGAAATTCACAGAGAAGCGCAAAATACGGCTGAACAAATTCTTGAAGAAGCTAAAAAAGAGGCTGCAAGAAGAATTGATGATAATGAGATTTTGAAGAACGTAAAAATCCAAGCTGACAAAATTAAAGAAGATACCAATAATGAAAGAGAAGCCATCAGAGAAAAAACAGTTAATGAATGTTTAAAATTGAAAAAGCAAGTTATTAATGATGCTATCTCTATTCGAGAAGGTGCTGACAGATACGCCGAAAGCGTGCTTAAACGTCTTGTAAATGATATGTCTGAAGTTCAAAATATTGTTGTCAGCGGACAAACTCAATTAGGTAAGTTAAAGCAAAATTCAGAAGAACAAATAGCTTACTATAAATCTATTGCAGAAAACAACGAAACACTGCTTTCAAGGGAATAAATAATGAAAATACTTGTGATAAACGGACCAAACCTTAATCTTTTAGGTGAAAGAGAAACAAGCAACTATGGTGAAGTAACTTTAGAGAGTATCAACGCCGAGTTAACAGCTCTTGCTAATGAGTTAAATGTAGAAATAGATTTTTTTCAGTCAAATACTGAAGGTGCAATTGTTGATAAAATCCAAAGTGCTAAAGGTAATTTTGACGGTATTATCATTAATCCTGCAGCTTATACTCATACAAGTATAGCACTGAGAGATGCGCTTTTGGCGGTAAAACTTCCTGCTGTTGAGGTTCATTTATCAAATATTCATGCAAGAGAAGAGTTTAGAAAAAATTCTTTTACAGCTCCTGTATGCATAGGACAAATAGCCGGCTTTAAAAAAGACAGCTATACTCTTGCACTTCGGGCAATAGTCAATTACCTGAAATGATGTTACTATGTATTAAAGATAAGGATAGTTATGGCATTAGACGGACTTTCAAATCAAAGCGTAGGAATATACAGGACAAAAGATTCTTCCGAAAAGACGGAGCGCTTAGCTGCTAAATCTGCAAAAGAAGCTGAAAAGCGTGTAGATGCTACCGGTTTGATTAAAAAAATAGATAAAGACGGCTCTCAAAAAAAAGAAGACAAAGCAGCAAAAGAGTTAATTCTTTCTAAAGCAAGAGAACTTCTTGAAACAGAAAACGAAAACGAAGTTTTGCAATTAGTTGTTGAAGAAGGTTCTTCTTCAGTAGAACTTGAATATACATTACGATTTAACTCTGAAACGAAAATGATAGAAATGAGTAATGTGAAAAATGGTAAATTAATAGAAAGTGTAACACCGGAAGAATTAATGAAAGTTTTGCATAAAGCTAAAAGTATTTCGGGAGTATTTATAGATAAGAAAATATAAAATACTGTATTTGGTGTATTTAGTTTTTCTGCAAACTGCCGATATATTTGTATGTACCAGGAGAATTTGATGAATCCGTATATTAAACAATATAATCAATATAAAGAAAACTCAGTAATGACTGCATCCCCTGAAACAGTTTTAATTATGTTGTATTCAGGTGCAATAAATTTTCTGTTGCGTGCAAAGATAGCAATTGAGCAAAAAAATATTGAAGATTGCCACGAAAATATTATTAAAACTCAACGCATTTTGCGTGAATTTATGGACACTTTAGATATGGAATCAGGTGGTGATGTTGCACAAAATCTGTATCGCTTGTATGAATATCTCCATCACCAGTTGATTCAGGCAAATATAAAAAAGGATATAGCAATACTTGATGAAGTTATAGAGCATTTACGAGGACTAAAAGAAACATGGGAACAAGCTATAAAAATTGCTTCTCATGAAGAAAAAAGTTATGTTAGTCCGGACGAAAATGTCGACAGGAGTGCATAAGCAATGCTTTACGAAGAATATAAAGAAATATTTGAGGAAATTTTAAAACTTTCGGAAGAATTGGAAGTAATGTTAAAGAAAAAACAAGTTGATGATATTGGTGAAGTATTTGATAAAAGGGATGCTTTGTTTAAAAAACTTTCTACACCTTCCGATATTGATGAAGAAAAAATAAAATATATTTATAAATTAAGAGATAAAATCAAAGAGAAAAATGATTTTATTCTTCGTGCCATGCAGGTTGCTAAAAACGAAATCAAACAAGCACTTCTGGATACAATACAGGAAGAAAAAGTTATTGAGGCATATAAGGTTCCAAAAGGAGATATTTCTTCCTCAATATTTGATAGTCGAGAATAATCTTAACTTTATACAAAAAACAGACACCGCTTAATAACGATGTCTGTTTTAAATTTAAGTTAAATTTTAACTAACCTACTAATGCTTTTACTTCTGCTGCAACATTTTTGTCGTCAACTTTAATTGAAGGACCCATTGTAGTCGTTAAATATACTGATTTTACGTAAGTACCTTTTGTAGCAGACGGTTTTGCTTTAATGACAGCATCAGCAACTGCGACAAAGTTCTTAACCAAATCATCTTCGCTGAAGCTCATTTTTCCGAGAGGCACGTGAACAATACCTTGTTTATCGGCACGATATTCAACTTTACCTGCTTTAGCTTCGGCAATAGCTTTTTTAACATCAAATGTAACTGTACCTGTTTTGGGGTTAGGCATCAAACCTTTAGGTCCTAAAACTCTACCGAGTTTACCTAGCATACCCATTGCATCAGGAGTTGCAATTAATGTATCAAAATCTAACCAACCGCCTGAAATTTTTTCAACTATATCTTCCGCACCGACAAAATCAGCTCCTGCTTGTTCAGCTTCAGCCATTTTTTCACCTTTGGCAACAACGCAAATTCTTACTGATTTACCTGTACCTGCAGGAAGAACAGTAGTACCGCGAACTTGTTGTTCAGCGTGTTTTACATCAATGCCTAACTTCATGTGAAGTTCAAGAGTTTCATCAAATTTAGAGTTTTTTGCTGAAATGTCTTTAAGAACTTTAATAGCTTCAACACCTGTTGTGGGTTGATTTACATCTTCAAGCATTTCTAAAATTTGTTTTGTTTTTTTAGTTAATTTAGTCATATTACTTGCCCTCCACAGTTACGCCCATGCTGTTGCATGTGCCTTTTATCATTTCAACAGCTGCTTCTAAAGTAGTTGCATTTAAGTCAGGCATTTTAGTTTTTGCTATTTCTTCAAGTTGAGCTTGAGTAATAGTAGCTACTTTTGTTTTGTTTGGAGTAGCTGAAGCCTTTTCAAGACCTAATGTTTTTTTAATTAAAACTGCTGCCGGAGGAGTTTTTGTAATAAATGTGAATGATCTGTCTTCGTAAACAGTAATTTCAACCGGTACTACGTAACCTGCCATGTTTTCTGTCTGAGCATTGTATTGCTTACAGAAGTCCATGATGTTAACACCGTGTTGACCTAAAGCAGGACCAATCGGAGGTGATGGGTTAGCTTTTCCGGCTTGGATTTGAAGTTTGATTTTTCCAATGACTTTCTTTGCCATGATTTTCTCCTTTCGTGGTAATAACGGGTTTCGAGCCCTTCCACTCTGATATTATACTTTTTGAATTTGGTTATATTCTAATTCAACAGGGGTTTCACGCCCAAATATTGAAACATTTGCACGAAGTTTAGCTTTATCGGGATAAACTTCAGTAATTGAACCAACAAAGTCTGCAAACGGTCCTGAAATAATTCTGACCTTATCATCGACTTTAACGTCAAGTTCAATTTTAGCGGTTTGTACCTGAACTTTGTGAATAATTTTTCTGATTTCACTTTCCCTTGCAGGAATAGGTTTCTTGTTAGCACCGACAAACTTTGTTACGCCGGCAGTATTTTGAACAACAAACCAACTGTCATCGTCCATAATCATTTCTACAAGAACGTATCCCGGGAATACTTTTTCATCCTTGTCTTGTCTGCGACCGTTTTTAACAACAGTAACAGTTTTTTGAGGTACTTCAACTCTAAAAATTTTTTCACCTAATCCAAGGTACTCAACACGTTTTTCGAGGTTAGCTTTAACCTTATTTTCGTGTCCTGAATATGTATGAACTACATACCATCTTTTTTGATTTTTCTTGTCTTCACTCATTTTATATTCCTAACAAATAATATTATGTTAATTCAATTTTAAAAATGTAAATAAATCTTTAAAGCCAACATCAACAAAGTAGACAAATAAAGTTATAATTGCAACAACAAATAGTACAACAACTGTCTCTACAGTGACCTGATCTCTCTGAGGCCAAGTGATTTTGCCCCATTCTGATCTTACACCCTTTAAATAAGTTGTTATATTTTTCTTAATATCTTCTATCGGATTATTTTCTTCAATGTTACTCATATTTTTCCTTCTTTGTTGTTATTGACACAGGGTTTATTTAGAAATCGCGCCTTGAAGGACTCGAACCCACGACATTCGGTTTTGGAGACCGACGTTCTACCAACTGAACTAAAGACGCAGACCCTGTTATTTTGTTTCTTTATGAAGTGTGTGTTGTTTACAAACAGGACAATATTTCTTCAATTCCATTCTGTCCGGATTGTGTTTTTTATTTTTTGTAGTTGTGTAGTTTCTGTTCTTACATTCTTCACATGCCATAACTACCAACCTGTCGTTCTTTTTAAGACCCATGACTTATGTCCTTCCATTTTAATCTTGAAAATTGGCGCAACTCCCGCCATATCTTCACATGCCTACTTTTTAAATTCAGAGTAACCTCAAATAAAGGTATTACCCCCTACATATATGTTATGTGCAACATTTTTTAATGTCAACACAAAATTATCAGAATGTTACTTTTTGTCAAACATGATATTTTATTTGCATCCTTTGAGCAACTATCAAAGATAAAAGATTTTCACAAGATGCAGGTAATATCAAATCACAAACTTGAAAAGTTTGTAAAATCAGAATAGAACAAATATGAAACAATGAAAAAATTTATTAAAAACCTCTTGTGATTAACATTATAATTATTATGCTGCATAATATTTGCAATAAAGTATGTTTATATTATCATAATATTGTTCACGGTTATTATGGCATGTGGCTTTTTGGATTTTAAGCATTGTTGCTGCCTTGTATAACACAAGGTTAATCCCAAAGTTCATATATAACCAAGTGAGATGTAGTTAATTTAAAGAAACAAGGAGAAAATCATGCCTAACGAATTATTATTGGAATTATTAGAGGCAGGTGCACACTTTGGTCACCAAACACAACGTTGGAATCCAAAAATGAAAAAATTCATCTTTGGTGAAAGAAACGGTATTTACATTATCAATTTGGAACAAACTACCGAATTGTTGGAAAAGGCTTGTGAAGCAGTTAAAATTTTAGCTTCTAAAGGCAAAAATGTAGTTTTAGTCGGTACAAAAAAACAAGCTGTTGATATTGTTAAGGAAGAAGCTGAAAGAGTAGGTTGCTACTACATTAACAGAAGATGGTTAGGTGGTATGTTAACTAACTTTGAAACTATCAGAGCAAGAATTAACAAATTAAGAGAATTAGAAGAACTTCAATCAAGCGGTTATTTTGAAAAATTACCAAAGAAAGAAGCTGCTAATTTAACAAAACAACTTATTAAACTTCAAAATACTCTTGGCGGTGTTAAAGAAATGAGAGGTATGCCCGACATGTTATTTATCATTGACCAAAAGAAAGAATTAATTGCAATTCAGGAAGCTAACAAACTTAATATTCCTGTTGTTTGTATGGTTGATACAAACTCAGACCCTGATAACATTGATTATGTTATCCCCGCAAATGATGATGCTATTCGCTCAATTAAATTAGTTACTTCAAAAATTGCAGATGCGGTAATTGAAGGTAAAAAATTGAAAGAAGCATTTGATGCTCAAAACATTGAAGGTAAAACCGATAAACAAATTAAATCAGAAGCAAAAAAAGCAAAAGCAGCTAAAGAAGTTGAAGAAACTAAAGAAGCTGAAGCAGTTGCGGAATAAGTAGTATTTAATAAGAAGGAAAATAATGATGGAAATTACAGCAGCATTAGTTAAAGAACTTAGAGAAAAAACAGGTGCAGGCATACTTGATGCAAAAAAAGCACTTGTTGAAAATGATGGTGATATCAATAAAGCAGCAGAATATTTAAGACAAAAAGGTATTGCTTCTGCTGATAAGAAAATGAACAGAATTGCCGCTGAAGGCGTAGTTGAAACTTATATTGATGGTAATGTCGGTGCAGTTGTTGAAGTTAACTGTGAAACTGACTTTGTAGCTAAAAATGCAGATTTTATTGAACTTGTTCAAGCTGTTGCAAAAACAGTTGTAAAAGAAAATCCTGCAGATGTTGAAGCATTGATGGCTACTCAATGTGCTTGCGGTTGCGGAAGAACAATTGAAGAAAGAGTAAAAGAAAAAATCGCTACAATAGGTGAAAAAATTACTGTTCGCCGTTTTGTCAGATACGAAGGTAATTTATCTTCTTATGTTCATAACAAAAAAATCGCTGTTTTATTAAACACTGATAAAGTTGATGAAGTTACTGCAAAAGATGTTTGCTTGCACATAGCAAGCAGCGCTCCTGAATTTGTTTCAAGAAATGAAATTCCTTCAAGCGTTATTGAAGAAGAAAAAAGAATTGAAATGGGTAAAGAAGACCTTGCTAAAAAACCTGAAGAAATCAGAGCAAAAATCGTTGAAGGCAGAGTTAATAAACTTATGGCTCAAAAATGCTTGTTAGAGCAACCGTTTGTTAAAGCTCCGGACCAAACAGTAGGACAACTTATTGAAGGTAAATTTAACGTTATTAAATTTGAAAGATTTGTTCTTGGCGAAGGTCTTGAAAAAAGACAAGACAATTTCGCTGATGAAGTAAACGCACAACTTAGCGGAAAATAATTTATATAATTTATTTAACGAATAGAGAACTTAATTTATTTAAGTTCTCTTTTTATTTTTATTACTATCTATGATAAATTTATATAAACATTTACTTAACATTCTATTGCAAGATTAAAAAAAAAATGATATTATTTTATTATCTCGTGAATAGAGAGTGGTTTTCCACTCTCTTAATTTTTGATTTTATAAGGATTACGTAAGGTGCAACAGAGTTTTAATCGCAGAGAAATAATAGAAAAAATAACACCGGTTATTGAAAATGCAGCAATGAAAAATGGAGTAATTCCTATTGAAATTGATTTTCAAAAAGAATCCGGGAAGTGGTTTTTAAGAATTTATATTTTTTGCAATGACCACCCTGTAAACCTTGTTGATTGTGAAAATCTGACTAATTCTATTGATAATTTTTTAAATGAAATTATCCCTGTTAAATATTATTTGGAAGTATCAAGTCCAGGACTTGAAAGAAAAATAAAATCAGTTCAGGAATTTACGATTTTCAGAGGTAAAAAAATTAAATTAAAAATTAAAACACCTATTGATGAAACAAACAATAAAGTTTTTACAGGTTTTATTGAAGATTTCCAAAAAAATATAGGGCTTATTTTTAAGGATGAAAAATCAGAAAATATTTTAACTATAAAAGAAGATAATATTGCATTGGCACAATTGATATTTGAATATAAAGGAGAAAAAAATGATTAAATTCGGGTCTGCATTAATGGATGCAGTTGAACAAATTGAAAGAGAAAAGGCAATTAGTAAAGAGATTATACTTCGTTCTCTTTGTGATGCAATGGTAAGTGCTTACAAAAAGCAAATTCATGACAAAATGGCTACAAATGTTAAAGCTATTTTATATGAAAAAACAGGTGAAATTGGTATTTACAGAGAAAAAACAATTGTAAAAACCGTAGAAGATGAAAACATGGAAATTACTTTAAAAGAAGCTAAAAAATTAGACCCTGAAGCTGCATTGGATAAAGTTGTTGATGTTGAAGTTACTCCGGAAGATTTCGGAAGAATTGCCGCACAGGCTGCAAAACAAGTTATCACTCAACGTATCAGAGAAGCTGAAAGAGAAATTATTTTAAACGAATATTTAAGCAAAAAAGGTACTTTAATGACAGGTATTGTTCAGCGTGTTGAATACAGAAATGTCATTGTTAATATCGGTAAAACAGAAGCTATTATGCCTCCGAGAGAACAGTTAAAGAACGAATATTATAAACCCGGTACAAGAATCAGAGTTTATGTTCTTGATGTTAAGGAAACTGCTCGCCTTCCGCAAGTTATTGTTTCTCAAAATCATGCTAAAATTGTTCAAGAACTTTTTGAACTTGAAGTGCCTGAAATTGAAGACGGTTTAGTTGAAATCAAGAGCATTACAAGAGAGGCAGGTTACAGAACAAAAATTGCCGTTGCAGGTACCGATCCTGATGTTGACCCTGTCGGAGCTTGCATAGGACCAAGAGGAAGCAGAATACAAACAATTGTCAGTGAATTGAAAAATGAAAAAATTGATATCATAAGATATTCTGATGATCCTGTTGAATATATTGTTAACTCTTTATCTCCGGCAAAAATTGTTTCTGTTGATATTTTGGAAGATTCAGAAGATGCACATGAAGCATTGGTTGTTGTTCCTGATGATCAATTGAGTTTGGCTATCGGTATAGGCGGTCAAAATGTTCGTCTTGCTCACCGTTTAACAGGTTGGAAAATTGATATTAAGAGTCTTAGCCAAGCTGAAGAAAGCGGTTATTATGACCAAAATTCTCAAGGCAATTACGAAGAAGATAACTCTGAATATGAACAGGAAGAAGTTGCAGAAGAAATTAATGAGTAATCCTGTTTGTAAAAATAATACTGATAACAACAATGAAGGCACAATAAAAGTGCCTTCTGTTGTTGTACGAAAATGTTGTGCCTGTGGTGAGAAATTCGACAGAAAACAGCTTATCAGAATTATGACCGAAGCTAAAACAGGTAAAATTATAATTAATCCGAATTCAAAAGAATTTGGGAAAAGCACGTATCTTTGCAAAAATGAAAAGTGTTTAAAAATTGCTTTGAAGCGAAAACGACTAAAACATTTATCGGAAAATGATATTGAAAAATTGAAAAAGATTATTTCTCAATAAATACACCGTCAATGATAAATTCATTGTCCAAAACTTCTACAATAGCCCATCTTAGCGGTTCTCCGTATTGAAACAGGACTTTTTCAATTTCGGTATTATCAATTGTTTTATTGATTTTTACTTGTTTTGTGTGAATTTTCATTGTTTATAAATATCCTTAAAATTGATAAAAAAATTATATATGAATAAATAAGTAAAAATCAATATAAATATGTGATTTATCTGTGAGATAATTAAAATAGCAATTTTTTATTTGCGGGTGTTTTATATATTATAGAAAAGGTTATAAGGGCAGGTAAATTATTATGGTAAATCCGGTATCATTAGTTAGTAGTGCGGGACGTGTATTCGGTAAATTTTGGAATAAAGTTCCAATCAGAAATCATGAAAAAACTGCGGAACTTGCAGGTAATTTAGCGAGTATTCTTAGTACAGTTCCCGATAAAAAGATATATTTCAGAGTTGCAAATGAAGCTCCGTTGCAAATGCAATCTTCAATGTTATCTATAATTGAATTTATTAAAAATCCAAGTGTTCAAATTCATGCTGAAAGAGGTTATCCTCAAAATGTTCTTGCTCTAATCAGAGATAGTTTAAGTGCAAAAAGTTCTGAAAAAGCATTAAAAATGACAAACGGATATTTGGGCGGTTTGGCTAAACAAAGAGAACTTCAAGAAAAAGCACTGATTCAATATTGGGACAGGTTAGCTTAATGTGAGCTTTGGCAGCAAGTTTTTATATTGGTGATATCAAAGGACGAAGAATTACACAAAAATTTATTAAAGAAGTTCCTCAAAAAGAAGAGTCGTAAGATTTTCAGAATTAACCGTCATAGGATGCTTCCGATTCGCCGACTGTATCTACTGCTTCAACCCTTATATCCGTAATTAATTCACTATAAGAGATAACAACAATTGTCGGGATATGTCTTTCCAACAATTGGAATAAAGGCAGTCTGATACGTGGAGAACACAATACAACCGGTTGTTCACCAACTTGTTGATGCGCTCTGATTAATGTTGATG
This sequence comes from Candidatus Gastranaerophilales bacterium, assembly GCA_045598245.1. Taxonomy (GTDB): domain Bacteria; phylum Cyanobacteriota; class Vampirovibrionia; order Gastranaerophilales; family JAILCC01; genus JAILCC01. Next base: position 13,476 of record JAZLLQ010000029.1, read on the forward strand.
CGGTTGATTCAATAAGCTCCTGAACCTGCATAGGATTTAACAAAAACATTGTACCGAGTTCCGTTCTTTGGCAAGAATCGTCCAAAGTTTTTTCCCATTCTTGTGATAATGTAATTGCATATAAAACACTATGTTCGTTCGCATAATTTAAGCAAATTTGCCGAGCCAAAGCTGTTCTTAAACGTTCTGATAAAATATCAGGTTCTTTTGAAAATCTTGCATAATCGCAAAGTCGTTCAAATACAAAGATAATATCTTTGATAGAAACACTTTCTCTGATTAAGTTTACGAAGATTTTTCTTAAATCACTTGTTGAAATAATTGCGGGCACAAGGTCGTTAACAAGTGTCGGGTCTTGAGCTTTTACCAATTCCATGAGTTTAAGTACATCGGTTTTGTTCATCAATTCATCAACATACTTCTTCACGCAGTCTTGAATATGTGTAACAACTGCGTCAGTCGGGTCAACCATAGTTAAGCCTGCTTCTTGCGGTATATCTTGAGGCATTAACCAGTATGCTTGTGTTTGATAAGTCGGGTCGGTCGATGTAACAACATTTTGCGGAGGCGGTAAACCTGCTGCATCCCATTGTTCGGCAATAACCATAAATCTTCCGGGGTAAACTTCACCGGTTGCTACGATATTTCCACGAACTTTAATTAAATACTCATAATCACCCAATGCACTACTGTCCATGATACGGATGTTAGGAATAATGAAGCCTAATTCATCGGTCATTCTCTGACGAAGTGCCGCAATCTTAGCGAGTAGTTGTCCTTCTTGTTCAGGGTCAGCGATGACAATTAAGTTTGCGCCAACTTCAAGGGCTAAAATATCAACACCCAGTCTTTCGTACATTCTGTTCGGGTTAACCAAGTTCTGCATATCTTGTTTTACATTTTCAAGTTGTCCGATTTGCATTTGTACATCCTGAGAAACTAACATGGACAAGCCTCCTACCGCAATTCCGATTGCGAGCAGGAAGAACGGTATACCTGGTAAACCTGTTACAAAACTTGTTAATGCAATAAATAACAAGAATGCTGCTGCATAAAAAAGAGCATAAGGTTTGTTTAAAACTTGTACAATCAAATCACGACCCAAAGAAGGACTGCTTGAAGTAGAACGTGTCATTACGATACCGCAGGATATTGACATCAATAGAGATGGTAACTGAGAAGCAAGACCGTCACCTATGGTTAAGATGGTGTATTTACCGACTGCATCAGCCATTTGCATACCCTGCATACCCATACCAACGGCTAATCCGCCGATAATGTTAATTGCAACAATGATGATACCTGCAATAGTATCACCTTTTACGAACTTCATTGCACCATCCATAGAACCGAACAAACTTGATTCTCTTTGCAGGTCTTCACGTTTTGAAACGGCTTCTTCCGGCGATATTAAGCCTGCATTAAAATCGGCATCAATGGTCATTTGTTTACCCGGCATAGCATCAAGAGCGAATCTGGCGGAAACTTCGGCGATACGTTCCGCACCTTTTGTTATTACGAGGAATTGTACAATCGTAATAATGAGGAAGATTACGCCACCAACAACCATGTTACCTGCCGTTACGAATGTGCCGAATGCGTGAATTGCCGCACCTGCTTCACCTTTTGCCAAGATAAGTCTTGTTGATGCGATACTTAAAACTAATCGAAACATCGTACCGATAAGGATAATTGATGGCAAAGATGCTAATTCTAAAGGTTTTTGCACGAATAGCGATATCATAAGAAGGACAATACCTAAAGTCATATTTAGTGCAATAGAAACGTCAATCATCCATGCCGGCAATTCGACAAGGATAATCAAAATAAGTGAAAGTACGAATATTGCTAACGCAAATTCACTTAACGGTAATGTTGATAATGCACCTTGCTTTGCCATTTATTGCTTAAATCCCTTCTTCAAACGCCTTTTTAATAATGCTTAGTTGTGAAGAAAATGTAGCATCAATATTTCCGCTGCTTGTCACAACTTTGCAACTCCCCTGCTCAATATTCTCATTTGTTTGTACTGACATTGTAGCTCTTTTGTTATTAAAAGCCGAATTATTTTCCAAACTTTCGCATAAAACTAATGCATCTGCAGGATTAATTATAAATGTAATTTTATTTTCTTCCTGAGATACTTCTTTAATGACACTTTCTGCAATTTCAACAATTGTTTCAGGGTCAACTTTAACTTGCGTGTTAAGAATTTTTCTTGCTACTTCAATGGCAATATCTGCAATATCTTTTTTGTAATAGTTATACGCATCTGTTTTTATTTCTAAAATAGAAGCAATTGCTTGTTGAAGTGCGGAAATTTCCGAATTTGCTTTTTCAAGTCCGTTTTGAAAACCTTCTTGTGCGGCTTGTTCTTTTATTAATTTAGCTTCTTCCTGCGCTCTTGAAACGAGGCTTCTGTCCTCAATTCGGCGATAACCACGTCTTCTGTCACCGCGTCTGCGTTCCTGTCTTTCAGATGCGGTAGCCATAACATCAAAAAGTACCTCTTCCTGTTTTTCCGATTTAGATTCAGGAATAGCCTGATGTTGTTGAGGAACATTATTGGCGTTCTCGTTATTGTCGCTATTTTTTCTTTTTTTTATTATCATTTGTTATTTACTTTTTAATTACGTAATTAATGATGGTATTTGTGATGTCAATGGAAAAAACATCTTCTTCATCTATTTTACCACTATATATTCGTAACAAAAAGTTCTTAACATTTTTTCGTTCATTTTTAATTATTCTTTCGAAATATTCTTTGCTTGTATTTTCAAATTTATCCGTAAATTTTGAATACATTGCTTTTTTACGCTTTTTTTGCTGTACTTTCGGCATAAAATTATGGAATTTTTCCAAATACTGATTGTAAATCATCGGGTCAACAAGTTTTTCCAAATCGTTCATATTCATATAAGTTAATATTTGGCGGCGTTCATTTTCGCCTAATAACTTAACAATATTACCGACTTCATCCGGAGATAAAGATTTAAAAAATAATGCCATAGTCATTAATTTCAAGTCTTTTTCTTCTTGCCCCGGTTCAATTTCTTCTTCTTTATAATTTTGTTCAACATAATCCTGCAAATTTGACTGATTCATGATTTCATCAACTGATTTAGTCAGTTTATTTTCATTTGCAAGTTGTTCTATTAAACTTCTGTATGTTGTATTTACAGCATTTTCAGCTGCTGCAATAATGTCATCTTGACTTTGTCCCTGATTAACGCCGTTTTTGGCGGCTTCAAATATGGCAAAAGCTATTTGTTGTAATATCGGTTGCCAATACTCCTGAGGAATTTGGTTTTTATAGTTATCAATACCTTTATGATACATCCATTCGCCGACTAATTGGCAAACCAAAATGGTTTCATTCTGATCATACTGAACCTTCTCGTTATTTAAAGCACCTCCGGCAATCTTGATAAAATCATAAACGGTTTTTGTAACCGACTTTTTTACCACATCTGGAAGTTCCGGAGGCAAGGCTTTTGAGGCTTCCGTTGCAAGCGTTTGGGCAAATTCTTCCAGATTAAGCTCTTTTGGTATCATAAATTACAGTTTTCCACAGTAATAATCATTCTAATGATAACACTATTTTTATCAAGTATAATACAACTTTTGCTTGATTTTTTATTTATTTTTTATCAAAAGAATATTCCCAGCAATTTATTGAACCGCAATAATTACAAACAGCATGTGCATTCATAAAAGTTAAATCAGGTGTAAAAGTATAACCATCAACGGTTATGACGAGGTGTCCTTTTTCATTAACGGTTTTCTGCATATCCCTTTTGCCTTTATAATCAGGACTAAACATTAATTCAAATCTGTTATATTTTTTACATTTTGTACATCTGAACATTATTTTTTCGCCGATTTTTTATTTTTCTTTGATGATTGTTCTTCTTTTATTTCTTCAATTTTTGGAGCATTGCGTTTTTTTGCATCAAAATAGAACAAAGTATAATAGCAAGAACCTAAAGGCATCATTAATAAACTTATTATCGTGGAAATCATCCCGATAGTCATAAGTTTTGCCATTTCAAGTATAAATTTATCCTGTGATTCATAGGTAAACACGGGTAAAGTTTGTAGATAATCGTATAAATAGTTATATCCGCTAAATACATTTTCTAAAAATATTTTAAATGGTATTGACATTGTGCTTTTTAACATCAAAATATCTGACAGAAACACAAATGACTGAGGAATAATTATTGATGTTAACAACCATAATATAACCATTATCGTAACTAATCGCCAAAAATTATTCAAAACAAGCCTGAAACTTTCTTCTAAAACCTGCATTGGACCGAATGAAGTTTCAAAGGCAAAAACCTGAAAACTCAAACTCAGATATATTGATAAAATGGTTAATAAGAAAATCGCTAAAAATTCAAAACCTATTAAAAGATAAGGAACAAACAAAGGCTCAATATCAAGAAGGAAAACTATAACAGGCAATGCTAAACCCATTAATATAATGGAACACCATATCGCAAGCATTAATAAATAGTCTTTGGTTCTCAGCGCAATAATTTGTGTATAATGCTGATGAGGTTTTACGACCTTTTTCTTTAAAATATCACCGACAATATTATTTAAAGAAACCATTTTTAACATATAATTCCAAAATGCTATCTTAAAAACTATTAATCCGGGTAACAGGGCAAGAATAATAACAATTAATGAGGCAAAAAATTCTTTCAAAACAGGTAAAAATTCTGTCCACATCGGATAAAATTTTGGCAATAAGTATATTGGTAAAACCATTAAAGCAAGACCTAAAAACATACCCAAAACAGGTGCAACAACAGGTGCTGTTAACGGGAAAAAGTTTTGCAGATATAACTTTGTTCCGTTACCAATTATCGCAGAAATTCCGGTTGTTTTTGTTTTTGTCATAAATATTTTTACCCGATACAAATTTTTGTAATACTATGTTAACATAAACGAGTGGAAAAAATCTATGTTTGGTTTAAATAAAAAAAAGAGAATTTTAATAATAGGTATGCCCGATTTGGTTTTATATTGTCTTTTTGCATTAAAAAAGGCAAGAAAAAATGTTGTGGGTGTAATAACTTCGCCACCTGATAATTCTACTTATGAGTATATGAGAAATTTTTTAAAAGAACATAAATTTTTGCATATTGAACATAATAAAAATTTTAAAGACGAAAAATTATTACAACAAGTTAGAGATTTAGAACCGGATATAGCATTTGTGTGTTCATTTAACTACCTTTTGCCAAAAGAACTATACGAAATTCCCGTTTTGGGTACTTTGAATTTTCACCCTTCGCTTTTGCCTGATTATCGTGGGGCTAATCCATATTTTCATATAATAAATAATGGTGAAAAAGAAACGGGAGTTACAATGCATTTTATGGATGAAACATTTGATACCGGAGACATTGTAAAACGAATAAAATTTCCTGTATTTGACTATGATACGATGGGGTCTTTGTTCAACCGTCTTAATGATGCTACGGCAGAACTTTGTATTGAAACTGTTAATTTTATAGAAAAAGGCGGTATTTTGCCAAGAATTCCTCAAAATCTTGAAGGAAATTACAAAGAAGCCCCGAAAATTTTTCAAGACAGTGACGATGTAAAAATTGACTGGTCAAAATCAATAGTTGAAATAGAGCGATTTATACGTGCTTTAAATCCGTTTTTTGGTGCTGTTTCTTGTTTTAAATCTAATCAATTAAAATTTTGGGAAGTTGAAACTATCTCTAATGATGCGGCTGCAGGACTTCCTTTCGGAACGATTTGCGATATTTCGCATGAAAGCATTGTAATAAGTGCCAAAGACGGTTTTATCAAAACAAAAGTTTTAGGATATCAGAATACAAATTATTTTTCTCAGGTTGATGAAATAGTAAAAATATTTGGAATTAACAAAGGTGATATCTTTGAGTAATATAAAATGACTTGAAATTTACATTTTAAAGATATTAGTATTAAGTTTTGTAAAAAAATTATATAAACCTCATGTTCAATAGGCATAAGCATTTCAGATTTTTTATGTTTGAAATACAATTTTAAAGTAGCAATATTTATTATTCATAGTATTTATATCAGTACAAGATAAGCATGTATATTGAAAGAGGTAGGTATTAAATGTATCCAGCACAAAATTATCCAGTTTGTCAAATGCCGTGTACTTGCACTAGCCCATACGCAATGCCGCAAGTAAATGCAGTAAAAATTGACATTAACAATCCGCAAGCATACGGCGGAGTAAACAGTCAAGGACAAGTAAATCCGCAAATGCCGGCACAAATGAGTCCTTATAATTATCCGGTAAATTCCGTATATAATATGCCTGTGGTTCCTCAATACACTACTCCTGGCGCATACCCTCAACCCCCAATGATGCCTCAACCACAAGTAGCACCACAAGTTGTTCAGCAAAATACGATGGTAACACCTCCGTATAATCCGCAAGTGCAGCAATTCCAACCAAATCAACCTCAAACTGTTGCACCAATGCCCGTACCTCCGGTACCGGTTGTTCCTGCCCCTGTTATGGTAGTACCTCCAAATGCTTCCCAACAACCTGTTATTAATGCGCCTGTTACACAAAATGTAAATGTTAATCCGCAAGCAGTTCCACAAGCTGTTGTTGACGTAAATCAAACAACTACGCCAAACAATACAAAACCGGTTGAACCCGTTCAGCCTGTTCAACCAAACCCGAATACAGGAATTGACGTAAATGGAATTTTAGCGGCATTAACTTCAAAAAATACTGATGACCAAACAGGTGCAATTCAAAGAATTGCTGAAATAGCACAAACTAATCCTGTAGCTGCAAAAGCATTGTTGAATGAACAAGTTTTCGGTCAATTGGTAAATATTATTAATGCTGATACTTCTAAATTAGAAGGACCTAAAGACGGAAAATCTGATCCGAAAAATCTTTCACCTTTAGAAAAAGCTGAAATCAATAAACAGTTCGCAGTTTATACTTTAGCAATACTTCAAAAGAATTTCAGGGAAGAAATTAATAAAGAAATGAAGAAAAATAATCTTCCTGATATAGCAATAAATGATGTTCCTTTCATCAAAGAAGGTATTGTTAATAACTTGAAAGATAATCCGAATCCGACAATAAGAGAAGCATGCTTAAGTGCTTTGAACTATATGTCTAAACCGGAAGATAAAGATGTACTCAGAGTACTTTATGATATTAGTGCAAAACATGATAAAAACCAAGCTGTACAGGCAGCAGCAAAAGATTATTTGTCAAAACTTCCGGCATAGAGCCGATTATTAAATAAACCAAAAGCTCCCTTCCCAGGATACAGAGGGGGCTTTATTCTTTTATTTTGATATTATCTTGTAAGGGAATAAAATTTTTTCAAATGATTTTTATACTAAAAATGAAGTTATAAATTTTGAGAGGAATGATTTATATGAAATTTTTAGTAAAAAAAGCTCCTGAACATTTTTTGAGAACCGTAAATGATGAGATTAATTCTCTTTTGAACAGACATTTTGACAGCTATTTTCCGGAAGCGGCATATTTGGAAGAAATAGATAAATTTTCAATGCCGGTTGAACTTGAAGATAAAGGGGAATTATATCAAATAAAAGCAGAATTACCGGGTATTGAAAAAGAAAATCTTGATATTGATATAGAAAAAAATCATCTTACTATAAATGCTAAAAAGCAGGAAGAAGAAAAATTTGAGGCAAATTCATATAAAACATCGGAATTCAGATATGGTGAATTTTCAAGAACAGTTTATTTCCCTGAAGAAATTGATTTAGATAAAACAAAGGCAAAATTAAATAATGGTATTCTTAAAATAGAAGCTCCAAAGATTCATTTGGAAAAAGAAAATAAGAAAAAACTAACTGTTGAATAAGATATTGCTTATTGGCACAAAATTAAAAAATAGTGTAAAATAAAATGTATGAATATTGTTGTATGTATAAAGCAAGTTCCTGATACACAGGATATTAAGTGGACAGAAAAAGGCACTATGATTAGAGAAGGGGTGGAAAGTATAATTAACCCTTATGATGAGTTTGCTCTTGAATATGCCCTAAAAATTAAAGACAAATATCCAGATACCAAGATAACAGTTTTATCAATGGGACCAATGTCAGCTAAAGAACTTCTTAAAGTTGCAATTGCAAAAGGTGCTGACAATGCTATTTTAGCCTGTGATAAAAAGTTTGCAGGATCTGATACTTTTGCAACAAGTATAACTCTTGCTTACACGATTAAAAAATATATTCCGGATTTTGATTTGATTTTGTGCGGACAATTTGCAATTGACGGTGATACGGCTCAAACCGCTCCATCACTTGCCGGACATTTGAATATTAATCAAATTACATTTGTGAATAAATTTATTGATTTTAATAAAGAAGGACTCATTGTCCAAAAAGAAACTGATGAAGGTTTTATAAATATTCAGGGCAAATATCCTTTGGTTGTCAGTGTTTTACAAACAAATGAAGAACCACGACCATTTACAATAAAAGGATACATAAATTCATATAATGCTGATATAAAAGTAGTTACCAAAGATGATATAGAAATTCCCGAAGAATTAACCGGTTTTAAAGGTTCACCTACTTATGTTTCAAAATCATTTCCGCCTCATTTTGAAAGAAATAGTGAAATTCTGAAAGGTGATACGGAAGAAGTTTGTACACAATTAATCAATGTTATTAATGTTAAAAAAACGGAGGGGAAGTAGTGAGTTTAAGTATTTTAGCCCTCAGGACAAGAAATAATAATTTAGAAAGTGTTGTAGCAGAACTTATCGGAAAAGCAAAGCGATTTTATGATAAAGAAATAAATGTAATTTTGCCGGTAGGACTTTCTGATACAAACTATCTTATAAAAGAGCTTCAGGAAGCCGGTGCGAATAAAATTTATTTAGTAAAAAATGAAAAATTAGAAATATATAATACTTTGAATTATAAAGAAGCTGTTTTGCAGATTATTAATAAAATAAACCCTGAAATACTTTTAATAGGTGCTACCGTTAACGGCAGAGATTTAGCTCCGAGAATTGCCTCAGCTTTGCAAACAGGATTAACCGCAGATTGTACAGAGCTTTCTTTAAATGAAGATGGTAAGCTCGCTGCAACAAGACCTACTTTTGGTGGTTCTTTGATGGCAACAATTTTATCGAGAAAAATGCCTCAAATGGCAACTGTTCGTCCTAAGGTATTTAAAAAACCCGAAACAGATTCCGATAATATTGCCGAAATTGAAGAAATTTCTGTTGAAATTTCCGATAATAAAAATGTTCTTGAAGAACTCAATTTTATTCAAAAAACATTGGAGAATAGCTCTATTGAAGATGCTGATATTTTGGTTGCGGCAGGAAAGGGTGTTAAAACAAAAGAAAATTTTGAACTTATTGAAGAAATTGCAAATAACTTAGGTGGAAAAGTTGCAGCTTCAAGAGGTTTGGTTGATATGGGTTTATGCAAAAACAATATTCAGGTAGGACAGACAGGAAAAACTGTAACGCCTAAAATATATATAGCTTGCGGTATCTCGGGTGCGATACAACATATAGAGGGTATGAAAGGAGCGCAAACGATTATTGCAATAAATAAAGATGAAAACGCTCCGATTTTTAAAATAGCAGATTATGGGATTATTGGTGATTTAAACGAAATATTGCCGATACTGGTTGATAAAACAAAGAGGATTTAGTATGAAGGGTAAATTTATAACTTTTGAGGGTGCTGACGGATCAGGAAAAACGACACAAATTGAAAAAATAAAAGAATATTTGGAAAATAAAGGTCACGAGTGCATTTTGACGAGAGAACCGGGTGGAAGCGATTTAGGGAATAGAATCAGAGAAATTCTTTTACATTATGACGGTGAAGTTGACGATTTGTGCGAACTCCTTTTGTATATGGCAGACAGAGCGCAACATGTGAAAAAAATTATTCTTCCGGCGTTAAATGAAGGGAAGTATGTTCTTTGTGACAGATATATTGATTCAAGTGTTGCCTATCAGGGATATGCAAGAGGTCTCGATATTGAAAGAATTATATCATTAAATAATATTGCAACTGATAATTTAAACCCCGATGTAACAATTGTTTTTGATGTTGAAACGGAAACAGCAATAAAAAGAGTCGGTGATATTAAGGACAGACTTGAAAAAGAAGGTGTCGAATTTCATAAAAAATTAAGATACGGATATTTAGAACTTGCAAAGCGTTTTCCTGAAAGAATAAAAACGGTAAATGCAAATCTTTCCATTGATGAAGTATTTGCTCAAGTTAAAAAAATTTTGGACAATATAAGTTAATCTTTATCATCAAGATAATTTTTCAATCCTTTATTTTCAGCATTATTGCGACAAAGTTTTTTCAATTTGCAGATAGCTCTGTTTTCAATTTGTCTGACACGTTCTCTTGATACTGAGTAGATAGCACCGATTTCTTCTAATGTTTTCTTTTTACCGTCATCATTGAGTCCGTAACGTAAAATTAAAATATCACGTTCTTTTTGACTCAACTTTGAAAGCATTTCTTTAACTTCAGAAGTCATATTATCATGTGTAACTTGTGAATCAGGAGAAATAGATGCTTCGTCAATAAGAACGTCAGCGATTTTTGCATTTTCTTCTTTTTGATTAATAGGTGTTTCAAGACTGATAGTACTTTGTGCTGCACGAATAACATATCGTAGCTTTGATAAAGACATATCGAGTTTTTCTGCAATTTCTTCTTTTGTTGGTGTTCTGTGCAGAGTAACTTTTAATTCTCTTGTTGCTTTTTTGATTTTGCTTAATGTTTCAATCATGTGAACAGGAAGACGTATAGTTCTTGATTTATCCGCTATACCTCTGGTTATGGACTGTTGAATCCACCATGTTGCGTATGTTGAAAATTTATAACCTTTTGAGTAATCGAATTTTTCAGCTGCTTTAATAAGACCTACATTACCTTCTTGTATTAAATCAAGAAATGTAAGCCCTCTGCCGATATATTTTTTGGCGATGCTGACGACAAGACGTAAGTTTGCATTTACTAACCTTTTTTTTGCACGTTCATCATCGTCTTCTTTAATTTTTTTTGCGATAAGTAATTCTTCTTCATGCGAAAGAAGAGGTATTTTGCCTATTTGCTGAAGATAAATTTTGACAGAATCATCGGTAAAGCGCAGTTCTCTATCAATTTCAATATTTTCTTCATTTTGCTCATTATTATCTTCATCAACAAAGCTGTCGAAATCTATATCGATATCGCTTGTATCTTCTTCCGGAAATTGTGAGTTTAGTTTTTCATCATCTGACATGGAAATTGCTAGTCCTTTTTTTGTCATTTTATCTCTCCCTTATATTTTATTATATTTGTAATTTTCTGGTAATACATAATTTTGATGATTTTTTCTAAACTTCCTGCTGTCTTAAAAACTCGAACATCAGTATCCCTGCTGCATTTGATACATTTAAAGAGTTAAATTCTCCTTTCATATTAATTTTTACTGCCATATCGCATTTTTGTCTGGTTAATTTGCTGACTCCCTGATTTTCGCCACCCATGACAAAAAGCGTATTCGTATTATATTTTACTTTTGTATAACTTTCCGCACCGTCAGCTTCTGCTGCGTATGCCCAAAATCCATACTCTTTTAATAAATCAATGGCATTATTCAAATTAGTTACTTGTACTATCGGAATGAGAGAAACTGCTCCGGCACTGCATTTTTCAACAGTCGATGTGACAAGAGATGCATTTCTCCTTGGAATAATAACTGCATCAGCTCCTGCACATTTGGCAGTTCTTATGATTGCACCTAAGTTATGAGGGTCTTGTACTCCATCGAGCATTATCATTAATGAATTTTCTTCTTTATCTTTGATTTTTTCCAAAATATCTTCTAAATCTGCATACTGAATAGGTGCAATAAATGCGATAACTCCTTGATGTGCCTGATTTGTAATAAATGAGAGTTTTTCTTTCGGTACATATTGCACAGGTATTCTATTGTCTAATGCAAATTTTATAATATTTGAGATTTTTGAATCTTTTTTTGCATTTTGTGAAATCAAAATTTTATTTATCCTATTTGTTCTTTCTGACTGTAATAGTGTTTCAACGGCATTTTTACCGTATACAATATCATTATTTTCCATAATGTACCTCTTATAAAACTTTTTTTATATTTTATAACGAGATAAGAAAAAAATATAGTAAATATAATTTTTTAAAATCGGCAAAGTGTTTTTATTCATGGGTAATTTAAAAAAATTTGTTGAAAAATTTTGCATAATTGATATAATGAATTTACTGGGTGCAGTCTTTGAGAATGGGGGTTCTCTCAGGCTTTTCACACCCATTGCTATCAGTTATGATAGCTTTTTTTATGTTTTTAAATTTATTAAAATTAAAATATATTTTAACTTTATCATAACCGCAATATTTTGTTACTCAAAATATTTATGATAAAATATTTATTGCGTAAGGAATTGGAGTTTCGGAATTGAAAATAGGTATACCGAGGGGCTTAACATATTACACATATTATCCGTTTTGGCATGCATTTTTCACTGATTTGGGAGTTGAAATAGTTTTATCTGATAAAACAACAAAACAAATTGTTTCTGACGGGAGTGCATTGGTCGTTACTGAAACTTGTTTGCCTGTGAAGGTTTTTATCGGGCATGTTTTAAACCTTTTAGATAAAGGAGTTGAAGTAATATATTGTCCGAGTATTCAGTCTATTGAACCTAAAATTTATAATTGTTCAAAAATCAGAGGACTTCCTGATTTGGTAAGAAATGTAGTAAGAAGAAATTACTTATTAATAGAACCGACTTTTGATATGTCAGAAGAAGGTAAAACATTTGAAGATTGTTTATTTAAGTCTATCGGACCTTTAGGTATCAAAGATAAGAAAAAATTTAAAAAAGCTGTTGAAAAAGGTTGGACAACTCAGGCTTTATATGAAAAGATGTTGCATTATGGCATAGAATCGCATAAGGCTATAGCGTATGCAATTGAAGGTAGAGAAGAATTTATAACTAAAAATCCTCTTGATGATAATAAAATCAACATTGCCTTAGTATCACATGGCTACAATATTTTTGATGAACATATAAGTATGAAAGTTATTCAAAAACTTCGTAAAATGGGTGCTAACGTATATTTTGCAGGTGAACTCAGCAAAGAAGAACTTGAGCAAGGTTTTAAAAATCTTGATACGACATTGTATTGGGCAAACGAATATGAAATGTCAGGTGCTGCGGGGTACTATATGAACGATTCCAAAATTGACGGTATTATTACGATAACATCATTCGGTTGTGGCCCTGATTCAATTATGATAGAGAGAATGACTCGTTATTCAAAGAAATTCCAAAAACCTTTGCTGAATCTTACAATTGATGAACATACCGGAGAGGCCGGTTTTATAACGAGATTAGAAGCATTTACAGATATGATTTTCAGAACAAAACGTGTTGCAAAAATGAAAAAAACGGTTCTTAAATAATTTTTCAAAATACGTGAAATAGCTCATTTTGTAATATAATTAGTAATATGGAAAAAGAAATTATTGATTTTTTAGTAAAGAGGAATTTGCAGGTCAGCACAAAAACAAAAGCAAGAGGGCATTTAGGTTTTTTCTGTAATGACAAAATTGCCATCTCAAAAAATCTTTCCAAAGAAAAACGATTGTCGGTATTATTACATGAATTTACTCATAAAATTCACAGTGAAATTGAACCGATAAAATTCAGAACAGGTGGTACTATAGAAAAAATTTTTCAAACTGATAATCCGGAGCTTTTTGAAAATGAACTTATGAAAGTAACTGAATTTGTTGATGAAAATGCGAGATGTTTTAATCTTGAAAATATGAAAAATGAATATATGGACAAGGTTAATTTCTATGAAAATGCCATAAAAAAAGAATTCCCGGATTTTGTGAAAACAAAAAAATTTAAAGAATACGAAAAATATCAAAGGCAAACAAAATGTAACAGCAAGTATTTTCTTAAATATGACCATATAAAAATTTTCAGTCCTTGGTTATTTAAAAGTGAATTTTATTCAATAGAAAAAATTGATGAGGATTTTCCTGATTTACCTAAAAATTTTAAAAATTATTTTTTACTTCTTTCAAATTACAGAAAACAAAAGAAAATTCAGAGCAAAATTGCAAAGTTAAAAAGATATTATAAAAGACCAACAGAGCTTTTTGCACGTTTTGCAGAGGGAATTGCAAAAGATGAAAGCAAAGTTAAAACAATTGCACCAAATGTCTATAGCAACTTTAAAAATTTGGCAAACAGCGGATATTATAATGATTTACCCGAATTAATAAATATGGTAAAAATTGCTTACCAAGAGTGTGAAATTTAAGATATAATGTTGTCATGAAAAGAATTATTGCATTAGTTGATTGTGATTCGTTTTTTGTTTCATGTGAACAAGCTGTTAACCCTGAGTTAAAGGGTAAACCGGTGTGTGTATTGAGTAATAATGACGGTTGTGTTGTTTCACGCTCAAAAGAAGCAAAGAAAATGGGAATAAAAATGGGTATGCCGTATTTTATGGCAAAAAAGGAATTTCCTAACGGAATATATTTGAGCGGTAATCATTCGGTTTACAGAAAATTTTCAAAAAAAGTAATGGAGTGTTTATATAACTTTTCTCCTGATGTTGAGGTTTATTCAATAGATGAAGCCTTTATCGACCTTACGGGTACAAGAAAACTTCATAAAAAAAATTATGTAGAAATTGTAAAAATGATTAAGGAAACTATTTTAGAGCAAACCGGCATACCTGTTTCAATCGGGATAAGTACATCCAAAACTCTCGCAAAATTGGCAAGTGATAAAGCTAAAAATACAGGTGGTATTTATTCTATCGGCACGCACAAAATTAAAAAAGAAATGGAAAATACAAAAATTGAGGAAGTATGGGGTATAGGTAAAAACATTACACTTGCCCTCAGAAAAAAGGGTATATTAAAGTGTTCACAGTTGGTTGCCTTGCCTGATGCAACAATTAAAACACTTTTCGGCAGTAAAGGTTTGGAAATGAAGCATGAGCTTTTGGGTGAAGTTATTTCTCCTGTTAATGCAAAAGAAAAAGCTCCAAAATCAATACAAAACACTTCTGCATTCGGAATTTTTACTTCTGATTTTGAATTTATAAAAAAAGAATTGAACAGGCATATCCATACGTCTTGCAAAAAATTAAGAAAGCACAACGGCTACGCAAAAACTGTCGGGGTGATGCTGAGAACAAAGGATTTTAAAGTGTTTTGGACAAAAAAAACTCTTACGTGTTCGACAAATTTTGAGCTTGAAATTTCAAAAACCGCTATTGAGCTTTTAAAAAGTATATTTGATGAAAATATCGTATACAGAGCAACAGGAGTTTATCTTGCCGATTTAACCTGCTCAAAAAGTGTGCAAACAACTTTATTTGAGGAATTGAATCAAAGTGATAATGAAAATCTTGCAAAAGCGATTGATAATTTAGAAACAAAATTTGGTAAAAATATTGTAAGAACAGGATTTTGAAAAGCGTGCCTGAGCGGATTCGAACCGCCGACAAACCCGGTTTCGGAAACCGGTGCTCTATCCGGCTGAGCTACAGGCACACAATTTATAATGATTATAGCATATTTTAAAATAGCATAAAATAACAAAAAAAACTTTGCACATATTTTATATTGTTGTGAATTAAGCGAGGAAGTAATGCCCATTATCGGTAAAGCAAGTGATTTTATACGGTCAAATGCATATCAAAATTTGATAAAAAAAGTGGTCGATGAAGCTGATTTAAAAGTCATCAAGAACCCTAATGCAAGACTGTCGGTTCGTGATATCGGCTTTTTAACGCAGGAACATTTATATGTAAATCAAGACGGTTCTTTATTTACCGGAAAAATAATGAATGGCAACAAAGTCATAAGATACAAAGACGGTTTGCCTGTTGCAGACGGAATAATGAAATTTGATAAAGTCGTAAAATGTCGAAGATACCCGCTTGGAGAAGATTATTATTGTCATAACCGAGGACTTATGGGTAAAAATCATAAGTTTACAGACAATATATCAACTTCACAAGAAGAAGCTCTTATAGATTTTATAAGTTGACTTTTGAAATTAGAATAAATTTACAGTTTTTTTACTGCAGGTGTTGATGCTGCCGGAGCTGATGTCGTTGCTGCAGGTGTTGTGGCAGAAGTTGTTGCCGGAGTAGTTGTAGCTGTTGTATTCTTTTTTTCTGATGATTTATTATTATCATTTGATGAATTTTGATTTTCCTGAGGAGCAACCAATGGGTTAGCTAAAATATTTCCCGCAGATGCACCGTTATCAGCACATCCTGATGAACTTCCGCTTTCTTCGGTTACCGCCGCAACAAATTCATTGATAGCAGATGTTTTTGCGTTTGCCTGATTAACCATCGTTGTACCTTTATTAACTTGCTCAGTACCTTTAGACATCAGGTTATTACCGTTAGAAACAGTTTGATTACCTTTTGATGTTGTTGCTTTGCCGGTAGCATCCAAACCTTCGCCTGTTTTCTTAATGGCAGGACCTACCGCTGTTTTTAAAGTTTGACCGACAGTTTTAATAACGGTACCAACTGCTTTTAATGCGGCTTGGATGACGGGTCCGACATAAGGAATTGATGCACACGCATCACCTAATTGGCAAACCATTTCACCTACTTTTTCAATTCCTGCACCTGCCGTGGTTATCGTTTGACCTGCAGTTTTTAATAAAGAACCGACACTTTGCAACGAATTACCTGTTTCAATAAGGTTTTGTCCGTTTGAAATCATTTGAGTGGCTGATGCTTGTGTTGCCTGACCTTGTACTATATTTGTTTGTCCTGTTGTTTCTTCATTTTGTATACTGCTTAATGTTGCATTTTTAGCGGATGCGGCTCTGAGTTGTGCGGATTTGTCACCTGATGCCGTACCACTACTGCCACTTGTTGATGAAGTGTTCCCCATAGCACCTGTTACGGGAGTTGCTGCTGTTCCTCCAGCTCCTGCTGTTGAAGTCGAAGCTGCTGTTCCCGCAGATGAACCTGTTTTAGCGATAGAACTTTTATTTGCAGAACCGTTATTAGCAGACCCTGTTTTTGCGGTATTTCCTGTATTGCCGTTTGGCGTTTGTACAACACTGCCACCTGTTGCACCGTTATTCATAGGTGTTGCTGAAGCACCTGAAACCAAACCTAATTTAGCACCTGTTGTTGTACCTGAACTTTTATTACCGCTAAGTTTACTTTCAGCGGCTGCGATTTTACTTGAGTTATCTGCCATTGATGTTCCTGCAAATGTATTGCCTGCGTTTTGAGCATTAGCGGCATTACATTTTGCTTCAAGACTTTTTGCATCGCCTGCTTTACTAATGACATTATCAGCTTTTGCTTTTTCATCAGCACCTTGTGTTTTTGCTTGATTAGCTGCAGCTTTTTGTTCATCAGCTTTTGCTGTTTCATCGGCTTTTACAAGATTACTTGCATTTTTTACTTTATTACCTTGTTTTTTTATTTTCTTAGCTTTTAATGCTTTTTCTATATCATTGCCATCGTTCATTTCTTCTAATTTTGCAGCTTCTTCCTGTAATTTTTGAAGGCTGTCACCTCCACCTCCGCCTGAATTGCTGTTAGAATTTTTTTCTTTATTATTTTGTTTATCTTCTTCGTTTTCTGTTTCTTCAGATTCTTCTGTTTCTTCTGTTTCTTCAGATTCTTCTGTTTCTTCTGTTTCTTCTGTTTCTTCTGTTTCTTCTGTTTCTTCTGTTTCTTCCTCTTCTTCAACAGAATAATTAAATATTTTACTGAAATCCAAACTTGATAATGTTGTACCTCTAAGCGCATTTTCTCCGAATATACTTGTATTTGGAGTTGATGAGGCGGTAGCAGTACTGCCGAAATCTCCAAAACAACTCATTAAACCTGAGGTTGTTGAAGTTGTCCCATCTGAAAATAAGGATAAACCTTTTTTAATATCTTCCTGAGAAACGGTTTTTCCATCGAGTTTGCCTGTTTTTACAAGCTCTAATACTTCTTGTGCTGTTAAATTTTGACCATTAATGCTGTATGTCATGTCAATTACTCTCTCTCATGTATATAAAAAATATCGAAAGAGTATTGTTGCTTGATTTTAAACATGTTTATTCATAAAACTTAACAATTTGGATATGCTATAATTCCTTATAATTTATGGCTTTCAGGGATTATGTGAAATAAAAAATTAATCTTTTAAAATATTTAATTCCAATAGCACTTTGGAAGTTGCTTTAACCAAAGTATAGCTTAATTTTAGAATGACAATGGCGGCAACAATTCCCATAATCGGGTCGAGTATATAAAAACCAAAATATTTTCCTATAAATAATGCGATAATGGCTAAAAATGAAGTCAGCACGTCAGTTGCTATATGGAGGTAAACGGCTTTAAAGTTATAATCCTTATTGTGTTTATTTTTAAATTCCATTATAAGAACGCATATTAAATTCACAACCAAGCTGATACAAGCAACTAATATAGCTTCATTGAAAGAAATTTCAAGCGGAGTGAAAAATCTTGTTACAGATTCAATGATTAACCAAATACCGCTGACTAAAAGCAGAATAGAACTTGTATATCCTGCCAGAGCCGATATTTTTTCCGCAACTACACCATAATTTTGTTTGTTTTTGATTTTTCTTATAAACATGTATGCAACATAAGATAATCCTAAGACTAAGACATGGGCAAACATGTGCCAACCGTCTGCTAAAAGTGCCATAGAATGGGTAATAAATCCAAAAGTTATTTCAAGAATCATTGCCATGACAGTAATCAATATTACAAGTAATGTTTTTCTTTCGTTTTTAACGTGATGATGATAGTGATGACAATGGTGTTCGTGACATTCTTCCATAATTTTCCCCTCTTTCTTAACGCTATTATATGCCAAACAGAAATAAACTGATTTCAGGTGAAATTTGTTATTGAGTATATTCTTGTATTAATCAGATATAGAGAGGATTTCGCAATAAAAACCGGCTCTGATTTTCTTTACAAAACTTAACTTATTTTCAAAAAAAGGCAATATTTAATTTGAAAAAATTTTGATTAGAGTATGAGGAATTTCGAGAAAGAGAAAGGATTGTACTATGCAAGTAAATGGAAGTAACGATTACGTTGAGCTTGATACGCTCTCATGGATATACGCCAAAGAAAAAGAGTCTGAAAAACCTGTAGATGAAAGTGTATTCGATGATAAAACTCTCCCTCATGAAGATGAGCTTAAAGCAAGAGGTGACATTGATATTACTGATTTATTAGGAAAAACTACATCATCACGACTTTTTAACAAAAGTAGTATTGAACAAGTTCAAGGATGCAGAATTCCCGGATCAATTGTAAACGATATGCCAAATAGCGGAGATACGACTATTAATTCTAAAGATTTAACTCTTAAACAAAGAAGAGATGTTTTGTTATCTGAAACAGGCAAAACCGCTGAATTATTTGATTTTGACCATAATGGCAATCTTGATAACGATGAAAGAGACGTATTCCACGCATATATTGGTGACAGATTATTTGATATTAATATGGACGGTAAACTTGATAAATACGAATTAGCTGCCAAAAAAATGAAGAAAATAAACGATAAATATCATGAAGAATTTATTGGTGGTAAACAATGTGCTAAAAACGGCAGAAGAGTTACAACAATTGAAGATAACCATATAGCAATGCTGGAGGAAGCAGCCAATGCTGGTACTGTTGATGAAGCATTAAGAGACAGAGCTAATCCTCAGGAAGCGGCTAAAAGAGAACTTGCAAAAGCTAAGAAAGAACAAGCCGAAGAGGAAGCAAGACTTGCTGATGAGCGCAATATATATGAAACAGATGAATATATTGAATCTGAGTTAGCTGAAAAATCAGATAAAAAATCAAATAAAAAATCAGATAAAAAAGAGAAAACAGATAAATCATAAAATATTAAATTATAACAAAAAGCCGATAGAATTATTCTATCGGCTTTTTAGTATGAATAAAAAATTAATAACAGTTATCTTCTTCAGTATCTAATGGCGGTTCTATGTAATCAGGGTCGAAAATTTCATTTTTCTCAATTTTGTCTAACCTTTCCATAAATTCTTCCTCATCCTTACATACTTCTTCACTGTATATGTCATCTTCGTCAGTTATATATTCACCTGTGTAAAAATCTTTTTTAATATAAGGGGAATAATTTTCGATTTGACATGAGGTAAAATCAGCACCATCTTCTATCTTTTCTATATTAGGCATTGAAAGAATCTTTGCATAAGAGAACAAAGCTTCACCGCCGATTGTTTTTAAGCAGTCCAAAGACATTGTAGCCGAATGGAAATCAGCATCTCCGCCAATTGATTCAATATATGTGGGAGTATCCGAATTAACAAATGAAAAATCAGCATCTCCGCCAATTGTTCTGAGTGTTCCGAAATCAATTTTTATTGCGTCAAGGTCTGTTTCATCACCATTAAGACTCTCATAGTTATCGTAACTGCATTTAAAATCACCGCCAACAGTGGTCAGGTTTTTGAAATTACGAATATGTGTATTTCTAAAATCAGCATTTCCTTCTATTGATTCTAATGCACCGATATCTGATATGGTCGAATCGCCAATAATTAAATCGCCGCCAATTTTTTTGATATTATGTAAAGAAGTTAGTTTTGATTTTGAAAAATCTGCATCGCCTTTAATCTCTACAACATTTTCAAATAATTTATCTTCATCAATACCCAAATCGCATACGCTTATATTGTCAAATGGCTGCATATAGTGAGATAATATCAATTTCCCCTGAGCATTCTTCTTAACATTAAAACCTAAGATATCAAATATACCTTCACTATCGTTATTTTTAACGGCATCTTTTAATTCTTCGTATGTTTCTTTATTATCAATACCAAATTTTATTTCATCCTGTGCATGTTTGCTGATTTTGTATTTACCTTCTTTTAAGTGTTTATAAACTTCATCAAAATAATCCATAGGAATTCTGCTGTTGTTTGCTTTGCCTTGAATTTCGTCAACTTTATCGCCATCAAATCTTACACCGACTTTTGTTTTGCCTTTATCAACGAAAACATGAAAATCGCCATCTTCTAAATATGGTTTTGCCATATTTGTTTTGGTACACCACGAATTACAAGATAAAAGTTGTAATTTTGTCACATTTTTTTCAAAATTTTTAGGGTCATGAGTCTTTGACGGAATAATTATCCATTTTGTATCTGTTTCTCCTGATGAACCTTCGTCCAACACAAAAGATTTTAATTTTAAAGTATACAGTTTTCCGAAATTCAAAGCATGGGCGTACTTCTTTGTTTCTTCAGTGTTGCGAGTTTTTAAATCATTATTGATATCAAAAATAAGACTTGCCAAAACACCTTTATTTAAAGTTGGCAACAAGGCTGTATTATCAGGTTTTAAATTCTTTGTTATGGCATCAAATATAAGCAATTGTTCTGCCTTGGTATATCTGCCGTTTTCAACCTGAATATATTGTTTCCACATTTTTAATGCTTCTTTTCTTTGGTCACATGTTACATTATCTCTGCCACTGTAATTTTTACTTAAAATCTGATTTATTTGACCGTCAGCCCAATTATCAAAATCTTCTTTAGACTTAAATTTATCAATGGGAGCTTTGAATTTTTCCACAACCGCTAAATCAATACCTGAGAATTGGGTTTTTTTCATCGACCCAAATGATACGCTGTCACATTTTAGCGGTTTTAAATTACTAAAATTGGAAAACTCACTTTGTTTAAACTCAGCTTTTTTACTAACAATACCGAAATTTAACTTATCAAACTGTATCATATCCATGCTTACCTCATTTAACACATAAAACCTTACTGCAATAAAACCGGCTCAAAATAAAAATTGCCTAAATTGTTAAAATTTTAAAAATTTGCTATTATTAAATAAAAAAAGGAGTGTTGATAATGGCAAATCTTAATTTTAAAGTTGATGCGGATAAATGTATTCATTGCGGGCTTTGTGAAAAAGGCTGCATTGCTAAAATCATAAATCTTGACGGCAATATGATGCCGCAGGTTCAAAATGAGGATAATTGTATTGCGTGTCAGCATTGTATGGCAATTTGTCCAGTTGGTGCAATTTCTGTTTTTGAAAAAAATCCTGATAACTCAGAGCAAGTTTTAGAACAAAATCCCGATATGATTTTGAATTTAATCAAATCACGCCGTAGTCAGAGATTATATAAACGTGAAAATGTATCTAAAGATAAGTTAGATAAATTAAAAAATATGTTAAAGTGGATTCCGACAGGTTGTAATAATCATAAACTTCATTTTTCTTTTATTGATGATTTGGAGGTTATGGATGAATTCAGAAATCACGTTAATAATAAAATCACAAAAGCCTTAACCGAAAAAACAATAAAGCCTGTTATAGATAAATTTGCACCGTTTGCAAAAAGTTTTATAAACGGTGATGATATTATTTTTAGGAATGCACCTCATTTACTCGTGGTAAGTAACCCTATTACGGCACCTTGTGCAAGAGAAGATGTGATAATTGCATTGAGTTATTTTGAATTGTATGCAAACAGTATGGGCATCGGTACTTGTTGGTGTGGTTTTGGCGAAATTGCAATGAAAGTCTTTCCTGAATTGAGTGATTATTTGGAAATTCCTGAAGGTTATCAGGCAGGATATATGATGTTATTCGGTGAAAAAGCCGTTAAGTATAATCGAACTACGCAGCCTCAGGAAGTAACCGTCACAAGTGCAACAAAAAAAGGCTTTCAGGATGTTGGTATTTTAAAATCAGCTAAACATTTTATTTTAAATAACTTAAATCGATAAGTCGGATTTATAGTGTAAAAAAATATTTTACATGTACAGTAATGACCTGAAATATAGCAACTTACTTTTCTATCATAAATGTGACAGGTCCGTCATTAATTAAACTTACATCCATCATTGCCCTGAACATACCTGTTTGTATATTGAGTTTTGATTTTTTCAATTCTTGAACAAAATATTCGTATAATTTGTTTGCTTCTTCGGGATTTTTTGCATTGTCAAAGCTCGGACGGGTACCTTTTTTACAATCACCGGCAAGAGTAAATTGAGAAACAACAAGAATTTCTCCGTTAATATCTGAAACTGAAAAATTCATTTTTTCATTTTCATCTTCAAAAATTCTCAGTTTCAAAATTTTTGCAACAAGCCAGTCAGCCTGCTCGGTAGAGTCATTCTTTTCTACACCTAAAAAAATCAGTAAACCTTTATTTATTTGCGAAAATATTTCACCGTCAATACTTACGCTTGCTTTTTTAACTCTCTGGATTAGTGCTTTCATGATTTTCCTGCTTTTTGCTTAATGTATCTTCCAATCTTTTAATTGAAAGATCTAAATATTCTTTTTCCAAGTCAATTCCAATAAATTTTCTTCCTAATTTTATTGCCATTATACCAGTCGTTGAACTTCCTGTAAACGGATCTAAAATCAAATCGTTTTCGTTAGTTGAGGCAAGAATTATGCGTCTTAATAATTCTAAAGGTTTTTGAGTCGGGTGTTTGCCAAAAGTTTTTTCATAAGATTTCGGAGTATCGATTTGCCAAACAGAACGCATTTGTTTGTTTGGCTTTTTAATTCCATCATTACTCCAATTACCATTTTTCATAAGTTCGTAATTAAAAGTGTGTTTAACATTTGGATCTTTCTTTGCCCATAATAATGTTTCATGGCTTGCCGTAAAATATCTGCAACTCATATTTGGTGAAGCATTTGGTTTAAACCAACAAATATCATTTAAAATTTTAAATCCTGTCTTTTGTAATGCGAAACCGCATGCATAAATTGAATGATAAGTACCTGATATCCATATTGTTCCGTTTGGTTTAAGAACTTTTTTACAAGCATTAATCCATTTTTGATGAAACTTAAAATCTTCTTCAATTCCATTACTTTTATCCCATTCGCCCTTATTTACAGAAACAACTTTTCCATTTTGACAAGTAATTCCCCCGTTAGATAACCTATAAGGTGGATCGGCAAAAATCATATCAACAGAATTTTGTGTTGCTTTTTCTAATATTTCAACACAATCACCTAAGAATAAACGAATATTCTCTTTTTCGTAATATTTTTGCATATTTATATTCTATTACAAAAACAACATCTTTTTAAAATTCCATTTTCCAAATCGTTAATATTATAAATCGTATCCAAAACATCAAAAGTTTCTTCAAGGTTATGTCTTGCACTATTCCAACCGCAACCGTCAGTAAACCAAACAAAAGTTACACTGTCTATTGTTACAACCTCTTGTGCAAGTGTTTTGTAGCTTCTTGCAGTTTCATTAAGTTTTGAACCACCGCTTGAATAAAAATTAGTTTCAATTACATATATTTGTTTATCAGTTTTAATCACAAAATCAAAACGCTTTTCCATTTTGCCTTGATTAGAAATAGCAGATAAATCAACATTCCACTTGTTTTCAATTTCATGGATGTACATTTCTTTAAAATAATTTGTACCTTTTACAAAACCTGCTTTTTGAATGTAATCTTCAACCAAATTTTCCATTAAATGACCGCCACGATTTTTTCGACCGTTGCTGTCTAAACCTGTTTCGACACCCGTTACATAATCTACTAAATTACTTACGATATGATTTTCAAGCAAATCAAACAATTTAGTTTTTCTCATAAACATTTTGTATTCTTCTATACTGTAATTGCATTTATCAAAAGAAAAATTATATTCTCCATCTGCATCAGTAACAGATATTTCATTATTTCGAACTGCTAATAATAGAGGAATACATTTTAAAGTTTCCGGATATTTTTTAATAATTTCAACAAATTCATTTTCAATATCTTTAGAACCCACAAGAGAATTTAAAATATTTAATTCAACTTTGATATTATCAACATTATTATTTACTTTATCAAAATCAACATAATAACAATAATCTGCAATGCAAGGTCTAAAAGTTGATAACCATTCGTTGAAATTTCTTTTTGCCATTAATAATTCCTCACTAAAACTTCTGTAATTTTGCCCCTACCATCTGCATTTGCATTAATGGCACGGGAAGCAAAAACTTTTTTTATTTCATAATTTGCATACAATTCATTTACTAATTTTGTATCAGAATTGGAAAGCATAAATTTTACACCTTTATTATCTAATTCATCACAAACATCACGTAGTTTGAATTGCATATCAATATCAAAGCCGTCTTTTGTATATGAAGTAAAACTTGATGTTTCATTCAAAGGCACATAAGGCGGGTCAAAATAAACAAAATCATCTTTTTGAACTTTATTTAAAATTTCAGAAAAATCAGCACATTTTATTTCTGTTTTTCGCAATAAATCTGAACAATTTAATAAATTATCTGCATCAATAATTCTCGGATTTTTGTAATTTCCAAACGGCACATTAAATTGTCCCTGAGAATTTACTCTGTATAAACCGTTAAAACAAGTTCTGTTCAAATATATAAAGCGACTTGCTTTTTCTACATCAGATAAATTTTCATATTCTGAAGTTCGGTCTAAATTTCGAATTTTTAAGAAATATTCTTTTGAAACTTCGTGTTTATTCAAGTCATTAATAAGTGCATAAACATTATTTTTGACTACTTGATAAAGGTTGATTAATTCTTCGTTCATATCTGAGATGTAAGCATTATCAGGTTGCAACTCAAAAAATAAAGCACCACCGCCAATAAACGGCTCAAAATAGCGATTATAAGATTTTGGCATGTTTTTTAAAAGTTCAAACATAAGCTGACGTTTGCCGCCAACCCATTTAACAAGAGGATATGTATCTTTGTTCCTTTGTTCTAAAATTATTGCCATTACTTATCCTTTTTTTCTCTTACACGTTGAATTTTAGCTTTTGCACTTTCTTCAACCGTAAAATCACCTAATTCGGCAATTGCATTACACCACTCTTCCATCGTATCGGAAAGTTCTTTTGACGGTGAAAAGGGTTTACCTATTTTTATGATTATGTTGCCTGAAAACGGCACTCTGAAAATTTTATCCGTTCCCGTAATTGAAACAGGTAATATATCAGCTTTTGCCATTCTTGCCAGATATGCAAATCCGGGGTTAACGGTAGTAATTTTGCCGATTTTATCTCTTGTGCCTTGTGGAAACATTGAAAGTAACCAGTGATTAGTTTTCATAATTGCCTGAGCTGTTCTTATAGTTGCTATTTCAAGTTTATTTCTGTTAACTGCAAATGTCCCAAGGGCAACGATAATCGGACATAACCATTTTACGTTGTATAATTCTGCTTTTGCCATATATGCTATCGGTCTTAAAGTAGCATAAGATGTAACTATCGGGTCAAGATACCCGCTGTGTGTCGGTGCAACGAGAAACGATTTTCCTTTTGGTATATTTTCTCTGCCGATAACCTTAACTTTGTTACATAAAAATATGTAAGGCATTGTAAGAATCCAAACTGCTATCCATTGGAAAATTTCCGTTAAAAAATTATATTCTTTTGTTTCTCTTTTTGCATAATTTCTTTTTGCCATTCTTTATTCCTTTTTCAATTTTTCCATCAACTCTAAAAATTCGGGGAATGAGGTATTTACCCACTCAAAATCATTTATTATAACAGGTTTTTCACAAATTAAAGCTGCAACATAAGCACTCATGGCTAATCTGTGGTCATGATATGTTTCTATTATTGCATCGCCGGAGAGTTTTGTTTTTCCCTCGATTACAAACCCGTCATTTCTTTCACTTATATTTACGCCAAGTTTTGAAAATTCTCTGCAAACAGACTTTATGCGGTCGGATTCTTTGTTTTTCAAATCCTGTGCATCTTTTACTATAGTTTGTCCTTCAGCTTGAGAAGCTAAAATTGCAATAATGGGAAGTTCGTCAATCAACCTTGGAATAATATCTTTTTCTATGGTTATTCCTTTTAAATTTTCACTATAAGAAACTTTTATATCCGCAATATCTTCTTCGCAAACTTTTCTTTGATTAAATATTTCAATGTTTGCACCCATTTTTTGAAGAACATCAATAATGCCTGTTCTTGTATGGTTTATGCAAATATTTTCGACCGTAACGGATGCATTAGGAACAATTACACCCGCAACAAGGAAAAATGCTGCCGAAGATATATCACCTGAAATTTTTATATCTTTGGGTTCTAATTCTGATTTTTCAATTGTTACTTTGTTTTCAAAATCAGAAATATTGGCACCAAGATATTTAAGCATTATTTCAGAATGATTTCTTGATTTATAAGGTTCAATTACTGAAGTTTTCCCATCGGCAAAAAGTCCTGCGAATAATATACATGATTTTACCTGCGCGCTTGCTATCGGTGAAATATAATCTATACCTGATAATTTTGAAGGCTTAATAATTAATGGTGCTTTAAAATCATCATTTTTTGAAGAAATATCCGTACCCATTAATCTCAACGGTTCAATTATACGTTTCATCGGTCTTTGAGAAAGACTTACATCTCCTTCAATTTGAGTTTCAAAATCTTGTCCTGCCAAAATACCGCTGAGTAATCTCATTGTTGTACCTGAATTTCCTGCATATAAAGGTCTTTCAGGTTTTAACAGTCCTTTTGAGTTAAGAGAGAAATTTTTTTCATCCTTGAAATTTACATCTGCTCCCATTTGCTGAAAAATCTTGAGAGTATTTTGACAATCTTCACCTTTTGAAAAATTGGTAATATTAACCTTACCTTTACACAATGCCCCCAGCATAACAGCCCTGTGACTGAGAGATTTGTCAGACGGAACTTCTATTTTCCCTTTTAATGTTTTTATCTTTTTAACTTCTAATTGCATAACATTGCTATTTTAACATAAATTTTTTAACGGGTTTTTTTGTAAAGTTTTGAAATCAAAGCAATTGCATAATCAATTAAAAATTTTCAACCAAAAGAATGATGACTAAAAAACATAATAAGAGGAAAATTGTATTGTTAAAGTTATAACTATAATAATTTGGGAATTAGCAATTAATGGACTCAGTAAGTCAAATGCACCTATCGCAAAAAAAGTTGCGGAAGCTCTCGGAAGAAGAGTTAGCTAAACTTTGGGACGAGTATTTTCAGGACAGGACTAACAAAAAAATAAAAGATACTTTGATTGTTCAATACATTTATCTTATTAAATATGTTGTCGGGCGTTTGAGAGTCAGTTTGCCTGAAACTATTTCATCAGATGATATTTCGAGTTTTGGGGTTGAGGGTTTAATAAAAGCTATTGAAAAATTTGAAAGAAATAAAAACACAAGATTTGAAACTTACGCTTTAACAAAAATAAGAGGCTCGGTCATAGACAGAATAAGAGAACAGGACTGGATTCCAAGAGCCGTAAGAAAAAAACAAAAAGAAATTAATGCAATTATTCAAATATTACAAAAAGAATTGGGAAGAATACCGAGAGAAGAAGAAATCGCTGCAAGAGCCAATATTACGGTAGAAAAATTACAGGAAATAATGAAACTTGCAAGCACAATGACAGTTACTTCTCTAAATGCAACCAAGGATAAACAGGACCAAAGTGTAGAAATAATTGATACAATTGAAGATGAAAAAAATGTTGAACCCCTTGAACAGCTGGAAGAAAAAGATAGTAAAAAAGATTTAATAAAAGGTTTGTCACGTCTTCCCGAAAGAGAAAGACTTTTACTGACACTTTACTATCACGAAAACATGACATTCGGCGAAATCGGAGAAGTATTAAAAGTATCAGAATCACGTTGTTGTCAGCTTCATGCTCAAGCAATTATGAAATTACGTAACATTTTAACATCAAACAGATTAGAATTAAGGAAAATAGTAGAATGATAAATCAGAATTTAAAAATAGGGTATGCACTTACCACATCTACCAAAATGGGTTATTTGGGTGCAATTTTGGTTAGTGATGAAAAAGGTTTTCCTTTGGAATTTCAATATACTGACCCTATTGCTCCCACAAAATTGCAAAAAGTTTTATACGGAAGCAGTCTTGAAAAATATTTAAAAGTTGATGTTCTTTTAGATAACCTCTTAAATGTTTTATCTAACAATATTGATATTTTAATCGTAAAAGATGAACAACTGTTAGACAGCCAAAAATCAAATATAGATATAATAAGAATTGCAGAAACTGGTATAGTTGCAGGCGAATCAAGCAAAGAAGTTGAAAAGGTAAAAGAGGATGAATATATTTTACAATATTCAAAAATTGCTTCTCCCGTAAGAATAACTTTTAAAAACAAAGTTGAAGAAGGAGATGCGCTGTTTGAAAAAGTTTCTTCAATAATAAAACAGCTTGGTGAGAATATTGATATTGTTGAACCTTTAGAGCGTGTTCAGAAATCTGTTGATGTAATAATTTCAAAAGATAAAGAATAATGACCGTTAAATTTTCACGTTTTTTTATAAGAGTTTATCAAAAATTTCTGGAAATATTTTTTGATTTTGATGTTGGAGTTTACGCATTTCAAACTTCAAAAATTCCTGTCAACAAACTTGAAAATTTTGAATACAAAGAACCAATAAAGGCTAACAAACAAGAAATTCCCAAGTTTAACATAAATGTCACAGATTTTAGAAAACCTGATTGTTTGGCATATTCTGTACCATCACTCCTATCGTTATTGGTTTTGAGAGATTTAAACAACGAATTTTACCAAAAAATTAAATTAAAATCAGAACTAATGGAATTTTTTTGTGTAAGTAAAAATTATGATGTCGATTTGGAGAAAGATTTGAAAATAAATGAAGAAACATTTGTTCTTGAGGCAAAATCGCACAAATCTTTAAAAGAAGAAATACAAATTTCAAAAAAATTAAGAACGGTGGAAGAACTTTTGGAATTGGAACCTTATGTTAACAAATTGGACAAAAAAGAAGTTCGAGAATTTTCCGTTACAAAATATCCTGTTAAACAGGAAAAATTTACCGAAAAGCAAATTGAAATTATGAAAACTCAATTGGCAATAGCCGCTAAATGTAAAAAATACAGTATTACATTAGAGCAGATATTTGATAAAATTCCAAAGGGTTTGTATTCGGAAATTGAACTCAATAAAGACAATACTCTTTCGTGCAAATTTGAAAAAATCCCGACATTAGGTGAAAATCAAATTCTAGTTACTGGAAAACGCAGATATGACACGCAAGTTACAAAAACACTTGTGAAGTATTCCGAAATAGGATTTTAATATAAAGCCAAAGATAAAGTGATTTAACCGTCAAAATTTATTTTGTGAATAAGATTTTTTAATACTTGCTCCGCAACATCGTTACTAACCTGACATGTTCCTGCATTTTCGTGTCCGCCGCCATTGTAACTCAAAGCCAATTGACCTATATTCGTTCTTGATGTTTTGTTAACTATGGACTTACCAATGGCAAAAACAGTATTTTGTTTCTTTAACCCCCACATGCAATGAATGGAAATATTACATTCCGGAAACAGAGCATAAATCATAAATCTGTTACCTGCATAGGTTATTTCTTCATCTTTAAGGTTAAGTACAACCAAATTATTGTAAACTTTGGCACAACGCATAATTTGTTCTTTGAATTTTTCACTTTGTTCAAAATACAAGTCAATACGCTCTTTTACATCAGGTATATTCAAAATTTCATCAATTGTATGTTCTTTACAATAATCAATCAATGCCATCATCAAAGCATAATTAGAAATTCTAAAGTTTCTGAATCTGCCTAGTCCCGTTCTTGGATCCATTAAATAATTCAAAAGGACCCATTTTTCAGGATGTAGAATTTCGTCAGTTGAAAATTGTGCGGAATCAGCTTTATCAACAGCAGCCATCATTTCGTGCCATTTGGTAGTAAAAGTTGCATCTCCGCCGTAATAATCATAAACGACTCTTGCAGCTGAAGGAGCTATCGGGTCAATTATATGGTTTTCTTTTAAATTGTTTTCTGCACGCAAAATTTCTGAGAAATGGTGATCAAAAATTAATTTTGCACCCGATACATATGGTAAATTTGTTAAAATATCATTCGGATAGATTTCGACTGCACCATCCTGAACATCTTTCGGATGTACAAATTTTATTTCATCAATCAAATCCAATTCTTTCAAAAGAACGGCACAAACTAATCCGTCAAAATCACTTCTTGTTACTAAACGACTTTTTTCACTCATATGAAACACCCTATCTTAATGTTATTTGTAGTTATATATTATACGTTTTGCAAATTTTTAGCAACTTTTTTGCTTTATACTCATTTTTAATCTATTATATATATCAGAGATAAAATTGGAGAGTTATAATGTTAGAATTTTTTAGAAAATATCAAAAAGCTGTTATATTAATTATTATCATAGTATTTGGCTTTTGGACAATAGGGATGGCATTGTTACCGTTGCTTGCCGGCTAATAATTTTTTTGGGATTAAGGATGATTTTTGGAAACAAAAAACAAACAGCTATAATTGTGTCTGTACTCATGCTTATAATGGGTATGGCTGTTCCTGCTTTTTCGACAACGTATAATGAAGCAATAAGCGGGAAGGTTTCCAAAGATAAAATTAATAATGTGAAGCAAAATATAGATTTAAAAAGAACTAACACAAAGAAAAAAATTAAAGAATTGAAACTCAAAGAAACACGGGAAATTAACAAATTATATAAAAGTCAGGGAAACCTCGAAATAACAAAAAAAGAATTACAAATTACTACGCAAAATCTTGAGAATACAAAACAAAAACTTTATAAACTTCAAAATTCGCTGAACGATGCAAATGCAAAATATTCACGAGACCAAATTGAAATGGGAAAAAGACTCAGAGAAATATACAAAGGAGAAAGAGTCAGTTTTTTGAATGTTATTTTTATGGCAGAAGATATCAGTTCAATGCTTGATAAAGTTTATTATCAGCAAATCATTGCTAAACAAGATGCTCAAAGACTTAAAAATCTTCAAAACCAAATCTCATTATTGTCTGCTTATACCAAACAAATAGAAGAGCAAAAACAGAGTGTTTTGTATGCGATGGCTCGTATACAGGATAAAAAAGACAAAATTGCACAAGATATTAATACAAGTCAATATTTAATCAAAAAA
This sequence comes from Candidatus Gastranaerophilales bacterium, assembly GCA_045598245.1. Taxonomy (GTDB): domain Bacteria; phylum Cyanobacteriota; class Vampirovibrionia; order Gastranaerophilales; family JAILCC01; genus JAILCC01. The sequence goes on from JAZLLQ010000029.1 coordinate 45,589, forward strand.
CTCCAAACAGACAGAAAAACATACGAACAAGCCGAAAGAGAATTAGAAAAACAATCCAATAAATTGACACAAATGTTACGTTCTAATGCAAAAACTTCGGAAAAGTTTACCACGACATCCGATTTTGTTATGCCTGTAAGAGGTCCGATAACAAGTTCGTTCGGATACAGAATACATCCTATATTTAAAACAAGAAAATACCATTCAGGTGTTGACATCGGTGTAGGTATGGGAACTCCGGTAAGATGTTCAAATTCGGGTGTTGTAATATATTCCGGATGGTACGGCGGATACGGTAAAGTAGTAATCGTTAGCCATGGTACATACAAAGGTAAACCGACATCCACGTTATATGCTCATCTTTCCAGCTATAATGTTTCAAAAGGTGCAAAGGTAACTAAAGGACAAGTGATAGCACATTCAGGTTCAACAGGATATTCAACCGGTCCTCATTTACACTTTGAAGTACGTGTTAACGGTTCTCCGGTAAATCCGCTTTCATATGCAAGATAATTATTTTTTGTAAAATTTTGTAAAAATCCTAAGACAAAAATGAATAAAACTCAAATTCAAGGGTATAAGTATTATGGTAATAATATTTTTCCAAATTGCAAGGATGAGTAAGAAGTTATAGAAGATAAGGAGTATTATTAATGGCTGCTATGAGCATTAATACTGACATGCTTTCTATTGTTTTGCAAAATAATTTAAGAAAAACATCAAGAGCATTGTCATCCTCTATGGAGAAATTATCGACAGGAAGAAAGATTAACTCAGCTGCAGACGGAGCGGCGGAACTGAGTATATCAACAAAACTGAGTTCACAAATTTCAGGAACAGCTGTTGCAAAAGAAAATGTTCAACATGGAATGTTAATGTTAAATCAAGCTGATTCGGGATTACAGTTGATTAATCAAAATCTTGGTAAAATCAGAGATTTGGCAATACAAGCATCAAACGGAACGTATTCTCAGGCAGAAAGAGATGCTATGGCTGCGGAAGCACAAGGATATGCAGAGCAAATCAGCAATATCTCAAAAACAACATCATTTAACGGTTTACAACTGCTTGACGGTAGTCTTACGGATTTAAAAATACAAGCCGGTCCAAACAGTTCCGATGCACTTACCATAACGGGTGCTTTTACTGATGCGAGTGCTACTGCTCTTGGGTTGCCTCCGTCTGCAATTAATTCTGCATTTTCATCAGCTGATAATGCACGTGCTTTTATTAACACTATTGATAATGCAATAACACAAACATCTTCGCACTTATCAACTGTTGGAGCATATTCTAATTCATTAATGTCAACTTTGGACAATTTGACGGTTAAGGAAACAAATCTTGTTTCTGCAAATTCTTTGATTACGGATACTGATTATGCAAAAGAAATTTCAAATTTACTACACCTGCAAATACTTGAACAAGCAAATATAAGTCTGCTTTCTCAGGCTGGGACAAGACAGGCTTATGCTTTAACTTTGTTACAGTAATAAATATTAGATTTGAGGGAGTAAAAAAGTTGTGCAGAACGCACAACTTTTTTATATGACTCAGATTTGTATTATATTTTGGGTCGTTAATTAATATTATTTCTGTTGACACAATATGTTATATGCTAAAACAAGTAGTGTACTTTATGTTTTTTTCATATATAATATTATCAAGTTTATAGTATTTATAGGAAGTAATATTGTGGCTAAATATTTATTGGAATTAGGTGTTGAAGAACTGCCTTACGGATTAATAGACCCTATCAGTAAACAAATTAAAGATAATTTATCAAAAAGTTTAGATGAAAATAATGCAAAATATTCAGATATAAAAACATATACCACCCCCAGAAGATTAGTATACATTATTGACGGGTTAACCGAGGTTCAGCCTGATAGTCAGAAAATATACAGGGGGCCTAATGTTAAAGTTGCATTTGATATTGACGGAAATCCGACACAAGCAGCTGTTGGTTTTGCAAAAAAATACGGTGCTGATGTAAATGTGTTGTATAGATATACTGACAATGATCAGGAGTATGTGGCATTAAAAGTATGCGAAAAAGGAAAATCTTTGATGGAAATAATACCTCAAATTATTCCTGATTGCGTTTTAAAGGTTCAGGGTTCTCACTTTATGCGTTGGGCAGCCTTTGATGAAAAATTTTCCCGTCCGATTCGTTGGATAGTAAGCCTTTTGGATAATAAAGAAATTCCGGTTGAAATTACCGGTATAAAATCTTCTAAAAAATCAAGAGCACACAGATTTTGTGCCGAAAAATTTCCTGAAATTACTGATGTTGACAGCTATTTTTCAATAATGCAGGCACATAATGTTATTGTTGATGAAGAAGAAAGAAAAAATTTAATCGTCAAGACCGTTAATGAATTGGCAGCATCAATAAACGCAGACGTAAAAATTGAACCTGAGTTATTGAAAGAAGTTACAAACATAGTAGAGTGGCCTAAACCTGTTTTAGGTAATTTTGAAGAAAAATATTTGGCAATTCCCGAGCCTGTTATAGTTACGGTAATGGCTTCACATCAAAGATATTTCCCTATTTATTCAAAAGACGGAAAATTGTTGAATGGCTTTATCACTGTTGCAAACTATGTTGGAGACGATACATCAAACATTAAAAACGGTAATGAAAGAGTTATTAAAGCAAGACTTGATGACGCTATATTCTTTTATAACGAAGATATCAAAAAACCTTTAATTGAAAGAGTTGATGATTTATCCGGAATGACATTCCAAAAAGGGTTGGGTTCGTTGAAAGATAAAGTTTCGAGAATAGCAAAGATTTCTGATAAACTTGCAAAAACACTGGGTTACAGTGAAACAGACCCGATTTACAAAAATATAATGAAAACAGCTTTGTATTGTAAAGCCGACCTGACTACAAGTTTGGTATTTGAATTTACTGAATTACAAGGGGTTATAGGGGCGCATTATGCAAAAGTTTTTGGAGAAAATGAAGCAATATCTAGCGGTATTGAAGAACATTATTATCCTTTGGTTGCGGATGCAAAGCTGGCAAGTGGTATAGAAGGTCAACTAGTTGGTATTGCAGATAAAATTGATACTATATGCAGTGTGTTTGTTCTTAACAAAATTCCTAACGGTTCAGTTGATCCGTTGGGTGTAAGACGTGCAACAGTCGGAATTTTGCAAACAATTATGCAAAAAAAATTAGATATTAACCTTGTAGAACTGATTGAATTTGCTTTATCTGTTTTTGAAATTAAAATTGATAATCCTAAAATTATGAGAAATGATATTGCTCAATTCTTTGTACAAAGATTAAAAGGAATTTTATCAAGCAAATATAGAACAGATTACATTGATGCTGCATTAAGCAATAAAAATGTATTAAAATCACTACCAATAGTTATTGAAACATTAAATTTACTTAATAATATCTCTGATACACCTGATTTTGAAAAAGTTGTTGCTGCTCAATCAAGAATAAGTAAACTTGTAAAAAACGACAAAGCAAGAGAGATTTCTGAAGACGAAAGCAAAAATATGTTCAAAATACAGGATATTATGAGTCGTGAAACTGAAAATGCAGACAACAGTCACTTATCAATGAAAAATGCCTCTTTATCAATTGATACTTCTTTGTTTGAAACAGCAGCAGAAGACGATTTTTACAGATTTGTAATTCAGTTAAAATCCATACCTGTGGTATCATCAAAATTACTTTATGAATCATTAATAAGATTTGTTCCTATTATTGATAAGTTCTTTGAAGATGTTATGGTAATGGCGGATGATATTAACATCAAAAATAATCGTTTAAGACTCTTGAAAGAAGCAAACAATGAATTTTTGAAAATAGCTGATTTTACTAAGATAATAAAGTAAAAGCAATTTTCATAAAATGAAGTAAATCATATAAATTTGTTATTTGAATGTATATCAAAAAGTTAATTTTGTATAGCCAAACTGCAACCTAAAGCAGGATCAATGGTAGCTTTATCGGGGTACAAAATAAAACGATATCTGTCTTCACAAGGTTTATTGGGTTTTTTGGAACCGTTTACGTCATAATAAATAAAACCCACGTGATTATCAGGTCCGCCCGCGCTATACAAAAAGTATATTTCGGATTTGTTTCCGACATTTATTCCCGGTTGATTTGCCTCTAAACCTAAATCAGCCCACTCAGTACTGAGTATGTTACTGCCTGACATTGATAACCTGAATTTATCTCTGATTTCTGTACAATTATCACTTGAAGCATCACCAAATACAAATCTGTCTTTTACAAGAGCTAATGAAGCAGCATCAGTTACATCCTGAATAGCTTTTCTCATATAAGAACGATTAACATCATCACTGTTAACAATATTTGACAGTAACGGCATGGTCAAAGAAATTATTATACCTAAGACCAACATTACCATAAGTAATTCAACGAATGTAAACGCATTATATTTTTTCATTATTATTCCTTTCGATTACCAATAATTGGATTATACACTATTTCACCGTTCTTTTACAAGAAATTGTCTTGGATTATCCCGTGAGTAGCACTAAATACGGGATAATTGACAAAATGATTTTTTATGTCATAATGAAAACATTGTTAATGGAAAGTAAGGTGTGAATTTAGATTAATTCAATTCCTTCGCTGGGCCGCAGCCGTTATAGCCGGAATGCTTAACATGTATGTATTACCTCGAGCAACAGGTGGAATTAAGATGAAAAAGTATTTTTATTTACCGATTTTTGTACTTTTGCTTGCATCTGCTCAAGCAAAAGCGGTTGATGACGGGAATGATTATCATTATGACCCGAATTCAAACATTATTTTTGGCGGAACATCAAAAAAAGAAATTTATTCGCTTGATAACTTTGTTGAAAGCGAAAAATCAAGCAGTGCTAACATTGATATTATTCGCAGAGATGATATCAAAAAACAAAACACTCCTTCTCTAACGGATATTTTAAATCAGGTCGGAAGTGTCACTGCTCAGAACGGCAACGGTTCTGACGGGAGTACAAGTTCTATAAGAATAAGAGGAACTGACCGAGTAAGAATGATTATTGACGGTGTTCGTGCGGACAGACCGTCATTAACTTCGGCAAGTGTTGAACCGCAATTTATACTGCTTGACGATATAGAGCTTATAGAAGTTATAAAAGGACCGCAAGGCAATGTTTCAGGGACTAATGCTTCAGGCGGTTTAATTGCAATGCAAACACGACAAGGTCGAGGACCCATGAAAATTGAAATCGGTTCTGATATGGGTAATTACGGTACTTTCAGAGAAAGATTTGCCATAATGGGCGGTAATGAAAAAGCCGATTATTATTTGTCAACGACATGGTATAAGACCGATGGCGGAATGAGAACAGATAAGTTAGGCGGAATTGATAATGATGCTTATAATAATTTGAGTGCGGTTTCAAATTTAGGGTTAAGACTTCTTGACGGAAAAGCCGAAATCAGAGATGTTTTCAGATTTTCAAGGGCGAGAAAAAATTTAGGTATCGGTTATAACTCCGTATATCCTTATGATGTCTACCAAGACCCGAATAATTATTCAAAAAATATTGATATAATGAATTCTTTAATATTTAAGCATGCACCAAATGAAAAATATAATTATGATGTGAAATTCGGGTTATATCATAATAAGTATGATTATTACGGCTTAGCTGATGACAAAGACCCGTATTACACTTCTCGTTCGAATTTATCAAGTACGAGATTAAATGCTATGACCCAACATAATTTTAAAATAACTTCATGGGATACGTTATCACTCGGATATAACTTTGAAACGGAATTTATGAACGGAAGCGATGAAGGTGCAAGCACATATTATAATCCTATGTTTTGGGCATATCCGTATAACGACAAATCTGATTATTCGGGTAATACCATCCAAAATGATGTTTATATAAATGATGTTATTAATATTAAAGATAAGTTGTTTTTAAGGGGTGGAGCAAGGCTTGTTCAAAATTCTCAGTACGGAATGTATATTTCCCCTAATGCTTCTGCTGCCTTGATATTGCCGACTTTCAAAATAAAAGATGCAACAACAAAATTCAGAGGTTCTTGGGGGCAAAGCGTTAATACACCAACTCTTTATCAAAGATACGGAACGCTTTATTATATGGGCGGATTATCTATGACGGGAAACCCTGACTTAGAGGCGGAAAAATATCAAAGTTGGGATGTCGGTATTGAACAGAGATTTTTCAATGATAAATTAAAATTTGAATTCGGTTATTTTAACAGTAATTATCGTGATTATATTGCTTACATGTCTGACCCTTATACTTGGATAGGAAAGTATAAAAATATTGACAGTGCAAAGATATTTGGTTATGAAGGTAAAGCTGTATGGGAGCCGAATGATAAGTTTAAATTAGTTTTAAATTATACATATACCGATTCAAAAGACGAAGCAACAGGTTATGATTTGCCTGCAACACCCAGAAACAGATTTAACGGAACGGTGTTTTTAACGCCGTTTGAAAGATGGAATTTGTATTTTGGAGTAGAAGCAGCATCACGCAGAAATGTTAATCCTGCAACCGATGAAAGTGTCCCCGGATATCTTGATGCAAAAATAGGAACATCCGTCAGATTATTTTCTTATAAAGGTGCAAATGTTTTCTTGAAAGCAGATATATTTAATCTCTTTAATCAAAATATTTGCATGTATAAAGATGCTTCTCTCGGCAGATATTCAGGACCAAAAATAAGATTTAGAACCGGTTTATTTCTGGAGTATAATTTAGAGAAAAAGGATAATCATAAAGAGAAGGTGTAGTATTATTTTTGATATGAAAGAGAATTATAAGAAAATAATTGTTTTTGTATTATTAATTACAGCTTTTTTAATAAGCCTTTATTTCTCTTTGTTTTATGGAATGGATGCCGATAACAAGAGTTTAATTTTAAGTTATATAAGAATTCCCGCAATAATAAAAGCTATTGTTGCGGGGAGTTCTTTGGCACTTGCGGGCATGTTTTTGCAGGCTGTTTCGAAAAACCCTCTTGCTGACCCTTATTTAACCGGTTTGTCATCAGGAGCAGGCTTGGGAATAGTTATATCAATACTTTGTTTTAACAGTATCAATTATTCACTCTTTGGTTTTGTCGGTGCAATTATTTCTGCTTTTCTCGTTATTTTGCTCAGCGGATTTTCAAAATTTTCGATAACAAAACTTGTATTGATAGGGCTTTCAATTAATATTTTTGCAAGTTCAATTATCTCATTTTTAATACTATCTAACCCTGAAAAGGCTTATGCTATGACGCTCATACTGTCAGGAGGTTTTAGCAGTGCTGAAATTTCAAATAAAATTTTGGTCGGGTTATTTGGGTTAGGGCTTTTAATAAGCGGTATTTTTATTCCAAAATTAAACCTTATGCGCTTGGATGAAAAGCTCATTTTCTCTTCTCAAAAACAAATATATAAGTATAATATTATTTTTGTAATATTATCGGCATTTTTAACTTCAATAAGTGTTTTTACGGCAGGAATACTGGGTTTTATCGGAATTATTGCACCGCTGTTATCATTGATGTTATTTGGCAGAGATTACAGATTGTTGTTTTTCTCAAATGTGTTTATCGGAGCGATTTTGATTTTGATTTCGCATATTATGTCGCATTATCTTTTATATCCGATACAAATACCTTTGGGAATAGTCGTTGCCTTTATCGGGGCTCCGATATTCATATTTTTCCTTCTGAAAAAAGGAGGAATTTTCAATGATTAGTATAGAAAATCTTAATTTAAAATTTGAAGAAAATATTATTTTTAATAACGTAAATCTTGAAATTCCGGATAATCAAATAACAATGATAGTTGGTGCAAACGGTACAGGCAAAACGACTTTACTTAAAGTCATTACGGGTGAAATTAAAGCAAGTTGTAAAATAAAAAATACATTTAAAAAAGTTTTTTACCTTCCGCAAAAGTTGTCTTATCCTAAGGGAATAACTACTTTTGATTATATTTCATCTGTATTTTACAAGAATAAATGGACTTGGTTTCTTGACAAAGAAAGTCAAAATAAAGTTAACGAGGTTTTAGAGAAAATAGAACTTTCAAACAGAAAAAATGTTCTTATTGAAAATCTCAGCGCAGGTGAAATACAAAAAGCCAACATCGGTTTGGGGTTGCTTTCTGACGCTGATATTTTTCTCCTTGATGAACCTACTTCTAATATGGATTTAGTTAATCAGATTAAAATACTTGATATGATTAAAACTCTTACAAAATCAAAAATTACGAGCGTAATTATTATGCACGATTTGAATTTATCCTCAAGTTACGGTGATTATTTTATCGGCATAAGTCAGGAGCATAAAGTGATAAAAGCTAATCGTAACGACTTTTTTAATTCTGAAATTTTGAAGGAAATTTATAATATTAATTTTAAAGTGGTAAATAATGAAGAAAAGTTTTATATTCAAATTTTTAATTAGTTTTTTTATTTTGTTTTGTATGATAAATGTAGTTTCCGCAAAAGAGAATGTATTTGTGAGTCTTTCACCTGCGTTAACCGAAATAATGTTTGAAATAGGTGCGCAAGATGGTTTGAAAGGTGTTTCTACCGCTTGCACATACCCGAAAGAAGCCATGTTAAAAGAAAAAGTCGGTGATAATTTTTTTATAAATTCTGAAAAAATTATAAAGATTAAACCTGATTATATTTTGGCGATGGATACGTCAACATTTATGCTGAATAAATTTAAAAAGTTTGGTATAAAACCTTTATGTTTTAAAAATCCTGATATAAAAAGTGTTTTGGATAATATTGTTGAACTCGGAAAACTGACAGGCAGAAACGAAAATGCCCAAACCCTCGTAAATAAAATAACTCAAAAAATAAATTCTTCTAATCTTAATCATAATCATAAAATTTTATATCTTATTCAGGTAACTCCTATGATTTCAATAGGTAAAAAGAGTTTTATAACGGATGTTATTCAAAAGTCGGGTAATATTTCCGTGACTTCAGGTATTAATTCTTTTTATCCGACAATTTCTGAAGAATTTGCAATTTCCGTACAACCTGATGTGGTTGTGTTGACTTCACATGCTGACATAAAAAAAATTAAAAAGTTTTTCCCTAAAGCTGAAATAGTTGTGATGTCCAAAGAAGAAAATGACATAATTAACCGCCCCGGAGCAAGAATTTATAAAAGTGTGGAATTTTTCGCAAAGTTATAATACAGGTAATTTTAAGATATTGTGATTTTGTCATTATTTAATTTGTTGTTAAAGAAAATGGTGTGCAAGAGAAATTGCTCGCCAAAATAATTTTCAATTTCAGTGGAAATAACTTGTTTTGAATATATGTTTTTAATAGAATATAATCGAAATTATCGGGATGAAGATAGAGCAATGTATAAACCAAAATTCAGTATAAATGATGTTATTAAGGTTACAGGCGGAGATTTTATCGGCAACATCGATAAAAATACCGAGTTTTCAATTTCAACCGATACAAGAACGATAACAAAAGATGATGCTTATTTGGCACTTTGCGGGCAGGTTTTTGACGGTCATAATTTTGTTCAAAATGCGTTTTCTCGTGATGCCAAAATTGCCGTTATTGACGAAAAACACGTAGGTTTAACAAAGGAAATTAAAGGGAATTTTGTTGTTGTAAAAAATACTTTGACTGCTTATTTAGAGCTTGCAAGTTTTCATAAAGACAGAATGGGTGTTAAAGTCATTGCTGTTACCGGTTCTTCGGGAAAAACCACTACAAAAGAGTATTTGTACAGCGTTTTTAATTCAAAATTTAAAACTCAAAAATCAATAAAAAATCATAATAACGAAATCGGTTTGTGCCAAACGCTTTTGTCTGTTGAAGAAGGAACGAAATATTGCATTGTAGAAATGGGTATGAGAGGTTTGGGTGAAATTGATTTACTTGCAAAATATGCTCGACCTGATATTGCTTTGATTACTAATGCCGGTACGGCTCATATTGGCATATTAGGTTCAAGAGAAAATATTGCTAAAGCAAAATGCGAAATTACAAATTATTTAAAACCGGAAAATTACTTGATTTTTCATAATGAAATGTTAATTAAAGAATTTGCAACCGGTAATTTCAATAAAATATCTTACGGTATAGATGAAGTTAAGGTTATTGAAAAATCAAAAAATATTTGTGCATTTGAGTATGATAATTTTGTTTTTACAATTACTGATAGTGCAGAATTTAATATTTTAAATGCTCTTGCTGCTATCAAAGCTGCAAAACTTGAAAATTACACCTATGATGAAATTCAAAAAGGTTTGTTAGTATTTCAAAATGTGGAATACAGAAATGAAATTACAGTTTTAAAAAACGGTACAACTGTTATCAGTGATTGTTACAATGCAAATCCTGATTCTGCAAGTGCATCATTAAAACATATTTGTGAAATTTATAAATACAAAAAGATAGTTGTGGTTTTTGGTGATATGTTTGAACTTGGTGAATATGAGGAACAATACCACAGAGATGTGGGGAAATTAATTAATGAACTAAATGTAAACTATTTTGTATCAGTTGGAAAACTTGCTAAAATAATGAGTGAGGAAGTCAACAAATTACCAAAAAAAGTTTGTGAAAATGTTGAAGAGGCAGCAGAATTTCTGCTAAAAATCACGGATGAAGATACTATAATATTCCTCAAAGCCTCAAGAGGAATGTATTTTGAGAAAATATTGGAGATAATTAAGGGAAAATGATACTTATATTTGTCGCAGGCTTGATAGCAATGCTCTTAACACTTATTTTAGGTGTTCCTTATTTGGATTTTTTGAAGAAAAGAATGTTACAACAATATATCAGGGAAGATGTTTCCGCTATGCACGCACAAAAAGCAGGTACTCCTACCATGGGTGGTTTGCTTATTGTAGGTACGGCAGTTGTTTCTTCAATTTTGTCATTGTTTATGGAGTCAGCATTTTCAACAATTTTGCTTATATCTTTGATAACGATAATTTTATATTGTTACACCGGATATCAGGATGATATTAAAAAAATACATAAAAAACAAAATAAAGGTCTTAGTGCAAGAGGAAAGTTAATATTACAGATTATAGTCGCACTTTTGCCCGCTTTGTATATGGTTTATGTTGATAAAACAGCAATAAACTTTTTTAATGTCCAAGGATGGGATATTGATTTAGGTGCTTGGCTATATCCGATATTTGCCGTTTTCGTAGTTATAGGTTCATCAAATGCGATTAATTTGACTGACGGGCTTGATGGTTTAGCCGGCGGATGTTCATTCTTGGCATTTTCAACTTTATCGGCTCTTTGCTTTATTAATGATTATATCGGGTTAGCAATTGTAGCAGCTGCAATTGCAGGAAGTTGTCTTGGCTTTTTATATTTCAACAAATTTCCCGCCAAAATATTTATGGGTGATACGGGAAGTCTTGCTCTCGGCGGTGCATTAGGTACATTAGCAATTTTAAGTAAAAATGAATTTTGGTTGTTATTCATAGGAATTATATTTATAATTGAAACTCTTTCCGTAATTATTCAGGTAACAAGTTTTAAAACAACGGGTAAAAGAGTTTTTAAAATGTCACCTATTCATCATCATTTTGAACTTTGCGGATGGAAAGAAACCAAGATAGTTTATACTTTTTGGGGCGTGACTTTTGTATTTTGTTTAGCAGCTTTGGCTATAAGATTATTTGTGGTGTAGATTATGGATTTAAAAGATAAAAATGTATTGGTTTTAGGTTTGTCGATTAGCGGACTTTCGGTTGCAAAATATGCAAAAAAGAAAGGTGCATCTGTTTTTATTACCGAAAAACGTGTTCAAAAGCCTGATGATATTGATACTTTAAAAGAGCTGGATGCTCTTGGTATAAAAGTAGAAATGGGAATGCATAGTGATAACGCAATTAAAAATGCTGATATCGTTGTAACAAGTCCGAGTATTCCTCCTGATGCAGAAATTTTTCAAAGATTAAAATGTTACGGAAAAGATGTTATCAGTGAACCTGATTTTGCATTTTTAAATAAACCTGAAAAATCAAAATTTATTACTATAACCGGTACAAACGGAAAAACCACAACAACAAAACTTGTCAGTGAAATATTATGTAATGCAGGGTTTAAAGCTCCTTTTTGCGGTAACATAGGTGTTCCTCCTACTGATTTGCTTGATGATGATGTTGATTATTTTGTTATGGAAATCAGTTCATATCAGATTTATCACAGCAAATATTTAAAACCATATATAGGGGCGTTGATTAACTACACTCCCGATCATGTTACTTGGCATGGCAGTGCTGAAGAATATTTGCGTGTAAAACAATCTCATTTTATAGGTGAAAATGCTCCTGAATTTGCAGTTTTAAATTTTAAAGATGTTCATGTAAGAGAACTTGAAAGCAAAACACCATCTAAAATTGTTGCATTTGATGATGAGTTTTGTGATTTTTGTATTTTTGAAAAAGCAGATAAATTATTTGAAAATAAAAATAATAATGTTGAAAAAATTTGCGACCTTTCTTCCGCTAAAATCTTTGGTAAACATAATCATCAAAATATGATGTGTGCTGTTGCTATTGCAAGAATTTTAGATGTTGAGCCTTCAATTATTCAAAAGACAATTGATGAATTTAAGGCTCCTGCTCACAGAATTGAATTTATTGCCGAAATTGACGGAATAAAATATTATAATGATTCTAAAGGAACAAATTGTGATTCTTCAATTTGTGCTTTAAAGGCATTTAAAGATAAAGTAGTTTTAATTGCAGGCGGCAGAGATAAAATGACTGATTTGACCGAATTTGTTGAAACCATTGAACAAAAAGCAACAAATGTTGTTTTGATAGGTGAAGCAACCGAGCGTTTTGCACAAGCTATGGAAGAAATCGGTTATAATAAAATTATTAAAACCACCACATTAGAAAGTGCAATTGATATAGCAGGGAATTTAAAGCAAGGTGATGTATTGTTCTCACCTGCTTGTGCTAGTTTTGATATGTTCAAAAATTTTGAAGAAAGAGGAGACGCTTTTAGAAATCATGTCTTATCAAAATTATAGTAGTAATAGAGAATATAAACACAGAAAAAAGAAAAAAGAAAAACATGGGTTTTTTCAATTTTTAAAACAGCTTATCTTAAAAAAGCTGCCACCGATTAATAAAAACCTTTTGGTTATAGTTTTTATTTTAATCGTTTTTGGTACTGTTGCGATATTTTCGGCAACTGCACCTGATGGTATTTCAAGATATGATAATCCTCTTCATTATCCGGCAAGGCATATTGGTTTTGCGATTATTGCTTTTATCGGTATGTTTATAACATCAAGAATACACTACAAGAATTGGGAAAATTGGGTGAAACCTATTACTTATATCGTTATTGCTCTGATTTTCTTAACTTTGGTTCCGGGGATAGGTAAAGTGGATTACGGTTCTGCAAGATGGATAGGCATAGGACCATTGCAAATTCAACCATCCGAGTTTTGTAAGTTTACGTGTATATTGTTGATGGCATCAACTTTGGATAAAATTAAAAGTATATCAAATTGGGCTGTTACCAAAACTCCTATAATTCTTATTTTAATTATGTTTTTTATAATTTTTAAACAACCTAATATGAGTATGCTTATAATATTAACTTCAACGATTTTTGCAATGTTATTTGTTGCCGGTTTGAACAAAATGATTTTTGTCAGCGGAGCAGGACTTGCAGCGATGGGAGCTTTTTATTTTATTTCAAATACTGCGTATCAAAGTACAAGAATTACGGGATGGCTTCATCCTTGGGATGATCCTCAGGGTGCGGGATATAATATTATTCAAAGTTGGTATGCAATATCTTCAGGCGGTTTATTGGGAGTGGGACTAGGTGCTTCAAAACAAAAATTATACTATTTGCCTGTCGGTTATACCGATTTTATATTTTCGGTAATAGCGGAAGAAATGGGCTTTGTCGGTGTGATAATGTTAATCGCATTGTTTTTATTATTTATAGCGGTAGGTTTTAAAATTGCCGCAAGATGTGATAATTATTTCGGAAAATTATTGGCTTTTGGTATTGTGTTTAACATTGGATTTCAGGCAATTACAAATATGTGTGTTGCATCAGGGGTATTCCCCGTAACAGGTGTAACATTACCGTTAATCAGTTATGGCGGTTCATCTTTTATTGCTACTTGCGGAATGCTCGGAGTATTGTTTAACATTTCAAGATATGCCGTAAAAAAAGAAAGGAAATCAGATAATGAGCAAATCAAACAACAACCGCAAACTTAAAATTGTATTGACCGGTGGTGGTACCGGTGGTCATATATATCCTGCTGTTGCAATAGGAAGAGAACTTTTAACAAGAGATAATGTCGAAAAAATTTATTATGTAGGTAATCCTAAAAAACTTGAGAAAGATATTGTTGAAAAAGAAAATTTTGAATTTTTACCCGTAATTGTTTCAGGTATGCCTAAAACTAAGAGTTTAGGGCTTATAAAATGGCTTTTTGAACTTGGTTTTGCGGTTTTAAAATGCCTGAAATATTTTAATAAAATAAACCCAGACTGTGTTATGGGAACAGGCGGTTACGTCAGCGGTCCTGCTCTTATTGCAGCTAAAATAATGAATATTCCTTATATGCTGCATGACAGTGACGCAATTCCCGGTATAGTATCGAGAAAAATGTCACCTTGGGCAAAAGCAGTTAATACATCGTTTGATGAGGCAAAAAAATATTTGAAATCAAAGAATATTCAGCTTAACGGAAATCCGTTAAGGAATGATTTTAATACATTAGATAAAAATGAATGTTTAAATGAACTTGGTTTAATTTCCGATAAATTTACAATTTTAGTTATGGGTGGTTCTCAGGGCGCAAAATCAATTAATGAGGCTATTTCTCATTGCGCTTTAGAGTTAATTGAAAATTTGAATGTTCAGATTATTCACCAAACAGGTACAAAAAATTATGAAAGTTATATGGATAGTATTGATGCAGAATTAAGAAATAATCAATCTTATCTGCCAAAAGCATATCTTGAAAATATGGGTTTATACCTTTCTTGTGCTGATTTGGTTATAGCAAGAGCAGGTTCTCTTTCATTATCGGAATTTAATTTATGCGAGCTTCCTTCAATTTTAATTCCTTATCCTTATGCCGCAAATAACCATCAATATCATAATGCAAAGGCTTTGGAAGAATTGAATGCATCTGTTTGTCTTGAAGATAACATGTGTGATGGGGATAATTTGGTTGAAATTATTACCAATTTAGTCAATGATAAAGATAAATTAAAAGTGATGAAAGAGGCTAATAAAAAATTAGCAAAACCTGATGCAACGCAAAAAATTGCGGATATGTTGGTTTCCATCGGTGAATAAGTTTAGTTAAACCCCCAACCTTGGTAGCTGTTTTCGGTTCGCCACCATTTTGGTGTTTCTTTTTGTTGTGTCCAGGGTTTATGTCGTTGTTCAAGTTGTTCGTTTTGTTGATTATTTCTTTGTTTAACCTGTTCGGATTCGTACATACGACTGTTTTGATATAAGCCGTTACCTCTTTGTGTACTTCTTTCATTATCATAATATCTGTCATACATATTATTTCTGTGAACACTTTGGAATGCAGACGGTAACGTTTCGTTGTATTCTAAAAACTCATTGGTTAATCTCGGGATATTCATTTTCATTTGTTGAGTTGCAAGCGGTGCCGACTGAAATGAACTGTTGGATAAACTCGATGAAAATGCTTCTTTGCCAAATGATAAAAGTAATATTGACATCGCTAAAATAAATATTTTTTTCATATAAAATACCTTTTTCTTAACATGTATAATCTTATGATTATTTTTTTTAAAATCTATTGTTAAGTTGTTTTAGGTCGGTTGATTTATTTATATAAAATTTCTTAATTTATTAGACACAAGAGCATATTAGTGATAGATTAGTGTTAGAAAAAATTATATATTGGAGAGTATAAAAATGAAGAGATTATTGGTAATATCATTGGCAATAATTATGACAATAGGATTTGCAGGGTGTGGTAAAAAAAACAGAGGTGTAGCTCCTGCAATTGTTAATACAAAAGAGATACAGCAGGAAAAAATTGTTGAAACAATAGATTCTACAGGCAGAATTATTGCCGAATATTATGTAGATGTTGTTGCAAGAGTTGATGGCTATTTGCAAAAGAAATTTTTTCACGAAGGTTCTCTTGTAAAGAAAGGTGATTTGTTATTTCAAATAGAACCTTATACCTATGCTGCAAGAGTTAACGAGGCTGCCGCAAATTTAAGAAATGCTCAGGCTGCATATCGTGATTCATCAAAGAATTTAACAAGAGCAGAGCAACTTGTAAAAGATGATTATATAAGTAAGGCTGATTATGATAACAAACTTGCTTTAAGAGATAAAGACAGAGCTGCGGTTGATTCTGCAAGCGCTGCTTTAACTCAAGCACAAATCAATTTGGGGTACACAAAAATTCATTCTCCGATTTCAGGCAAAATCGGTAAAATTATTATTACAGAGGGTAATTATGTTACTCCAAGCAGTGGAACGCTCGCTACTATTGTTAGTTTAGACCCGATACAGGTTGACTTTTCCTTAAAAAGCCGCAGTTATTTAATGCTAAAAAAAGAATCAAAAACAGAAGATTTATCTGATATAAGTGTTGAAATTACTTTAGCTGACGATACTGTATATAGTCAAAAAGGTAAAATAATGTTTATCGACAATACTGTTGATTTAACTTCCGGTTCAGTTACGGTAAGAGCTATTTTTGATAACAAAGAAAGTCTTTTGGTTCCCGGTGACTATGTTGCGGTAAAAATTACTTTGGATACTCCAAAAGACGTTATATTGGTTCCTCAAGAAGCAGTTTTGGAAAGTGCTGACGGAAAATACGTTTATGTAATTGATAAAAATAAAGTTGCATCAAAAAGAAGTATTGAAGTCGGTGAGGCTTATAGAGGTGACTGGATTGTAGCAAGCGGACTTGAAATAGGTGATGTAGTTGCCACAACAGGTTTGCAACACATTATTGAAGGTCAAAAAATTATATTCGCGGAAGAATTAAAAGCACAAAAAGCTGCTAAAGCTGATATAAAAAATGTTGGCAAACCTTCTTTCTTTACGAAGGTTGTAAGAAAAATCAAAAGAAAAATAAAAGGGATTATGGGGTAGATAATAATGAACAGTGATTTTTTTATTAACAGACCTCGTTTTGCGATAGTTCTTTCGGTTTTAATTACTCTTTTGGGTTTGTTATCATTAACTTATTTGAAGTTGGAAAAATATCCTCAGGTTACACCGCCACAAGTTTCTGTTCAGGCGACATACCCGGGGGCAAGTGCCGATGTTGTCGAGTCTACAGTTGCAACAGTACTTGAACAGCAGGTAAACGGTGTTGAAAATATGTCTTACATGTTATCAACAAGTATGGATGGTTCATATAATTTAAAAATATATTTTAAAGTTGGTACTGATAAAGATATGGCTTTGGTCAATGTTCAAAACCGTATCCAACAGGTAACATCAAGGTTACCGGAAGAAGTTATAAAACAAGGACTTGTTGCAAAGAGCAGTACGGCAGGTTCAGGTGCTATTATCGGAAGTTTATCTTCTCCTGATAATACTTTTACACCGCTCTATTTAAGTAATTATGCTTCAATATACATTAAAGACGAGCTTTTACGTGTCCCCGGTGTCAGTGAAGTTAATATATTTGGTGCCGGTGATTACGGTATGCGTATTTGGATGAATCCGAATAAAATGTCGAGCTTAGGGGTTTCTACCGCTGATATTGCAGCTGCAATACAAGGTCAGAATTTGCAGGTTCCGGCAGGTTCTTTGGGTGTTGAACCTATGTCAGACCCTCAAAAGATGCAGTTTACATTAAGAACAAAAGGCAGATTAACTACTCCGGAGCAATTTGAAAATATTGTTATTCATTCTAATCAGAACGGTTCAAATATCAAAATTAAGGATGTTGCAAGAGTTGAACTCGGTTCTCAGAATTACACGAGAGATGGTCGTTTAGACGGTGCACCTAACGCAATGATACAAATTATTCCTTTGCCGGATGCTAACATAATTGAAGTTGCTGATGGTTGCAGAGAATTGATGGAGCAATTGAATAAAGATTTACCTGAAGGTATGCTGTTACAAGTTGTTCACGATGAAACTGAATATATTAAAGAATCTATGTCTGAGGTTGTTAAAACCATTTTTGAAGCAACTTTGATTGTCATATTTTTAACATACTTATTCTTGGGAACATTTAGAGCTACTATTATCCCTATTATTGCAATTCCGATTTCTTTAATAGGTTCGTTAGCTATATTGCCTGCGTTGGGTATGTCAATTAATACCCTAATTCTGTTTGCAATGGTACTGGCGGTCGGAACGGTTGTAGATGATGCTATTGTTGTAATCGAAAATATCGAAAGGCATATTTCGGAAGGTATGGATAAAAAACAAGCTGCCATTGTTTCTATGAGAGAAGTCGGCGGTGCTTTAATTGCAATTGCAATGGTTTTGATGGCAGTATTTGTTCCTATCGGTTTTATTCCCGGGTTAAGCGGTATGATGTACAAACAATTTTCGGTATGTATTGCCACATCGGTTGCAATTTCAGCAATTGTTGCCTTAACGCTTTCTCCTGCAATGAGTGCGGTGATTTTAAAAGAAGATGTTGTTAAAAATAAATACATTTTATGGTTTGAAAAAACCTTTAGAGATATAACAGCTTTTTATATGAGAATGACAAAAAAATTTGTTTATAATTCAAAACTTACTATAACAATATTTTTATGTATAACTGTTGCAACGGTATTTTTATTGAAATACATACCGAAAGGATTTTTGCCTAATGAGGACCAAAGTGTCATATTGGCTCAGATAAATCTTCCTGATGGTGCTTCATTTGCCCGTACAACCGATGTTGTTAAGAAGATGGAAAGTATGTTGTTGAATGATAAATATATGAATAAACTTATATTTTTCTTGGGCTTTAACGGTTCAAATACTGCATTTGCGGTTCTTGACTTAAAATCTTATGATGAACGTCCTATGCCCGGAGCATTTAAAAAATGGTTATGGGGAATATTCGGACAGAAGCCGGAAGATGCAAGCTCGGATGCTTTGGTTGCAAAATATAATCAAATGTTCTATACGCTAATTCCGGAGGCACAGATTTATACAATGATTCCTCCGCCGATTCAGGGTTTGAGTATGATGGGTGGTTTCGAGTTCCAAATGTTGAATAAGGGTGAAAATACCCCTCAGCAACTTGCTGATTTAGCTAAAAAACTTGCTGTTGCAGCTAATCAGGATGAAAGATTAACTCAGGTATTTACTTCATATCAAGCTAATTTACCGCAATTTATTGTTGAAGTTGATGAGCAAAAAGCAATGGCGCAAAATGTAACATTATCAAGTTTATATTCTGCTTTGGCTGCACAATTCGGCAGTTCTTATATCAATGACTTCAACTTGTATGACAGAGTTTTCAGAGTTTATATTCAGGCAGAGGATGAATTCAGAAAAAATCCTCAAAGTTTGAAGGATATATATGTAAAAAGTAATGATGGCAGAATGGTTCCTATTCAAACTATGGTAAGGCTTATTCCTACTGTCGGAACACCTGCTATTTACAGATTTAATTTGTATCGTTCTGTTCAATTCCAAGGTAAAAATACTGAACGCTACAGTACAGGTCAGGCTATGGATGCTATGGTTGAAGTTTTGGAAAAAACTTTACCGAAGGATATCGGTTATGCTTGGTCAGGTCAGTCGTTGCAGGAAAAAGAATCTGCGGGTATGACAAATATAGTTATCGGCTTGGCATTATTATTTGTTTATTTGTTCTTGGTTGCATTATATGAAAGCTGGACAATTCCGATAGCGGTTATATTAATTGCTCCGGTTGCGGCATTTGGTGCTTTAGGCTTACAAATGTTACTTGGACAGGCATTTAATATTTATTCTCAAATCGGTATGATTATGTTAATCGGTCTTGCTACAAAACAAGCTATTTTGATTGTTGAGTTTGCAAAAGATTATCATGAAAAAGAAGGTTACAGTCTTTATTATGCTGCCATGAAAGCTGCGAGTCTGAGATTTAGAGCGGTAATTATGACTTCTGTTGCGTTTATTTTAGGTATTGTACCTTTGTTGTTTGCAACGGGTGCAGGTGCTGAAAGTCGTTATTCAGTTGGTGTTACAGTATTCGGCGGTATGACTTTGGCTTGTCTGTTCGGTACTTTGTTGGTTCCGTCATTCTATGTAATTATTCAGTCTATTACAGATAAATTCTCAATGAAGAAAAATACATCACAAAACGAGGTAGAAAAATGAGAAAAGAATTGATTTCTTATATATTGATTTTGTCGTTATTTGCAGGGAGTGGTGTGGTATTTGCAAATGTCGATGTTGAAAATGTTCAAGCTGATACTACAGTAACAACTTCGGAAACTCCTGATATCGTAAATAATGTGAAAAGAGAAAAAAAGAATATTTTTAGTTTTTTTAAAAATCGCATTAAAAAAGCAGAGGACACAAAATCTGTCAGTAATGAAGTTATTTTGGAGCAACAACCTTCGGATACCGCTGTTGAAATGTTGAAACAAGAAGATGCTGACGAAATTTCTGATGTTAAAAAGCAGGCTGTTGAAGATGCCAATTATTCTTTATTTGGAGAAAAATACAACTTAAACCAAACAAGCCAAGAAGAAAACCCTGATTTAGTTGAAGGGACAATTAAAGAAGAAGTGTCATCCGATGAAGTCAAAACCGTTGAAGGTTATATCCATGAAACTTTGATTTTGTCACTTGATGACTGTGTAAAAAAAGCGTTAGAGAATAATCCTCAAATACGTTCTGCATTTAGCAGTTCTGAAGTATATAAAACTAAAATAGGTCAGGCTTGGTCAAATTATTTCCCCACATTTAACCTTACCAGCGGTTATACGAGAAATCGTTATTTTACGGTAAACTTTGCAGTTCCGCAAAGAATGTACAATTTGTATAATGCTATGAATTTAACCGGTTCTCAATTGCTTTTTGATTTTGGAAAAACAAAGGCAATTGCTGATGTTGCAAAATCAACTTATGAATCAACTATTGCAAATTTGGATGAAACTGTTAATACTGTTGTTTACGATGTTAAGGAGGCTTATTTTGCACTTCTGCATGCGTTGGAAAAACAAAATGTTTATGAGGATTCGGTTAAAAATTACGAGTTACAACTCCAACGTGCAGAGGCTTTTTATGAAATAGGTACTAAGCCAAAAATTGATGTTACAATTGCACAATACAATTTGGGAAATGCTCAGTTAGGTCTAATCAAAGCAATTAATGAGGTTGGTCTTGCTACAGCAAGGTTAAATAATGCAATGGGACTTCCTGCAGAAGGTGACTACAAAATTTTAGATAAATTAGAAATGAAAGAATATAACTGTGATTTTGATGATATTCTTGAAAAGGCTTATCAGTCACGACCCGAACTTATTTCTTACAAGAAAAAAGCTCAGGCATCAGAACTTTTGGTTCGTTCATCAAAGCGTGCATTTCTTCCCGATATTGAAGCTGTAGGTAATTTGCAAGTCGGTGGCGGTACAAAATTCAATGATGATTACGGTTGGACTGTTGGTGCGCAATTTGTTTACGGAAATACAAATTTAATGTTATTGAAAAAGCAAATTGACGAAGCTAAAGCCACACATCAAAAAGATTTAGCTGATTTGGAAACAGTAGAGCAAAGAATATATTTAGAGGTAAAACAGGCTTATATCGCACTTAAAAATGCTACTGAGAGTATTCCTGTCACAGCTCTTTCTTTAAAGCATGCCAAAGAGCAATATGATTTAGCGAGCGGAAGATACAGAACAGGAGTTGGTGATGCTATTGAGCTGAAAGACTCTGAAATAACTTATCGTAATGCAAGACTTGATTATTTAGCTGCTTTGTTGCAATATAATATCAGTGTGGCAGATTTGGAACGCGTAGTTGGTTTCAAACTACAGGAAAAAACTAAGGAAAACAGTAACGAGATACAACAATAATGAACTTATCATCAATAATAAAGAAATACAAAAAATTTGATTTTTCATTGTTTAGTTTGCATAAATCATACAAATACAGTACATCGGTGCAGATTTCTTCTGATGTAAATGAAGTTTTAAGTAATTCTAAAAAAATTGAATACAAGGCAGAAAAAGAATTAGAAAGTGTACACTAAAAACCCCTTAGTGAACATTGGTTTTGATACCTGCTTTATGTAGCAGGTGGGTGCCGCCCCGAACAAAATCCGTTTCCTGCTAAATAATGCAGGTATACTTCATTGTTCTTAAGATCATGCTCCCTTTATCAAAAAATGTAGGATCAAAACAAAATATCCACCAAAGGGTAATATCATTATCGCATATTTTTTTAGATTTTCAAATTGTTTTTATGGATATAATTATAAAAAAATAATCAATTAAAGAGAGTACTAATTTTGCAAGAGGTAAAGTTCATGGTATAATTGAGCAAGAAAGAGAACTTTTATGCAATTTACCGAAATAGAGAAAATAATAAAAAGTACTATAATTTTTAAAATTTTTGCAAGCACTTATTATACTTTTAAAAGTGCCATGGAAACAGTAGGACATATAGGTTTTAATTTAAGAGATATATTTTTTCTTTTAATTAAAGGTAAAATCAGTATAAAAAAAATAATAGCTGAAGCCTCAAGAATTGGTGTAGAATCTTTACCGTTGGTAATGATGATTTCTTGGCTTGCGGGTATGATTATTTCACTACAACTTGCAACGGAAATGGTAAAGCAAGGTGGTGGAAACTTTGTCGGAGCATTTGTTGCTATCGTTATGTTGAAAGAATTGGGTCCGATTATGGCTGCTTTTGCGGTTGTGTTTATGGAGGGTTCATCAATTGCAGCTGAAATAGCCTCTATGAAAGTAACCGAGCAGGTTGATGCAATGAAAACCTTAAATGTCAATGCTATTCAATATTTAATTGCACCAAAAGTTGTTGCCGCAATGATAATTGTGCCAATGTCAGTTGTAATTGCTTCTACCGTAGGTATTTTAGGCGGATTATTTACAAGCGTTGCGAATACGGAATTAACTGCTGTCGGGTACTTGGAATCAGTTCGGACGGGATTATTTATAAAAGATATGTGTGCCGCTCTTGTCAAAGGGGCTGTTTTTGGTGGTATAATTGCAGTAGTCAGTGCCACCATAGGTTATGAAACTCAAGGCGGTGCATTGGATGTTGGTAAATCAACGACAAAAGCGGTTGTTTGGTCGATTACAATTGCAGCAATTTTTGATTATATAATATCAGCAATATTTATATAGGTTTGTTATGATAGAAGTTAAAAATATTTATAAAAAATTTGATGATAAAGAAGTTTTAAATGATATTTCATTCAAGGTAGAAAAGGGTGAAACGCTTGCTGTTGTTGGGGTAAGTGGTTCAGGCAAAAGTACGATTTTAAAAATTATTTGCGGGCTTTTGAAACCTGATGAAGGTGAAGTTATCTTGGGAGATAAAAACCTTGCAATGTTATTTCAATATTCTGCTCTTTTTGACAGTTTGAATATTGCGGATAATATCTCTTTTGCTTTAGATGAAAACGAAGATTTTAAAGGTAAATATACAAAAGAAGAAATCAAAGATATTGTAAAAGAAAAACTGAGTCTTGTAGGCTTGACTGGTATTGAAAATAATTATCCTAATGAGCTTTCAGGCGGTATGCAAAAGCGTGTGAGTTTTGCAAGAGGAATAGTCACAGATCCTAAAATTATCTTATATGATGAACCTACTGCAGGGTTAGACCCGATTTCTTCTACCGTAATTGAAGATTATATGCAAATTTTGAAGAAAGAATTACAAGCTGCATCTATTGTTGTAACACACCAAATGTCAACAATAACGAGAACGGCAGACAAGGTTATAATGTTGTATAATTCAAAAATAGTTTGGCAAGGCACACCTGATGAGATGTTAAATTGCGATAACGAATATACAAAACAATTTGTACAAGCACTAAAAACAGGTCCCATGAGGACTTCAGCAGGAATTTAATTATTAGAAGGATATAAAAATGAGAATATCACCGGCATTAAAAGTAGGAATTTTGACAATGATATCAGTAACGATATTGGTCTTTTCCGTTTTGTGGTTAAAAGGTAGAGCAATTAGTTCAGGAAATCGTATAGAAGTTATTTTTCATGATGTTGACGGCATGAGAGCAGGCTCGGGAGTCCAAATTATGGGTCTGCGAGTGGGTCAGATAGAAGAAATTTCACCTTTTATTACCAACGATGTCAGTTACGTAAACGTAAAATTTGTAATAACAGAACCCGGAATAGAAGTTCCTGTCGGTTCAACAATTTCTATTCAACAATCAGGTATTATCGGTGAAAAATTTATTGAAATTACTCCGCCTCAAACAAATTATGTTTATTTGCCGATGAAAACAGAAGAAACTCCTGTAAATTTGCAAAAGGGTGATAATGTTCAATTATTTACATTTAATGATACTCTTGCTGATTTTACACAGATAGGTGAAGTTAAAAGTGTCGATGTAATTGATAAATCAGCACTTCCTATCGAATTAAGAGAGCAATTTGATGTTCCATACGTTGCTAAAATCGGTTTTGCTCTGACAGTTTCGAATTTAGAGTTACCTGCACATTTAGAACCTAAAATCGTAACTGTTTCCGGTAAGCAAACTTTGAGATTAAACGATAAAACCATGAAAGTTTATTATATTGCATCAGATAGTCCTTATACAATTAAAGAACCTGTACGTATAAAAGAATTTTTGGATTTACAATTGCAAGCAGCCAAAGCACTTAACGAAACAAACAATAAAATTAACGCTGTCTTGAGTGACGATGTTATTTTGGATATAAAAGATGCTTTGAGAAACGTAAAAACAATTTCGCTTAAAACGACAGAACTTATTGACAAAACAACTATTTTGGTTGAAGGTTCCAAAAATGATATTGATGCACTGTTAAAAATGGCTAATCAATTATCCGAAGAACTTGCATTACTTGCTAATAACGTAAATACAATTGCAGGTGACCCTGAATTTCAAAAATCCGTTGTTTCTATGACAAAATCACTTGATGAATCGTCAAAACAAATTTCAGCAATTTTGAGTGATCAAAAAACTTTGGAAACATTGGGTTATCTAAATGAAACAATGAAAAATGTTTCTGAAATTTCTACCTCTGTAAACGAATTAACTAAAGATGGTGATATTAAAACAAAAGTTGGGCAAACTGTTGATAATGTAAATCATTCAATGACGGTTTTGTCTAACTTGCTTGATAAAGTCGACAAAATGTCACCGGAAGAAGCTGCTAAGTTTTCAAGTATTCTTAGTGATACTGCGGAAACATCAAAGAATTTAAAAAAATTCTCAGAAAAATTAAACAAGAGATTTTTACTGTTCAGGTTGATGTTCTAAGTTATGAAAAATTTTGTAGCACATATACACTACGCAAAGTATTTAATGCCTGAGGAAAGGCTTGCTTATATTGGTTTAGGTTTGCTTACACCATTTTATACGCTTGGTGCAAAACTAAAATTGTTAATGTATAAACATGGCATTAAAAAAGCAGAAAAAGTTAATGCTTTTGTGATTTCTATCGGAAACATTACAACCGGCGGAACTGGGAAAACTCCTGTGTGTGTGGCTATTGCGAATTATCTTTCAGAAACTTTAAATAAAAGAACTGCAATTTTGAGCAGAGGGTACGGCGGAAAACTCTCTAATACACACGTTAATACGATTAGCGATGGTGAAAATATATTTTTTAGCGCACATATGAGCGGAGATGAACCTTATTGGTTGGCTTATAATTCACAAAAAACCGTAGTTTTAACCTGTAAAAACAGATTTGATGCAGCCAAAACTGCAATAAAAGATTATCAGGCAGAAGTTCTTATTCTTGATGACGGCTTTCAGCATATAAAATTACACAGGGATTTTAATTTAATGCTTATTGATGGTAATTTGAAATTTGGAAACGGAAAACTTTTGCCTCAGGGACCATTGAGAGAACCTTTAAGTGAAATTTCAAGAGCAGATTGTATATTGATTATGAATAAGCGTGCTTTGGATACTAATGCTAAAGAAAATTGTGAAAAATTTGCCAAAGAAATTGAAGAAAAGTATTCAATAAAAACAATAGTTTGTAATTTTGCGCCCAAAGGTGTTTTTTCACTTCAAGGCTCCGAAGAATTAATTAATACTGAAAAGGTTTATGCTTTTGCCGGTATAGGACAGCCAAAATTTTTCTTTGAGTATTTAAAAAATCAGGGACATGAAGTTTTGAAAAAACGCATATTTGAGGATCATCATCTTTATACAAAAGATGATATAAAAAATATTTTAATTGAAGCGAAAAATCTTGGTGCAACTGCTATTATTACAACAGAAAAAGACGCTGTTAAAATAAAAGCTCTGCTTGATAAAAATTCAGAGATAAAGTTTTATGCACTGAAATTAGGCATAGATTTGAATGTAAGAGAACTTTTGTCAGGTTATTATAATTAAATACTATTTTCAACCTAAAATGACACAAAAGAAAAGAAAATTATTCTTCTTTATTTTCCTCTTTATTTGCTTGTTTTCTGTATTCTTCCGGAGCATCTTCTCTTTCTTGGTTCCAACGATCTAAGCCCATTTGCTTCCTAATTAAGCCTATACCTACGTGAACACGCCATTCGTCCATTTTCAGTTGTGCCGCAAGAATTTTGTGACATCCAATAGGTGGGAGTGGAAGCATTGGCTCATACAAACTCTTAATCGCCAATAATTGCTCAGGAGAAATTGCCAATTTTCTTTTCGGGAAAGGAAGTTTTGGTAAGTGCAATTTCTGTCTGACCAAATTGATGCCGAAAAATACTTTATTTGCTTCTAACCCAATTTCTGCACCGATTACTTCGTGAGCATCAGGGTTGGGAAGTGGAAGCATTCTCTTATATAAAACTTCTATCATTGCAACTTGTTCTTTTGAAACAAGCAAAGCCTTTTTAGCAGGTTTTTTGAACCCGCCTCTGCCACCACCGGGTCTGCGGAAACCGCCACCTTGACCACCTCTGTTAAAGCCACCACCTCTGTCGTTACGATAACCGCCCTGACGATGTCCGCCATCTCTGTTGTAACCGCCTTGACGATTGTAGCCGCCGCCGTCACGATTATATCCGCCATCTCTGTTGTAACCGCCCTGACGATTGTAGCCACCGCCGTCACGATTATATCCGCCATCTCTGTTATAACCGCCCTGACGATTGTAAGCACCGCCGTCACGATTATATCCGCCATCTCTGTTATAACCGCCTTGGCGATTATTGTAGCCTCCACGGTCGTTGCGATAACCGCCCTGACCACCTCCGTTGTAACTGCGTTGAGGTCTGTCATCACCGCCAAATGAGTATGATGTTTTTGGTGTTTCATTTTCTTGACTTTGATTTTCTTGTCTTGGTTGTTCTTCTTTATTTTGACCTTGTTCATTATCTTGTTGTAATAAAGGGTTTCTATCAGGATATAAACATTCAGGACAAATTACTCTCTTCGGGTTTTTAGTTTCAAACTCCTTGCCACACTTAGAACACTTGTTAATATACATTTCAAAATTACCTTATAAAAATATCTTCTCGTAAATAAAATTTCTCAGGATACCTGCTGTTATTATTGTAATGTTTTTTTACAAAATAAGCAAGAAAAATTTTTATAACAGATTTAAAAATTTGTGTACTTGTGGAATAAGCCTTATATTGCAATAATTTGAAGCAGCGAAATCAAATAGTTTTAAAAGCTCTTCTTTGTTAAGTTCGTTGGCTTTTTCTTTACAATCCATCGGTTGTATAATCAGAGGTACATCATATTCTTTTAAAAATTTTATTGCAAATAAAAGTTCCTCTTTTGAATAATTTTTATCAAGAATTATTTTGGAAAATACTTCTTTATTTGCATCTTTTGATATTTTAATAAATTTTATATTTTTTTCAAATTGATTTTCCTGTTTTGTAGAACAGTAAAGTTTTATATCCATGGAAACAACATCTACGAAATTAATAATTTGCAAAAGTTTTTCAGGCAAAGTTCCGTTGGTTTCAAGATAAATTTTCTTGTTTGTTAAAGGTAAAAATTCTTCAAGAAAATCACTATATAAAAGAGGTTCACCGCCTGTTAAACTAATCATTTCAGCATTTGAAAAAGATATAATATTCTTTAATTCATCCGGTTTAATCGGGTTATTATAAGATTTATTCAAATTATGAACAAAAAATGTTTCATTTTTTTGAAAATCAGTATCACAGTATGCACAATTTAAATTACAACCACAAAACCTTATAAACAACTGTTTCTGTCCGATATAAAATCCTTCCCCTTGTATTGAATCAAAAATTTCTTTTATAATTGCAGTTTTCATTTCAGCCTTCTTTTCTCGGATTAAAATCTCGTAGTTTTGCCAGTTTTTCATATAATTCTTTTTCTTGTTGAGAAAGATTTTTGG
This sequence comes from Candidatus Gastranaerophilales bacterium, assembly GCA_045598245.1. Lineage (GTDB taxonomy): Bacteria > Cyanobacteriota > Vampirovibrionia > Gastranaerophilales > JAILCC01 > JAILCC01. The sequence continues at coordinate 74,106 of JAZLLQ010000029.1, forward strand.
GCATTTTTATGTATACGGTAACAATGTGATCGCCTTGTTTGTTACCATTTTTATCGAAAACACCCTGAGCATGCAGTCTGAATTTTTGTCCTGATGATGTTTCAGGAGGTATTCTCATATTAATATGACCATCAATTGACGGAATGAGAATATTTGTTCCCAAAGCTGCTTCTGAAGGTGAAATCGGAACATCACTCAAAACATTCAACTCTTCAAAACGGAAAAGGTCACTTTTTTCTATATTGATTTTTAGGTATAAATCCCCGTTTGCTCCACCAAATTGTCCTATATTTCCTTCATTTTTGAGCATAATTTTTTCGCCTTGTTTAATTTGAGGCGGAATTTTTACCAAAATAGTTTTTTGTGTGGAAATTTCACCGTTGCCATCACATTTTTGGCATTTTGCACCGTTTATAAACTTTTTACCTTTGCATAGAGGACAACATTCTGTATGTAAAACATTAACACGTCTTACTGTTCCGTTTTGAGATTCAGGTATTGAAATAGTTAAATCTATATTGATATCATTTCCCTTAATCGGCTTTTTTTGAGTATCCTGTTTAGGTGAAAATACATCGTTTACAAACTTTGAAAATGTTTCTGCAAAAGGTTTTTCCTGAGAAGTTTGCTTTTTTTGTTCCGGCTGTTTCTTTGGTTCTTCTTTCTTTTGTCTTGGAGGCGGCGCTGATTGTTTATTATAGGCCTGTTTTGCCTGATTTGCCTGACTATAATTCTGTTTCGGTTTTTCAGGTTGATTATAATTATTGGCTTTATCATAATCTTTTCTTTTTTTATCGTCAGAAAGAATATCATAAGCCTCTTTTACTTCTTTAAATCTCTTTTCGCTTGCCTTATTACCCTTGTTTGTATCAGGATGATATTTTTTAGCCAAAGTTCTGTATGCATCCTTAATTGTATCTTTGTCAGCAGACGGTTGGATACCGAGAATTGCATATAAATTTTTATTCGTAAAATTTGAACTCATTAGTTATCTTTCTGTTTGGAATTTTTCTTGCAAAAAGCTATTCTTTTCTTTGATTGAGAAGTATATTGACCGTCTAATTTCATTGCTATTTGATAATTTGTAATTGCATCACTATATAATTCTTTTGCTTCAAGGGCTTGTGCAAGGTGAAAATATATTTCGCCGACTGTATTTTTAATTTTTAAAGCTATTTTATAATTTTCAATTGCTTTATCATAATCCTTTAATCCGGCATAGACAAAGCCTAAACTGTCATATGCAGGGAAACTTTTTGTATCAAGCTCAACGGCTTTTTTACAATGAGGTAAGGCTTCTTCAAATTTGTTTTCCAAAGCTAATGCGTAGCACAGATTATTATATGCAGGAGCAAGTTCATTGTTTAACTGAGTGGCTTTTTCAAAGTATTCTATCGAAGTCGGATTATCGTTCATTTCGGAATAAACTATACCTGTATCATAATAAATTTCAGCGTCATAAGGTGAAAATTCCGTTGCTTTGTTTAATAATTTTAAAGCTTCTTTTTTATGCCCTCTTTTAGAAAGAAACATTGCATAGTTATAATAAATTTTGCCATCAACAGGTTCCTGCTTAATTGCGTTTTTATAATGTTTGCTTGCTTCTTTGTTATCGTCTATACCATCATAAATTAATGCTGCATGATAATTTGCATAAACATCATTCGGATCATATCTGAGAATTTGATTATATTGTTCCAGTGCTTTAAAAATATTACCGTGAGCAACATAAGATAAAGCTATTGTGTGTCCGACTTTTGAATAATGTTTGTCTATTTTTTCGTTGCACAAAAACGGAAACGCCATTGATGACGATGAAATCAGAAAAATTGATAATGTTGTAATTAAACTCTTTTTAATCATATTGTTATTATATGACAATTAATTTGAAAAATAAAGGAAATGTTCATATTAATAAGTCAGAAGCATCTACTCCCAAATAATTCGCTATTTTTTCAATTCTGTCCAAAGTAATGTTTACTTTTCCTTTTTCGACTTTGCTTATGTATGAATTATCAAATCCCAAAGCAAGAGATAATTCTTCTCTTTTTATTTTTTGCTCTGTTCTTATATTTTTTAAATTTGCTGCTAATATTTTTCTTAAATCTTGACTCATATTCCAATTATGGTGTATGATTTTTATAAATAAAAGGAATGACATTCCATTTTAAGGGGTAATATTTTCTATTACCTCTTTCCCCGTGAATTTATTTAAAGAAATTAATATTATTAGAATTATTAATTGTATATTTTATTGTTATTGTGTAATAATAAATAGTGTAAGGTTTTTTAAGGAGAATAATAATGAGTGCTATCACAAAGGATATGGGTATATTAGATGTAGTTCAACAGTATCCTGAAACAATAGAAGTTTTTGGTCAATTAGGTTTTGGATGTTTAGGATGTGCTGCTGCAAGATTTGAAAACCTTGAAGCAGGTGCAAAAGTTCATGGTTTTGATCCCGATGAATTAGTTGCTCAATTAAATGCTGTTATTGAACAATAATGAGCGAAGAATTTAAGCATTATACAGTTTTAAAAAATGAGGCCGTAGAAGGTTTGTTACCAAGAAACGGTCTTATTTATCTTGACGGAACATTAGGTGGTGGCGGTCATAGTGAACTTATTGCACAAAAAATTTCACCGAATGGCAGATTGATTTCATTTGATATTGATGATGTTGCTATAGATTTTGCCAAAAAGAGATTGGAAAAATATAATAATGTTACAATTGTAAAGCAAGGATATCAAAATTTTGATATGGTTTTAAATTCAATGGAAATTGATAAAATAACAGGCGGTATTCTTTTGGATTTAGGGGCTTCTTATTATCAACTTACTTCAAAGACAAGGGGTTTCAGTTTTTTGAGTGATGCAAAATTGGATATGCGGTTTGATGAAAATTCTGATTTTTCTGCTGAAGATTTGATTAATTCTTATTCGGAAGAAGAACTTGCAAACGTATTTTATTATTATGGCGAAGAACGTTATTCAAGAAGGCTTGCAAGGAATATAACCGAACAGAGAAAGATTAAGAAAATTGAAACAACTCAAGAATTATGTGAAATTATTAAAAAATCTTTACCTTATAAAAATTCAAGAGTTAACCCTGCAACAAGGATATTTCAGGCTATCAGAATAGAAGTTAACGGTGAATTAAAAAATATTGAAAATACTTTAAAAAAAGTCGTGCCATTTTTAGATAAAGGTGCTAGAATAGTTGTAATAACATTCCATTCTTTGGAAGATAGGATTGTTAAAAGAATATTCAAAGAATATTCTACCGCCAAGAACCTTGCTACCGGCGGATGTGAGGAGAAAATCCTGGAGTTGGTTAATCGAAAACCAATTTATCCGAGCGAAGATGAAATAAAGGAAAATCCACCTTCGAGAAGTGCAAAATTAAGAATTGCACAAAAGGTGTAGACAGTCAAAATCAGGGGAGTTGAGGATTATATGCCTGCGGTAAAACATTCATACGATTATATTGAAGAAGTTAGTGAACCCAAGAAGCGTTCTTATCAGGCAGTACCGATTAAAAAGACAAGACCGGAAAAGAAACCCGCTCAAAAAACTGCAGCAGACACGGCTATGGCAGTAAATTTTGCATTACTTATTATTAGCGGTGTTTTGGCAGTTGCTTTTACTATTGTTTATTCTTTTGTTGCTTTGAGTGAAACAAAATTAACCAAATTGCATGCGACAATTAGTGAATTAAATTACGAAAATATTGATTTAGAAAATAAATTGGAAAACGTAAAGTCTTATTATTCCGTTGATACAAAGGTTTCATCAACTGCTGATTTTGACAAAGCAAAAAATGTACTGGAAGTTAATCACGTTGATGCAAAAACCGTTCAGCATAATGATCCTGTTTTAAATAATCTTAACACTGTCACAGGATTTTAAAAAACAATGAAAACTTTATTATCAATAAATTTAAAAAAATTTAATAAAAGACAAAAAATTGTGCAGCGTTTTTTTTTCATTTTCCTTGCATTGATTTTGATAGGAAAAATGGCTTGGCTTCAAATAATAGATATTGAGCATTATAAAGCTAAAGCACTCCAAGACCGACAAAGAAAAGCTCAGGTTTATCGTGGTGAAATTTTAGACAGAAACGGTTTGAAATTAGCTACGGATGGGACTGTTTATGATATTTACGCACATCCTCAATATTACAAAGAAGAAGAAACGCCGGAAGATATTGCGAGATTGTTAGCACCAATTTTAAAAATGGATTATATGGTTTTGTTGAAGAAATTAAAGCAAAATTATTCAATAATTTCAATAAAAAAAGGTGTAGACAGAGAATCTGCCATGCAGATAAGAAAACTCCCCCTCACCGCAATAAGTTCGCCCGAAAGAAATATAAGAGTTTATCCTCAGGGTGATTTGGCTTCTCACATATTAGGCTATGTTAACCCCGATGCAAATATTGCCGCAGGTGTTGAAAAAACCGGTTCTGATTTTGTTGAAAATGTAAAGTCGAAAATTTTTGAAAAGGACGGGAAAGGACGTGTAATATTTGATTTTGGTACAAATCCGGAAGAAATTTCAAAGCCGATAAAAGGTCAAAGATTAGTATTAACAATAGATTCTGCAATTCAGCACGTTGCAGAAAAAGAATTAAATAAAATGGTTTCTTCAACAATGGCTCAAAAAGGTACGGTTATTGTTATGGATATAAAAACCGGTGAAATTTTGGCTTTGGCAGTTGCTCCTACTTATAATCCGAATACTTATAATAAATACAAGTATGAAGTGGTTAAAAACTGGGTTTTGACCGATGTTTATCCTCCGGGGTCTACTTTTAAAATTCTTACGGTTGCGTCTGCATTAAATACAGGCAAAATGACACCTTTTGATACTGTTTATGACAGCGGTACGATAAAAATTCAGGGATGGAAAATTGAGAATTATGATGTAAACATTCGTCCTTGCCCCGGAGATATTAATCTCCCTTACCTTCTTGAACACAGTTCAAATGTGGGTAGTGTAAAAGTAGCATTAAAAATGACTCCGACTGAATTTCATGATCAGATAGCTGCATTTGGTATCGGTTCAAAAACAGGTATAGATTTACCCGGTGAATCGGCAGGTATTTTGCACCCTGCTTCAACATGGGATACGATTACGCAAGCAACCATCAGTTTCGGTTATTCCTTGGCGGCTACTCCGATACAAATGGCTGCTGCCGTTGCTTCTATTGCAAATAAAGGCGTGTGGACTACTCCTCACGTTATTAAATATTCACCTGAAGAAGCTGCTGAAAAAATTAAAACAAGACAGGTTGTATCACCTGAAACTGCTGCTGCAATGACAAAACTCCTTGCAGGCAGTATAAGAAGTTCAAAATCAACTGCAGGTAAAATTCCTAATTTTACGGTTGCAGGTAAAACCGGTACGGCAAGAAAACCTAACCCCAGAGGTGGCGGTTATTTAACAGGTGTTGTTTATACTTCGTTTGCGGCATTTTTCCCTGCATCTGACCCTCAAATTTTGATTATGGTTGTTGTTGACAGTCCGAAAGGTGCTGAGGTTTGGGGTTCAACTGTTGCAGGTCCGGTCTTTAATGAAGTTGCGACTTTTGTTACAAGACACTTAAATATGAAACCCGATGCTCCGGGCTTAAATGTTAAAAAGTAAGGAGAAAGGTAATGAAACTTTCAAAGCTGATAGAAATTTTAAAACCAGATGAAATTAAAAACGCTGAAAATATTGAAAATATTGAAGCTAAAGATATTTCGTACAACTCTAAAACTACAAAAGGAAATGATATTTTTGTTTGTCTTGTCGGTGAAAAAACTGACGGTCATAAATATGCAAAAATGGCTCAAGATAGTGGTGCAACAGCAATTTTAGCTCAAGAAATGCCTGAGAATGTTTCTATACCTGTTTTGTTAGTTAAGGATACTCAAAAAACGATTTCCGATTTAGCAGGAATTTTATTTGATTATCCTTCAAAAAAACTTAATCTTATCGGAATTACGGGAACAAACGGCAAGACTACCGTTACACATCTTATTGAAAGAATTTTTGAATATAACCAAAAAAATTGCGGTTTAATCGGTACTTTAGGGTATAAATTAAATTATAATGATACTTACAAAGATGCAAAACATACGACACCACAAGCTCCTGAGCTTCAAAGAACATTTAATGTTATGCTTGATAACAAGCTCGAAAATGTTGTAATGGAGGTAAGTTCTCATGCCCTTGCTCAACACCGTGTCGGTGCTTGTGATTTTGATTGCGGAGTTTTGACGAATTTAACTCAAGACCATTTGGATTACCATATTACGATGCAAAATTATTTTGAGGCAAAAGCAATTTTATTTAAAAAATTAAAAACGGGGTCAAGTGCTGTTATTAATAATGACGATAAGTGGGCTGATAAATTTAAAGCGATTATACCTGACGGGGTGAAGGTTTTAACTTATGGCATAAACAATGATGCTGACGTAAAAGCAAGTAATTTAGAGTTTAATACTCATGGTGCAAGTTTCGACTGCAAAACTCCTTTAGGAAATTATAAGATTTCATTGTTGATGACGGGTTTATTTAGTGTTTACAATGCTTTAGCAGCTTTAACAACTTCAATTACGCAAAATTTGGATATAAAATTGGCCATTAAAGCATTGGAGGAAACACATGGTGTGGCAGGAAGATTTGAAGCGATAACTAAAAACCCTTTAACAATTGTTGATTATGCGCATACACCTGACGGACTTGAAAATGTTTTGAACACTGCAAGAAATATTCTTCCCAAAGACGGCAGAATTATTTGTGTATTTGGTTGCGGTGGGGACAGAGATGCGACAAAACGACCTCAAATGGGTGCAATTGCCGAAAAACTTTCCGATATTGTAATCGTAACATCTGATAATCCGAGAAGTGAGGACCCTCAACAAATTATTACGGATATATTGAGCGGTGTAAAATCGCTTTCTCAAGATAAAATTAAAGTTGAAGCCGACAGGCATTTAGCAATAAAATTGTCTTCACAAATTGCAAAAGAGAATGATATTGTTGTCGTTGCAGGCAAAGGTCACGAAGATTATCAGATTTTAAAAGACAGAACAATTCACTTTGATGACAGAGAAGAAGTCAGAAAAAATTTCTAAATTTAAAAAAATAAAATTTTGCAAAATGTAACCGCATCACTATTAATGCAGGCAAATTCATCCCCATTGGGTGCATTGAAATTGTTGGGTTAATCTGTGGCACTTTAGCATTTCCATGTCATTGCGAAGAAGTGAAACGACTGTCGCAATCCACGTAATGTTGATGTTTGGCGACATAATTAAGTGGATTACTACGTCACTATTTTTTTCGTAATGCCATGGGAATAAAAAAGACTTGAAAAATCACATTATCCGAGTATTTTACTCTTTTTCAAAATGCTGAAAGGTTTTGTTTCCTAAAATTTCTTCGTTTATTATTATCTCATCGGAGATAGTTTTGACCTTAACAAGACCTTGCGGGTTTTTTGAAATAACTTTACCGATTTTTCTTATAGGTATATTTTTAACAGCTAATTTGTCTGCGACATCACTTTCAACACAAGCAACGAGAGTATAATCTTCACCGCCAAAGAGCATCCAGTCAAGAGGATTAGTCTCTTGGATTTCTGCAACACTGATTAAATCACTATCTATTGGTATTAATTCTTCTTCGATTTCTATTTCAACTTCACTGTTTTGAGCAATTTTAAAAAGTGCATCAGCGAGTCCGTCACTTGTATCCATCATTGCAGGAGTAGTTGAAGAATTTTGCAGAATTATTCTTCCGAAACCGAGATGCGGTTCGGGTTTGTTGTGTGCTTTTTTAAATTTATTCAGTATAAAATCAGGGAATAAATCAATAAATTTTTCTTCATTTTCAAGTATTTCAAAACCTGCTTTGCTTGTACCGTAAAAGCCGGTTGCAATTACTATATCTCCGACTTTTGCGTTATTTCTTCTTGCGGGTGATAGTCCGTTCATTTTCCCTATTAAAGAAATATTTATAAACAGTTTATCTGCTCCTGTTATATCACCGCCTGCAATTGTAACACCATGACGGACACATAATTCACCCATACCTTTATAAAATTCTTTAACAAAATTTTCATCAACATAATCAGGTAATGAAAGCGAAACAAATGCATAAGCGGGAATAGCACCGTCAGAAGCGATATCACTTAAATTAACTGCCATTGATTTAAAACCTAAATCAAAAGGAGTTGTATTTTTGAGCCGAAAGTGAACATCTTCAACAAGTGTATCTGTTGTAACAACAATTCCTAATTCTTCCAAATAAGCGGTATCATCGCCTATATAAGAATTATTTTGAATATTATTTTTGATAAGTTTTAACAAATTAAGTTCGTTCATAATTTATATTATATTTTATAAATAAAATTTTTACACTAATTTCTTACATATCAATTTTTCCAAAGAAATAGTTTTATATAAGTATAAGGTTTTTGTATTAGGTAGTAAAGCATGGTTTCATCTGTATATTCTCAATTTGTTCATAAAACAGACACCGTTCAACCGGAAAAAATAACAGGGCAGTCTAATGGTATCTCAACTACAATAAAAGAAACTAAAGACAGCGTTAGTATTTCAGGTGTAAATGGTGAGCCTGTCGGGTTTAAAGAGGGTTGTTCGCTTGTTGCACAAGGTTTTATGTCTAAAATTAAAAATATGGTAAAGACAGTCATTCAACATCCCGTTAAAACTATCGGTGCTATGCTTTTAACTTCTGCGGCTTTGATGGCATTGCCATTTGCAGGAATAAGTATGGCAACCGGAGGTGCTGCAATTGTTACCATATATGGAGTTTCTGCAATATATAATACTGCAAAAAATCTCATAAAAGCCAATAGAAATTCCAAAAAAGGTAATTATAATGCAATGAGAGAAGATTTAAAAAATGTCGGTGGAAATTGTGTTGATTTAGCTTTGACTTTACCGTTCATGCCAAAAGCATTTAAGCAGTTAAAATTAAATGTTCCGGCATATTTTAATAAACGTATCGCAATATTTAAGAATGAAAATGGTACCGTTATTTCGGAGTTGAAAAGATACAGAGGCGGTAATAATTTAATTAATTATAACAGTAATGGTGAAATAATTTCTCAAACAAAGAATTCTTTATGGTCAAGAATGTTAAAAGCAAAAACTTGGAAAGACAGATATAAACTTTTAATTTCGCAAGACAGAAAAGAAGCATATCTTACAAAATTAAATGACGCATATAAGCAGGTTGCAAAAGACAGGGGTGTGCCTGTTCCTGAAAATCTTCATTATTATAATCAGCCTATGGAATATACTTTTAAAAAAGGCGAATGTTTCTGCGACAGAGAAGGCGGTTTTACCGGTACTACAGATATTCACATAAACAGAAACTGTGTGGATTTACCTCAGTCATTTACTCTGTCTGATGGTAAAAAAATTCCTGTTAAAACAAAACCTTTACATGCGGTTATTGGGCATGAATTTCGTCACGTTGAACAAAATACGATGATAGCTAATGCCGAAGGTCTAAAAGGCAAATTGAAAGGTGTTGAATGGGAAATATGTGAATTGTATAAGCCGGGTACAATTAAACGAGGGACACCTGAACATGCACTGGCAGAAAAATTTTATAATGCATATAAAAATTACGTACAACCTGAAGTTAATGCTCAAAAATATTATAATAATGCACTCGAAGTTGATGCAAGAGCTGTCGGGGAAACCGAAATTGCAGGTCAAATCGCTGATAAGTATAAGCAAATGCTTGGTATAAATAAAACTACAAATAAGATTAATCCCGTAAAATATAATCCTGCCAAAGATGTTCTTGCAACAGACGGTATAGAATTATCAGAATTGTCCGAAGTTTCCTAATTTTCTATTCTGACATCACAAGCAAGTTTATGTGCCATTAATCCTTCTGTATTCGCAAGTATACTTGCAGTTTTGGTTACAGTTTTAGCCTCGTCTTTGATTGCTTCCTGATAAGTTAAAATTTTAATGAAATCAAAAACGCTTAAACCGCCTGAATATCTTGCAACTTTGTTTGTCGGTAAGATATGGTTTGTACCTGAACAATAATCGCCTATGGCTTCTGCCGAATAGTTACCAATGAATAACGAACCGTAACAAGTCAAATTATCTTTTAAAAATTCATTGTTATTTGTCATTAATTCCAAATGCTCCGGAGCTTTTTTATTAGCTATATCTATTGCTGTTTCTAAATTATCAACCGTAATAATATATGAATTATTTAATGCTTTGCTTGCAATTTCGGATGTTGAGAGTTCGCTTAAATATTTTTCGGTTTGAGTTTTTACATCGTTTGCGAGTTTCTCATCAGTCGTGATAAGAATACCGCTTGCATCTGCATCGTGTTCACATTGAGCAAGAAAATCCGCTGCAACAAATTTGGGGTTTGCACTTTCATCTGCAATAATCATTACTTCTGACGGACCTGCCAAAAAGTCTATTCCGCATGCTCCAAAAACCTGTTTTTTTGCAAATGTAACGAATTTATTACCCGGACCAGTTATTTTATCCACTTTCGGTATACTTTCTGTTCCGTATGCCATTGCTGCAATTGCCTGAACTCCGCCTACTTTGAAAATTCTGTCTGCCCCTGCCAAAACGCCTGCAACAATAGTTACGTCTTTTATTTTCGGTGAACACATTATGACTTCTTTTACTCCCGCTACTTTAGCCGGAACACAAGACATAATTGCGGATGACGGCAGAGGATAGTTTCCTCCGGGTACATATGCACCTGTTCTTTGTAGCGGTATGATTTTTTGTCCGAGTTTCATTCCGTTGTTTTGAATTTCAAATTCTTTTATCGAAGCGAGTTGATTTTCAGCAAAGGTTTTGACATTTGAAATACTCGTTTTTATACTTTCAATAACTTCTTTGTCTACATTTTGAAATGCTTTATCTGTTTCTTCTTTTGTGACTTCAAAGTTTTCGATTTTGCCGTCAAACCTTTCGCAGTATTTTCTTACTGCATTATCACCGTTTATTTTGATATCTTCAATAATTTCATCGACTGTTGAAATTGCTTCAAACTCTTTGTAATTATAAAAAGTTTCAGGAAGTTCTTTGTAATTTATAAATTGCATGGTTGTTTACTTTCTTCTTGAAGCTAAATTTGCGATTACATCGTCAATTTCTATGCCGTGTTTAACCATGAAAGTAAGTACAAAATATGTTAAATCTGCAACTTCCCAAGCAAGTCCGTCACCTTGTTCGTAGTTAACAACTTCAAATGCTTCTTCCATAATTTTTCTCTTCAAATAAAATTCGTCTTTGAAAAGTTTTGTTGTATATGAGCCGTCAGGAAGATTTTTTAGTCTTTGCTTTAATACAGCGATTAAATCTTTAATGCAAAATTCTTTATCGCCAAAGCAAGTATATCTTCCCGTATGACAAGCATCTCCTTTTTGACTTACGGTAAATAATAAAGAGTCTTTATCGCAGTCGTATTTTACATTAATGATTTTTTGCGTATTGCCTGAAGTTTTACCTTTCTGCCATATTTCTTGTCTTGAACGTGAGAAATATGTTGCATAACCTTCTGAGAAAGTTTTTTCCAATGATTCTTTATTGCAATAAGCAAGCATTAATACCTGTTTTGAATCAACATCTTGTGCAACGGCAGGTATTAAACCTCTTTCATCAAATTTCAATAATGATGTATATGCGTCTGCAAGGTCGATTTTCCCTGTATAAATTGCCATACCTATTTGACAGTCAACACCGATTTCATCAATAGCTTTAATTTCTTCTACTGTACAAATACCACCTGCTGCGGTTAATTCATTTTTTGTTAAGTTTTTGATTTTTTTAATTGATTCAAAGTCAGCACCACCCATCATACCTTCTTTATCAACATTGGTATATAAATAGCCTGAGCAGTAATTATCAAATCTGTTTATGTATTCTTCGGGATTAAATTCGGTAGTTTTCAGCCAGCCGTTAGTAACAACTTTACCTTGTTTAGTATCAATGGCAATAATTACATTGTTTTTAGGGAGTTCGCTTAACAATGCTTCTGATGCTGCCGTACCTATAATAACTTTCTTCGCACCTGCAGCAATGAGTTCTTTTGCCTTTGTTGCGGTTCTGATACCGCCGCCTACCCTTGCAGGGTATTTTTTTATTAATTGTTTGATTAAATCAAGGTTATCACCTTTACCCATTGCGGCATCAAGGTCAACAATTGCTATTTCACCAAAACGTGAAAAATATTCTGCAAGTTCAAAAATATCTTCTCTTTCAAGAATTTTTTTGGCACCTTGTTGTAATTGAACAGCTTTTCCGCCCATAATATCAATACTTGGGATTATCATAACTTCACTCCTTCTTAAATCTTCGACTGAGTATATTCTACCATGCATTGAGCTTTTTTTATCAACAAAATCAAATATTTTTTACAAAATTTATAATCTTATTTTGTTGGTTGCAAAGAAGTAAGAAGAAAGTAAAGGCATAAATAAAACATTAATGTTTAAAGAAATAAGGAATACAAGTTTAAAACCGTATGTTAATAATGTACATTGTTAAAATTTTTGTAACAAATTTTCTTTGGCAAAAAAAAATTTGTTTGATTTTGTTATAATTGAGCAAGGGAAAGTATTAATGAATTGCAATTATGATAGACCACGTAAACAGACCACAGTGTTATAGCGCTTTTTTTGCTCAAAAAAACCCTATAACGGTACAGCATAAAGAGGAAAATAAAGCTCCTGCATTTGTAAAAGTCGGAACTGCAATCGGTGCCGGAATTTGTGCTTACGGGGCTACTTATCTGATTGCTAAAAAGCAATCAAAAGCATTGAACAAAGCAATCAATGTATTTAATGTAAAATTTGACGAAAAAAATATGCTTTTTGTTGCGAGTGCCGCACTGCTTGGCGGTATGTTTGCCGGTATGGTATTGGATAAACAAGAATACAGAAAAGCAAAATTTCAGGAAGGTATACATCAGGCTGTTGCAAATATAATTTGTCCTCTTGCATTGGTTGCTTGCCTGAACAAAGGTTTTGAAAAAATAAGACCGTATATTAAATTGCCTTCAGTAAAAGAAACTTCTCAGATAAAAAAAGTTATCAATAATTCAATAAAGATTATCCCAAACCTTGGTGTAACTCTTGCGGGACTTGTAGGCGGTGTATTGATAGGAACTGAAATTGCCAACAAGATAAACAAAAGTTCATCAGAAAATTTCACTCCGAGAAAAGTAAAATTATTAGATTTTATGTACCACCCTGATGATGTTGCAGCAGCCTTTGTGCTTGCGGATAAAAACGGATATCTTCAAAAAGTAGTTGGCAGAATTATTCCGCCGGTATTTATGATGCATGGATACGAAGCAGGTACCAAAAGAACTAATGCTTAAATTACTCTTCCAATAAGTGCAAGCCTATATTTAAACCTTGTGGCCCAAAAAATTGTGATATTTTGGCTATTCCTTTGTACTCAAGTCCGTCTAAATTCAATTCCACGTTAAATGCTTTATTGCTTTGGTTTGACATGTCTTCCAACAACAGATATTGATTATCAGGCATGCTTTCATTGTCTAAATTAAGTATAAATTTTTCTATACTTTCATTTTTCTGAGTTTTAAAATTAAAAGCCTCATAAATTTCATCTAAATAACCATAAGTTAAATCGAACTGAACTTTCCCTGATTTGTAATCAACTAGCAAAACATCTTTAATCTCAGAATGCATATCCAAACCTCATTGTGCCGTATTTATATAATAACAAATATTAAGTCGTTTTTCAACCTTTAGGCAAAAAATTTAGCAAAAATTTTAATTATATTGTATAATGGCAGGGTAAAGTATAAGTATGGTTAAATAATTGTTAGGAGAATTATGAAAAAAATATTTTTAGCATTAATGTTATGTTCATTTGTACTAGTTACTGGTTGTGAGAAAAAAGACGAGGCAAAAGTTCCAAAATCCGTTATTATTTACCAGCAATTGGAACTAACTGCTGATCAAAACAAAAAATTAACTGATATAAGAGCAACTCAAAGAGCAAAAATTGATAATATTCGTAAAGATTTGGAAAAACAAAGAAAAACTTTAATTGATGCAGATGCTATCAAGTCTTTGACAGAAGATCAGAAAAAAGAAAATTACGAAAAATACAGAACTGCTTCAAATGAAATGAGAGATAAATTGACTGCTGCAAGAGCAGAATATGATGTAGCTTTTATGGATATTTTGGATGATAATCAAAGAAAAATCTATAAAAAATATCTAAACCAAAGAGAAAAAGAAAAAGAACAGAGAGTTAAAGACGCTAAAAAGCAAGCAGTTAAATAAGTTTAACACAATGGAAAAGAGCCAATATTTATATTGGCTCTTTTGTTGTATAATAATTTTATGCGAATTATAATAATTTGCGAAGGATAATATATAGAGTTAATTGAATTGAGAAGATATGTTTGAAAATACTGATATGATTTGCATAGGCGAAAGTTTGATAGAATTATCAACAAATGACAGCCTTGCTTATGCACAAACTTTAGATAAATATTTTGGCGGAGACACAATGGCAACAGCAGTTGCAGCCTCTAAACTAGGTGCGAAAGTCGGGTATATTACCGTTATTGGTAATGATTATCTTAAAGATTTTCTGATGGATGCTTGTGACAGGGAAGGACTTGATACGAGTCAAATACGTCTTGCTGATGGTTCAAACGGACTTTATTTCATAGCCAGATGCAAAAACGGTAAAAAAGAGTTTGTATATTACAGGCAAAAAACAGCGGCAACCACCCTTTGTGAAGAAAATATTTCGCCTGAATATATTCAAAATACAAAAGTTGTTTATGCAACAGGTATTACCCAATCGCTTTCATTGAGTGCTGCCGAAGCAGTCAAAAAAGCATTTAAAGCAGCAAAAGAAAACGGTATAAAAGTTGCTTATGATATAAATTATGCCGCAAGAATTTGGGGTATAGCGGAAGCTAAAGCAGCATTTGAAGAAATTTTACCATACACGGATATAATATTTTTAAATCTTGAACATGACGCAAAAACCTTATATGGAATTGCATCAGCTGATTTAATCATAAAAATGCTTTGGGATAAAGGTATTAATACTATCGTGGTTAGAGAAAATGACGGAACTGTTTCTCTGGGATACAATGGAGAAATAGTAACAAAAAAACAAATTGAAGTTGATGAAATCGTTGATACAACAGGTTCGGGGGATGTATTTAACGGTGCATTTTTGTACGGTATAATCAATGGTTACACACCTTTTGAGGCTTTGAGGATTGCTTTAATAGATAATTATTATCAAGTTCAGGGTATTGGAGCAATTAAATCAATTCCCGATAAAGAACTGGTATTTAATCATTATAACAGCTTGGAAGTATAAATATTATGAAATTTTTGCTTGCAGGATATTTTGGTTTTGGAAACTTTGGAGATGAGGCAATTTTAAAATATGCCATAGATATTTTGCGTTATTATTATAAAAATTCCGAAATTACAATTTTGACGCAAAATACACTTTATGCTAAAAAAAATCTCGGAGTAACCGGCATTTACAGATTTGATATGAAAAATGTAATTATCGGAATAAAGAACTGTGATTACCTTATTTTTCCCGGTGGAAGTGTTCTTCAGGATGTGACAAGTGTAAAAAGTATTCTTTACTATTTATCGTTGATATTTTTGGCGAATTTGTTTAAAAAGAAAGTTATTTTATTAGCACAAGGAATAGGACCTATAAATAATAAATTTGTACAAAAATTAACTTATACTCTTTTAAAAAAAACTTCATTAATAACGTTACGGGATGAGAAAAGTTATGATACTTTAATGAAAAACGATGTGATTGCAGACTTGACAGCAGATTTACTATGGGCATTTACACAAAAACCCAAAGAATCAACGCAACATGAAACCGTAGTATACGGTGATATTTCCTGTAATGTTGAACGCAAAAAAATCGGCATACAATTAAGAAATTGGGTTGGAATGACAACTGAGAAGCTCAATATTATTGCCCGAAACGTATTGAAAAATTTTCATCATATTGAATTTGATTACAAATTAATTTGTCTGCAAAAAAATTCCGATGAAAAAATATTGGTAGAGCTTGGTGAAATAATGCACAAAATACAGCCGCAAGCGAGAATAGAACTTTTAATGGAAGAAGATATTGAAAAAAATATCGAATTTTTGCAAAGTATGGATTATATGATAGCAATGCGTTTTCATGCAGGATTATGTACAATTAATTCTGAAAAATCATTGCTTATGCTTTCTTATGACCCTAAAACAGAAGAATTTTGCAAAGAATTAGGACTCGAATATATTGATGTAAAAGATTTTGATGAAGAAGCCTTTAAAGCAGCAATAAAATGGTTAAAGGAATTTAATCCGACAAGAACAGCTTTAAAGACAAATATTTTAGTTAAAAAATCTCAACGAAATGTAGATTTTCTCGTGAAGGAGATAGGTTAAAGTATGAAAAATAAGCGAAGGAGAGCAAGTTTATTCGGTTTACCGATAGATATAACAACGATGAATGATGCAAAAGATTTGTTAATGTTTGCTGAAAAACCAATGCATGTAATAACTATTAATCCTGAAATGCTCACAAAATCTTATAAAGATGAAGAATTGTCAAATATAATTAAAAATGCTGATTTGGTTGTTCCGGATGGTATCGGGGTAGTTATGGGATTAAAAATGATAGGGGTTAAAACTAACCGTATTCCCGGGATTGAACTTGCACATGGCATACTTGAAATGGCTCAAATGACAAGTTTAACGGTTGCACTTATAGGTGCTGATGAGGATACAATTCAAAAAACAAAAGCAGAACTTTTAAAGCAATTTCCTGAGCTTAATATTATATACGTCCATAACGGATATTTTAACAATGAAGAAGAACAAATTATTATAAAAGAACTTCAAAACTTACAACCTGATATCATTTTAGCAGGACTGGGTTTCCCTAAACAGGAAAAATTCTTAACAAACTTTAAAAACTTTGAAAAAAGAACTATAATGATAGGAGTGGGTGGCAGTTTTGATGTATGGGCAAAAAAGGTAAAACGTGCGCCAATGATTTTTCAAAAACTTAATTTGGAGTGGTTTTACAGGTTGTTGTGCCAACCAAGCCGTTTTTCAAGAATGTTCCCTGCGATACCGTTATTTTTATTAAGAGTACCGTTGAATTATAAGCTAAACAGAAAAGAGTATTAAATGCAGACAAAATTATCACAAAGCGAATTGGAAAAGTTAAAAAAGACAGCAAAGGAAATCAGAATTTCTATTTTGAAAATGATTTATAATGCTCAATCGGGTCACTTAGGTGGAAACTTGAGTGCGGTAGAATTAATACTGACTTTATATAAAAAGGTTTTAAAACATGACAAAGCGTGGAAAAGAAGTAAAAAATTTAATGAGAGAGACAGATTTGTTTTGTCAAAAGGACACGCATCTGCTGCTTTATATTGTGTTTTAGCCGAAGAAGGATACTTTGATAAAAAAGAACTTATGACATTCAGAAAATTCGGTTCAAAATTGCAAGGACACCCGAGTTCAAGAATGTTAGACGGGATTGAAATCTCAACAGGTTCTTTGGGACAAGGGCTTTCAATAGCTTGTGGTATGGCTTTGGGGTTAAAATTAGACAAAATTGATTCATTTGTATATGCATATCTTGGCGATGGCGAAATTCAAGAAGGTCAAGTATATGAAGCAATGATGAATGCAGGTCACAACAGACTAAATAATTTGATAGCTATTGTCGATAGAAACGGATATCAAATTGACGGTCATACCGAATGTGTTAAATCTGTTCAGCCTATTGATAAAAAATTCCAAAGTTTCGGCTGGGTAACTTTAGAAGTAGACGGTCACAATATTGAAAGAATTTTGGAAACATACGGAAAAGCAAAAGAACTTGCTGTTTCTCATAAAAAACCTGTTGCTATAATTGCAAATACCGTAAAAGGTAAAGGTGTATCATTTATGGAAAACACATCTGCGTGGCACGGTAAAGCACCAAATGAAGAACAGTTTAAGGCAGCATTAAAAGAGTTAGAGGAGTAAATAAATATGGGAATAGTTATAGGTGAAAAAAACTCAGTCAGAAAAATTTACGGTCAAACTCTTGCTGAATTAGGTTCTCAAAGGGATGATATAGTTGTAATTGATGCTGATTTATCCTGCTCAACAATGACGTCTTTATTTGCAAAAGAGCACGGTGAAAGATTTTTTAATTCCGGTATTGCTGAGCAAGATGCTATTTGTACGGCAGCAGGCTTAGCGACTTGTGGTAAAACTGCTTTTGTAAGTACATTTGCAATGTTTGCAACTGGCAGAGCTTATGATCAAATAAGAAATACTGTCGCATATTCAAATATAAATGTTAAAATTGTTGCAACACATGGTGGTATAACTGTCGGAGAAGATGGTGCAAGCCATCAAATGCTTGAAGATATAGGCTTAATGAGAGGGATACCAAATATGACAATTCTCGTTCCTTCAGATGGTATTGAAACAAAAGAAATGATTAAATTTGCAGCGGATTATAAAGGACCTGTTTATATAAGACTTTCAAGAACAAACCTTTTTGATATTCATGACAAAGATTATAAGTTTGAACTTGGTAAAGCAGAAGTTGTTGACGAAGGCAAAGACGTAACTTTAATTACAAATGGTGAAACTGTAATTGAGTGTGTTAATGCTAAAAAACTTTTATTGGAAAAAGGCATTGATGCAGAAATTATTAACCTTGCAACGGTCAAACCGCTTGATGTTGAAACAATTGTGAACAGTGCAAAGAAAACAAACAGAGTATTTACAATAGAAAACCATTCTATCAATAATGGTATAGGAAGTGCTGTTTGTGAAGCACTGAGCGAACATTATCCATGTAAAGTTACAAGATTAGGTATTAAAGACGTATTCGGTCAAAGTGGTGAACAACGTGAACTTATGCATTATTATCGTCTAACTGCGGACGAACTTGCAGAAGATATCGCAAAATTAATGTAATTATAAACCTAAAATAATTTCTTTGACCCAATCTCTGCCCTTGATTAAACTTTCAAAATCAACTCTTTCATCGGCGGAGTGCATATTCAGGATGTTTGCAACACCCAGTAACATCGGTTTAAATGTTTGATTTTTTGCATTCTTTTTGTAGTTTTGTAAAACATGTGTTTCTGCGGCTGCGTGGAATGAAGTTGCCTTTGAATTTAACCCTGCTTTTTTTGCAGCATTCAAAACCTTATTCAAAAATTCTTCATCATAGTCTTTTACAAATGAAGGCATGTGGGAATTAAAAGTATACACGACTTTTATTTTACCTTCATATTTTTTAGCTATTTTATCAAGATTTTTTGAAATTTCATTTTTCAATTTTTCTTCATTTTTAGGTTCAGAACTTCTTATTGAATAAGAAGCATAAGCATTAGCTGAAATAATATTCCTAAAAGATTTTTCAGCTATTTCATTCATGATTTGTTCCTGAGTTTGGATGTTTAAATCTTTTTTATTGCTCAACAAATACAAACCGGCACTACCGCCAATAACAGTACCTGAGTTTATTGATGTTACAACACCTGTACTATCTTTCTTATAAACACCCTGAGGAATAGCACTGATAACTTCGCCAAGAACTTTGTTTGCACTGACTCTTGTATTATCGCCAATATCAACTCCTGAATGACCGCTCTTTCCTTCAATAATAGCAACGTTGAGATTAGTAAAACTTGCCCCTGCAATGTTACATTCACCAACATCGCTTCCGTCAAGTATTAAGGCGTTTCTTGAATTAAGTTTTGATGTATCAAGATTTTTTATACCGCTCATCCCGTTTTCTTCATCACGGGTGAAAGTAGCTTCTATCATAGGGTGAGGAATTTCAGGATGATTTTTAAAGTATGTAAGTATATCTATAATAACAGCACCACCGGCTTTATCATCAGAACCTAAAGAACGTGTTTTATCCGTTTCCAAATATTTGCCGTCAGCAGAAATTCTAATATTGACAGGGTCATCACTTCCCACAACATCCATGTGAGAACTTAATATTAAAGAATCTTTGTCTGAATTATTAGCATCCAATCTTGCAATAACATTCCCGTAATCATCTTTTTGTGTCTGAATACCTGCATTAGTCAGGAGTTCTATAATTTTGTTTGAAACATTATCTTCTTTTAAACTTGGTGAAGGTATTTCAGCAAGTTGTATAAAATAATCAATAACGGTATCTTGTTTTCTTAATTCTTCCAAATTCATGTTTTTATCTCCTTTAATATTGTTTTTTGCCAAGCCACTGCAAGAAATAGCAAATATACAAGCAAATGTAAATATTATTTTAAACAAATTTTTCATTTCAGCTACTCCTTCTCAAATATTATAAACTATTTAAGTAATTTGTAAAATTAAAAAATGCCCTATTTGAAAGAAACATGTAAATGTGCAAATTTGAACTAAATATAATTGATGCCGTTAAAGTATCAACTGTGTGAAAATACCGTGTTTATTTCATATTATATTTTAAATTTATTCATATCTTAAAGCGTCAATAGGATTAAGTTTTGATGCTTTTCTTGCGGGGTAATATCCAAATCCGACTCCGACAATAGCCGAAAATCCGAATGATACAAGTATCGGATATAAAGTTATTACTGCTTTCATCCCAAATAATGCTGCTATAAGCGGTGATATGATTAAACCTATGATAATTCCCAAAATTCCGCCAACAATTGATAGAACAAGAGCTTCTATTAAAAACTGAATTTGAATATCACTCGCTCTTGCCCCAATTGCCATTCTTATACCTATTTCTTTTGTTCTTTCTGTCACGGACACAAGCATAATATTCATAATACCTATGCCGCCTACTATTAGTGATACGATGGCGATGCTGGCGAGTAAAAATGTAAAATTTTGCGTATTTTCTTTGATTTTTTCCTGAAATTCAGTATTGTTGCGTATGCTGAAGTCGTCTTCCTGATATTTCCCTAAGCCATGTCTGTTTCTCAGGATTTCCTGAACATCTTTTTCGGCAATTGCGGAGTCTTCAACTGATTTAGCCTGAACTATAATTTGGCTGACAGCACCCGGAAAATCAGTTCCAAAAATTTTTCTTTGAGCTGTTGTCAAAGGTATAAACACTAAATCATCCTGATCCATTGGTCCCGTTGCACCTTTTGTCTTTAATGTTCCTATAATTTTAAAGGGAACATTACCGATACGAATTGTTTTGCCAATGGAATTGACGTCACCAAAAAGTTCTCTTTCCACAGTTGAACCTATAAGCGCAACTTTTGCCGCATTATTGTCATCGTCTTTTGTGAATGCACGACCGTTGTTTATTTCGTAACTTTTTATGCGTAAATAAGGTCTTGTTACACCGTAAATAGAAGTAGACCAGTTCTGGTTGCCGTACATAACTTGTTTAGTAGCATTCATTGTCGGTGCAACAGCTTCTACACCTCTTGCCGTTTTTTTAATTGCGGTTGCATCTTTTACCGATAAGGTTGGTTTTGAACCCATACCCATAGAAACACCGCCGGTTTTTGCAGTTGCCGAACGAATGGTTAAAACATTTGATCCCATGGATTCCATCATGCTCTGAGTTGCCTGATTTGTGCCTGTTCCGATAGCAAGCATTATGATTACTGCCGCAACACCGATAATTATGCCTAACGAGGTCAAACCTGAACGCATTTTATTTATCTTTAAGGAATTTAAAGCTATTTTAAATGTTGACTTTAAATCTATCATGTTTCTTTGCTCCTATATTTTTGCCATTCGTTTTTAAGCATATCCGAAACTATTTGACCGTCTTTAAATTTGATGATGCGGTCGGTATATTCGGCAATATCAGGTTCGTGAGTGACAAGAACAATAGTTTTTCCGAATTTTTTATTGAGGTTAACGAAAAATTCCATAACATCAATGCTTGTTTTTGTATCCAAATTACCTGTCGGTTCGTCAGCAAGTATTAAAGGTGCATCATTTACAATAGCTCTTGCAATGGCAACTCTTTGTTGTTGCCCGCCTGACATTTGTGAAGGCATATTACTTTCTTTATTTTCAAGTCCGACTATTTTTAAGGCTTCTCTTGCTTTTTCATATCTTTCTTCTTCCGGTATTCCTTTGTAAATCATAGGCAGGCATACGTTATCTATAGCGGAAGTTCTTGATATAAGATTAAACCCTTGAAAAACGAAACCGATTTTACTGTTTCTTATATAGGAAAGTTCATCATCCGATAACGAAAATACATCAACTCCGTCAAGATAATACTCACCGCTCGTTGGTTTGTCCAAAGTCCCAAGCATATTCATGCAGGTTGATTTACCTGAACCGGATGTTCCCATAATTGCCACAAATTCACCTGTTTCAACTGAAAACGAAACCCCGTTCATTGCGTGGAAACATTCATCACCCATTTGATATGTTTTTATTGCATTTTTTACTTCAATTAGTGCCATAATTTACTCTTTTTAAAACGGTGGACGTCCACCTCTCATGCTTTTTGCAGATTTGCCTTTAGGCTTATTTGACCCGATAACTACCTTATCACCTGCTTTTATTTCGTCTGTAATTATCTGGCTTATATTTTCATCTGAAACACCAAGTTTTACATTATAACGCTTCAGACCTGATTTTGTTTGTATCCAAACACCTTGCTGCTCATATTTTTTTGTTTCGGTCTGAGGCGAGAATTTCAAAGCCTGATTTGGAACGCAAATTACGTCTTCAACCTTGTTTGTTATGATTGATACATTTGCACTCATTCCCGGAATTACAAGACCTTCTGAGTTATCAACCGAAATTATTACGGTATATGTGACAACATTGTTTGTGGTTGTTGATGCTAATCTTACCTGAGTAACTTTGCCTTCGAATGTTCTGTCTTGGTATCCGTCAAGTGTATATTCCGCAGTTTGACCGACTTTAATTTTTCCTATATCAGCTTCTGAAACACTTGTTTCTATTTGCATTTCGGTAAGGTCTTTTGCAACTTCAAAAAGTGTTGGTGTGTTAAAACTTGCAGCTACCGTTTGACCTACGTCAACTGCTCTTGAAATAACGGTTCCGTCAACGGGTGAAGTTATTTTTGAATATCCTAAATTAGTGAGATTATTATCAAGAGATGCTTGTGCGGCTGAAACTTCCGCTTGTGCAGCGGCAAGTTCCGCTTGTGCTTGAAGATAATTTGACTGTGCAAGTTCTACTTCGTCTTTTGATACATAGTTTTTCGTATAAAGTTTTTTATAGCGTTCATAGTTGCTTTTTTTGTAATTTAATGTTGCCAAAACTCTTGCATAAGATGCTTTTGCATTACTGAGTTTTGCCGTTGACTGGTCAACATTTGCCTGAAAAAGACTCGGGTCTAATTCCGCAAGCATATCACCTTTTTTAACAACAGAGTTAAAATCCACGTATATTCTTGCTACAGTACCTGATACCTGTGTACCTACTTCAATTGTATTGATAGGTTTTATTGTTCCGGATGCTTCAACATATTGTGTAATAGTTTCCGTTGTGACAGGTTTTGTTATATAGCCTGTGCTGACTTTTTTGGAAAATAAAAATATTGATGTTGCAGCAATTAATATTATGATTGTTGCTATTGTCAGCCATTTTTTTGATATAAATTTATTCATCGTACCCCCATTGATTTTAGGAATTCTTCTCTTGCTACGTTGTATTCAAATACACATTTAATAAATTCTAATTGTGCATTATTGTAATTTGTTTGTGCATCCTGTAATTCCAGAAAATTACCTAAACCTACGGTATACCTGCCATCTGCGAGTTGGAAATTTTCTAATGTTTGTTCAACCTTGTTTGCCATTAGCGGGATTTTTCTTTCAATCTGTTTCATATTTATGTAATTATTTTGCACTTCAAAATATATGTTTTTCTTGGATAAATCAACATTATTTTCTGCAATATCATAATATGATTTACCTTCGGCAATTTTATGTTTAATATTCATGACGTTTATCATTGGAAAATCAAGCCCTGCATAAACTCGGAAGCCGTTTGCATAATTATCCTGATTTTTTTGGAAATTATAACCGGCACTTGCCCCCAGTTCAGGATAATAAGAGCGTTTTATTGCCTTTAAAGATTCTCCTGATGCTTTTAAAACCAATTCCAAAGATTTTAAGTCAGGGCGGTTTTGATATGCCTGAGCAAGAGCCTGTGCGACAGATGTTGTATAAGGTTTAAAATTGAAATCTTTTAAAATATTGTGTTTTTCTATTCCTGAAGTTAAAATAAGTTCGGAATTACCGGCTGTTTCAAGTGTTGAAACTTGTTTTATATTTAGTTCCGGCGGGTTATAATTTACTGTTTTAAAATTGAAATTTTCGGTATTTGTAACGGCAAATTCAGGAGTATCTGTGTAGTACATCGCATTTGCAAGGTCGAGTAATGCACTTTCGTATATGTGTTCACCTTCAAGCAGCCTTATTTTTGAATCGGTGTAATTAACTTCCGCATTAACAACATCAATTTTTGATTTCAAACCTTCATCAAAAAGTGCTTTTGTTCTTTCGTAGTTCAGTTTATTAATTCTCACTGTTTTTTCGGATACATCATTATTGGCTTTAGCTGCAAGAACTTCATAATATGCCATTTTAACCTTATATACGGTAGCTAAAATTTCATATTCAAGGTCAAATTCGGATGCTTTTTCATTATATTTTTGCATATTAATATTTGCGGCTGATTTTCCAAAGTTCCAAATCAGTTGATTAACACTAACATCTGCATTATATGAATTGTTTGTTCTGTTGCTTGAATTACCTTCTTTGTTTGATGAGAATGTATATCCGTTTCCTGCTCCCAGCGTGGGGAAATAATCAGATTTTGCCTGCCCTACTTTGCTTTTTTGAATGTCTACTTTATCCTTGGCAACTTTTATATTAGGGTCATGCTCAAGAGCATAATGTATACATTCATCAATAGTGAATATTTTTTGCTCTTTTTGGTCATTTTCTTCAATCGGTTCGGTCGATTTTTGTTCTTCTTCAATTGCATTAACAGGCATGCTATTCATAGCCAAAAATAATGCTATTATAAAAATTTTTATTAACTTCATTTTACGATACCTCTACGTGGATATTATACTTTTTTTACGAAAAAAAATCATCATAGGTTCATTCGTTTAGAGTAGATGTGAATATATGTTTTTTGTCATTGTTATAAATTTATATACATCTGAATGAGTAAATTTTTTTTAAAAACCTCTTGCAAAAAAAATATGTTCATTATACATTATTTGTAAGAAATCGCAGACAGTTGGGAAGTCATGCCTTTTGAGGATGATTTTTAAAATAACACCCAATCGAGATTCAGGAAAGTTTAGATTATTAATTAAACTAATTTTTGAAAATCCCTGCGATATAACGCAGGTTTTTTTTATGCGTTAATGAAAAGTTTTTAAGGTAGAAAAGTTAGAATATAACTCCGGAAAGGAGGAACGGCGCAAAAATGGCAACAAAAGAACAAAAAAATCAGAAAATTGCAGAAATTAAAGACTCTTTTGCAAAAGCACAAGTTGCAATCGTTAGTGACCCTACCGGCTTGACTGTGGCTGAAATTACCGATTTAAGACGTAAACTTCAAAAAGAAGGTTGCGATTATACGGTAGTAAAAAACACTTTAGCCATAAAGGCTGTTGAAGGCACACAATTCGAAGGCATGGGTGAATTGCTTAAGGGTGCAAGTGCAGTAGCATTTGGTTTTAATGACCAAGTAGCTCCGGCAAAAATTTTATCAGCTTTCATTAAAGAATTTGAAAAAGCTGAATTTAAAGGCGGAGTATTAGATGGAAAACTTCTTTCTGTTGATGAAGTTAAAGCATTGGCAAAACTTCCTTCAAAAGAAGAACTTTACGCAAAAATGCTTGGTTGCATCAACTCACCGGCATCAGGTATTGTTGGCGGCATAAATGGTGTAATGAGTGCATTAGTTCGTGCTATTGACCAAGTAAGACAACAAAAATCAGCTTAAGTTTAGGTAGAATTAAAATTTAGAAAAGGAGAAAATAAATTATGTCAGTACAAGAAATTTTAGAAAGTATCGAAAAATTAACATTAATCGAAGCAGCTGAATTAGTAAAAGCTATGGAAGAAAAATTTGGCGTTTCAGCAGCAGCTCCGGTTGCAGTAGCAGCAGCTCCGGCAGCAGGTGCAGCAGCAGATGCTCCGGCTGAAGCAAGCGAAGTTACTGTTATTTTAGCAGCAGCAGGTGCTAACAAAATTAACGTTCTTAAAGAAGTTAGAACTATTACAGGTTTAGGATTAAAAGAAGCTAAAGATTTAGTTGACGGTGCTCCAAAACCAATCAAAGAAAACGTTAAGAAAGAAGAAGCTGAAGCTATTAAGAAAACTTTAGAAGAACTTGGAGCTACAGTAGAAATTAAATAATAACATCCTTTAAATTTTGTTTAATTTAGAAAATTTTAAAGGGATTATGAGAGTTATTATTTTTAAAGTTACAATTGAATAGTTTAAAGCTAGTTTAAGTACTCAGACGATATGCCTGAGTACTTGACTATCTTGTTTTTTGAAGTACCATTTATTATGGTACGAATTATGAAATAATTAATTAGTGCAACATATTATATAATGAGGTTTGCAATGTCGACAAAAACAAAGAAAGAAAGAATTACGCCAATCGGTATGCCCGCTACCAGATTGACTGATTTACCTGATTTGATTGAGGTACAAAAAAAATCATTTGAATGGTTTTTGACTGAGGGCTTAAAGGAAGAATTATTATCATTCTCTCCTATTAAGGACTATACGGGTAGGTTAGAATTGCACTTTTTACCAAACTATACGTTTGATAATGCAAAGTACACTATTGAAGAAGCTCGTATTCACGATGCAACTTACGCAAAACAATTAAGAATTATGATGCGTTTAGTTAACCGTGATACAGGTGAAATTAAAGAGCAGGAAGTTTACATCGGTGATATTCCGACCATGACCGATAAAGGTACTTTTATCGTCAACGGTGCAGAACGTGTTATCGTTAACCAAATCGTACGTTCTCCCGGTATCTATTACAAAGTTGAGATTTCTCCGACAGGTAAGCGTTTATACAATGCTACTCTCATTCCTAACAGAGGAGCATGGTTAAAAATTGAAACCGATAACAATGATGTTATTCACGTTAAAATTGATAAAAACAGAAAAATCTTGGCTACAACATTATTAAAAGCATTGGGTATTTCTATTCAGGAAATGGAAACTTTATTTACTCACTTTGATTTCTTGAAGAAGACTTTAGAAAAAGACACAACCGAAACAACAGAAGATGCTTTAATTGAAGTTTATAAGAAATTAAGACCCGGCGATCCTGCTTCAGCAGCCGGCGGTAAGTCTATCATTGAAAGCAGATTTTTCGATGAAAAACGTTATGATATAGGTAAAGTTGGTCGTTATAAAATTAACAAAAAACTTAACTTAAATGTTCCTGAAAATACAAGAACATTGACAATTCAAGATATCGTAGCGGGTATAGAATATTTAATTAATTTAACTTATGACGAAGGTACATTGGATGATATCGACCACTTAGGAAACAGAAGAATCCGTTCGGTTGGTGAACTTCTCCAAAACCAATTCAGAATAGGTTTATCCCGTTTGGAACGTATTGTTAAAGAAAGAATGACACTTCAAGATGCAGAAACATTAACTCCTTACAATTTATTGAATACAAAACCGTTAGTAGCTGCATTGAGAGAGTTCTTTGGTTCTTCACAATTATCACAATTTATGGATCAGACAAATCCGCTTGCTGAATTAACTCACAAAAGGAGAATATCTGCATTAGGACCCGGTGGTTTGGCGAGAGAACGTGCAGGATTTGCAGTTCGTGATATTCACCCTTCACAATACGGAAGAATTTGTCCGGTTGAAACTCCTGAAGGTCCAAACGCAGGTTTGATTGGCAGTTTGGCTACTCACGCAAAAGTAAATGATTACGGCTTTATTGAAACACCTTATTTCGTTTGCAAAGACGGTGTTGTTACCGATGAAGTTGTTTATATGACAGCAGACGAAGAAGAATCATATCGTATTGCTCCGAACGATATCAGATTAAATCCCGATCGTTCAATTGCAGAAGAATTTGTTCCTATTCGTTATAAGAGTGAATTTGTTATGGGTGCAGCAAAATTGGTTGACTTTGTTGGTGTATCACCAATTCAAATCATTTCTGTTGCAACATCACTAATTCCGTTTATTGAACACGATGATGCTAACCGTGCATTGATGGGTTCTAACATGCAACGTCAGGCAGTACCTCTTTTGATTACTCAAAGACCAAGAGTTGGTACGGGTCTTGAAAAGAGAGCTGCTATGGACTCAGGTATGGTTGTTGTTTCTAAACATTCAGGTACCGTAAGAAGCGTTAACGGTGAAGAAATTGAAATCGTTGATGAACAAGGTAAACTTCATACATATCAATTAATGAAATATGTAAGAAGTAACCAGGATACTTGTTTGAACCAAAAACCTATCGTAAGAACAGGTGACAAGGTTAAAGTCGGTGATCCGATTGCTGATGGTGCTTCTACTCACATGGGTGAGCTTGCATTAGGTAAAAACATTCTCGTTGCTTATATGCCTTGGGAAGGTTATAACTATGAAGATGCTATCCTGCTTTCAGAAAGATGTGTTCAGGATGATATTTTCACTTCAGTTCACATTGAAAAACTTGAAATTGATGCAAGACAAACAAAACTCGGACCTGAAGAAATTACAAGAGAAATTCCTAACGTATCAGAGGACAGCTTGAGGCACTTGGACGAAAGAGGTATTGTTCGTGTTGGTGCTAAAGTTTCTGCTGATGATATATTGGTAGGTAAAATTACACCAAAAGGCGAATCAGAGCATCCGCCTGAAGAAAAACTTTTAAGAGCAATCTTTGCGGAAAAAGCGAGAGATGTAAGAGATAACTCATTGAAAGTTCCTCACGGTGAAGGTGGCCGTGTTGTAGACGTAAAAGTATTTGACAGAGAAAAAGGCGATGAGCTTCCACCCGGTGCAAATACTGTTATTAAAGTTTACATCGCACAAAAGAGAAAAGTATCGGTTGGTGATAAACTTTCAGGACGTCACGGAAATAAAGGTATTGTTTCCAGAATTCTTCCTAGAGAAGATATGCCTTTCTTGCCTGACGGTACTCCTGTTGATATCGTTTTGAACCCACTGGGCGTTCCTTCTCGTATGAATGTTGGTCAAACTTATGAAACATTGTTAGGTTTGGCGGCATATTTGAGAGACGAATACTATATTACTCCTCCGTTTGACGAAATGTATGGAGAAGAACAGTCAAGAAAAGCTACAACAGCAGAACTTGTTAAAGGTATTAAAGAATCCGGTTGTGACTGGGTTAGAGAGGACGGTAAGGTTATTCTTTATGACGGAAGAACCGGTGAACCGTTTGATGAGCCTATTTCAGTCGGTATGACATACTTCCTGAAATTAGTTCACCTTGTAGATGATAAAATTCACGCAAGAAGTACCGGTCCTTACAGTTTGGTTACTCAACAACCTTTAGGCGGTAAGGCTCAATTCGGCGGTCAACGTTTCGGTGAAATGGAAGTTTGGGCGCTTGAGGCTTATGGCGCTGCGTACACATTACAAGAAATGTTGACAATTAAGTCAGATGATGTAAACGGTAGAGCAAGAGCTTATGAAGCAATTGTTAAAGGCGATAATATCCCAAGACCCGGTATTCCCGAATCATTCAAGGTATTGGTTAAGGAATTACAGTCAATCGGTTTGGATATTACGGTTGCTAAAAAAGGCGGACAAGAAGTTGACTTGATGAGCGATATTGATAGCGGCAGAAGAGCTACTCCTAAGAGAACTCTCAGCGATATTGATTCCGAATTATTGAACATCAATTTCCTACCCGGAACATTAAGTGAGTAATAAATTATAGGAGATAGAAAATTGTCTACAAGTATAGATTATTTTGATTATATAAAAATTGCGATAGCATCTCCGGAAAGGATTTTAAAATGGTCCTATGGTGAAGTCACTAAACCGGAAACAATCAACTATCGTACGTTAAAACCGGAAAGAGACGGTTTGTTCTGCGAAAGAATTTTCGGACCTTCAAAGGACTGGGAATGTTATTGCGGTAAATATAAAAGAGTTCGTTATAAAGGTATCATTTGCGAACGTTGTGGTGTTGAAGTTACTGACAGTAAAGTTCGCCGTCACAGATTAGGACACATTCAATTAGCTGCTCCTGTCAGCCATATTTGGTTTTTAAAGGGTATTCCAAGCTATCTTGGTATGGTTTTGGATATGACTTTGAGAGATTTGGAACAGGTAATTTATTTTAATGCTTATATCGTTCTTGATCCTGCGGATAGTGAGTTTAAAAAATTCCAACTTTTAACTGAAGAAGAATATGAAGATTATATTCTTGAACATGAAGAAACCGAATTAAAGGTTGGTATTGGTGCTGAAGCAATCAAAGAACTTCTTGCTGAAATTGATATTGAAGCATTAGTTAATGACTTGAGAGAACAACTTGCAAAAGCAGGAAGTTCAGCACAAAAAAGAGCAAAAATTATTAAGAGATTAAGATGTTGCGAATCACTATTGGCAAGTAACACAGATCCTTCATGGATGATTATGGATGTACTTCCGGTTATTCCTCCTGATTTAAGACCTATGGTTCAATTAGATGGCGGAAGATTTGCAACAAGTGACCTTAACGATTTATACAGACGTGTTATCAACAGAAACAATCGTTTGTTGAGATTGTTGGAAATGGGCGCTCCTGAAATCATTGTAAGAAACGAAAAAAGAATGTTGCAGGAAGCTGTTGATGCTTTAATTGATAACGGTCGCAGAGGCAGAACGGTTGTCGGACCCAACAACAGACCTTTAAAATCATTAAGCAACATTATCGAAGGTAAACAAGGTCGTTTCAGACAAAACCTTTTGGGTAAACGTGTTGACTATTCAGGTCGTTCAGTTATCGTTGTAGGTCCTCAATTACAATTACACCAATGCGGTTTGCCTAAGGAAATGGCTATCGAATTATTCAAACCGTTCGTAATTAACAAATTAATCGAAAGAGGTCATGTTCAAAATATTAAGTCTGCCAAAAAGAAAATAGAACGTTCAGAAAACGTTGTATGGGATATTTTGGAAGAAGTAATTGACGGACATCCGGTTATGTTGAACCGTGCACCAACGCTTCACAGATTAGGTATTCAAGCATTTGAACCTGTATTGGTTGAAGGTCGTGCAATTCAACTTCACCCTCTTGTATGTTCAGCATTCAACGCTGACTTTGATGGTGACCAAATGGCTGTTCACGTTCCTCTTTCTATTGAAGCTCAAACAGAAGCTCGTATGTTGATGTTAGCTACAAATAATATCTTGGCGCCTGCTACAGGTCGTCCGATTATTACCCCGTCTCAGGACATGGTATTGGGTATATATTATTTAACATTTACAAAACAAGAATTTGAGAAACCAAAATACAGTTTCTTTAGTTTTGAAGATGCTCTGACGGCACACAGTGCAGGCATTGTAGATTTGCACACAAAAATTTTGGTTAGAGATGATAACAATGAAAAATTTGAAACTACAATAGGTAGAATTATCTTCAACCAAGTTGTTAGAGATGCGGTATTGAATTCATAGGATAGAGGTATATAAATGGAAACTTTATTAAGTGGAAAACAAAAAAAGAGAATGCCTTTTATTAACACAGTTGTTAATAAAAAGGGTTTAAATAATTTGCTTTCTCAAGTATATCTTGAGTTTGGCGGTTCAAAAACTGCAACACTCGCTAATGCATTGAAAAACTTAGGTTTCAGATATGCTACAAAGAGTGGTACAACTATTTCAATTTATGATTTGGATGTACCTGCAGTTAAGAAAGACCTTTTGAAATCTGCACAGGATGAGATCGAAAAATCAACTGCAAGATTTTTGAAAGGTGAAATTACTGAAGTTGAACGTTACACAAAAGTTATTGACACTTGGAGTGAAACAACTGCAAAATTAACAAATGCAGTTGTTGAAAATTTTGATAAAACCAATTCGGTTTATATGATGGCATTCTCAGGTGCAAGAGGTAACTTATCACAGGTATCCCAATTGGTTGGTATGCGTGGTTTGATGGCAGATGCGCAAGGTAAAATTATTGACTTGCCTATTAAATCAAACTTCCGTGAAGGCTTAAGCGTAACTGAATACATCATTTCAAGTTACGGTGCAAGAAAAGGTCTTGTTGATACAGCGTTGAAAACTGCCGATTCAGGTTACTTAACCAGAAGGCTTGTTGACGTTGCTCAAGATGTTGTTATCAGAGAAGCAGATTGCGGAACTACAAACGGCATTGAAATGACGGCTATTTCAGACGGTGAAAAAATCGTTGTTCCTTTGGAAGAACGTTTACTCGGCCGTACATTAGCTCAACCTATTGAAGTTGACGGCGAAGTTGTTATTCCTGCAGACAAAATCTTAGACAGAGATGATGTTAAAAAAGTTGTTGAATATAAGGTTGAAAAAGCACTTGTTCGTTCACCTTTGACTTGTGAATTAGAATATGGTGTTTGCCAAAAATGTTACGGTTGGTCATTGACTACAAACAAGCCTGTTGATATCGGTGAAGCAATCGGTATTATTGCAGCTCAGTCAATTGGTGAACCGGGTACACAGCTTACAATGAGAACATTCCACACAGGCGGTGTATTCAAAGGTTCTGCTTCTATGCGTCATATTGATGCTCCGGCTGACGGTAAAATCGTTTCTAAGATTCCGACACGTGAACAAAGAACAAGACACGGTGATATAGTTCTTGTCGCTACAAAAGCTACTGAATTAAAATTTGAAGATAAAAAAGGTAAAACTCATTCATTAAAGATTCCTTATGGTTCTTTAATGTACTTTAACGAAGGCGATGAAGTTAAAAGAGGTACAACAATTGCCGCTTATGAACCTGTTTCAGGTCAGGGTGACGGTGCACGTTTAACGGAAAAAGCTACAAAGGATATTACTTCAGATTTGAGCGGTGAAATTGTATTTGACGGTTTCTCTGTTGACGAAAAACGTGACAGACAAGGTAACATCTCAAGAACTTCCAACAAGGGCGGTACAATTTGGGTATTGTCAGGTGATGTTTATAACTTACCCGGCGGTTCAAAAATTCTTGTTGATGATGCCAAAGAAGTTAAATCAGGTGATGTTCTTGCAGAAACGATTACAATTTCAGAACACGGTGGCGAAGTCAGAATAGGTTCTGATTTGGTTGTTGAAGAATCAGGTTCTAAATCTAATAAAGTTAAAAAGATTATTTCAGGTAAAGAGCTTACAATCGTAATTGCTTCAATTGTTCCTGAAAATGCTACTTTTGAAACTAATAAGAAAGAATCAATATGGACCGTTAAAAATAAAAAATCAGAAGAAAGATATATTATTAAATCACCTGCTGATATCGTTGTTGAAAACGGTATGATTATTGCAGAACTTCTTGATGAAGAAAACAGAGTTACAACCAGTGGTGAAATTCGCTATGATGGTATTGAGGTTGATGATAACCAAATCATCACTACTCCGGGTAAAGTTATCTTCATTCCCGAAGAAGTTCAGCAAATTAACAAAGATGCTAACCTCAGAATGGTTGATAACGGTACTTATGTTAAAGCAGGTACGGAAATTGTTAAAGATATCTATGCACACATTGATGGTATTGTTGAATTTAAAGAATTTAACGATATGATTCACGAAATCATTATTCGCCCAGGTGAAATGTTTACAATTGATTCTTTGAATGATTTGTACGTTGAAGAAGGCGAAGTAATTGAAGCCGGTCAAGAAGTTGCAAAAGGTATCAAAGCTAAAGTTAAGAGTATCGTTCTTGCTGTTACAAATGAAAGTGATGATAATTCTATCGAAATTGATGATGAAGACTTGGAAATGGAAGAAGAAACAGAACTTCCCGACAAGAATATCGATATCATTTTAAGACCAATTCAGGAATTTGAAATCGGTCCGAGAGATGTTGCTATTAACTTTGCTTCTACTGATGAACAAATCAGCATTGTTCCTGTTACACAATTACAATATCGTGATGGCAGCAGAGTAAGAAATGTTGAAGGTGCTTCATTAACAAGAACAAGTTTAGTTCTTCAAATGCAAGGCTATTTGAACCACTTAAAAGGTTTGGTTGAAATGGATGAAGCTAATAACAATTTGAAGATTGTTGTTCTTGAAAACTTAATCATCAGAAGAGAAACTGAAAACTTGACAAGCAGTATTGGTGCATTGCAAACCGAACTTTTGGTTGAAAACGGACAGTATATTGAACCTAAAACACCTGTTTCAAAAACACAAGTTTTAGCGGTAAATGACGGTGTCGTTAAAACTCAAAAGAAAGAAGATGCAAGACGTTTACTTGTTATTTCAGGCAAGAATGTTCAAACATTCCCTGTTAAAGGTGCTTTGAAGGTTAAAGAAGGTGATTTGGTTAAAACTGACCAAGTAGTTACCGATAAAGAAGAAACTTCTCCTATTTCAGGGCAGATATTGAAGGGCAAAAAAGGTGAACTTGTTATTCGTGCAGGTCGTCCTTGCTTAATCAGTCCGGGTACACAATTGTTGGTTGAAGCTAACGGTTTGGTACTCAGAGGTGATTTACTTGCAACTTTAATATTTGAAAGACAAAAAACAGGTGATATCGTTCAAGGTCTTCCGAGAGTTGAAGAACTTCTTGAAGCAAGAAAACCGAAAGATAATGCTATTCTTGCTGAAGAAGACGGAACGGTTGAAATTCAATATGATGAAGGTATGCCAAGATTGTTCTTTGAAACTGAAAACGGCAAAACTGAAATCAAATATGCTGTTGATGCAAGTATCGTTGTTACCGATAAACAAAAGGTTAAGAAGGGTCAACCTTTGACAAGCGGTCCTCTTAATCCGCACGATATTATCAGATTAAACGGTGCAGAAGCTGTTCAACAGTATTTGGTTGATGAAGTTCAAAGAGTTTACCGTTCACAAGGTGTTGATATTGCAGATAAACACATCGAAGTTATCGTCAGACAAATGACTCGTAAAGTTAAAGTCGATGATGCAGGTGATACACAACTCCTTCCGGGTGAACTTGCAGAAGCTCATTCAGTTCAAATTGAAAATGAAAAAGCTATTCAAGACGGCTTAAATGTGGCTACATATAGTCCTGTATTATTAGGTATTACAAAAGCAAGTTTGAATACCGAAAGTTTCATCTCGGCTGCTTCATTCCAAGAAACAACAAGAATCTTGACAGAAGTTGCGATAGAAGGAAAGAAAGACTTGTTAAGAGGTTTGAAAGAAAACGTAATTATCGGTCGATTAATTCCTGCAGGTACAGGCTACTATCACTTGCAAAATGCTTCAGAAGAAAAAGAAGAGCAAGCAAGAAAAGCTGCAAGAGCCAATATGAGAAAACCATCAGCTATCTTAGAAGAAATCGAAGGTATGTTTGGCGCTCAAGATATGCAAATGGTTGACGAAGAAGACGAAATCTAGTTGATTTTGTAATAAATATAAAAGAGGTTTTGATTTTATCAAGACCTCTTTTTTTATATTTTCTTAAAAAATCTTAAAATTTAGGAACAAAAAATTTTTTTTATATATAATAATAAATGTATTGACGAGGATTATGAGAAGGCAGGTAGGCATGGAAGGTGTAAAATTCCACTCTATTAGTGTTGAACGTGGCGGATATAAGCAAACAATAAGCAGAAATAAACAGGGTGCAT
Organism: Candidatus Gastranaerophilales bacterium; assembly: GCA_045598245.1. Classification (GTDB taxonomy): domain Bacteria; phylum Cyanobacteriota; class Vampirovibrionia; order Gastranaerophilales; family JAILCC01; genus JAILCC01. The sequence continues at coordinate 109,921 of JAZLLQ010000029.1, forward strand.
TATATTTTACGGGAACATCCACAAATTCAAATGTTTCCGGATTAGAATACAGAAGTATGTCTTTGGAAGAAGCTAAAAGTAAACTTTTTGAAATGATTACAGGTTTAACCGAAAAAGATTTATTAAAAGTCGATTATAAAATATAGTAATTTTGTAATAATTATATAAGATTAAAATCAGGTAAGAATAGCTAAAAAACAGTTATACTGCCTGATTTTATTTTTAGTATTTACATACTTTTATTATATTAAAATATGTGCTAATCTAACTTTATAGATAAAATAGGAAGAGAGAATATGAAAGATTATAACGGAAAAAATGCAAGCTGCGAGCTGGAAAAAGAACTTTTTGAGCAGGTCGAAAGCAGTACGCCTGCATATATAAAAGATAATAAACTTTTTGATATTTCTAATGATAACGAGTTTATATTTACATTAAAAAAAGAACATTTATATCCTTATGATAAAGATACTAATCCGGAAGGATTGAATTTAAAAGACTGGTTTGCTAACTATGAAAAAGAAGCAAGAGTTTCAACAGCCGGTATTAGAGGTCCTCAGAATGTTTTGTATCCTCATGATACAAGGTTTCCCATTAATACCATTGGTATTATGCTTGCAACCTTAGCTAAAGCTCTTGTATTAAGAGAAAAATACGGAGATAAGGAAATTCGTAAAGTTCTTGGTCGAGAAGTAAGATATAATTCAGAAAGTTTTATGAAAATTATCTCAAGAATACAGGCCGCACAGGGAATAAAAACACTTGTTTCCAAAGATTTTAAAACTATTCCTATTTGGCTTGCTTCATTTTTGGCATTTAAACTTGACTTAGCCGGCGGCGAATTTATTACTTCAAGCCATGGTATCAGTGTTAAAAACGCAACAAAAGATTTGAATAATCAGGGTAGTCAATATTTGCCGGAAGAATCAATGGAATTTGTTGAAAAAATAAGAAAGATTTTTGAAATTGCAGAAAATGAAGGTCAATACGAAATTAAGTTTTCAAATTCCGATAATGTTTTAATTGATACTGATGAAATGGAAAAAATTAATGACGGCGTTGATTTGTATGCGGACTATTTAAAAGATGGTGTTGCTAATCAAACAAATATTGATTTAATTAAAAATATTGAAAATAAAATTTATATTGAAAGTGTCGGTGGCAGCGCATATAGAACTTTAAGCAGAATTTTAAACATTCTTGATATAAATGAGTCTTTTAAATGGCTTCATACGGAAGAAGATCCTTTCTTTCATTCAATAGGAAAGGCGAAATTTGACCCGAAAGGTAACAGGACTTTTTATGATTATTCGGTTGATGCTGCCGTTATGATTAAAAATCAAGATGGTACGGTAAAAATGCCCGTTATTGAAACATTGAGTTATGACAAGACATTAACCGATGCCCCAATTGGTTCTGTTATTTTGATAACTGACCCCGACCATGACAGATTAACTATTTCGCAAATTGAAAGTTGCGAAAATATTGATAAACTAAATGCAGCCGGTATAGATTTTGTAAAATTAAATGATGACAGGATTTTGTGTGTATATACCGCAAATCAGGCATTTTTAATGATTATGGATTTTTGGGCAAAAGGCTTAAAAATGAGCGGAGTTTGGAATAACCACCCGAGATTTATAATCAAAACTACCGCTTCTGCACTTTCTTGGGATGAATGGGCTAATAATAATAATGTTAAAACAGTTAATGTTCCTGTCGGTTTTAAAGAAATTGCAAATATTTTGAAAAAAGCCGAAAAACAAATTGCCGAAAATAAAGAAGTTGTTATTAATGATGTATTTGGTAACGATATTTTCTTAGGCAAAGAACCGAGATTGGTATTTGCAGGTGAAGAATCAGGCGGAATGATTATAGGTGCCGAAAAACTTATTGAGAGTCAAAACGGCAGAAAAGCACTTGCCATGAGAGAAAAAAGTGCTACAGAAGCTATTTTGGTTGCATCAGCTTTGGTTGCAGACCTTGAAAAATCAGGCAAATTCCTTTCTGATTATTTAAAAGAAGTATTCTTGAATAACAGAATTAACGGAAAATTTGATGTAAGAAAAGATATAAGTTACTATAATGAAAGCGAAAGTGATATTGAGAAATTGAAACTTGCTAAAAAAGAAGGCGAAGGTCTTAGGACAAAAAATGATTTATTCTATTTGACTTTGGCTTTGGCAAAAAGAGAAAATCTGATTTCACTTGATAATATTAAAGAAATTTTCACGGAAGTTTTCCCTGATTTGAATTTCTCAGATTTGAATGATGTAAAATTCGTAGGTGACGGTACGTATTTAGAATTTGCGGATAAGTATGTTGAAATTCGTCCTTCAGGCACGGATGCAAAGACGAAAGCATACAGTGCCGGCTTGAACAAAGCAAAAATCCTTGAATTTGCAAGTACTTTGGGAATGTATAACGGTGATTTGACCGATACTTACAAAAAGTATGTTTCCATTGATTATTATAATAATGCAAAAGCTCATGCTGCCGAAATTTATGACAAATGGGCAATGGCATAAGGAGGCAAAATGGACATAAAAGAAACACCTTTACATCAAAGACATATTGATTTGAATGCAAAAATGCATGAGTTTGCAGGTTGGGATATGCCTATTCAGTATAAAAGCATTTTGGAAGAACACAAATGTGTCAGAACGCAAGTCGGACTTTTTGATGTTTCTCACATGGGTGAAGTTTTTTTGGAAGGCGAAGATGCCGTTGAACTTTTGCAAATGCTTGTTCCTCAAGATGTCTATACTCTTGAAAATAAACAAATAATGTATTCACAGTTAACTAACAAGCAAGGCGGTATTATTGATGATTTATTAATTTACAAGTATGAGGATGAAAAATATTTTATCGTAATTAATGCATCAAGAGTCAATGAAGATATAGCTTGGATAAAAGAAAATATTAAAGCAGAAAGGTTTAATGTAAAACTTTATGATATTACGGATGATTATTCATTGTTAGCTTTACAGGGACCTAATGCTGCCGATTTAATGGATAAAATTGGTATTAAAAAGGATGTTCAGCCGAGATATTATTGCTTTGATGAATATGAACTTTTAAATACCGATGTTATGATTTCGAGAACAGGTTATACAGGCGAAGACGGTTTTGAAATCATGATAAAAAATGAATTTGCCGTTGAGTTATGGGATATGCTTCTTAAAGAAGGTGAAGAATTCGGAATAATGCCTGTCGGTTTGGGTGCAAGAGATACATTAAGGCTTGAAGCGGCAATGTTATTATACGGACAGGATATGAATGAAGAAACAACACCGATACAAGCAACTTTGGGGTGGTCAGTCGCAAAGAATAAAACACATTTTTATAATGGTAAAGAAGTTATAAAACAACAATTAGAAGTCAGACCTGATAAAAAAATCGTAGGTTTCATAATGCAAGATAGAGCAATAGCTCGACATGGTTATGAAATTTATGATGGGGAAAAATTAATAGGAACAGTAACAAGCGGCGGAGTTTCTCCTACATTGGGTGTTAATATAGGACTTGCATATATTGATAGTTCTTATACAATAAATGATGATATCTCTATTAAAATCAGAGATAAGTTTTACACAGCAAAAATTGTAAAACGTCCGTTTGTAGAAAAAGTAAATAAAATAGTTAGATAGGAGTTAGAATATGAATTTTGAAGTACCTGAAAATACGTTATGCAGTAAAACTCACGAATGTATATATAAAGATGGCGATGATTATGTTATTTCAATTACCGATTTTGCTGTTGAACAGTTAGGTGATGTAGTTTTCGTTGAGTTGCCCGAAGTTGGCAGTGAATATACTCAAGGTGAAGGTTTTGGTACAATTGAATCAGTTAAAGCTGCTTCCGAGATTTATGCACCTGTTTCTTTTAAAGTTAAAGAAATTAATGAAGATGTTATTTCTCAGCCTGAATTGCTTAATAATAATCCTTATCAGGAAGGCTGGTTAGTTAAAGTTGAACTAACAGATAGTTCTGAATTGGATACATTAACAGAATATGAAGATTATAAGAGTGAATTGAACTAATGCAAAATAAATTTCTTTTACATAATGATGAAGTCCGTGAAAAAATGCTTTCTGAAATTGGTTTAACAGATATTGATGACCTTTTTAAGAACATTGACAGCAGTATAAGGTTAAGGGAAGAATTGGACCTTCCAAAAGGCTTAAATGAAATTGAAGTAAGGCAAAAACTTTTGTCTATGGCTAAAAATAATGTAACAACTTCCGATAATGCTTATTTTATCGGTGGCGGATGTTATAATAAATTTTCACCGGCATGTGTTTCCTATTTAACACAGAGGTCTGAATTTTTAACCGCATATACTCCATATCAACCTGAAATTTCACAAGGGAGTTTGCAATCCATTTATGAATATCAAACAATGATTTGCAATATTACAGGCATGGATTTGTCTAATGCCGGTGTATATGACGGTGCAACTGCTTGTGCCGAGGCATTATTAATGGCTTGCAGGATTAAGAAAAGAAATAAAGTTTTGGTTGCCTCAACAATTAATCCTGATTATTTAAAGGTTATTTTAACTTATACTCATGCAGGAAATATTGAAGTTGATGTAATTCCATCGACTTCGACTTTGATAAATTTGAATTCTTTAGCTGATGTTGAAGAAAAAGAATACGCAGGCATTTTAGTTCAATATCCAAACTATTTTGGTGATATTGAGGATATGGAAAAGATTTCAGAAATTGCTAAAGATATTGATGCACTGTTTATAACTTCATCAGATATTGCGGCTTTATCGGTTCTCAAGCAACCGAGAAAATATGATGTCGATATTGCTGTTGGCGATGTCCAAACTCTCGGGATACCGATGTCTTTAGGTGGTGCGCATGCCGGTTATATGGCAACAAAAACAGAATATATGCGTCAACTTCCGGGCAGAATTGTCGGTGCTACTGTTGACAGAGATGGGAAACGTGCGTATACGCTCACTCAACAAGCCAGAGAACAACATATAAGGCGTGAAAAAGCCACAAGTAATATTTGTTCAAATCAGGCTGCTGTCACATTGAGTGCTACTATATACCTTGCTTTAATGGGTTTTGAGGGTGTATTGGAATTAGAGGAAAATTCTATTCAAAAAGCTCAATTGTTAGCCAAAAAACTTTCTGAAATTGAAGGTTTTGAAATACTTAATAAAAACTATTTGAATGAATTTGTAGTTAAATTTCCTTCAAATGTTAACATTTCTGAATTTTTGAAAACCATGGAAATGAAAAATATTTTTGCGGGAATAAATCTTGAAAAAACCTTCTCTAATATGAAAAATTGCCTTTTGGTAGCAGCAACGGAGCTCAATACCGTTGATGAAATATGTAAATATATAAGTATACTTAGGGAAAATGTTTAAGATTTGAAAATTTTTACTTTACTTTTTTTGAAAAAAATTAGATAATATTCTTGTTAACATTAAAAAAGAAAGAAAAAATTATGTTTGAAAACACTTACCAAGACATTGAACTTACTTGCGCAGACTGTGGTTGTACTTTCGTTTTTACCGCAGAAGAACAAGAATTCTACGCAGAAAAAGGTTTTGCAACACCTAAAAGATGCAACAATTGCAGAACAACCAGAAAAAAACAAAGATTTAACAGCAGAAAAAGATACACGGTTAACTGCTCTAAATGTGGTTGTGAAACTACTGTTCCTTTTAAACCAAAAGAAGGAAAAGAAGTTTACTGTGTTGATTGTTATAAAATCGTTAAAGAACAGGAAAGAGCGGCAGCAGCTGCAGGCGAAGTTAACGAATAATCAATTTGTTTTTATCCAAAAAACCATTTCCTTTATTGGAGATGGTTTTTTTAGTGAATTTATGGTATTTTATAGTTAGGACAGAAATTTTAAACGGTGAGATTATGATAGAGATGAAAGTTATGGGTATTGCCCTTGATACAAGAACCGGTTCTCCGATTGTGGTGTTGAATGACAAAGAAAATTTACGAGCGTTGCCTATTTGGATTGGCTCATCAGAGGCAAGTTCAATTATTCGTCAAATTGAAAATATTGAAGTTGCGCGTCCTATGACCCATGATTTAATATGCTCTATTCTTGAAGAAACAGGATATATGCTTGAGAGAGTTGAAATTCATGATGTTAGTGAAGATACGTATTTCTCAAACCTTATCTTGGTTAATGACGATGGTGATGAATTAGTTATTGATTCTCGTCCTTCTGATGCTATTGCAATTGCTCTCAGAACAGAAGCTCCTATTTATGTTACGGAAAATGTTATTTGTGATGCAACAATAAGTACTAATAAGCCAAAAGAAGAAAAAGAAGCTCAGGATTTTCATGATTTCATCCAAAACTTAAAACCTTCTGATTTTAAAAAATTTATTGACGATAATCCGGAATCAGAGCAGTAAAATTTAGTATTTAAGCATTACGAAAAGTTAAGAATATATAAAGACTTAAAAATTTGTGGTACTATAGAGGTAAGTTAGCAAACAGGGAGTGAGAAAATGATTCCAATTTTAGATTTGACAAAACAATATGCGCAAATTCAAGCTGATGTTGAAAAAACTGTTTTAGAGGTTTTGAAATCAGGTCAATATATTTGTGGTAAGCATAATAAGGCTTTGCAAGAAGAAATAGCTGAGTTTTGCGGTGCAAAAAGAGCAGTTGCCATGAACTCAGGTACTGATGCTTTGCATTTAGCTTTGAGAGCTTTAGATATTGGTGCGGGTGATGAAGTTATTACAACGGCATTTACGTTTGTTGCTACAACTGAAGCTATCGGTATAGTTGGTGCAAAACCAATTTTTGCTGATATTGATCCTGATACATTTAACTTAGATTACAGAGAATTAGAAAAGAAAATTACTCCAAAAACAAAAGCAATTATTCCTGTACATTTGTACGGACAACCTGCTGATATGGTTGAAATAATGAAAATTGCGAAGAAATATAATCTATATGTTATTGAAGATTGCTGTCAGGCTATCGGTGCTGAATTGAACGGACAAAAAGTTGGTACATTCGGTGATATAGGGTGCTTTAGTTTCTTCCCTACAAAGAACCTTGGTGCATTTGGTGATGGCGGTATGGCTATTACAAACAGCGATTTCTTGGCTGACAGAATGTTGGCATTGAGAAACCATGGCGGTGCTGTTCGTTATTATCACGATGAAATAGGTGTTAACAGTCGTTTAGATGAAGTTCAGGCCGCAATTTTGAGAGTAAAACTTCCCTATATTAACGAATGGAATAAAAAACGTAAAGAAAATGCATACAGATATAATGATTTATTGAAAGATGTAAAAGATGTTGTTTGCCCGAGAGAACTTGACGGTACAAAATGTATTTACCACCAATACACTATTGAAATTCCTAATCGTGATGCTGTTCATAAATATTTGCAGGAACATGGTGTCGGTGCAATGCTTTATTATCCCGTTCCTTTGCACTTGCAAAAAGTTCATAAATATCTTGGCGGTAAATTAGGTGATTTACCGATTACCGAAGAAAAAACCACAAGAGTTTTGTCTTTACCTATGTTCCCTGAACTTACGGAAGAACAACAAAAAACGGTTGTAAATACTTTAGTCGAAGCTCTTGAGGCTTGCAAAGCAGCAGTTTAATTAAAAAAAAATACAATATAAAAAAGGGAGTTTGAATTTAAACTCCCTTTTTGTTTTAGCACTGTTATTTCAGCAAACTGTTAAAATGTGTTTATGTATAAGAAATAACTGATGTCTCGTTCATTACCCCGTTTACAAGTACAAATCGACCCAATTTTTCAACTTTGCAGTATTTTTCTAAAGAATTTATAAAACAATTATTCTCGCAAAAACCACCGGACAAATAGATTTTTTCGGGTTTTTGTGCAAAATTCCACGCATTATAAGCTATTCCGTGAATGTATTTCGCTACAGCAGAATGAGCATCTTTGGTTTTGGATATTTCATCCATGATTTTTTCCATTCCAAAAACTCCGCAAGTCACGGGATATTTTTCATCATTTGCATTAAGGTTTTGAGGATTTATATTATAGAATTTGCAAATCATTTCAATAGTTGCTCCTGTCGCACTTGCACAGGCTGTATTCCAATCAAGTTCTTTATATTTTCCGTTTTCAAATCTTACCCACTTTGTATCTCTGCTACCGATATCCAAAATAGTCATCGTTTGTAATTCGGGTTTTAATTTTTTAATACCATAAGCAAGAGCCAAAATTTCATTTTCCAAAGTCACATTTTCTTTTAAAAAATCTTTTGCCATATGACCTGTTCCGCCATCAAATTTTTTGTTTAAATCTGCAATTTTTGATGATTTTATTATGTAGAATTTTTTGTTATCAACGATTTTTACAGGCGAAATATTCTCGAAAACTTCATTTTCGGTTGACATTATTTTACTAAAACTTGTTCCCGCATCAATATATAACATCAACCCAACCTCATATATGCTTGTATTTTGGCTTTTGTTGAATTGTTTGCATAATCATCCACGTCAATAAAAAGACCGCCGTATTTTTTTGCAAGATATTTGGCAATTTGCATTTTGTTGCAAAAAGTTTGGGCAAAAAATATTGTGGGTAAATCTTCCTGTACATACATCTCTAAATCTGTATCAGCAGGGCGTTTAGCTTCTACGCATCTTGTCCAGCCAAAAACATGTGTTTCATTAGGGAAAAGTTCTAAAAATGAAAAATCATTAGGCGGTACACCCCAAAACCCGAATTGAGGTTCGCAATATTGATATTGAGCATTATCCTGTCGAATTATATTCGCTGTTATTTGTGTTATTTTATCTCTCAGAGGCAAATTACTTGTTGAAATAGGAAGTTCGTATTTTTCGTCTTGATAAGTTTCATTTACCGACTGAATTACATTGAATCCCATATCTTTTAATATTCTTGCTACAAATCTGCCTGAGTCACATTTTTCCATTCCGACTGAGGCTATTATAGACTCAATATTATCTTTAAAAAAGATAGCATTATCCATTATGTTAGAAATTATTTTGCAGGTTGTATCCGGGAGAATATTTGTTTTTTTAGCACCATAAAGCATACATAAATCTACAAACTTATGGTTTGGGTATTTGTTTTTATATTCTTCAATAATTTCTTGTTTTGGTACACCCCAAAAACCGATAATCTTTTCATTCATAGTTAATAGTACATTCTAACTGCATCTTTTACTTCTTTGAGAACTTCTTTAGCTCTTGTTCTTGCCCTATCGGAACCGTTCATAATAATTTCTCTTACCAGATGTGGATTATTTTCAAGTTCTTTTCTTTTTTCTCTGATTTCTCTAAAGTGTTCGTTTACATAAGTGCAAAGCTCACGTTTGCAGTCAGCACAACCTCTTGTTGCACTTTTACATTCTTGAGCAACTTGTTCAACTTTCTCAGGTGCAAAGATTTTATAATAATCAAAAATAACTTCACACTCATCAGGATGTCCGATATCGGTTTTTCTGAGTCTTGAACGGTCAGTAATTCCTCTCATGATTTTTTTAGACGTTTCTTCTTCCGTATCAGAAATTTTAATGTCATTATGGAAAGATTTACCCATTTTGTTTCCGTCAATGCCTTTAAACAAAGGCACATCAGTCAGGCGTGGTTTGGGTTCTTTAAAAAGTTCAACTCCGTAAATATTGTTAAATCTCCTTGCAATATCTCTTGATATTTCCAAGTGAGCGAGTTGGTCACTTCCTACAGGAACAAAATCTGCATTTATAGCCAAAATGTCGGCTGTCATTAAAACGGGATATCCGATAAGTCCGTAACTGCATATATTTGATGCTTTTTCTTCTTCTTTATTTTCGGAATTATCATGAAGAATTTTTACCATATCTTTTAATGTGGGGTCACGTTCAACCCAATTTTGAGGAGTAATCATACTCAAATAGATATGTAGTTGTGAAATTTCAGGAACCAATGACTGTAAGTATATCGTTGATTTTTCGGGATTAATTCCGGATGCAACCCAATCCAAAACAATATTTTCAACATCTTGTCTGAGGTTTTCCGTCTTGTCAAATTTTGTTGTTAATGCGTGCCAATCAGCTACAAAGTAATAACAGTTAAATTCTTCTTGTAATTTTACCCAATTTTGCAAAACACCTAAGTAATGACCGAAGTGTAATTTTCCTGTTGACCGCATACCTGATACTATAAGATTTTTTGTCATTTTTTCCCTCATTAATAATTTACAAGAATATTTTACCACACTAAAAATAATTCGTTATAAATTTGTAATTGTAAAAAAAGTTTTACATTACTACATTATTTGACCTATATCAATATAAACAATATAATGTATATGGATGATTTAATATTAATTAACGATACGATAGACTATAGTAGAATATATGTTCATTTTAGAAGAATACAGGTTAAAGATGAAGAGATTTGAAAAGAAATGTTTATACTTTCTGTTGCTTTTACCGCTATTATTTTCAATACAAGGATGTGATGGGGTTACCGATATTACGTCTATGATTACCGGTCAAGGTGCTATTGAAGAAGAGGATGTGCCTGTTCCTGTAACTCTCGAGGATAATGATGTTACCGATACGGATGTTCCGACTAAAGCAGAAGCAAGTAATATTAAAGATTCGGAAAAAGATGGTGACAGCATAGATTTAAGCAGTAATAGCGGTGTACTTGATATTGATTCTGAAGGCAGAACTTCGCCCTTTGTTCCTTATCGTGAACGTAATCTTTCATATACAAATGTAAATTTCGGAGATTTACCGCTTCCGCCTGAAGCCGGTGAAATGGATGAATCTATTAATACTCTTATTTCGGCGAAAGTTACCGGAATTTTATATGAACAAAATAGTCCGTCAGCAATTATTAATGTTATGAACGAGGATTACGTTGTTAAACCCGGTGATAAAATTGAAAGTTTTGAAATATCCGCAATTACAAAAGATTATGTTTCTGTAAAAACAGGAACTAATGTATACAGAGCAAAAGTTGGTGATATAGTAGACGGTGAACTTTATGGTACAGGTGTTTATAACCTGGGTCACAGATTTGCCGGAACTCGCCATCCTGCAAGAAATGAAGATATCTTGTTTGTAAAAACAAGAAGTAAGAAAGATAGTGATACAACAAATGTAACAGCACCGGGAAGCGGAGATTTGAAAGATTTATCATTGCCGCCTATTCCCGAACTAAGCAATGTATTACCAAAAATAAAGATAAAAACACAAGCAGGTGATATACCATTGCCTGTCAAAGATACAAAACAATAAAATAAGAATTAATCTTGAGGAGCCATAAATATGCTAAGCAGCTACAAAAATTTATTTAAACTTGTTACAGCCTGTCTGATGGTGACACTACTCGCTGTTGGTACTTGTTATGCAATTGACAATTCATATCCGAAAAATTTAAAGAGTGACTTTTCGGTACCTTTGCTTGAAGGCGGTGTAAGCATAACCAATAGTCCGAGACTGATTACGATGAGTTTAAGAGAATCAGATACAAGGCAAGTTTTAAGAATGCTTGCTGATAAGTCAGGCATGAATATCATCATGCATGACTCTGTATCGGGAACAGTTACTTTGGACTTGGTTAACGTTACTTTAAATAAGGCTTTTGAATATGTTATGGTTATGAACAACTTATCATATTGGGTTGACGGAAATACTCTTATTGTTGCTTCCAAAGAAGCATCAAAAGATTTGGCATTTGCTCAACAAAAAATCAAAAGTTTTGATGTTAAATATGAAAATGCAGGTCGTATTGCTGAATTTTTAAACAAAAATATTTTTAAATTAAAAAATCCGGGTTTGACAAATGATGAAATTGCAATGTCTAACCCAAATACAAATCAAATTATGATTATAGGTACAGACAAAGACTTTGATATTGCAAGAAAAATCATTAGTCAATTTGATAAAAAGACTGAAACGGTTATGTTTAAAGTTAATCACCTTTCACCGGGTAAAATGGCGGGAATTGTTTGTCACAAAGTTTTCAAAAGTGATGAAATTAAAGACGAAGATGGTGATTCCGAAGGTAAAGGCGGTGCAAAAATTGCTTGCTCATCAAAGGATATTGAAGGAAGCGAAATTGAAGGTACTTTTACTTCATTCAAGAGTACAGGTCTTGTTGTTACATATTATCCCGATATTGGAACAATAGGTGTTTCAGGAGCAACAAAAGAGCAAATTCAACTTGTAGATGAAATTATTGCGCAAAATGATATTAAACAACCTCAAGCTATCTTAGAAGTTGCGTTTCTTGAACTTTCCGCAACAGGTACGAAAGAGCTTACTCCTCATTGGGGTATTACGGCAGGTTCATTCAACTTGGAATTTGACGGAGGTTTGACAATAGACTTTAATGCTAATCAAAAAAATTCAAAAGATAATAATAGTAGTCAAAGTAGTGGCAATAATGGTACAAACACAACAATGGATGCTACAAATACAAATTTGGTAAATGGTTTAAGGAACAGGATTACAATTGCTATGAAGCAAGGTAAAGGTCGTGTTCTTTCCAACCCTAAAATTTTGGTCAAAAATAATGTCGAATCTAAATTTGATGTTACTCAGGAGTATATCAGTAATATTACAACTCAACTGGCAACAACTGCAGGTTCACAAGCAATTTCATCTCAAACAATGGAAACTGATACTTATGGTATAAAAATGACAATTAAGCCAACTATTACACCTGACGGATATATTTACTTAGACCTAAATCCTTCTTATTCTGTTCCGACAGAAGAAATCAAAGTATCTAATACAAGCGGTGGTGAAACTATGAAATTGGTTGCAGAACGTGACCTTGACTTAAAAGGAATAAGGTTAAAAGATAATGAAACATTGATTATTGGTGGTTTAATCATGGAACACGAAACAAAATCTTCTAACAAAGTTCCTATTTTAGGTGATATTCCGGTGATAGGTGTTGCATTCAGAGAATCAAGCAAAACTATGGAAAAAAATGAACTTATTATCATAGTTACTCCTAAACTTATTAATGATGATGAAGTTATCAGAGAAAGAATGTAGGGGAAAAATTGTTAGAAAAATTAAAAAAAGTTTTAAATAGAGAACTTTCAGCAAAATTAGGGAAAGATATTCTGAAGCAATACGGCTTCATACCGGTAAATCTTCAAAATGATATTTTGTTTGTTGCTTGTATTAATCATAATCCGCAAACAGATGAAAAAGTTAGAAGCTATTTTAATTCTCAGGTAAAATACATTCCCCTTCCTCAGGATCAGTTTGCACAACTTTTGGAATTTACATTTGAAGGTCAGCCTGCAAATGATGCCACTCCTGCACAGCCACAGCCAACTAAACCTTCAGCAGGTATGTCAAAGTCTGCTCAATCTACATCTAATACTGCTCCTGTCAAGAGAATTGGTGATATACTTTTAGAAAAAGGTTTTGTTACTCAAGAAGATTTGGAAAAGGCTTTTGCACAAAGTAAAGAGCGCCATGAACCTATTGGTTCGACATTAGTAAAAATGAACATTTTGACAACAGCTCAATTGAAAGAAGCATTGTCGGAACAAAAAGGTATCGATGCCGTAACGGAAAAACAACTTCATTTTTCTGATACACTTGTTAAACTATTTCCAAGAGAATTTTTGGAAGAAAATAAATTAGTTCCAATAAGTTCTGATGGTAAAACTATTGTTATCGGTATGGTTAATCCTACGGACAAAAAAGTATTAAATGATATTGTATTTTTAACCGGCTTAAAACCTGATCCGAGATTATTAACTTTCTACGAATATGATCGTTCGGTTAAGGCTTTCTTTAAAGAAACGGATAGAAAAGCAAAATTATTTGAACATATTTCTGCTGAAAACCAAGTTGTTATTGAGGAGACACTTTCTCAAAAAGTTGAACGTGATATCAAAAATGATGAAAGTTCTATTTCAAAATTTACAAATCAAATTGTTACTGATGCAATTGATATTAAGGCGAGTGATATTCATATTGAACCAAGATTTAATAACTATATTGTGAGATATAGAATTGATGGTATCTTGCGTAAAATTGTAGAAATACCTACAAATATAGAATCAAGTATTATTTCACGTTTTAAAGTTTTGGCAAAAATGAATATTGCGGAACACAGACGTGCGCAAGATGGTGCCTTCTCAATAAAACATAAAGTAAAAATGTATGACTGCCGTATCAACACAATTCCGGTTGGTTCAAAAGAAAAGATGGTAATAAGAATTTTGCAACCATCAGTTAATTTATCCGGCGAAAATAAGGCAATTCAATTAGTTGGTGCATACGAAGAAGATATACAAAAACTCGAACGTATGATTAAAATTCCTTACGGAATTATATTAGCGGCAGGCCCTACAGGTAGTGGTAAAACAACAACGTTATATTCAATTTTAAATAATTTGAATAATGAAGATGTGAATATTACCACAATTGAAGATCCGGTTGAAATTCGGTTGGAAGGCGTAAACCAAATACAGGTTAATCCAAAAGCGGATATTACTTTTGCAAACTGTTTAAGAGCTATATTAAGACAAGACCCTGATATTATACTTGTAGGTGAAATCCGTGACTTTGAAACACTGGAAGCGGCTATTGCTGCTGCGTTAACAGGTCACTTGGTACTGAGTACGGTTCACACTAACAGTGCAGCTGCTACTATATCAAGACTTATGCAAATGGGTGCGCCTAATTATTTGATAGCTTCATCTTTATCAGGTGTAATTGCCCAAAGGCTTGTAAGAAGATTATGCCCGTACTGCAAAACAAAGTATCAACCAACCGAGGAAGAATTGAAACAAATTTTATTAAACCCTGAAGATATAAAAGAATTTAAAGAAAAAGAGTTGTACAAACCTGTAGGATGTCCGCAATGTCAATATACAGGCTACCTTGGACGACTTGGTTTGTTTGAATTGATGCCTGTAAATAAAGAAATTAAGAAGTTAATTTCACAATCAGAGTCAGACATTACAATTGAAGAAGTAGCTATAAGCTGTGGCATGAAAACTTTGCAACAATATTGCTTGGAACATATAATAAACGGTGAAACTCCGGTTAGTGAATTTATCCGTGTACTTGGCGTAGTTTCAGATTAAGGACAATTGAATGAAAACTTATAAATATTATGCATTAAGAAAAGATGGTACAAAAGTTGACGGTAAAATTGAAGCCTCTACCGAAAAAGAAGCAAGAGCGGCAATTGTTCAGCTGAATTTGCTGCCAACAAGAATTATCAGTCCCGATGATGCTGCAAACCAAAAAGAAGTTACAAGAAAAAAACAGGCTGATGAGAGAAAGAAAATACGTCTTGCCAAAATGAAAGGCAGAGAAAAAATTGATTTTACAACGACCTTACAAACACTGTTAAAAGCCGGTGTTCCGTTGATTGAGGCATTGGTATTTTTGGAAAGTGATACAAGCAGTAAAAGAATTAAGGCAATTGCCACGGAATTAAGGCAGCAAGTTATTGCGGGTAACAGTTTTGCCGATGTTATAGCAAAATATCCTCAGATTTTTGATGCTTTATATTCAGGTTTGGTAAAAGCCGGTGAAGAATCCGGTGAATTGGATGTTACCTTAGAGCGTATGAGCCGACTTTTAAAAAAACAAGACGATTTAAAAAGTAAAATTATTGGTGTACTCGCTTATCCTGCTATTATTTTAGTATTTGCGGCAATAATTGTCCTTGTTATGTTAACATTTGTATTTCCTAAGTTTGCAGAAATGTATGGAAGCATGGGAGCAGAATTACCTTGGATTACACAAACTTGTATTGACGTAGGCAAGTTTTTGGCTGCATATTGGATAATTATTCCGATTTGCGGGTTCTGTTTATATTATGGAACAGTATTTTTGTTTAACTGGGAACCTTTTAAAAGAAGACTTGATAATTTTCTTTTAAAAATACCTTTGATTTCAGATTTCGTAAAACTTGCGGAATTTTCAAATTTTATATCTGTATTACTTGTTTCTTACGAGGCCGGTGTGCCGATTGTAGACTGTTTATATTTGGCAAGTTATACAATCAATAACTTTACTTTAAAAGATTCTATTAATGATGCAAGAATTAAAGTACAACAAGGATTACACCTGTCGCATGCATTGAAAAGTACCGGTGTTGTTCCTCCAATTCTTTTATTTATGGTATCAACAGGTGAACAGTCAGGTAAATTAGGCGAAATGTTGGCTAAGGCGAGTGAATATATTGATAACCAATTAGATAGAATTATAGACATGTTAACTAAATTCATTGAACCGATAATGCTTGTATTTATCGGCGCTGTTGTTCTTGTTTTGGCATTGGCACTCTATCTGCCATTGTTCCAATCATATTCAAATATCGGAAATTAAAAGGAGCGATTTTTATGGAAGATAATAAAGATAGCCTAATGGATAAAAAGAGTGCATTTATTACAGGTGTTTGGTCTGAAAGGGTTCTCGTAATCACAGAAGATTACGAAATCAAAGGTTATGTATTTATGCCAAAAACCGGTAGAAAAAATCGCTTATTATCTGATATTTTAAACAGCTCCAAAAGGTTTGTTGCAATTAAAAATTGTAAATTAAAACATCGTAAAACCGCTAATCGAGTTACCGAAGCTCATGATTTTATCCAATTAAATCTTGATTCCATTGTATTAATAAGACCTGCTTTGCAGGAAGAATAAATACAGGCAAAAAAAATCATAATTCTAATATGAATTATGATATTTATAAAATTTCCTGAATAAAGCCAAAGTTTCAGGAATTATTTAATGTCTCTTATGCCGGGAAAATCTTTTGAACCGGTTCTCATTTCTGTCAGTTTATATTGAATTTTAGGAATAATTGTTGATAAGAACAATGCGGAAACGCATAAGCCTGCCACCGTGTAACCGACTTTACCAAGCATATTCCTATTTTTAACTTGCGTAAGTATATCATCGGTAATTTCTGTTGCACCTGTTTTTCTTGCATATTCTATGATACTTTCCGTATAATTTATTATATTTGTTTTTATTTTATCAATATCTTTGAATGATATAAATTTCTTGCTGTTAGTCGAAGTGCCGTTTGTAGCTACGTGAACCGCCTTTTTCAGGAATATCGGGTTGTTCATTTCGCCGCCCATAATTGAATTTATTACTTCGCTTACAGTTAAGAGAACTTTTGACGAACCTTTAGGTCTTGTGTCAATAAATTGCTGAGCTTTTTTCATTATATTTTCGGCATATTTTTTATCAGAAACAGTTGAGTTAATAATCTTCTTTAATCTTTCTATATCAACTGTTTCACCATCAATTTGGTGAATAATGTGAGTTGCTAAATCTCTGTTATTGCCAAGCATTATATCCTTGAATTTTTCAATATTCATAGGTTGTTTGCCCAAAATTTTTCTGGCTTTTTCGGTTACACAATGAGTAGTTTCAGGATCAAGACTTGTATTTTTACCTCTGAATTTATCTGCAATATTTGATAAGAAATTGAAAACAACAGGGGTACAGAACATATAGAAGAATGATGAACAAAAATCTCTGAATAGGAATTCAAATCTTTCATCGTTGTTTCTTGAACTGTATGCTCTGCCTGCGAACAGACCTGCATCAACCGTTAAAAGATTATATATAGGGTTATTTTCAAGTGCATGAATAAATGTTGCCCCCTTGAAGGAAGTGTTTTTACCTTTTTGGGATATTTGTTGCAAAAAGTCGTTGATATTAACTTTTGTATTTGTATTTATTTGTTCCTGTTGCTGTTTTTCTGCTTTTTCTTTGTGTAATATTTTCTTTGTGATATTTTGATAAAATTTAGGAAGAACTATGCCGCTTAAATAAATACCTACTGCAGCAGCACCAAGGATTTTTGTTAATTTCAGAGTGCAAATTTTATTTTTAATTTCGGGTCTTTTACTTATAGCATTTTTTAGAGGGTCTCTAATTGCATCACTGCCCATGTCCACATTGATTTCGGGCAATCCTTTTTTATCAAAAATCCCTTTACATGCTATAAGTTTTGCAAAAGCATTATTTAACACTTTAATGACGCCAAACCAAACTATTGCAGTCAGTGTTTCATCAATCATACGCTCTCTTGCTTCTGTTACACCGCCGCGTTTATATGCTTGATAACTTCTTCCGCTTATAACTGTTGTTTCCAACAAGATTACAGGCAAAAGTGCCTTGTGGCTTGACATTTTTGTTGCTAAAAAACGTAAATATTTATTATTTACTATATTTGTTATTGTTTTATTTGTTAATATATTCATAACTTTGGCTTTCTTTCATTGTAAAACCAAGTAAAAAAATTTTTGTCAATTTTATTAAAAAAAATTTGTTTTTGTTACAAAATTCAACAACCATAGTTAATGTGTAATTTAAAAAATTGTTATGTTTTAAATTTTGGGGTATTATTTACATGTCAGCTAAGAGGTGAAGCATTATGTTAGACATGGAAAATGCAGTAGAAAGATTGAGGGACATCTTATCTCAAGATGATGAAAATCTTTTAAGAGAAAAACTGGATAATCTTCACTTTGCAGATATTGCGGAAATTTTTGAAGAATTAAACGAGGATGAGAGATTACAATGCTTTAATGTTTTGCCGGAGGATGATGCAGCAGAACTCTTGGAGTTTTTAAGTCCGCAACTTCAGGTAGAAATTCTTAGTGATATTGATGAAGAACGAGCTTCCAACATTATTTTGAAAATGCCTCACGATAGTGTAGCGGATGTTTTGGGTGATTTAGAAGATTCTGATTCTGAAAATTATTTGAATAAATTACCTGAAAGAATATCTACTCAAATTCGTGAACTCTTAAGTTATCCTGAGGATTCGGCAGGCGGTATCATGAACTCTGATGTTCTTACGGTTGATAAGGACATGACTGTGGATGAAGTTGTTTCTTTCCTGAGAATTAAAGCTGAAACGGATAAAGTAGAATTTTTGTACGTATATGTAACGGATAAATCCGGACATTTGCTTGGTGTATTGAGTTTAAGAAGTTTATTTACAACACCGCCTTATGTCAAAGTTGAAGACATAATGATTCAGGATTTAGTCAAAGTTCATGTTGATGATGACCAGGAAATTGCTGCAGAAACACTTTCAAAATATGGTATTTTGGCTGTACCTGTTGTTGACCATTACGGAAAACTAAAAGGTATCGTAACTTGGGATGATGCTCAAGAGGTTGTCGAAGAAGAAACTACGGAAGAAATTTTGCAGTCATCAGGTATCGCAACAGGTGCGGTTGATGAGGATGAAATTTTGGATGGTGCAATTTCACTTGCGGTAAGAGCAAGAACTCCATGGCTTTTAATAACACTTGTCGGTGAGTTTGTTGCGGTTGCTGTTGGTAAATATTATCATTTAACTTTGGAAGCACTTCCGTTAACCGCCATTTTTATTCCGTTGTTGGCGGGACTTGGCGGGAATATAGGAACACAGAGTATTACACTTATGGTTCGCGGACTTTCAACGGGTCAAGTTGGCCTGAATGATGCACTCGAGCAAATATTCAGAGAGGCAAAAGTCGGAGTCTTGATAGGTGCTGCGTTTGGTGTTGTTACGGCATTAATAACTTGCGGTTGGCAACATAATATAGCTTTGGGGATTGTTGTTGGGTTTGCTATGACAATAAATATGATGCTTGCAACGGTAATCGGAACAGTTACCCCTTTTATATTGAAGAGAATAAATATTGACCCTGCTATTGCATCCGGTCCTGTTATTGCTACAACTATTGATGTTCTCGGCTTAGCAGTATATTTTGCACTCGTAACTTTTTCATTGAGATGGCTCATATAAAAATTCAACAATGTATACAAAAATACCTAAAAAAGAAAAAGTTCAAATTAGTAATAAAAAATTTCCGATGTTCATATAATTTGGCTTTTATAAAAAAACGGAAACCTTATATTTAAAATTGTAAATAAATCTTAGTAATTTGGTACAAAAAAATATTTGTGTTAGAATATTGGTACACTTGGGAGAAGTAGGAAGGCTACGGAATATGAAGAATACACTTCAACAAAAATCAAATATATCAAGAGAAAAATTGGAAGTTTTAGAAGAATTACTTACTACGAAGCAAAAAGAGTATGAAGCCAGCTTTGGGGAATATAACCAGCAAAGTAAAAACAGAGAAATTGATCTTTTATGGCAAGAGTTAAAAACACATAAAGAAGAACGTTCACCGGGAGTGTATCTTTCAATAGGTTTTGTTGCAGGTGCTTTAGCCATGTTTTTAATGACATCAATAATTAATTTTGGTGTTCAAAGTGATAATACAGCCGATTTTAACGTTTGGAAAAAAAGTAGTATTTCGGCTAAAAAAGCTGCAATAAATGTCGAACCTGCAGGTGGTGATTATGCCTTAAATAATATGACATATACAATTAAGAGTGGTGATACTCTTGAAACAATTGCAGTAAAGTATTATGGCGTGGCAAGTCAGGCAAATATCGCAAAATTACAAAGAGCCAATAATATTAAAAATCCTCACAGTATTCAAATGGGTCAAACCATCAAGGTTCCTTTAGCTGAATAGAGGGTTAGGATATGAATAAAGAAAAATTAACCAGAGGCGGGTTATATGCCGTTATAATCTTTTTTATATTGGCTTTTATTACCTTGCTTATAAAGGATATGCCATTTGCTAACGATTTTGTACATTCGTTAGAGGTAAAAGCACTTGATGTAAGAGAAAATTTGCTTGTAAATTTTAATTCCAATGCAAGGAAAGATAATTCTAAAATTGCACTTGTTGTTATTGATGATGATTCTTTGGAAAAACTCTCAAATCAATACGGCTATTGGCCGTGGAACAGAAAAGCGTATGCAGACATTGTAAAATATGTCGAAAATGACGGTGCTGATACTGTATTTTTAGATTTTATGTTTCTTGGTTTTCAGCAAGGTAATGAGTCTAAAGATTGGGAATTTATAAACGAAGTAAAAAAACATGATAATATATACCTTTCATTGAATTTTGATTACAGAGAAAAAGAAAAAATACAAGAACTACCGCTTGAATGGGCGGCTAATTTGGACAATAAAAGTAATGTAGATTTTCATGATTTTTACTTTACCAATATAAGAAGTTCTATGCCTGAATTACTGGAAGCTACAAAACATATTGGTTTTATTAATTTTCAAAGGGATGATGACGGGATAGCGAGAAAAGCTCCAAGTTTCTTTATTTATCAAGAAAAGTATTATCCTTATATGCCTCTAAAAATTGTTCAAGAATATATGATAAAACACAAAATAATTAACAGTCAAAAATTTATTATAACTCAGGATAATTATTTACTTTTAGGTGATAAAAAATATAAATTGGATAAAAACGGTTATTTGGTAATAAATTGGCACAGTAAAAGCGATGTTGAAGAAATTCCTTTTTGGAAAGTTATAAACGGAGAAGTTGCAAAAGGCTATTTTAAAGATAAAATTGTTGCAATTGGTTCCAGTGCAACTTCATTGGCTGATATGAAGCATACGCCTGTTGACAAACTTCTGCCGGGGATTAAAATACCGACAGCGTACATGAACAACTTGTTAAATGAAAATCCGATTATTCCTGCAACAACAAATGCTAATTTGATTTTATTGTTTATATTTATTTTCTTAACAAGTTTGTTGCTGTTCAGGATAAATTCAAACATATTAAATTTTATAACAGTTATGGCATCGTGCATTTTGTATTTTGGAGTTTCTGTATATATGCTCGCAAAATTTAATCTTTGGGTTGATGTAGCATATCCTATATTTTTAATTTTAATTACTTATACAACTGTATACATCGTTAAATTTATAAGAAAATCAAGAGATTTTGAAGCTACGTACAAACTTGCAACAACTGATGGTTTGACAGAGCTTTATAATCACAGATATTTTCAGGAGCAAATGCTTGCTCAAATTGATTTATCTAAGAGATATAATACGCATTTCAGTTTAATTATGGTTGATATCGACTTTTTTAAAAAGTTTAATGATAAATACGGACACCAGGTAGGTGACGATGTTTTAAGAAAAATAGCAGTCATATTAAAAAAATCTGTCAGAGCTGCTGATATTGTAGCAAGATACGGCGGTGAAGAAATGGCAATAATATTGCCTAATACAAATTTAGAAGATGCTGTAACAACGGCAAATAAAATTTGCAAAACTGTTAGTGAAAAGCCGTTTAAGTTGTTAGGCGGGCTTGAATGTGTTGTTACAATTAGTTTGGGGGTATCAACATATCCTATGCATGGTCAAACTCCGCAAGAGCTTATAGAAACGGCTGACAGGGGTTTGTATGACGCAAAAGAAAATGGTCGTAATCAGGTCGGCAGAGTTCAAAATCCTGTAAATCAGTCAGCCGAAGAAAATAAAGAAGAATAAAATGAATGAATTTTTGATACTTTTTATTTTAAAAATAAATAGAGCAAATATCTATGAAATAAAAAAGTTTATAGATACAAATTTTGCTCCGTTTTTACAAGTTAGTACAGGTGCAATAATTCCGACATTAAAAAAACTTGAACAAAATGAAATAATAGAATGTGAAAGATTTATTACCGGTGGCGGTTTAAGAAAAACCGTTTATAATATATTACCAAAAGGAGAAGAATATTTTGAAAATCTTTTAAAGAAACCGTCTGACTCTGCTCCTCAGATTTTGCGCAGAGAAATTGAAATTCTTTTTATGATTTTGAATCACGAGATTTTTTCTATTGAACAGCAAATTCTTTTGATTGAAAAAATTAAAAAAGCTGTTGATATAAACATTAGTTCGCTTGAAAAAGCTATTAAAAATAATCTTATGAATGTTGAATTTTTAAAACTGGAATTGGCTGATATGGAAGCTAAAAAACATGTATTAAACGGAATTCAATTAAGTTAAAATAAATATTTTATTATACACAAAAAAGGAAAGGTCTTATCCTTTCCTTTTTATAGTCGTTTTATTTAAGAAAGTTTTACTATAAAGTAAATATTCTTAAAGAAATGCCTTTTTTTCTCATATCAATTCTGCCTTCTCTAGCTAACCAGCCAAGAGCGAAAGCAGTGCTTTCTGCTGATAATTTTAAATCTTTTTTTAAAGCTGCAAAAGTGCATTCCTCATGTCCTCTAACATAGTCATAAATACGACCGGCGTCTTCACCAATTGCATTAATTTCTAAAGATACTTCAGTAGCTAACATTTTTTTGTCCTCCATTTGATTTCTTCTATATGTAACTAACCTTGATAATTCCATAATACTTGAAAATTTTATTTTGACAACTATTTTTTTTGAAAACTTATTAAAAAACTCTTTATTGCTGGATTTTAGCGATTTATTCAGCGAAAATTTTATAAAAAAAATTCCAATTCGTATAAAAACTCATTGGAATTAGAGATTTTACTCTCTTATACGTACATTATGTTGTTTGTTTTAATCTAAAACTTGTGCCGGATGTTCTGAATTAGAAGGTGTTCCTAAAACTCTTACTAATTCAAGAACAGTAGACTTCATTTGACATTTGTGAGGACTGTCTTTGAAAAATGTATTATAAAAGCAACCATTGCATACGCATCCTCTCTTGTAACAATCAATAGCTATATTAGTCCAACGGCGAACTGATGTATTACGCCCAAAATCCCTCATTCTATACACTATTTACCATCCTCCAATAAAAAATACATCCCCTGTGTCTGATAAAAGACTCCCCAAATCGTCACTCCAAAAGTTTTTATTGAATCTTTTGTAATCGACTTTGTTTATGTTATTGATTATATTATCACCCGTATTAAATTTTCAAGTAAAATAGTTGTTATTATTACATTTCGCAACATTTGCCCTAACATGAACAGCCATGGGACTTAGCATGAGCCTAATCATCCGTATTCCAATATTGGCATGCCTTTCCATGATTTAATTTCCCGAATCCCATGTCAGACATGTGTTTTGGGGAAAACAAAAATGCTTGAAACTGTGCTTTTTTCGGACTTTTTTACAAAATTTAATATTTTTTTAAGAGTAGGAGAATTAAAAAACAGGTTTTACAAATGATATTTGCGCAAAACCTGTTTTTTTATATAAAAGTTTAAAATGAATTATTTAATTATGCTTTTTCCTGTCATTTCTTCAGGTTGAGCAATTCCCATAAGTTTTAATACAGTAGGAGATACGTCACATAGCGCAGCATCATCTCTCAATTCAACTTTTTCGTTGTTATTGATAACAACAAAAGGAACTTTATTTGTTGTATGAGCAGTATGCGGGTTACCTGTTGTCATATCAACCATCTGTTCCGCATTACCGTGATCGGCGGTTAAAAGCATTGTATAGCCATGTTCTTTTACAGCTTCTACAATTTTCCCTAAACAAGTATCAACTGCCTCTACAGCCTTTTCTGCTGCTTCTATGATGCCTGTATGTCCAACCATATCAGGGTTAGCGAAATTTACTAAAATAAAAGGATACTCTTCTGATTTTAAAGCGTTCAGAACGTTGTCGCATACTTCATAAGCACTCATTTCAGGTTTTAAATCATAAGTGGCAACGGATGGAGAAGCGACTAAGGCTCTTGTTTCAGTTGAAAAAGGTTTTTCTACTCCACCGTTAAAGAAAAACGTAACATGTGCGTATTTTTCGGTTTCAGCTGTTCTAAATTGCTTAATTTGCTCTTTATCCAAAACTTCGCCCAAAATATTCTTTAATGATTGAGGTTTAAACGCAATGGGAAGTCCAAATTTTTCATCATATTGAGTCATACAAACATAATAAATGTTATTCAAAACTTTTTTTCTGTTAAAACCGTCAAATTCTTTAAAATTAATTGCTCTTGTTAATTCTCTTGCTCTGTCGGGTCTGAAGTTATAGAAAATAACACCATCTCCATCATTTATTCTTGAATTTTCAAGAGTAATGGTTGGGATAACAAATTCATCGTTAACTCCGTTTGCATAAGATTTTTCAATTGCTTCAACAGAATTTGCCGCAACATTTCCTTCTCCCAATATTAAAGCATTATAGGCTTTTTCTACTCTTTCCCAACGATTATCTCTATCCATTGCATAATATCTTCCTGAGATTGTGGCGATTTGCGGGAAACCTTCCGATTTTAATTTCGCATCAACTTCTTTTAAATAGTCGATAGCACTTTGAGGAGGAGTATCACGACCATCCAAAAATGCGTGTAAATAAAATTTTTCTATATTGTTTCTTTTTGCAAGTTCAATAAGTCCGTAGATATGTTTCATTGCGCTGTGAACGCCGCCATCACTCAGCAAACCGTAGATGTGAAGCGCTGAGTTGTTTTCTTTTACATGTTTTATTACATTAATAAATTCTTCATTTTTGAAAAATTCTTCTTCATCAATTGCCTTATTAATTCTTGTTAACTCTTGATAAACAATTCTGCCGGCACCTAAATTCAAGTGACCTACCTCCGAATTACCCATTTGACCTTCAGGAAGTCCAACATGCAAGCCGTCTGCATATATTTTTGTATTTGGGTATTCTTTTAAAATCTTATTAAAATTTGGAACATTAGCATGTAAAATAGCGTTGCCGTCATAATTTTCGCCAATACCCCAGCCGTCCATAATTGTTAAAATGACTTTGTTTTTCATAAATTTGCCTCACAAATTAACTACCTTTATTTTTTATTAAATAACAAACATACGAAGATTTGAACAAGGCATGTTAATCCTTTTTGATAATGTTGGTTTCTCTATTTAGTACAATTTGAGTAATAATAATGTGTCATGAAATTGATTTATGCTATTTTTATCTGCAAATCATTAGATTTAAAAGTTAACATATTTAATATAAGTTAATATTAGTCAACAAAACTCACGGCTACAATACTGATTATAATTGCTTTTTGAAATACAAGTGTATTATTTTGAATTTATTAAACTTTTAAAATGGCAATTTTTTTTGAAAAATTTACTTTAATAAGATACAATGGGGATAAAATAAAAGGAAAAATGTTATGGAAAATTTTGATGTAGAAATTCTAAATCAAGTCAATTTGAAGGAGACCTTCAAAGAAATTCTTGATGATTACGTAATGTTTGATGAAACATTTAACACAAACCCGACTATGTATGAATGTTTTTCAAATTACGCTTTTATTACAAAACCTGACCTGAAAGGTAAGTATTTGGAAAATTATTTAATTGATTTAAAGCAGGATGTTGTTGAATTCTTTGAAGGTAAATCTTGGGAATACAATTATGAAACATTGGAAAATCTTGCGTTCTTCAGGTTAAATAAAGCATCTCAGCAATATGATTTGGCTAAAAATTATATTAAAGATGAAGAACAATTGAATAAAATTTCGAATAAAGCTAAGGAATATAAAAAAGATTTAGACATAATTCAGGCATTGTCATACTAATCAAAAATGAATGTCACTATAATTTGTGTTGGAAAAATTCGAGAAAAATATATTGCGCTGGGCATCAATGAGTTTAGAAAACGCTTGTCGCCATACGTTTCGTTGGAAATAAATGAGGTACCTGCGTACCAAATAAAACAAATTGCCGATGAGGTTAAGGCAAGACAAGTAGAAGCTGAAAAAATACTCAGTTTAATCGGTAAGGATGATTTTACGATTTCGTTGGTGGTAAAAGGCAGGGAGCTTTCCTCGGAACAATTGGCGGAAAAATTTGGGGAATTATCGAAAAGCGGAATAAACAAGGTTAATTTAATAATAGGGGGAGCTACGGGACTTGATGACAGTGTAATAGCAAAATCAGATTTTAAGTTAAGTTTTTCTCCGATGACATTTCCACACCAATTGATGAGGTTAATTCTACTTGAACAATTATATCGGGCATTTAAAATTATAAATAACGAACCATATCACAAATAAAACACTACATTAAATTTCCATATTTTTAAAGGTGGTCTGAAATTTTCAAACCACCTTTTTTAAAAGTATAAAATCCTAAAATTATATTTCAGATTGTATTGTTTTTTGGATGTTCTTTTTTGTTCTTTCTAACGATTTAATTCTTGAGTTTGTTTTTCTGACTATTTTCTTCAATGTATTACGTTCTTGCTTTACTCTTAAATATTCTTGGTTAACCGTATTATAATTGTTTGTTGCTGTTTCAAGTTTTGTTCTTAAATCTGCTTGAGCAGCTTCTAAACTTGAAATCGTATTTTGTAAACTTTGAGTTGTTAAAGATTCTGATTTATTCATTTGTGAAGTACCACGAATAACAACAGGTTGTTCAACTTTTACGGTTGGTGCCTGAATATCTGATGTTACAGGAGGAACCGTAGATAAATCACCAAAAATATTATCTTCCGCAAAAGCCGGAACAGTAGCCACACCTGCTATACAAACAACTGTGCAGAACGTCAAAAACAAATTAGCTTTCTTCATAATTAACTCTCCTTAAAATTATAATTACAATTTTATAATGAGATTATACTATTTTTGAGAAAATATGATATCAACCAAATTAAGGACTTTTTCGGGAGAAATTTCTCTCATACATGGAGTATCATCAATTTCAGAATTAATCAAAGCACATGTTCTTTTATCACATGGAGAACATTCTTTATCAGATTTAATCGTATGATGTTTTTCGCCGTACGGACCGCTTCTTGATACACTGCAACAACCATACAAACCCAGACAAGTTGTACCTGTTGCTGATGCAATATGCAAAGGTCCCGTGTCGCCTGAAATAACCAAATCTGCACAGGATAATAATGCCGCAGTTTCCTGCAAAGTTGTTTCACCTGCGAAAGATTTTATTTGAGGGACTTTTTTTACAAGTTCGTCAACATTCTTTTTATCTTCATCAGATCCTACAACGAAAATTTGAACATTATATTTTTCTAAAATTAACTCAGCTAATTTCCCCCAATATTCAACACACCATTTTCTGCCTTGTCGTGAGGAATTTGCCCCTATATTAAATGCTATTTTTTGTTTGTTTTCAAGTTTTTCCAGCATTTTATTTTTTAATTCATCAGATATGTTTAAATGAATATTTTTGTCCAATTCAAGTTCAGGAAAAGCTCTTTTTCCGGTTTCAAAAAAGTTTTCTACTGCATGAAATTTGTATGATTTTTTATAATGAAAGACTTTTTTGGACTTTGCAAAAAAGCAAAGAGTTTTTAATCGTAAAGATGGTTGCAGATTCAATATGACATCATATTTTTCTTTAGAAAGTTCTCTTCCCAGCTTCCATACAGAAAAATAATCTTTTTTACTAAAAATGAATAATTTGTTAATATCAGGGTCGTTTTGAAGTAATGACGCAGGAGCTTTTCCGGTTACATAATCAACTTTGCAACCGATTTTTTTTAAAGCACGCAACAATCCTGTCGTTTCTACAACATCACCAATAGCGCCAAGTCTTATAATTAAAACTTTTTTACCCATAACTTATAACTCTATTTTAAATTCATTCTCTTCTTTTTTATCTTCAAGAAGATTATTAAATATTGCAATAACTCCTAGTGCTGAGGCAATGTTGAACAAAATATTTATCAAACCGATAAAAAATATTAGCATTATCAAAACAAATACAGAAAAGAATGATGAAAAAACTGATGTTGTAAAAAGCATATTTATGCTTACTGTGTTAAAAATTGCACCAATAAGCATGGATAAAGGCAAGAATGTTATTGAAGCTCCTATAACACTAAACATACCGCTTATACACCCTATAACAATACCTTCTTTATTGGTAAATTGTCCGATAAAATTGTTTTTCTTCAATAAATAAACAATTGCTGCCCCAACAAACCAAATTACAAAAAGTACAAATAATTGTACAACCGGAATTAATAGCAATATCCCTAAAATTAACCCTGCAATTGTACTTAAAAAAGCTGTTGGTCTTATATAATTAGGTAATTTGTCAAACATTTCGGCTCCTCTTTTTCTTTTATGTTAAGTCATTATTCTATTGCTGTCAAATTGTTGATAATTATAAATTCGGACAAAATAAAAGCGACCCTAAGGTCGCATCAGTCAAGAAAGGAATGGTTAGACTATTAACAGTATCAATTTAACCATTGTTTCATGGTTGATGCAAATATGTAAACTTTGCGCAACAATAAATTAATTTACTTAGCCTTTGCGTAATATTCATCGGCTGTTTTTTTGTCGCCGGTTGCCTCTAAGCAAATTGCTGCATTATAATAATAATCTTTATTTGACGGATTTAATCTTATAGCTTTTTCAAAATAAAACAAAGCTTTATTTGCATCACCTGTTTCATAATAGGCAATACCCAAATTATAAAAAGCAGGTGCGAATCTGGGATTCATTCTTGTTGAAAGTGTATATGAATCTATTGCATTTTTGTATACTTTTGCTTTCAGATAAATGTTCCCTAAATTGTAAAAAGCACTGTAGTTGTTGACATTTCTTCTGTTTAAAGATTCCAAAAGAAGTACGGCAGAACGCGTGTCACCAAGACTTTCAAAACTGTTTGCAATGCATATAACTATTTCTAAAGTATGTTCTTTTTTGGGAATGTTTGCCAAATATCTTATAGCGGTTTGGTAATCACCTTTGTTATAAGCATCAAAACCTTGTTGTTTCATTAATGCATAATTAGGTTCTGCTTCTTCCGCAAAAGAAACAGTTGCAAATGAAAAGCAAATCAATATAGCAAAAAATATTTTTAATAACTTTTCCATGCCATTAGTATAGCATAGATATAAAAATTTACATACTAATTTCATACGAAAAACCGTGTTTTGTGATATTTTTATCTGTAAACACGGTAACGCACCATTACAAAAGTAATGGCAAGCCTATACACATGGACTCTGATTATCCCAAGATTCTCAGTTCGCCACCAACAACGCCTGTCTGTTGTCCTCTGTGGAAGGTGCCCATTGCCATTGGTTGGTTAACACCCATTTCAGTATCATAAGCACGCATTCCTCGTTGACCGATAGATGCAATTGCCTGAGGCGTACTGCCTTCACCTACTGCTTGAGCTTGACCTACTTTTTCAGTGGGCTGTAACTTTTGAACACCGGGAGTTTGTACCTGAGGAGAATAACCTGCAGCTACTGCTGCTTCGTTCCATCCCTTGTTTTTATCAGGATTTTGCTCAGACGCACCGGACGGTTTTGCAAACATTCCGCTTGCTTGACGTAGTGCATATGTATCGCTAAAGTTTACTGCTCCGACTGCCATGTCAAAATTCCATTATACTGTTACATGTTAATAAAAACTGTTTAAAAAAAGAAAATGCTAAGTTCATTAAAAAACTTAGCAAAAGTTTACAATTACGGGTAATTATTTAGGAGGGGAAATTTTTAATGTTCATCGTAGTACAGCTGAGCCTTCACTAATAAAGGCAATAATGCGTATCTGCGATTAAATTCTTTATCAACTAAAGCGTCAATGCTTTCGTTTTCAAACAGTTTGTTAAAACCTGCAAAGAACTTTGTCAGATTATTTAAAACCTTTTCATCATCATGTCGAGAAACACTACCTTGCATATCACTTACCTTTTTTGTTACCTTCACATATTAATAAAGTATTTTTGCGGATAAAAATTGCCCAAATTTCTTGCCCTTTTTATTATTGTTTTTATAAAAATAAATCGGTTTATTACTATATATAAAAATATTTTTAAAAATAAATTCAGAGAATATTGATTTATGAGAAGTTAGGCATAGTTACCCAACTGATATCTCTCATACTATGAAATAAGTAAAGTCAAAATTAAAAAATACTAAAAAGTTAAAAGATAAAGATTGTACAATCGCTTAAAACAAATAACTGATGTTATCAGAATAAAATATCTTGAAAAATTAGATTTTACAAGATTTTACTTGCTTTTTATTTATGTTTACGGTTTGATAATACATGCGAAGGACGCAATTGTTTTCGTGTGAACGAAAATAAAATGGTAGTAAAAACTAAGAAAGGTAAAAACATCGTGTTAGAAGAAGAAAAAAACGAGAACATTGAAGAAACTTCTGAAGAAACAGTTACCGAAACAGTAGAAGAAACTGTTGAAGAAGTAGCTGAAACAGTAGAAGAAGCTCCTAAGAAAAAAGTTTTAAAGGCTTCAAAAGCTGGCAGAGGTGAAAGAAAATCTCGTAAAGAACAAAAAACCGAAAAACCTGCTTCTGATTGGACAGAACGCGTGGTTCAAGTTCGCCGAGTCACAAAAGTAGTTAAAGGTGGCAAAAAGCTTAGTTTTCGTGCAGTAGTAATCGCAGGTGACGGAAAAGGTCATGTTGGCGTAGGCTGTGGAAAATCAAGTGAAGTAGTCGGCGCTATTCAAAAGGCAGTTGTAGATGCAAGAAAAAATTCTATTGAAGTTCCTATTTTCAAAACTACAATTCCTCACATTTCAACCGGAAGAAGCGGAGCAGGCAGCGTAGTTCTTAAGCCCGCATCAATGGGTACCGGTGTTATCGCAGGTGGTGCAGTTCGTTCTGTACTTGAACTTGCCGGTATTGGTAACATTTTGAGTAAATCTTTAGGCTCAAAATCTCCTCTCAATGCAGCAAGAGCAACAATGGAAGCATTAAAAGCAATTAAACCGTTCAAAGTTGCTGCACAAAAAAGAGGATTAACTGTGAAAGAAATGTTAAATTAGAGGAATTTTAGTCATGGCAACAGAAAAGAAAATAAAAATTGAACTCGTAAGAGGCCTGATAGGTTCAACTGAAAAACAAAAAAAAGTGGTTAAAGCATTAGGTTTAGGCAAACGTAAAAGCGTTGCCGAACATAATGATACCCCTGTAATCAGAGGTATGATTGAAAAAGTAGCACACTTAGTAAAAGAAGTTGAATAGAAAAGAGGCGCAACAATGGAAAGAATAAAATTAACAGATTTAAGACCGGCCGATGGTGCTACTCACAGCGAAAAGCGTGTTGGTAGAGGTCGTGCTTCAGGTCATGGTAAAACAAGTACCAGAGGTAATAACGGTGAAGGTCAACGTTCAGGAAGAAGCCAAAAAAGAGGTTTTGAAGGCGGTCAAATGCCGGCTTACAGAAGAGCTCCAAAATTAAAAGGCTTTGAACTCGTTAACAGAACCGTAAATTATGAATTGAACGTATCTAAATTAGATAAAATTGAAGCAAGCGAAATTGATTTAGCTTTATTGAAAGAGCTTGGTTACGCACCTGCTATAGCTCAGGTTTTGAGAGTTTTAGGCAATGGTGAAGTAAAATCAGCAAAAACAATAAGAGCAAGACACTTTAGTGCTTCTGCTAAAGAAAAAATCGAAGCAGCAGGCGGTAAAATCGAAATCGTATAGAGGTTAAGTTATAATGCAGCAACAGAAAATGAGAATTCCTACGTTTGAAGAAATCTTCAACAACTGGGAAGCTACAGGTTTAAAGAAAAAATTATTATTTACGTTAGCAATGATTATACTTTTCAGACTTGGGGCACAAATTCCCTTGTTTGGTATTAATAATGCCGTGTTTGCAAATTTGGCGGCCGGTAATAATATCATAGGTTTTCTTGATATGTTCTCAGGCGGTGCGTTAGGTGCAGTTTCAATTTTTGCACTTGGAATCGGACCTTATATCACCGCCTCCATTATAATTCAGCTTTTAACCGCAATTATTCCTCAACTTGAAACCCTGCAAAAAGAGGAAGGAGAGGCGGGTCGCCGTAAGATTTCTCAATACACAAGAATTTCTACGGTATTTTTGGCATTGTTTCAAGGTACAATTTTTGTAACTTTCTTACATAAATTACCGGGGTCAATTATGGCAGGTGTTAATCCTGTTATGTTTGCAATTTGTGCAATTATTGCATTAACTGCAGGTTCTATATTGGTTATGTGGCTTGCAGAACTTATTACCGAGCGTGGTATCGGAAACGGCGGTTCAATGCTGATTTTTGTCGGTATCATTTCAGGACTTCCGCTTTATTTTAACAGAACATGGACATTGGTGGAAAATGACGGAAAGTTGCAACTTTTAGCAATGCTCATGTTTGCATTTTTCTTGTTGGCTATGGTTCTTGTTGTTATTATGCAAGAAGCCATAAGAAAAGTTGTTATTGTTACTCCTAAGCGTCAGGTCGGCAATAAAGTTTACGGTGGCGGAAATACTTACATTCCGTTCAAATTAAATCCATCGGGCGTTATGCCTATCATTTTTGCAATAGCAATTTTGTTATTTCCTCAAACTATTTTGCAGGTTTTAGGAAATACAGCTTTACTTCCCGCATCAATAAAAAGTGTTGTTATGTTTATTAACAACAACTTGTTTAGTTCTGCTAAAATTTGGTATTATATAATTTATTTTGTTTTAATATTCTTGTTGACATTCTTTTATGCGTCAATTATGCCGAATATGCAGCCAAAAGATATCGCAAATAATTTAAAAAAGTCAGGCAGTTCAATTCCTGGTATTAAACCGGGTAAACCGACAGCTGATGCTTTAGATAAAATTATCAGCAAAATTACCTTTATCGGTGCTATCGGTCTTGGAATTATTGCAATGATTCCGTCAGTTGCGAGTAAGTTAACCGGAATTACCACATTCCAAGGTATTGGTTCTACATCTATTATCATCATGGTTGGTGTTGCATTAGATTTGGTTAATCAAATAAGAACACATGCTTTGTCACAACAATATGAAGGATTTTTGAAAAAATGATGAAAACGGAAATGATTTTTTTAGGTCCGCCGGCTTCAGGTAAAGGAACTCAAACTGACCGTTTATCTAAAGAATTGAACCTTCCTCATATTGACACGGGAAGTTTATTGAGAGCAGAAATTGCTGCTAATACCGAGGACGGAAAAATTGCAAAAGGTTTTATAGATAAAGGACAACTTGTTCCTGCACAGTTAGTGGCTCAAATAATTATAAAAAAATTATTTTCGGAAGACGCTAAAAACGGTTACATTCTAGATGGTTTCCCAAGAAGCATTGAACAAGCTGAAATTATGGAAAAGGCTTTAGAAGAAGCTAATGTTGACAAATCTTCAAAAAGAATTGTCATTAAAATGGAAGTTGACAGAAATCTTTTGCTTGACAGAATTGTCAACCGCAGAATGTGTAAAAGTTGTGGTAAGATTTATAATTTGAAATCATTGCCTCCTCAAAAAGTCGGAGTTTGTGATGTGTGCGGTGGTGAACTTTATCAAAGAAGTGATGATAATGCGGAAGTAGCTTCTAAGAGATTTGATACATATAATACTCAAACTGCACCGCTCGTTGAATATTATATGAATAAAGGATTACTTGTTGAGGTTAATGCGAATAACACACCCGATGAAATCTATCAGGATATTTTAAAAGTTATCAGCTAAATTTGTACGGTTATTTCTTTTTCGTTTTTATATGTGACGTAACCTAAATTTGCTCCGGGTGGTTTTCTCAAGTATTTTCGTTTTGTATAAATAACATTAATTTTGCTGTTTAAGCGGCTTTCAGAGTATTTTGCAGCCAGTTTTGCAGCTTGCAGGAGAATTTCATCAGGCAAATTTTCAGTTTTAAATTTGCATTTTACCAAAATGTGTGAGCCGAAATTTCCGTGAACATGAAACCAAAAATCTTCAGCCGAAGCTAATTTTGAAACTATATAGTCATTTTGTTTGTTATTTTTACCGATAAAAATTTGGAAATTTTCCAAGTCAATTTTTTCAACCGAAATTTTTTTCTGTTTTTCATTTTGTTTGAGTTTTTGTTTTATCGGGTTTAATAAATCAATTTCTTCTTCAATTTCGCTCAATGTATTCATATCTGCAGAAAGATTTACCGCAGATTTTATGCTCATTAAATAATTTTCTTTTTCTTGATATTTTGTAAATAATTCTTCGTTTGTTTCTTTGGTCTTTTTAGCTTTTGCATAGAGTTTATAATAATTTTGAGCATTATCATTAACAGATAAAGTGTTATCTACTTCAATGTCAACATTTTCACCTGTATAAACATTAACTAATTCAATTTTATTTTTATTGATATTTTTAAGGTGAATATTTGCCATCAAAGTATCTGCAAATTCTTTATATGATCTGATTTTTTCTTCAAATTCTTCACCTAATGAAAGTTTTTTAATAAGCCTTTTAACTTTTTTAATTTCCCTGTCCAATATTGAATTAAGACTTTTTCGTTTACGTTCAATAATTTCAAAATAACTGTTTTGTCCAAAATATAAGTCAACCATCATATTAACAGTTTGCAGGTGATTAGAATACATACCCGTCAGCGAAAAATCTTCAAAATCAGCACTAATGGAAGGAATAGGATTTTTTAAAGACAAAATATTTTGCAGTTCTTCAAAAACATTTTTGAGTACATTGATATCCAAAGCAAATGAGTTATCTTTGTTTGTCGGAATAGAAAATTTTTCACAAATTTCTTTTGCCAAAGGCACACTAATGTCGTAAAACATTTCATTCAACCAATTTGGAAAAGTATTATTTATTACTTTTGCGTACTGTATAAACTCATCCTCATTTGTTTGCAAAATATCTTTTTTATAATATTTGGGCGGATAAACGTATGGCAAATTTCCTGCAAGTTCTCTGGTTTTGCTCTTTTCTTCACCGACATTGTGCGCACATCCTACAATCAGCTTTGTATCAGCATTATACAAAATGATATTGCTATGCTTGCCCATCAATTCAACAGCAAGAATTAATCTTATGCTTTCACCGAGTTCTCCGTATGCCGTAAAATGCAATTCTATTATTCTTTCATGCTCAGGCTGAACAACTTTTTCAATTTTTGCATTTTCAAGATATTTTCTTAATAACATGCAAAACATTGGCGGAGATTGTGGAATATCCGTAATTCTAAAATTTTTAAATTCTTCTTCAAGTAAACAAAGATGGGCAAATGATGGTTTAATAGAAATAAAAAGAGTATGATTTTTAGAGTTATTCCTCAAAGTTAAAATCAGCTCTCTACGTGAAGGTTGCCTGATTTTTTGAACTCTTGAATTTTCAATAACGGGTCGAATTTCACTCATCAATGCTTTTAATGTCAAAGAGTCAAAGTTAATCATAAAGCACCTTGTCTAATCCCTGAAAAGCGATTTTATGTTCTAAAACATCGTGGACTCTGAATATATTAACTCCTTTAGAAGCTAAATATGAGGCAAGAGAAATGTTGGCACAAGTCGTTTCTTTGGGTTTTAATCCCGTAATATTTTGTACGAATGATTTTCTTGAAAGTCCGTATAAAACAGGGAAACCTAATGAGCATATTTCATTGGCATATTTTATTAATTCAAAATTCTGTTCATAAGTTTTATTAAAACCAAGACCTGCATCAAGTATGATTTTTTCTTTATTAATTCCTTTATTTACGGCAAATTCGACTTTTTTCATTAAGCCTTTTATTGTTTCATCCAAAACGTTTTCTCTAATTTCATCGCTAAAAGTTAAAATGCAGTATGCATCACTTTTTGCAATAATCTCAGCCATATTCTCATCATGTGTTAGTCCAGAAACATCGTTAATTATGTCGGCTATTTCAAGTGCGTATGCGGCTGTTTTTGAATTTCTTGTATCTATACTTATAGGAATATCCAGTGCAATTTTTCTGCAATCTGCCAAAATACCAAAAAGTCTTTGTATTTCTTCTTCCGGTGAAATAGGATTATTCATTGGTGCAGTTGATTCAGCTCCGATATCAATAATATCGGCACCATGATTTATCATTCCTTTAAAGTGTTCCAAAGCCCTATCTTTACTGTTAAATTCACCGCCATCGGAAAATGAATTATCAGTATAATTCAAAATCCCCATAATATAAGTCTTTTTCCAATTAAATTGAAATTTATTTATCTGTATTGGTTGTAACCTTTTGTTCATAGCGTTTTCAAGATTTTGCCCTAAAATGTTTAATTTGAATTGCTGCATGGAAAGTTTATTAATAATTAATTTTAATTGTTCATTGGTTGCAAATAAAATACCGTCAGTTAAATCTACTTCGTGAGTTAAAACACCATGACTAACAGCAAAATCAGTTCCGCAAGATAAAGCTGTTTGCTTTAAAATAGTTGCCTGAACCGGAGTTAAGTCAAAAATTTTATATAATTGACCTTTATATTTATTCTTTGCAATATCTAAATAATTTTTGTCAAAACCTATGTTTGACAATTCTTCTTGAATTTTATTCTGAGATAACGATTTGATTAAAAAACTCATTTTCGTTTAATCTCCCTAGTATTTAGGGGTTGTAAAGATTTTTACTCTGTTAAACGGCCAAAATATAAATATAGCCTTACCTATAACTCTTTCTTTCGGAAGCAAACCCCAAAATCTGCCGTCCTGACTGTTTGCTCGATTATCGCCAAGCATTAAATAGTGTCCTGTCGGAACCTTTGCGGGACCGCAATACATATTAGCAGTACAGTCAATAGTTTTGTTTTCATATAAGTAATCTTCATTTAAAAGTTTTCCGTTGATAAAAACCTGACTTCTGCCCGTTTGTTTATCCGTATCAATTTTGTATGTATCGCCTTCTACGGCTACAACTCTTTTTATATAAGCCTCGTTCTTATCAAATAGTCCGACAAATCTTGTGAATTTTGCCCATAAACCTTCTTCGAGTTTGCTGAATGGCGGGTAAAATACCAAAATATCACCTCTTGAAATAGGTCTTAAATTATATTTTGTTGTTACTTTTTCAATAAAAACTCTATCGCCTTCCAACAATGTTCCTCTCATTGAGGCAGACGGTATCCATCTTGGTTCGCCGATAAAGCCTCTTATCACAACTACCAAAACAACTACTATTACTACTGTTTCAACAATTTCATGTATAAAAGATTTTACTTTCAAAACCAAAACTCCATTCTCTCTATTTACAAGGACAATTTTACCACAAGGTGCTGTACACATACAATAGTTTATCTTTTGTCAAATATATCGTGCAAATACAAATAAAGTAAACCAAAGATTTAACTCTTTATAATTAGTATCATAGAAACGTGTTATCAGATTAAATAATAATTTGATTTTTAAATAAAATACTTCTATAATTGACATATCGGAAAATTTAAAAAGGGGAATTTTACATGGATAACAAAATTATTAATTACGTTCCTACAGTTATTGAAAATTCAAGCAGAGGTGAGCGTTCATTCGATATTTTTTCAAGGTTATTAAGGGAAAGAATTGTTTTTCTTGGTACAGAAATTGACGATATGGTTGCCAATTCTATTGTTGCACAACTTTTGTTATTGGATAGCGAGAACCCTGAAAAAGATATTATGTTATACATAAATAGTCCCGGCGGTGTTATTACTGCGGGTATGGCTATTTATGATACCATGAATCATATCAGAGCTGATGTTTGTACCATTTGTATCGGTGAAGCTGCAAGTATGGGTGCATTTTTGCTTAGTGCCGGTACTCCCGGTAAGAGAATGTCCCTACCTCATTCAAGAATTATGATTCACCAACCTTTAGGTGGGGCAAAAGGTCAGGCAACTGATATTGAAATTCAGGCTGCGGAAATTGGCAGAATTAAAAAGCAGATGAACGAATTAATGGCAAAACATTGTAACCGTCCGGTTGAAGATTTAATGAAAGATACCGAACGTGATAATTACATGAGTGCCGAAGAAGCCAAAGAATATGGTTTAATTGATAAAGTCATAACAAAACTTGAAAAGCAAGAAAAGAAAGATGATTTTTAATTAAATCATACAAATACTTAAAAATAAAATGACAATGATAAAGTAGCAAAAATATTTTTGTTTAAACTTATAATCATTGTCATTTTACTATGAGTGAGGATTTGTCATGTATGTAAGTGGTATTTCTTTTAATGGCTGGTATAAATTAACAAACAGGCAACTTGGCGGATTATCCCCCAAAGACAATTATCTTTTTGGTGTATCAACTGCTCAATATCAAAAAAGAAGCGATAATATCGAAGGGTCTGATGCACTCTATATTAAGGTTAACGATAAGAAAAGGAATGAATTTGTTTCAACATGCCGTAAATTCAATATTATTCCCGAAAGAGTTAATATATAAGCCGGTACGCTATATGTAGCATTTTTAAAATTTTATATGTATTTTGAAAAATTTTTAATTTATAATAAAATTAGCTTAATATATTTGTATATTTAATTATTATGTGTAAAAATGTTATAGTAAGTTAATTTTGGAATTAGAATTGAGAACTGACAAACTTTTAATAACAGCATTAATAGCAGCATTTATTGTTCAAGGTTCTGCAGAAGCGGCAATTGGTGGTTTTACTGTTCCTTGGAACTTTTTTAAGAAGAAGCCAAAGCAACAGGTTGAAGAGCAACTTCCTGCACAAGAAGAAGAGCAGACGGATACTCAACAGGATCCGGCTTCCTTACTAAACATTCCGACTACCGAAGTGGAAACTCCGACAGAGGATGAAGTTCCTGCTGTAAAAATTGACAAAAATACAGTTTACGTTAAAGATATTCAAATTACCGGTAATACGCTTGTTAAAACTGATGAAATTCTGAATACAATGTCGACAAAACCGGGCATGCCGTATGATAAAGAAATAGTTAAGGCGAATCTTCGTGAAATATACAATATGGGATATTTTACCGATAAAATTAAGGCTACACCCACTGTTACGAATAGTGGTGTAATTCTTCAAATTCAGGTTGAAGAGAATCTTCCTATTACGGGTTTTATTGTTACCGGTAATGAAGTTGTTTCCACTGCAGAAGTACAATCAATTCTTGCACCTCAAGTCGGAATGCCTCAAAATATAGTAAATATTAATAAAGCAATAAATCAAATAGAAGAATATTATGCACAAAGAGGTTATATTTTAGCAAGAGTAACGAATATTTATGATAAACCTGACGGCAGTATTTTTGTCGAAATTAATGAAGGTGTTGTTGATGAAATTAAATATTCCGGCAATACCAAAACAAAAGACAGAGTTATAGCAAACAACATTTCTATAATTCCGAATACTGTATACAATGATAATATAATGCAAAGTGATATTATGCGATTGTATAATACTCAGGCATTTGGTAATGTTAAGCGTTCACTTGCACCTTCAGAAAAAGACCCTTCAAAATATTGCTTAACTGTTGAAGTTGAAGAAAAAAGAACAGGTAGTATATCTATTGGCGGTGGTCTGGATTTAACAACAGGTTTATTTGGTACGGTAGGTTATGCGGATAAAAACTTCTTAGGTAAAGGTCAACAAACATCAGCTACATTCTCAACAGGTACAGGTGCAATGATGGGTGGCGATGATGTTTTGAACAAAGCGGATTTCCAAGCCGAAATCAGATTTATTGAACCCAGATTATTAGGTTCAATGACTACTATGGATATAAGTGCATTTGGTAACAGTTGGGCAAGTTTTCAGGTACCGCTCGCTACCGAACAAAGATATGGTGCTAACATTTCATTCTCAAGACCTTTAAAAAAATACCCTCACATGATAGCTGCTCTTAATTTTGGTGTTGAATATGACAAAATTCGGGAAGGTGACGAAGGTAAAGCAAGAAGTTTATTTAAAGCAGCGAATGAAGATTTTGCTCAACGTGCCGAGCAATTAGATAGTGGTCTGTTCTTATCTGTTTCACCTTCACTTTCATTGGATACAAGAGATAATCCTTTAATGCCGAGAAACGGTTTGTTTATGATGGCTAACTTAAAAGGTGCAGCAGGTGTTGTTAAGTCACCTGATAAATATTTAGCTGCATCAGGTACTTTGAAAAAATACTTCCCGATTGCTAAAAAATCTACGTTGGTTGCATCAGCAAGAGCCGGCGGCAAGTTAGTCGGTGATATGCCCGAATTCGCTTCATACAGATTAGGTGGTGCAAGAGCCGTCAGAGGGTTTAAAGAAGGTCGTGTAGGTCGTGGTTACGGATAC
This sequence comes from Candidatus Gastranaerophilales bacterium, assembly GCA_045598245.1. Classification (GTDB taxonomy): domain Bacteria; phylum Cyanobacteriota; class Vampirovibrionia; order Gastranaerophilales; family JAILCC01; genus JAILCC01. The sequence goes on from JAZLLQ010000029.1 coordinate 150,682, forward strand.
GTTTCAGGTTCACTTGAATACAGAACACCAATTCCTTTACTTGACAGAATTACAAGTAACCAAATCATTAATAATACAAGATTTGCAGCCTTCGTAGATGCAGGTAAAATTTTATCACCATCAGTAACTCAAAAATTATACGATTGGCCGGGATATGCAGTATCTGCAGGTATCGGTTTCAGATTTATGGTTCCCGGGTTAGGACCTTTGAGTATTGACTATGGTATTCCTCTCACAAATGCCGGCGACAGCAATGCTCAACATGGTCAATTTACATTTTTCTTTGGGGAAGCATATTAATAATTTTTGTTTGTGTTAAAATGAGTGTTATTAAAAGGGGGAGATTAATCATGAACATATTTAAAAATTTATCAGTAACAACTATGGTATTAGCATCTTTGATGCTCGTTTCACCTGTTTTTGCACTTACTGCTACTGTTGATGTTGACAGAGTTCTTTATGAATATTCAAAATCTAAAGAAGCTGAAGCTCAGTTCCAACAACAAACTCAATCGCTTCAAGCTGCCGTTGCAGATGCACAAAAGAAAATTAAAGCAGCTGCTTCTCCTGTTGAAAAGAAAAATTTGGAAGCTACTTATGATAAAAAAATCAAAGCTCAGGCACAAAAAATGCAAGCTGAACAAATTGCTAAATTAAAAGAAATAGAAGCTGATATATTCAAGGCAATTGATAAAGTTAGTGGCGGACAATATGATACAATTCTAAAAAAATCTGCTACTATTTATTGCCCGAATGATATTACAGATGAAGTTATAAAGAAACTAAACAACAAATAAACATAAGAAAGATAGAAGAAGAGTATGCAGCATTTATTGCTGCATTTTTTTTATCATTTGCTTAAAATACTGCAAAATCGGATAATTGTAATCAATAATTTTATCCGATAAAATATTTTTTATCTTCCAATGCCTTAACTTGAGTTGAGGATAAACGCTGTTTGCACATTTCTTTTAGCTTTTCATGCGATAAAATTTGTTTTGCATTTAATGCCAATATTCTCAATACATAATCATCAAATTCTGCTTTTAAATTTTCTGATAACCCCATATTTGCAATTAGCGTTTTCACATCATCAATTGACTCAAAAATACAAAGGTTTTTATCGGTTTTAGTATGTACTGCCGAACCTTCATGCTGTAAATAATTATACAAGCCCTTGTTTAAATATCCGATTTTTTTTGCATTTAATATTGCACCAAAAACAAAAACATTATCTTCAGCAAGTGAACAATTAGAAAAACCCAACTGTGCATCCTGAATTAATTTACGGTCAAAAAGTTTATTCCAAGCCATCAATAGTAATGTTAAAAATACTTTTGGTTTTATGTCTTGCCAAGTAAAATTTTGGCTTTCATCAAATTCCGGAAAAACCTTACGAATACGAGAACCAACATCGAGTCCCGGGGTTACAATGCCTGTTTTTTCATCAATATTTTTATAATTGAATACCACCATATCGCAATTTTGTTCTTCGGCTTTTTGATATACTGTTTTTAAAGCATCTTTATCAAACCAATCGTCAGGGTCTAAAAACGCAACGTATTTACCTTGAGCAGTATACATGCCGATATTTCTTGCTGGTCCGGAACCACGGTTTTTTTGATCTATAATTTTGACTCTTTTATCTTTTGAAGCATAATCTTTCATTATATCTAGAGAGCTATCTGTTGAACCGTCATTAACACATATAAATTCTGTTTCTTCCAAAGATTGATTTTTCAATGAGTCCAGTGCTTTAGGCAAATATTTTTCCTGATTACAAACCGGCACAACAACCGAAACCTTGACAGCATCTTTGTTTTTTGATGCAAATGAAGGAGAATTATATAAATTTGAATTAAATATAGAATTTTTGTAAATATGCATAAAATTACTTCTAATAACTCTACCTGTTGCTATGAAAATTGCAAAATATTTTTTTTTGCTATTTTGCCGGTATTTCATATAAATATTACTATAACAGGAAGATTATAATGTCAATTTACTTTAATTGCAAACAATAAACTAACTTTTCATATTTTTCAAAATATAGCAAAAATTTTTATATTTACTTTTATTATGAGTAACAATAACAAATCAGGTAATGCTCTTTAATGATACAGCTGTTTCAAAATCTGTTAATAACTACACGACAATCAGATATATTTATTAATAATAAAAAATGCGGAAGTAATCTCTCATTTGGTCAAGCAAAAGCAGATACGTTTGAAAAATCAAATATTTATGAATACAATAATGATTCTTGTATGCTCAATTTTTCTGCTTTGAATAATGCATGTGTTAAAAAGACTTGTTTGGATGCAGAGCGATTAAAAGAATTACGCAATGCCTACCCCAATATGACCCACAAAGAACTTTTTAAAGCCATTGAGGTATTACGAATAAGACGCTGTGGCAAAAATAAGTTGCAAAATGAAGCGATTATAGATATGATACGCATGCCTGTCAAAAATTTTCGGCAGGCAAAAGAATTGCTATATATAAAAGAGCGCGGTGATGAACAATTAGAAGGTTTTGATATTGTTAATATTGCTGAATTACCTCATGAACAATTTATGCAGGCAAAAGAAATTTTATATGTAAAAGAACGTGGCAAAAAGCAGTTGGAAAGTTGGGGTATTTGCAGTATAGCTAAATTACCTTCTGATAAATTTATGCAGGCAAAAGAAATTTTATATGTAAAAGAACGCGGCGAAAACCAATTATCAGGCTGCGATATTGCAAGAATAGCAGAGTTGCCCCTAGAACAATTTCAACAAGCAAAAGAAATTTTATATGTAAAAGAACGTGGCGAAAACCAATTATCAGGTTGCGATATTGCAAAAACAGCAAAGTTGCCCGCAGAACAATTTCAACAAGCAAAAGAAATTTTATACGTAAAAGGACGTGGTAAAAATCAATTGTCCGATTGGATTTTCCCTATTGCACAATTACCTCCGGAACAATTCAAACAGGCAAAAGAAATAGTATATATTAAAGAACTTAGCAAAAATCTTCAGTTGACGGGAGAAGAAATTGTCCGTATAGCACAACTGCCTCCGGAACAATTCAAACAAGCAAAGGAAATTCTGCATGTAAAAGGTCGTGGTAAAAATATAATTACACCCGGAACGGTTGTTAGTATAGCAGAATTGAATACCGAGAAATTTAAGCAAGCAAAAGAATTGTTATATATACCGGAATTGGGGCAAAATCAATTGACAGGACATGAAATATACTGGTTATCATTATTACCTTCTGAATTATTTGCAAACATTATGTCTTCAATAAAAAAAGTATTATTGCAAAAAGAAAAAATGATGCTTCATCCCGAATTGTATATTAATGGTAATATAGAATCTTCGTCTTATCAAAAGGTAATATCCGAATTCTTCTTTGTTAACCGTACAAAATTAATTGAATTAGGAATCGTATTTGATGATGACTGCATTAATAATATTCTACGATTACGCTTTGATAATGCAGAAGAAGTATTCCAAAAATTCTATACCTTAAATAATAATTATAAGGTAATGCTGAGTAAATTGGTTAATTCCAAAGGTATAAACGGGAAACCATTTTCTTCTCTTCAAAAAACAGATTTTATAGATATATGTTCTGCATATCAGTCACTAAGAATTCCACCCTACAAAATGCAGAAAATGATAAATGAGAATAAAGTTGATATAGAAGAGTTAAGATTAGATGTGTTCAAATATATTATGAAGCGATTTGGTCTTACCGAAAGAAAAATATCCCAAATACCTCGAGAAAAATTATTGGCGTGGGATAAAAAATATATTCATAAATTGCATGATGAATGTAAAGTTCAAAATGTAAACAGATATATCGAAGAAAATGAATACGAAGCAGAATGTCAGTATAAATATGAAGATGCACTAAAAGATATAATAGTTGCGGCAAATTCTCATACAAGTTTTATTGACTATATTCACAGCACTCGTAACCTGTACGGGCAAACCAATTTAAAAACGAAACAAGCATTCAAGCAATTAAAATTAGATTATAAAAAATGGATTCACCCTTCATCCGCTTATGTAAGTTTTTCAGTAAAAGATAAAAATAACGAAAATATTTCTCAAATAATATCTCAATTGGAAGAAGATATGAATGAGTTAAGAAAAAACGATGCGGTAAAAAACTTTGTTGATAAAAGATTTTCAAAATATATTAAAGAAGGTAAATTCTTTGCATCTGATATTAATCATAAATTTGTATTGGAAAAACATGTAAAAGAATTGATAAAGCAATTATCTCCATTGAAACAACGTGCGCAAAACAATATAGAAAATGATAAAAATATTGAAATCGCAAATAAAACTTTAACTGTTTTTAGTCATTTAGCACAAAGGCTCGAAGATATTCAAAAAATATCTGATATTAAAAAAGAAAAAACAATAGACTGGACAATAAAAATGTGGGACAGATTTCCTCAAAAAGATTTATTCCAGGGTAATTATTCTACATGCTGTATTGGAATAGGGAACGGTAATGGTAAAGCAATGCCACATTATTTGTTGAATACAGCTTATAATATGATAGAAATTACAGATTCCAAAACAGGAAAAATTAAAGGAAATGCTCTTTGCTATTTTGTAAAAGATAGAGATAATAAACCAATGTTTATTATTGATAATATTGAAATAGCTAATACGGACAAACTTAGTGATAAAAATGGAATAGCATTAAGAAATGCAATAGCTGAATACGCATCAAGAGTCGCACAAGAAGTCACGGGGGAAGAGAATACTGCAGTTTGTGTAAGTGACAGGTTTAATGACGTACCGGTTGAAGATTTAAAAGGACAAAAAAAGAAAGTTTCATTAGTAGGGAATATTGACAGCAAAATAATATACATGGATTTATTTGATGGTTGGGTAGTTAGTGATGAATACACAAATACTACCTGCAAGTTATTAAAATTGCTTTAAAACACACTCATACAGACATAACGGTTATTTATGATGTTTAAGAAAATCATTATAAATCAGGTATTTCGTACATCCTTCTGCCTTTTGCAGGTTTATTAATATCTCCATGACCACCTATACAATCTATATATGTTTCTTCTGGAGCACGACCTATAACTTCAACCGTATGATTATCTGTTCTGAGGCATCTGTCCAAGTTTACTTTGTTATAATTCGGTCCAAACATAATATTTGCATCGGGTCTGCCCATCTTTTCACATACCTGTTTTGCATAATTGATAAGAGCATCAGTAACCTCTTTTGCAGCACCGAGTTTTCCGCTTGCTTCAAAACTGTCTATGATAAATGTCAATTCTCCATCAACTTTAGCAAAATAACACATAGAATTACCCAGCGAGTTACCGCCTCTATCAACAATTTCAATACCGTTTACAAATGAGTTCATCAAATGTTGAGGCGCAGCAAAATCATTGCCATTGCCAATGGAAGTACAACACCCTACGTGGTTTCCGAAAAATATGTTTCTGCCAACATCATCATTATCCCATAAGCGAACAAAGAGTTCTTCTTCGGTGTTTTTCAATTTTTCTATTGCCTGAATGTTTTTCTTATGAATTCTGATGTGATCTTTAAACATCATAATGTCAGCATCATCAGATTTCCAATAGTCATTAGACTCAAATTCTTTTTCAATAGCTTCAATTATTTTGGGCAGCTCTTTCTGACCGGCTTCTGAAATATTATGCTCTTGTAAGATTTTATTTAATTTAGCCAATTCGTCAGGATTTATTTTTTTGGCAACTTCTGATGAAAACTCTATAATCAAATGCTCTCTTGCAGATTTTACCGAATTTTCGACATCAACTTTTACACTGAACGGATGTGATAAATCTTTGTCAAACTTAATCCACTTATCGTAATCTAAGCCGTTTTCTTTGAATAACTTGCGAGTTTCTCTGTTTTCAATAATTTGTTCATAGATTTCCGTTAATTTTTTATTTGGATTTTCCTTTAATAAATTCATAAGTTTTGCAATTAATTCTTTGGAATTTGCACTGTAAGGATGCATTAACCTTGCCACATATTTATTATCAAAACGAATACTTTCTAATAATTCTTGCGATGGTGTAACATTAAGAACTGCATATATCATTTTATTGATTTTTGCATTAAATTCAGCTTGGACATTTGGCAGATTTATATATGCCTCTATTTGTTGAGCCAAAGGTTTAAATGCATTTTCCGTAAGTTTTGGTTTTATATACTTATCAGGGTGTTCTTGAAGATTTTTCAATTGTTGTTTTAATGTCTGTAAATTTTTAGCTTTCCTGTCAGCAGGAATTTTTGTACTGTTTTCGACACTTTTTATCATATTTTGCAATCTTTCAACTTGCTTTTCTATTGTTTTCGGGAATAATAATTTTTCATTTAATTTTGCCTCTGTCAAATAATCTCTTATTATTGCCTGATTTTTTTCCGGCACGTTAAATTCTCTGATAAAATCTTCTATTTGTTCCGAGTAAGGCTTATTTGTCGCAAAAATACTATCTGCTAAATTTTGTTGTTCTTCTGTAACCTTGGGAGATTTTATATCTTTAATTAATTCGTTAATTTGTTGGCTGTCCTTTGCAGACTCGCTTATTCCTGCTAATATTTGCATTTTTTCAAGTTTTTGTTCAGGCTGTTTTAATTCGGCTAATTTCTCTTTTAATAAAGCTCTGATTTCAGGAGATAAATCTTCTATAAACTTGCTATTCTTCATGAACTCAAAATAACCGTTATATTTTAATTCTATAGCTTTTTTCAATACATCCGTACAACCTAAATTTATTAAATCCATTGTTCTCTCAAAATTTACAGATAAAAGCAAAGATGTTACATCGCCTTCCTTTAATGTTGGCATATCTGCCTGTTGGAGTTTTGAAGCATTTTTCAGCAAATATTCAACCGTGTCTTTTAAATCTCTATATGCTTTACTTTCTTTTGCAAGTGAAGAAATAACATCCGTAATAAACTTGTTTTGGTCGGTTTTTGAGTAAGGCAGCAATGGGAAATCCTCACGAAGTACGTTGATATTAGCTTTAGCATCTTCACTTACTATTTTAAGTAATTTTTCTCTAACTTCAAAAGGTGTATCCAATTGAATAAGTTTTTTAAGTAATGTTTCCTTAGCTTCAAATGGCAAATCAGACAAATCATTTACCTTGTATAATTCCAACATATTGCAAGCATTAGTTAAGGAATTTGCCTTAGCATACTTGGAAATTTTTTCTTTACCCGCTGCCTTAGATAAAGTCATATAATTTTCAAAATCTATTTGACCGCTAATCACCAAGGATACTGCTTCATCTATAATTTCATCTTGTGCATATAAATCAAATATTTTTTGCATGTCTTCACTTTGTACACGCCTGTTATATATTGCCGATAATATAGCATTGAGTTTTGTATGAGTTTCATTATTCATATCTCTCTTTTCAATAAATTTATCAACAAAATCCATTTGCAGTTTTAAAAATGAATTATCTTGAGTACAACATAAAGAGATATACATATCGGTTAGCATATTCTTATACTCGTTTTCAACTTTTTGGGACAATTTTTCTCGGTATATGCTTAAAGCGTTGTCAGATAAACCCGGAGCATCAAGTATAGCTGAATCTTGCTCACAAAGTTTTTGTGCAAGTGCTAATTTTGCAGGATTTGAATGATCAAAGTTTGTCAAAACAAATAATCCCGCACGTTTATTTGTTATTTCAGGTGATTTTATGCTGCTGCCATCTTCACTAAATTCGATTCCGTAGTTTTTCAATAATTTTATGAATAATTCTCTTTGTGTTTCTGCAGCAAACTCAGTATTACTTATATTTTCAATCATTTTAACATTTACCTTACCTGAAAGTAATAAGTACTTATTAAATATATCCTGCTGTATTTGAGCTATATTTTTATTATTTTTTATACTTGTATGTAATGTTGTTAAAAGGTCAATAAAATGGTGATTTTCTACGGGTGTAACATCCAAAAATCGACTAATTATATCAAATTGAATTTTGGCTGCTTCTTTATTGGTTCTTATAGTTTTAAATATGACAGGAATTTTTCCGTCTAAAATAAAACTTGGAATATCCTGATTAGATATAATATTTTTTTCAATTATCTTTGATAGCAAATCAAGGTGAATTTGAGCAATATCCTTATCTTTTGACATTGTAAGTAAAATACTTTTTAATGTTTGACTGTCAATACGAGTGTGAGCATTGATTTTATCGGCAAATTCCAATTGCATTTTGCTTGCAAATACATCACCTTTCATTGAAGATAATACCGTGTCAATTCTTTCATAATCTTTAAATTTAGGCATAAGCATTTGTGTTTTCATTGTTTTACCGCTAAACATCGGCATTTCTACTTCTTTATATTCGGGCTTGATAAGTTTATCTATCCATTCAAATTGGAGTTTTGCAACATCAATATTATCGCTGATGCCGGAGAATATCGCTCTTGAGAGACTTCTGTCCTCACAATCTTTCAGATGTTGCTGCATCCAATCTGCTTCAAGTTTTGCGATTTCGGGACTTGAATGTAAATAACGTATTAAATTTTCCAAATTTTCTAATTTTAGGACGGTTATATCTTGCTGTTTATCTAAAATTTTACCTGCAAAATTTAATATAATTTCAACTCTTTTTACATCATCAGGATTTTTCCCGTGTCTTATTGCAGAAAATACACTTGACGGAATGCTTGAAGAAATATCGGGATACTTGTTAAATAAGTCATCCAACCACTTTAATTCCATTTTTGCAATGTTTTCATCACTGCTCATCGACAAAAGCGATATACCTATAGGGTGCTTGTCAAATACCTTATCCGCCCATTCTAATTGCATTTTTGCAACGGTTTTGTCGCTACTTAATGTAGAAATCACATTTGTAACATTTTTCAATTCCGGACGATTTTCCAGTTTTTTACTTGCCCATTCTAATTGCATTTTGGCTATTTCCAAATCACCCGATATATTTAATAGTGCATCATATAATTTTGCCTCATCAAAAGAAGGATATGTTTGCAATACTTTGTCAGTCAATTGTAATTGGATTTTGGCGATATCCTCATTATCATTTACAGAGCTTACGATGTTAGCCCACTCATGTGGTTTTACATCAGGACGTGATTTTAATAATTTATCCAATAGTTGCCCCTGCATTTGAGCTATATTAGGATTTTCTTTGAACATTTTAGTCACTTTATCGGTCAGAAGCCATGTTATGCCATCTGCCTTCAATACGGACATTATCCAATTTAATTGTAATTTTGCAATTTTTTCATCAAGTGTTGTTTTACGCAAAATATCAGCTAAATTTTCGCTATAATAACCTTTTGATTTTTCCGAAAACTTTTGTATTAATTCCATTTGCATTTTTTGTATTTCTTTATTTTCGGACAAGAGATATTTCAGGTCGGCAAACTTTTCGGGAAGTTTTTCAAAGAATGTATCCGTAATTTCAGCATGGGAATTTCGTTCGATATTTTGTGTTTGCTCAGCTTGTTCCTGACCGGAAATTTTTGAAGATTCTTCTTTATCGGCTTTGATATCGGTAGTTTTGGCAGGCTCCGGTTTACCATTGTTATTTGACAGAGTTTTTTCAACATCGATTTCCATGTGATAATCGTGATAACGATTGCCGTCTTCAATACCGCTGTTTTCACCTGTTATTTCAAACCCGAATTTCTTATAGAGCTTTACAAGAGCCTGATTATCGGCATCAACGTCTAACGCTACTTTTTTAATTTTGTTATCTTTGGCAAAATTTGTAATTTCCTCCTGCATTGATTTTAAGACTCTGTATGACTCTCTTGAATTTTTCAAATCTTTAGGAACACCAATACTGTATATATAAAGTTCTCCGTCTTTTATCGCTTCCAATTGATAATAGCCGACAATTTTTCCCGCAGCATCCTTAAATACTCTCGTTGTAATTTGTTCTTCAGCCAAATGTCCGATGTATTCAGCTGCATTATCTTCTATTTCATAATGACCCGCAAAGTTTTCTCTGTCTATTTTTTGGACAGCCTTTAAATCTTCGGGAGTTGCAACAGAGGATTTTTTAAGCTTACTTATAGAAGTCGGTTGTTTAGATTCACTAATTGTCTGCAATTTTTTAAGGGTTTCTTGCATTTCTTTTGGCATATCAAACCGTTTATCAAAAGAAGTTTGTCCCGTTACAATTCGCTGATGTGCAGAAATTACATCGCTCATATTTTTACACTCAATTTTTCTTCCGTCAGGGAGATTTAGGCTGTAACCACTTCCTTTTTGTTCAACTTTTATACCGTTCAATGCAGGAATATTTTCGCTCATAGCTTTTGACATCGCTAATCTCGCACTTCTACTGCCGTTTATCCACATAAGCAGGTAAGAAACACCTTTTATTTGCCCTAAATTGTAACCTTGTCCTTTAAATTCTTCATATAACAAATTAGTGACTTCATCGACAGTAATATCTTTGTTGTCATTCATCGCAACTTCAACAATTTTATTTGCGACTTCAAAACCGGTAAATCCTATAACGTCAGTAGCAAAAGCAGAAAGTTCCGCTACTTTTGTCGGAATGGATTTTTCTAAAATTGCTGCATAAACTTCATTTGCATCAACAGCACCTTTGGCAAATTTATCACTCAATGCTATTGCAACTTTTTCTGATGATTTTGATGCAAGTTGTGTAACCCGTGATGTTATGACAGAGCCAAACCAACCTGCAAATGCACCAAATTCAAATGAACTGCCTGTTGCATCAAATATGGCAGACTGTACTTTCCCGAAATTTTCCCAGTCACCTTTAACAGTTCTGTTGGCAAAATTTGAAGCACTACCCGTCAAAAGTGTATATCCCGCCATTTTTGTACCTTCAATGGTCATAGGTGCCATTAAACTTACGCCTTTACCTGCCATTCTGTATGCACCTTTTACCAAAGCATTTTTGGCTTCTCTTTGTGCAATTTTTACACCCGCTTTGCTGAATGCCTTAATTGTAGCTTGTGTTGCCACCTGCGCCCCTTTTAGTTTTGTCGATTGCCCTAAACTTACAATCATTAAAACAGCTTCGCCAAAACCATACGTGTATTTTCTTGCCGTATCATCATTGGGATTATACGGAATAAAATTCAATGCTTTATTTATTGCTTCAGTATATTCTTTAGTAAAACTGCCGTCAGGGTTTTGAGCCTTTTTATTGTTGATTATTTCTACAAGATTTACAAATGCTTTTTCATCATAATTTATTCCGAATTCTTTTGAATATTCGCCCAAAATATTTTTAAACCCTTCTTTAAATTTTTCATTATCAAAAGGTTTTAGCTTACCTGCTCTTTCTGCACATTCCTGCATATAATTTGCATATTGAAATCTGTTCATATTTTTTTCAATATCGGATTTACCGTGATTTAAGAAAAGTTTTAGTCCTTCCAAATATGGTGTTGTTGCATATTTTATTACTGATGCAGTCTTATTTTCTTTTCTGCTCGGATTATATTCATACCCCTCGGCGGCTAGCCCGACAAGTCCGAGATTATCAGTATATTGATTACTCAAACCTGAAATTGTTGCAAATAAATTTTCCATTATATCCGCCGCAGTTATTCTGTTTTTAATCGCTTCTATATTTGCTTTATTAGCTTCTTTTTCTTCAGTATTTCTGAGTGAAATGTCATATCCCGCATAAACTATTTCCAATATATTTGAAATATTTTCAAAAGTAGCAGGTAAATCATTTGCCTCAAGTATTCTGAACAAATTTTTATCATTATAAACTATTTCAAGTTTATTTTTTGGAAGTTTTCCTAATCTTTCAAAAATTTTTTCTTTATCCGGAGAATTTTCTAATTTTGTTTTTAATGTATATTCTAATTTATTTGAAAGGTCATCATCGATTTCATCAAACTTCCCTTCAAGATAAGATTTTGGAGTAAAGTTCTTGCTCAGATTATCTGCGTTTAGCAGTTCTTGAACCGTATTCAACAGTTTTGCAAAATCATATTTGTTTAATGTATCTGCAAGTGCAATGTATGAAAAATAATGCGATATAAAATTCTCATAGTTCATTTTCCCCGCAGCATCCAAATTATCAGCAAACATTGATGTGTTCAAGGTATATTCTTTTAATACTTCAAATAACGCTTTTTGTTTTTCGGATAAGTTATCTAAATCTAATCCGGGATTGTGTTTTTGTAATATTTTATTAGCAGCCAAAATAGCTTTTGTTTCAGACTCTGCATTTTGAGTGATGAAATTATCATCAGGAATTATTGCCATATTTTCAATATCAGCAAGCATAGCAAGTTCTTCTGATTGTTTTTGCTCCATTCTTTTTTTATCTGTTTGTCCAAATTTAACATCAGAAGTTTCGTCAGAAGATTTAACAAATTCTTGTCCGACTTGAATTTCAGCAGCTTTAACTTCACCTGCTCCGTTTTCTTCCTTATCGGGTTTAATAGTCTTATTTTCTGCTGTGCTATTGAGCTTTGATCTTATTCTTAAATCGTCATCAGACATGACTATTCCTAAATTTTTCTACCTTACGTAACAGTTATCGGCAAGATGCGGTAAAATATTTAGCATTTTATGATATTTGTTAATAAATTGTTACAGTTATACTTTATCTGTTAAATTCAGAAAGGCAATGATTGGAAGGTTTCAAATATAGTTTAGCTTTTTGCGACTTCCTTTAAAAACAGAAAATTAACGGAATTAACGATTTCTTAACGGTATTTTTAACACAATTTCCACCATAAAATTGGTTTATCAGCCGCTCCCTTTGATATACCTAACATTTCGGGGTGTTAATTTTGGATAAATTTTTGTCGGATTGGTACCCGCATAGGGACATTTTCTACGGCTCATTCTTCGCATTGAAAAGCAGCCAATCCGACCTACAAACTACTCAATTATTTGAGTTCATAATACCTGTTTGCAAAAATACTTATAATTTTTACTTGTTCTTCCTTTGTAATATCTTTTCCACCTAATGAAGTTTCGTCCGCTGCCAAATTTATTAAATCCATAAACTCTGCCCTTTTAGATGGATTATTTCCCAATGTTCCCTCTTCAATATTCCATTTAATTTGGTTAATATTATCGTAAGGAATACTCCAATCAGCATGATTTTTTAATGCTGCAGAATTAAATGCCTTTAAATAAGTTTTTGCTTCACTAACTAACTGTTTAAGTGGAATTCCTCCACCGTTTGCTTCTTTAATTGTAATTTTTTTCATCCCTTCTTTATCTGCAAAAGAAAAATTAGCTTCTTTAATATTCTTCCAAAAACTTTGTTTTGATCCATCGTAGGATACCACAAATGGTACTGGTACACTATTACTAACTCCTCTCATTGAATCCATAACATCACCGTACGTCGCTCTATAACTCTTTTCTATGATTTTACTGACTGAATCCATCATTTTACTCCTAAATCCAAATTATTACCCCTCTTAATAATAAAAAACTTTTTGCTTAAAAAAATGCCTTTTTATTAAGAGATGTTAAAAATAATTTAAAAAATCACATTTCATAAGCTGTTTGTCTATTTATAGATACATTTTCTCAAACCGAGTATCAATTTGTATTAAACATTATTTTTTAGATAAAGTCTACTGTTAGTTTGTGAGCAAAACAATAATTCTAATTTTTTATGACACATTTTCTCAAATCAAGTGTCAATTTATAACAGTTATAATTTGCATAAAAAAACAGCCCCATTGATAAGGCTGTTTATTTGCCGATGGCCACTCTGCCGAGAAAAACAATCCTGTGAATTGTTTTTCGAGAGGTAAGAACCGGAGGTTCGACTCCGCATAAAAAAACACCCTCGGGAAAGGGTGTTCATTTGCCGATGGCCGGAGTCGAACCGGCACGTGGGGTGAGCCACGCCAGATTTTGAGTCTGGTGCGTCTACCAATTTCGCCACATCGGCATGATATTAAATTTTCAAATTGTTTGCTTCAATGGCGAAATTGGTATCCCAATCATTTTTGACGGCGTAACCGCCATCAAGTCGCCACATCGGCATAAATATTAAATTTTCAATTTGAGATTCTGAAACAAGTTCAGAATGACGTTTGGTCTTTTATTTAGATCAATAATACCAGAATGACTTCCAGTAATTACTTAATTATACTAAAATAAACAAAATTTTTAGGCAAGATTATTTATGCAAAAGTGCTAAATGATCTTTTGATATTGTCATTTAATAATTTTCTATAATATTGTTCTCTGGAGCATGCCATTTTGTATTGAATCATATTATTTACGGCTTGCATTTCGCCATATTTGGAAAATCTGTTTGCACCAAAAAACAGACCATAACTTGCATTATGTGACATTGCTATTGCTGCTTGTAATCCTATTAATGGTGCTATCATGCTTACTTTCCCTTTTTTGTATTTTTATTATATCAGTTTTTCTTGTATTGTAAATGCCTTGATTGTTAATTTTTTTTATAAAAAAGCTTGTAAAAAAATTTTTTTGCGTTTTAATTAATAATAGTCAAGTAAAATTATTAAAACAAGAGGATAATCATGGCATTAGATGTAGCACAAAAAGCTGAAATCATTAAAAAAATTGGTAAAAGTGAAAAAAATACCGGCTCTATTGAAGTTCAAGTTGCACTTTTAACAAAAAATATCGCAGAATTAACTGAACACTTGAAAATTCATACAAAAGATTTTCAAGGCAGACGCGGTCTTTTGATGATGGTAGGTAAAAGAAAAAGACTATTAGCTTACTTAAAGAAAGAAAACCTTGAAGGTTACAGAGCTTTAGTTAAGCAATTAAAAATCAGAGGATAAAATCGGTTCTATACCGATTTTTTCTTTTCTTTGTGTTTATGTAAGATGGGAGTTTGTGTTTCTATGAAAAAATATTTTATTATCTTTACGGTAATTTGTAGCTTGGTTTTATTTTCTACTGACGCATTAGCATTTGGAAAAAAATCAAAGAAAAATATACCTGCTCCTACTACATCAGAACAGCCGGCAAACAAAACTGTTGTAGATGTCAAAGTTGATACTCCTAAAGAAGTTAGAGTTGTTGTTCCTAAAGAAGATATTAATATTGAAATTCCTAATCAAGATGAAAAAACAGCTAAAGTAATTAAAGAAAAAGTAAAAAATGAAAAAGCTAATAAGAAAGAAATAAAAAAAGAAAAGACTAAAAAAGAGAAAGTTACAAAAGAAAAAGTTGTAAAAGAGAAAACTAAAGAAGAAAAAGTTAAAAAAGAAAAGGTTAAGTGAGAAAAACAACCAAAACTAGTTATTTAAGAAAAATTTGAAATACAAGAAGTTGTAAATGATGTTATTTCTCCTGAAGAACTTTCAATATAAGTT
>JAZLLQ010000030.1:0-18416 GCA_045598245.1 Candidatus Gastranaerophilales bacterium
AACACCGATTTAGACGGTGACGGAAAAGCAGACGGCTACAAAGACGGGTTTGAGGCATTAAAAGCTCTTGCAAAAAAAGAAGGCTTAATCGGTGAAGGTGATACTGTTCTTGATGAAAAAGATATAGAATTGTTGAGCAAAAAATACGGTTTAACAATGACAAACGGCTATGGTGGAGAAGCTAAGTCATTAGTAGATTTAGGTATTACAGAAATTAACCTTTCTGAAAGTAACGAAACAACTTTGACCAAAAACTTTGATGGAAAAAGTAATGATATTTTAACTCAAGAAGGTGCAACATTTAAAGTCAACGGTCAAACAAGAAACTATGCAGATGTATTAAATGCTAAAAAAGATGCAAGTGAAGCTGTTCACAAAGACGGAGAAAAAATTACGGCAAAATGGGGCAGTTATACAGAAGCCAAAACAAACATCAAAGATGTAAAACTCGAATTAAATAAACATGGTGTAATTGCACTAAAAGGTGAAGTAGATTACAAATTTATTAAAAATAAATCTGAAAACGGTGCTGAAGCTCCTGATGATATCTTAAATGAAGTCATCGAAGTTGAAGAGCAGGAAGAAGAAATTTAAAGTATGTTTAATGTAAATTTTTATGAATTATATGTACTGTATTTTTAAAGTTTTTTATAAAAATGCCGATAAATTAACTAATAACACAGATAATTAAACAATAAGGAGTATAGACATGGAAATCAGTAAAATTCAATTTGAAAGTATGAAAAGCCTCGGAATTACACAGTCCTTTGATGATTTGGATGTTAATAAAGATGGTGTAATTAGTGATAAAGACAAAGATTCTGCAACGGGTGATATTGCAAAAGTTATCTCAAATCTTATTACGTCTGCAAATAAAGATGTGGAAAATCTTACTGACTTAAATGATGATAAAGCAATTGATGAAATTGACAAAATTCTTAAAAACTATGCAGAGGTTGTTAAAGCAGGCGAATCAGATGCGACACCTGAAGATGTCAAGGCAAAACTTGCGGAATTAAAAGACAAGCTCGGAAAAGTTAACACAAGAATTGCTGAAATTAACAAAGAAATTTCAGAGCTTGAAGCTGAAAATAAAAAACTTGAAGAACAACAAGCTCAGTTGTTAAAAGATCAGGAAGCTGCTCAGGCAGAAGTTGATAAGGCGGCTGAACATCTTGAAACTGAACAAGCTCGTTTGGAAACTTATACGAAAGAATATGATGCTTATCAGGAAGAAATTGAAACTCTCAACAAGCAGATTTTACGTGAACAAGAACGCGAGGAAGAAGATTTCCAAAGTGAAATGGATGTAGCGGTAAAGGATGCTATTAATAATTATAATCCGGAAAAAGATGGCGAAGATTTTGATGCTTATTTTGCAAAGAAAATGGATTCAATCGGTTTCCCGACATTTACAAGATTAAATTCTTTAAATTGGGATGCTGAAGCTCTCTCTGATGCTGCTGAAGGTGTGCTGAAAAATATTATGACGCAATCTGGTATTGTTAATTCGGCAAATCGTGCAGTTATAGCTGCTAATGATAAATTAGCAGATGTAAATGCAAAATTGAAAGATGTAAATGATGCTATTACTGCAAATAATACAAAAATTACAACTTTAAAATCAGAACTTGAAACTAAAATGAAAGAAAAAGAGGATATCCAAAAGCAAATTGATGCGCTCGTTCCTCCTGTACCGGGTGGCGGTTTGTCTGCCGCTGAAGTTTTGGCAAAAATTCCTGAAGCTGAAAAGAAACTTTGTATAGAAAAAGGCATTGATTTAACTAAATGTGTAGTTGCTATGGGTGCAGACGGTATATTCCACGTTTACCAAGAAGGCGGAAAAAGTGTTGTTCGCCAATACGCAGAAGGTGGTGGCTTCGATACTTCAAAACAACCTTCAATTGCATCAGGTAGCGGATACATTAACGGTATTACTGAAATACCCGATGAAAATCGCAGCGAAAACTCAAATGGCAGGGCAGTTTATTACTTTAATTCAGTAAACTGTGACTGGACTGACGGTTGTGCCGATGAAAGAGCATGCTGTTATTCAACTTGTTCTCCTCTATCATTTGATGTGGACGGAAACGGAGTAAATACAACTGCTGAAACTGTTTCATTTGATATAGACGGTGACGGACAACTTGATACAGTTAACAATTCAGCCGAATGGGTACTTGCATTTGATAAAGACCATGATGGTATTGCAGGTGAAGACGGCTCAGAATTGTTCGGAAACAACACCGATTTAGACGGTGACGGAAAAGCAGACGGCTACAAAGACGGGTTTGAGGCATTGAAAGCTCTTGCTAAAAAAGAAGGCTTAATCGGTGAAGGTGATACTGTTCTTGATGAAAAAGATATAGAATTGTTGAGCAAAAAATACGGTTTAACAATGACAAACGGCTACGGCGGAGAGGCTAAATCATTAGTAGATTTAGGTATTACCGAAATCAACCTTGCCGAAACAAGTGATACGACTTTAGAAAAGAACTTTGACGGTCGTCACAATGATATTATGACTCAAGAAGGTGCAACATTCAAAGTTAACGGTGAAACAAGAGAATACGCAGATATTTGGAATGCTAAGAAAGATCCGAGCGAGGCGGTTCGTAATGATAAACCGTTGACCGAAGTAAAATGGGGTAGCTTCCAGTATGCCAAAACAAACAAAGAAGATGTATCATTGAATATAAATAAAAATGGTGTTCTCGCTCTTCACGGTAATGTTGATTTCAAATTTATCAAAGATAAGAGCCAACATAACGTAGATGCTCCAAAAAATATTTTTGAAGAAGTAGTCGAAATCAAAGAAGAAGACGAAGAAGAAATATAATTTAATTTAAAAGGATGGTGCAATTTGTACCATCCTTTTTGATGGTAAATTTTTGTAAATAAAATTTTAAAAATACGTTTAAATTAATGCCAACATGGACTTAATATATATAGAATAGTAGTGTGTATTTTTCAAGGAAGAAAGATGACATTAAGGGCCGAGTATATAACTAAAATTTCAGATTATGATTTGACAACAAAGCAAGAAGTCTTTTATGTTTTATCTCGTCAAAAACTCGAAAGTGAAGTTATGACAGAAAAAATTCCTTTTCCTGTAGATTATTTTACCGGTAAAGAAATTCCATTGGATAGTAAAATTTCCTGGCGAATTTCTCCATATAAAAATTAATTTTTGAAAAATAATACACCATTTAGATGTTTTTTCATGAAATGACTTAAAGTTTTTTCATTATTTACCGATGTAAAAAATATGGAAAAATCATGGTTTTTTAAGGTTTGATAATGATAAAACAAAAGAATAAAAGCAAGGAAAACAAGGTTTTAAAAGAGTTTCAGAATAGCAGAAAACTCTTGAAGTTGGCTAAAGAGGCGCATGAACAATATCTTCTTAAACAACAGCAAATTGATTTAGAAAATGCCATAGATTATTATATTCGGGCAATGAAATTAACTCCTCATTTAAGTGAACCGTATTATAAATTAGCTATATTACTTTATAATAAAAAAGAAATTTCTTTAGATCAGGCTTTGAATCAATGTAAAAAAGCTGTAATGCTTGACCCTGATTCTTCAAAAGCAAAATTGTATTACGGATATTTTCTGAGTTTGTCAGGACAGGTTAAACAAGCAAAGCAAGAATTCTTAAAAGCGGTTAAATTGAACTTCTTTACTTCTTCAAAAGCTCGTATCGCATTATCTTTAAGTATTTTTAAAGAAATGAAGCAAGGTAAGGCTTCTATATCAGGCTTTACTAAAGGCTTGTATTATCTGCTCAGCGGTACTGCCCTTAGTTTGATAGATTTTCCTACTATTTGCATGCTTTATAAAATTGTTTTATCGCATATTACAGTTTTTTATTTCTATTTGAAAGGTTTTTTCTTGAAACAAGTGCATCAATACGAGCATGCTTTAAAAAATTATGAAGTTGCAGCTAAAAATACTTCGGATGCAGAAAGTTTTTATATCAAAGCTGGTGACACTGCTTTGAAAAATAATAATTTCCAATATGCTGTTGAATCTTACAAACGAGCAATTGATATAAATCCTTCCGGCTCACTTGCTATATTGAAGCTGACAACAACTTTGCAAGAATTTACCGAAGGTCATGAAGATGAACTTATAGAATGTTATAACAGATTAATCAAAACAAATGATAAAAATGCTCGTTTATATTACGATTTGGGTAATTTGTATTTAAAAACCGATGACAGATTTTCTGCATTGAATGCTTTCAAGATTGCCTTGGAGTTAGAGGAAAACAATCCGTTTTTCATGAACAGTTATGCTTATGTTTTAATTCAGCTTAAGCATTATGATGAGGCTCTTTTGTATTACAAAAAAGCTATAAAAATTAATCCTGATAATAAATGGACTTCTATTGTCTGTCAGGCTCAAGGTGCTATTTATCACCAAGTAAAAGGTAATTTTGAAGCTGCTTTAACATCTTATGAAATGGCAACGGTTCTTGATAATGAAAATCATGATGCATATTTCTCTATGGGGGAAGTTTATCAGGAACTTGGCGAATACGAAGATGCTATTGAGCATTATTGTCATTCTTTGAAAATTAAAGAAACAGCTAAAGCATACCGAGCTTTAGGAATTCTTTTATGGGATGAGGATAAAGTTGATGAAGCTGTAATTGCCTTAGAAAAGTGTCTGTCAATTGATGATACAGATGCTGAGGCTCATAATAATTTAGGTATAGCTTTACTTGACGGAGCAGGTGACATTGATCGCTCTACGCAATGTTTCAAAAATGCGATAAAGTTAAACCCCAATGATGCAACTGCATATTATAATTTGGGTCGAGTTTATCAAATTTTACAGATGCCTAGTCTTGCCGCTGAAAATTATCAGATGGCAATTGATTTGAATAAAATTACAAATGTTATGGATGGTGAGGAAATAGAACAGCGTTTGTATGATTTATTCAGTGCAAATTAATAAAAATAATTGCTTTTTATTTGATTTTTTATTAATTGTCCTCTTAAATTACCCGAAAAGGTAATTAATAATTACCCTCATCGTAAGATAATGCCGATATGTAAAAGAAAATAAATTGACTTTTCATTCTGCTATATTTATGGAGGGAAAAAATGAAAAATAATCGTGTTAATTTGGTTGCAGCGTTGACTTTTGGTATGCTGATAATTTCAGGCAGTCATGTTTGTGCTAAGCCTGTTTCCGTAACAGAAAATGCTAATGATGAAATTGAAATCATCACTGTAAAAGACGGTTCTTCAAGTATGGAGAATATCTTTAATGAAAATGTTTTAAATGTAAAATGTCCTGTTTTTAACTTTGGAAAACCGGTTAGTCCAAGAGTAAGAACAACTCAATCTGATTACAATTGTGAGACTGGTGCGGCTTTGCCTCCGCCTTGTCCGTGTGAAGCTGAACCTGCTCCTTGTATTCCTGAGCCTGTTCCTTGTGACCCATGTGCAAAGCCTGAGCCTTGTGATGTTTCGCCTGCTTGCCCTATTGCTGATCCTTGTGATCCTTGCGAAAAACCTGCACCATGTGACTGTGACCCATGTGCAAAACCTGACCCTTGTGATGTTTCACCTGCTTGTCCTATTGCAGTTCCTTGTGATCCATGTAAAAAGTCAGAAGTATGTCCTGTTGCTCCGTGCGAGAAAAATTGTGGTCCGGCATGTGCGACATCTCCTTCAATTGATAAAGACGGTTTAAACAGATTGCAGGTTTATGCTTACCCAAGATATATGAATTTGTGGGGTAATGATTTATCCTCAAACGCAAATATGTTTAATAACGGTAGCTACGGCAGTATTGGGGCAGTTGTTGCAAATAATAATTGCGGATGTGCCAATTCCGGTTTGTTTAACCATAATTCATCAACTGATTTGGGTATGATGGGAATGGGGATAACCGGAGCGGCTGCAGGTATTCCTGTTCAAAATAATCCTTGTCTTGGCATGGCAATTCCTGTTGATAACTCTGTTGAAGCACATGCAAATCATGGATGTCCCGTAACAATTCACACATCTTCAAGTATTCAGGTCCCTACAATGGGCTTGGAAAAATTGGATGTTCAGCAAGTGACAGGTGCAGCTGTTCCGTTAATTAATTCATTCGATGATGTTCCTTCAGGTTATTGGGCATCAGATGATATTAACAGACTTTCTGCTTCAAAAGTTATTCAAGGTTATCCTGATCAAACCTTCCGACCTGACCGAAAAGTTACAAGAGCTGAATTTGCTGCTTTAGCTGTATCAGGTTTAAATTATCAAGGTGAAAAATATTATGACAAACCTATATTTACTGATGTTCCTCAACGTCATTGGGCAAACAGTGTTATAGATAAAGGTGTAAATGGTGGTCTTATTACAGGTTATCCTGACGGTAAATTTAAACCTAATAATCATGTAACGCGTGCAGAAGCATTGACTATTTTGGCAAAAGCTCTTCCGTCTTGCGACATGGATGACTGCAAGGCTAACGATATTTTAAGTAATTACGAAGATGGTGCTACTGTTCCTGCGTGGGCAAGAGTTCCTGTTGCTAAAGCTCTTCAGGCTAACGCACTAAAAAAATCACCTGACTGTAATAAATTAATAAGGGTAAACGATTATGCTACCCGTGCAGAAATTGCAAGTATGTTAGCTAATATCCGAATTGCAATGGGTATTGACCCTGCCGAAATAGCATGTGGGGCATCTGAAACAGGTGCAGCAGCTTATGTTCAGGTTGAAGAAATGAAGCAGTTTCCTACTTTAAAAGTGAAATTTGATGACCAAATTACAGCTAAAGATTCACAAGCTGGTGATGGTTTCAGAGCATATTCAACGGAATGTGTAACTATTGACGGAGTGACTTATCCTGCAGGTTCTATCGTAAGAGGTAAAATTGTTGAAGTTATCAGACCTTCTCATAATTGTAAAGGTGGTTTGAAAATTGCATTTACCGAAATTGAAAACGGTGATAATAAAGCATTATTGCCTCAAGAAGTTTTATCTGCACAAGTTTTGGATACGAAAAATCCAAATATAATTGCGAAAATTTTAAAAACACCGTTTACTTGGGCCGGTGCAATTGTCGGTAACACGGCAAGAACGGTTGGCGGCTTCGTTGTAAATGCCGGTAACGGTGTAGAAGCTGTTGCAAATGATTTTGGTACGGGAACGGGTGAACTTTTCCAAGGTAAATTTAAAGCCGCATTTAGAAGTTATGGTCAGTCAGCTTTGGAAGTTCTTAAAACTCCGGTGCAAATGGCTGCAGGTGCTGTTAGTGGTGTTGCAGGTCTTGCCGAAGTTACGGTTGACGATATTGCATACATTGTTTCACCTAACGGTACGAGAATATCTCAAATAAGTCCTAATGAAGTTGTACAAATTGCATTTGGAACATGTTCAAAAACAGCAAGTAAATAGGCATACGAGTGGTATGCCATGCAGACTGCCTGTGGTCGGCAGTAAGGGAGGTTGGTTTATACCAATCTCCCTTTTTATATAAAAGAATCTCTCTATAGAAGAGAGATTCTTTTAATTGTAATTACTTAGTATTTATTAATAGAATAATGCTGCTCTTAAATCGTGTCTGATTGCGACAAGTTCACTTTTGGTTAAGTCTTTACCGCCTTCTGAATTTTCTGCCGTAAATTTTTTAATCATTTCATCAAATGCATCGTTCATTTTGGCTTTATCACTTGCACTTTTATCTGATTTTAAGAACAATGCTTTTGCTTTATAAGTTAAATCCGATACTTTGTCAGCCTTTAAGTCAGGTTGTTCATCTGTTGAATATCCTTCCAGTAATTCGTTAAATGCCTTAGTTGTTTCGTTTAATGTAACAATTTCAGGGTTTCCGCTTTTGTCGTTGTAAATAGCAACCTTATTGTATTTTGGATCAAACTCAAAATCATAGAAGTTTGGAATATCATCAACGATAGATTTATCAATACCTTTTCCTTTAGGTTGTTTCACTTTTGCATCAATCATATTAGCCATACGTCTTTGGCTTTCAGCAATAATGGTATTTTCGTATTTGTCTGATGGTTTAAAAAGATTCCATATACCGAAACCCAATAAACCTCCAAATGCTATACCTCCTAATAAACTTCCTACGAGACCTGCACCAAGAATTCCTCCAACAAATCCTACTCCGGCTTCAAAGCCAATTCCTGCAGCGATTATGCTTGAAGCATAAGATGCAATTGCCCTGAATTGTGATGTTTTTTGTTCTTTTGCTTTTTTCTCAAACTGAGTTCTCAATTCTTGTTCGGTTTCAGGTTTCTTCTCTTGTGGTTTTGTTGCTCCTGAAAGTGCTGAGGCAACATCAACCTCTCCTGATTTTTTTGTTTCTTTTGAACCTTCCGTTTTAGCAGTGCTGTTTACTTCAGGTGCTTTCGCTATTATTGCTGCGATTGTTGTCATTTTAATTCCTCCTACTTACTATATGTACCCATATTTGTTAATTCCCCGAAGTGTAATTTGAAATTTCATGTCAAAATAATTACCCTTGTTTTATTAAAGTATTTTTTAAAAAAATAATTGCCTTTTTTATATAAAAGTTTAATTTTATTAAGTAAATATTTATTAATTTTTCAGCATAAAAGAGAGCATTAGATGTGTGTTTCCGTTATGATATTTAAGTAAATGGTATGGAGAGATAACCTTGTATAACGTAATAATTATTGGTGCAGGTCCTGCCGGTATATTTTCGGCATTAGAGTTGGTTAAATTACAACCTGATTATAAAATTTTAATTGTAGAAAAAGGTCCAAAAATTGAAGATAGAAAGTGTTTAATCAGAAATGGTGCAAAGTCTTGTCCAGGATGTAAAAAGTGCGGACTTTTATGCGGATGGGGCGGAGCAGGTGCTTTTTCTGACGGCAAATTGACTCTTACACCTGATGTTGGCGGTCACTTAGAAGATTACATGCCAAGAGCTGAAGTTGAAAAATTAATCAGGTATACGGATGATATTTATCTTGAATACGGTGCAACTAATGTTATATATGGTCTTAATAATAAAGATGTTGAAGAAATATCGAGAAAGGCTACACTTGCGGAATTGAAACTTATTTATTCTCCTGTAAGGCACTTGGGAACCGAAAGAAGTCTGGATGTATTAAAGAGCATGCAGGACTTTTTGATGGAGAAAGTAGATATACTTAATGATGAATCTGCACAAACGCTGATTGTGAAAGATGGTGTTGTAAAAGGTATAGAAACAGACAAAGGTAATGTTTTTGAAGCGGAAAATGTAATTGTGGCACCGGGTAGAGAAGGTGCAGACTGGCTTACGGGAGAGTTTAAAAAATTAAAAATTGAAATGGTTAGTAATGCTGTCGATGTCGGTGTTCGTGTTGAACTTCCGGCACCGGTCATGGAAGATTTAACTTCAAAATTGTATGAATCCAAACTTGTTTACTACGCACCTACTTTTAAAGATATGGTTAGAACTTTCTGTATGAACCCGTACGGTGAAGTTGTTTGCGAAAATTATAACGGTATTGCAACGGTAAATGGTCACAGCTATGGTAATGCCGATAAACGTACACCTAATACAAACTTTGCATTACTTGTCAGCAAAAGATTTACCGAACCTTTCAAAGAGCCTATTCAATATGGTCAACATATTGCAAGACTTGCAAACATGCTTGCAGGCGGTGTACTTGTTCAGCGTTTTGGCGATTTGTTAGAAGGTCGCCGTTCTACTGTTGAAAAAATTAAGAACAGTATCATTGAACCTACATTAAAGTCAGCAACACCTGGGGACTTAAGTTTGGTGTTACCTCACAGGCATTTGACAAGTATTACTGAAATGCTTTATGCACTTGATAAAATTGCTCCGGGTGTGGCATCAAGATATACACTCCTCTATGGTGTTGAAGTTAAATTTTACAGTTCAAGAGTACAATTGGATAATAATCTTGAAACGATTGGTATTAAGAATTTATACGCGATTGGGGACGGTGCTGGTGTAACGAGAGGTTTGTTGCAAGCATCAGCTTCAGGTGTCCATGTCGCAAGAGCGATTTCAAATAAAGCATAAATATAAAAAATAGCAAATATTTTTTTAACGAAAAAACAATAATTGCGGGTATTATTAAAAAAACAAATGTAAAACTTTTGTAACATTTGAATATTTTTATGTACAAAAATGCCATGACAATGGTATCCTTCATGTTGTATCAAACAATCCCCAAATCTCCTCCCAAGATTATGTGATGTATAAGCTGCCTCGGTAGCTTTTTTTTTGTTCTTTTTTAGGTATAGAGTGCGGTTTTGAAAAAAGTTTATCAGATATTTTAGGGCATGCTGCATCATGGGTTTTGTCATTGCGAAGGAGTGAAACGACTGCCGCAATCCACTTAATATTAATGCTTGGCGACATCATTATGTGGATTACTACGTCACCCAAAAATGCCATCGTTCCTCGTAATGACATGAGGTAGTTATTCAATTGTCAGTGTTTTGGTTGTTGTTTTTTTTACGTCATGCTGAACTTGGTTCAGCATCTCTTGCTCCTTAGACCCTGAAACGAGTTCAGGGTGACGTAATTGTTCCTCGTAATGACACGAGTTTTGTCATTGCGAAGGAGTGAAACGACTGTCGCAATCCACTCAATATTAATGTTAGGTGACATCATTATGTGGATTACTACGTTACCCAAAAATGCCATCGTTCCTCGTAATGACATGAGTTTGTGGATTATTTCGTCACATAAAATAATTTGTTCTTATGTACTTACTCTACATTCGCAAGAAAATTAAAAACTTTTTCGTTTTGTTCCCACAATTCTTCATTTGAAAGTTTTTCCGATACTTCAAGAGTGATTATAGGTATATTCCTTTCAACTCCGCAATATGTTCCGAAGGAGCCGGGGGTAGGATATCCAATATCACCTTGTACGGGATACGATGTTATATCCGAGATTTTTTTTGCAAGTTCTTCGCAGTTTCCGTCATAATTAACTATTTCAAACGGAGCATGAATACTTAATATGATATCAAATTTATACTTTTCGACTAAGTTAACTAAAAATCGGGTTTCGATTTCTGATGCAGGTGAGTCGCCTGATGTGGTATTATCATCAAATGTTACAACTTCGTAATTTTTTGTGGGAAAATTTCTGTTCAAATCGACATCATTTGAATTTCCTCGTTTAAGCAGAAACATTCCGTCAGGATTAAGGCAATGAAGAAAGTAAAGATTATTCTTAAATTTCAAATCCGAGAATAAACATTTATCCATAAATTTTTGGATTAAATAATGCCCTTGAGGCTCTTCACCGTGCATAACGCCAAGGAAAAGTACGTTAAGTGCTTTTGGATTATCTGACTTCAAAGAATAAAAATCTACTTCATTTTTACACGGTGTAAAAATTTTTTCGGTTAATTCAAGCATAGATGCATCCTATTTTAAATTTGCGATAATAGCTTGTGTATATTCGGTTGTTGTTGCGTTGCCGCCTAAATCTGCGGTTAAAACTTTTCCGTCCTGAAGGACATTAAATATAGCTGTTCTTAATTTGTTCGCAATTTCATTTTCTTTTATATATTCAAGCATCATTACAGCACTTAATAAAAGTGCTGTCGGGTTTGCTTTGTTTTGCCCTTTTATATCAGGCGCACTGCCGTGTACCGCTTCAAAAACGGCACAGTCTTTGCCTATGTTCGCACCTTGAGCAACTCCCAAGCCTCCGATAAGACCTGCGGCTAAATCCGATACTATATCCCCGTACAGGTTTGGTAACAGGAGAACGTCATATTTTGTCGGGTTTTGAACAAGTTGCATACATAAATTATCAACTAAGACTTCGTTGTATTGTATTTCAGGGTAATTCTCGGCAACCTTTCTTGCACATTCTAAAAACAGCCCGTCTGTCATTTTACAGATATTTGCTTTTGAAATAGCGCTAACCATTTTGCGGTTATTGTTTTTAGCATATTCGAAGGCAAATTCCGCTATGCGCATTGAGGCTTTTCTTGTGATTAATTTTATAGATTCCATTGTATCGTCATTGACTTTACGTTCAATGCCGGCATATAAGTCTTCCGTATTTTCTCTTACGGTAATTAAGTCTACATTGTCAAATCTTGTTTTAATTCCGGGGATGTTGTATGCGGGTCTTAATGATGCGTACAAATCAAGTTCTTTCCTCAATGTTACGTTAACACTTTTGAAACCATGACCTATGGGGGTTGTTACAGGTGCTTTTAGAGCAACTCCGTTTTTCTTTATTGAGTCTAAGACTTTTTGCGGGAGAACGGTTCCTTCTTTTTCTATAACATCTGCTCCGGCTTCTTGTATATCCCATTCAATTGGTGCATTTAGTGCTTTAAAAATATCAATTACGGACTGTGAAATCTCGGGTCCTATTCCGTCACCTTTGATTAAAGTTACTGTTCTCATAATTCTCCCCTTAATCTAACTACAACTTTACTTAAACTTCTCATAAATGTGTGATTCAGTCAACTAAAATTTATCTTTCTTATTGCACTTTTTAACCGTTATTGTAACATATTGTAACTAATTTTGCTCAAGCAGGTTTAAAAATAAAATAACGTGGAATAATACAGATGTGCATATATGCACTCCTTTAGTAGAAAATACTACAGCCCGCGATGAGCGGGCGTAGTTTTTCTTTAAGGACAAAAAAGTTCAAGACCCTTTGTCTTGAACTTTTTTTGTATGTTTTATTTTGTATTTTTGTTCTTCCTAGTAATAGTCGATACTGCCTCTGTTTAATACTCTGGCTGTACATCCTAAATTTGCAGCATCACCTTGTGTTTGAGGAAATGAACCGCTCGGACAAGCTATGTTGTTTATACATCCTCCGCACGATGTACCGTCAGCTAATTCGCCAAATGGTACAAGACCATCTTTATCCAATATCCAAAAATAGTGTATGTCTTTTCCTACGATATTCGGTGATTTTTCTGAATTTGTATCAATTTCCAAGTATCCGCATGTTCTTTCCGCAGCTAAACCGTTTCCGGGATATCCTCCTGCATTCCCGACATTAGTACAAGAAGAATTAAATACTGCACTTATTGTTGCACCATTCTTGAGTCTTATTGATTCAAATGATGCCGTATTATTTACCGCTAATGCTGCATTGTTTCCGTTCAAATATTGCGGCTCCCTTCCAACATAGCCTCTGTACGCTTCTCCTGCATCTAAAGCTGCTCCGCCATCAGCGTGGTTAAATACAACTTTGGTTTCGAGATGACTTCTTAATCCGTTAGATGTATCGTTAATGAAATCGTGACTCGGGGATGCCGAGAACAGACCGACAAGGGTATTTTGATGTTTTGCCATCATTAGTAACAGTGCTTGTTGTACATCGTTTTGTACTTTTTTAATTTGTGTTGCGAAAAGCTCTTTTTCCGCATTTTGCGTTACGTTAGGAACCAACATAACCGCAATTATTGAGAAAACAAACATTGCTATAAGTAATTCCATTAACGTGAATGCTTTGTTCTTAGTATATTCTTTCAAAATATTTACTCCAAAAATCTATAAGTTTATTTTATCATGATTTTTGTATTTGTGAAGTATTTTTTATTGTGAAGTTTTTGGTTAATTATTTCCTTTCTTTTTAAAAGTGTGTTAGAATGTTAACAAAGTTGTATAAGTTAAAATTTAGCAGGAGTTTTTTATGGAAATAAATTATACTAAAAGTGTTGATGGTGTATTAACAGTTATGCCGCATGGTCGTATAGACATGATGTCAGCACCTGAATTTGATGTACGAACTAAGGAAGTATTAACAGAAGATGTTAAGCAAGTCATATTGGATTTTTCTGACGTTGATTATCTTTCAAGTCTTGGATTAAGAGTGCTTTTGGAATTGCAGAAAAGTATTTCTCAGCGTGGTACTATGAAAATTTGTAATGTTAACGAAAGCATAATGGAAATATTAGAATTAACAGGTTTTGTTAATATTTTGACGATAGAAAATGCTTAAGTCTTTAAAAAGCAAGATTATATTTATTTCAATTTTATTGTTGTTACTTGTATGCACTGTTGTTGCGTTGCTTTCAGTTTCTTCATATTTTAAGGATAAGAAAGCTGTTACCGAGACATGTGCGGTAAAAGTATCGTATTTTGGAGAAAAAATTAATAAAATACTCTCCCAATTGACCAGTACTGCAAGAAATTTAGCTGTTACGGGGACAGTCTTTTATAATTCAAATGACAGAGATAAGCGTGATTTAGCTGTTTCTGCCATTAAAACTTTTGAAATTGATGATGTTTCTGTTGGCGGCGGTGTTTGGTTTGAACCATATACTGTCAATAACCAAAAATATTTTTGTACGTATGCTATGGATGAAAATAATGATAATAATGTTGTTATTGATCCGTCCTTTGGGTCTGTACAATATGATTATCCTAATCAAAGTTGGTATAAATTTATCAAGGAAGAAATTTATAGTAACGAAGGTGAGGATTTTAGTTTTACAAAACCTTATATTGATGAAACTGGTACTAATTCCTTGATGATTACTATCGGAGCATCTATATTTGACAAGAATGGTAAGTTTGTAGGGTTGACTACTGTTGATTGGAAAATGGATGAAATCATTGATGCAGTTGATAAATTGAAACCTACACCAAGTAGTTTTGCACTTTTTGCTGATAGAAAAAATGATTTTATTATTGTTCTTAATGATGACGGAAATAAAAATTCTTCTTTGGGTGCATCGTTAAAGACAATTCCGTGGTATAAAAAAGATTTGAAAAGTGGTAGTGAATTTGTGTATAAAGGAAACAAGTATGTTAGTTTTCTTGCCGAACTTCAAAATAATATGATTTTGATAGTAAATGTTCCGACAAGTGAACTTTATGCAGAACTTTATAATCGATTTAAAATTTTGACTGTATTTATATTACTTTCCTTGTTTATACTTTCTTTAACAATGTATTTTGTCCTTGTTAATAACGTAAAAAAACCTGTCGAATATTTAGTAAGTATGGCAGAGAGAATTGGTGGCGGAGATTTGGATTCAAAAATGGAAATATCTTCTCCGACTGAATTTGCTCTTTTGGCATCATCATTTAACAAAATGACTACTGATATTAAAGATTACATTACTAATCTTGACAGAGCGAATAGCGAAAAGAAATTGATGGAAGAGGAGCTTCAAATTGCGAAGGATATACAAACGTCAGCTTTGCCTAAAATTTTTCCTCCGTATCCTGACAGGAAAAATTTTGATATTTTTGCTTCAATGACTCCAGCAAAAGAAGTTGGCGGTGATTTTTATGATTTCTTCTTTGTTGATGAAAATAAATTTGCATTTTTGATTGCGGATGTTTCAGGTAAGGGTGTTCCTGCAGCTTTGTTTATGATGAGTGCAAAAACTTTAATAAAAAATCTTGCACAAACTAAATTATCACCTGCTGAAATGCTTACAAGAGTAAATAAAGAATTATGCAAAGATAATGAAAAATCTTATTTTGTAACATTGTTTTATGTTCAAGTAGATTTAAAGACAGGCGAAGCTCAGTATGTTAATGCCGGTCATAATCCTCCACTGTTAAAAAGAAACGGTGGAGAGTTTGAATATTTTAAAACTTCACCGAATTTTGTTTTAGGTGCTTTTGATGCATTAGAGTATAAAAGCGGTTCTGTTCAGCTAAATGCCGGAGATGTATTCTTTTTGTATACAGATGGTGTGACGGAAGCGCAAAATTATTCAAAGGAATTTTTCGGAGAGGACAGGCTTTCTGTTGCGTTGAATTCAAATACAGAAAATTCCGTAAATTCTATTATTTCTAATGTTGCAAATTATATATGTGATTTTACTCAAGGTGCTGAGCAGTATGATGATGTAACGATGCTGTCTTTTATATACAATGGGCAAGATTTCGACAAAGATAATACTTGGGAAACAAAGACTTTTTCCGCAAAAGCCGAAGAATTTTTTAATATTCTTTCTTGGGTAGAAAGCATTTGCGATGATGTCGGAATGGATATGAAAATTAAAGCTAAATTTAATGTTGCATTAGAAGAAATTTTTATAAATATTGTCAATTATGCGTATCCTGGAAAAGAAGGCAGTGTTGATATTTCACTGCGTACCGATTCTAACGCTATTGAGGTACGTTTTATTGACAGTGGTATACCGTATAATCCTCTTGAACAAGAAGCACCTGATACAAGTCTTAATGCTCAGGACAGACAGATTGGAGGGTTAGGAATTTTTATTGTAAGAAATACCATGGATTCCATGGAGTATTCATTTGAAAACGGTAAAAATATTCTTACAATTAAGAAAAATTTTTAAGCTGCTTGATATTCTAATACTCAACGCATCAATCTAATCTTGAGGGTGTATGATTTTTTCATTGGGTAAATTGACCATACTTCCGTAATGTTCTTCAAATTCCTGAGCTGATATTGCGTGTGGAAATGAGGAAAGATACGGATCGTTTAATTTTATTGTGCCGTCATTTATACTTTCTAAATTATAGACATGCCCAACTTGTATGTATCGTCTTGTTTTTTCTATTGTTTTGTCGGGGAAAAATTTAGAAACAATGTTATCATACATAAACCAACCAAATTTTGATTTATCTATTTGCTTGCTTCTGAAACCATCGGGACGAGTATTGCAAACAATTTCAGAAGTGTTTAATTTTAAGCCTTTTACTAAATCGCAAAAACTGTTGAATTGAGTTTTCTTTGGTTCTAAGGCTTTAGCAACAGCTTTACCGTTTTCGTCTTTAGTTAGGATAAATTCGCAAGAATATATTTCATCATCGGCGTTAAATTCGTACATATCAGCAGTACAATCTTTTTCAGGACATGGGTTAACAAAGGAGTTTGTCAGAGTTTCACCTTTAGAATAAATAATCAAATCACTTTCATATCCGAGTGCTTTGTGAACCAACATTCTTTTTACGGTAGTGCCGCTACCTATACAATATTTTTTGTTTTCTTCCGTATCGGGTAAATACTCGGATAAAAGTTTAGATGTTGCGATTTCATAAATTCTTACATCTTTATCTCCCGCAGAATAATCTTTCCCCAATATTGATAAATCAAAATTTTTAAGTTCTTCATCCGAAACATTATATTTAATTGTTTCTGTTTGATTAAAGGGATTTTGGAAGCATACAGAATATGTGCCGTCATTATTATTTCTTATTCTTTGTTCTATATTTTCAGCCCCTTCTTTTGTTGATGCATAATTATTTAATTGTGATAAAAACCAGCAATCACCGGTCTGTCCTTGCGTAAAACTTCCGATTTTGCCGTCTTGAAGTAAGTCTGATGTGTCTGTATAGTTCAGAATAAAGCCTAAATCTTCATTTGATATTGTACTTAGCTTTCCTGTTTTTAAACTTTCTGTTATTTTTTCATACTTTCCACCCGCACCAAAATATTCTTTATATTGTCTTGCATTAGGGTCTCTTAATGATTTCCTGTTATTTCTTTCTTTGATTTTATTGATTTCCTCTTCTGAAAATGTTGGTGATAATGTAGCGTAATCGTAATCATCAGGTATAGGTCCATCATCCGTAAATATTGCAAAATCGAGTTGTGCGTGCTTGTTTTTTTCTAATTCGGTTAATTCTTCTGCGGAAAGGGTAGATTTATATACTTCAAACATTTCTATACGTTTTAATAATTCTTTTTGTTGTGAAGGTGTTAGCTGAATATCTTTTATTACTCCGCCTTCTGCTTTATCAAAACAATTTTCGAAATCTTTTAGGGAAGTATCGTTTTGGGCTAATTTTTTTTGTTGTGCATCAAATTGTTCTTTGAATTGGGCTTTTGTTAAATTATCATTTTTTAAATAGCTAAAACCGAATTTTTCAGCTTCTTCTTTTGAAATGACCCCGTTATTATCCGTGTCAATAGATGTAAAAATGCTGTCAGCATCCCAAGATTTTTCAGGTTCGTTATTCTGAATATCAGTTGATATATCAGTGTTTTGCGGTAATTTGCCGATTGAATTAATATGCTCCATTGACATGCATAATTCCTCTACGAGTGCTGATATAAGTATATAAAAACAATAAAAATTAAACAATTGTTATATGATCATTGTTTTGTATTTCTGAAAATCCCCATTTGTTCAAAACATAGTACAGCTTTTTATCGCATTTCCCCCTTTCTCATTCTTATGTAAATATTATTGTGTAAAAAAGCAAGTATATAACTATAGACAATTTTTCTATGACAATTGTTTTTCCGTGTATATGGATAGAAAGTACAATGTAAAATAACAAGTGGTTTAGGAAATAATTACTTACAATTTAGGAAAAATTTTCATTTAAACAATTCATAAAATCTTTTATACAACACCATTTTAATTTATAAAAAACTTTTAATCCTTCTTTTCTATCTTCTATAATTCCTACTGATTTTAATTTTGCAAGAGATTTTGATATATGTGGTTGTTCATATTTATT
>JAZLLQ010000031.1:0-72987 GCA_045598245.1 Candidatus Gastranaerophilales bacterium
GAATACTTATCTTCATTATGTATTGCGGAAGTCATACTTGAACCAATATCATAAGATTTATAACTTAAATAAAGACGCTTTTCTATAACTCTGTCTTCTTGGAACTGTAAATCCGACTGTGATTTAACAAGGTCAATTTCCGTATCGGAAACAGTTCTTCCGTCAGCTTTAGCCTGTGCTTTAAGTAAATCTACCTTTAAATCTCTTAATTGAGCCTGCAAAGTATTTTCTTGCTGTTCCAAATTATATTGAGTTTTTTCATCTTCAGTCTGCATTGCAGTAAGTTTTTGAGAAGCAACATCATAATACTGAGTTTGCAAATTCATCATATTATCAATAATACCTGCAATTTCAGAATTATTTGGATATTTATTTAAAACACCAAGATAGGAAGATATAATGCTTTTTAATTCTTGTTGTTTTGCAGATTCAATTTGCAAAAGACAATACATAGAATTTAAAGAAAAATTTTGCTGTTCAAGAGTATACAGAGTGTCTACTTCGCCATTATTAGAAGCATTATTTATCTTCGGTTCCAATATATTTATCTGCTTATCAATTGCATTCATTTTAGATGTCAAAGTAGAAATTGCGGTATCAGCTGCAGCTTGCTTATTATACAAATCAGAAATAACGGAAGAAGTTGATTTAGAAGATTTAGAAGCACTTGCTTTTGCAGCTGATGTTTTAGAATCATCAACGAAATCACTTGAAAAATTAGAAGTCAAACTACTTGTTTCATCGTTATAAACCATTCCAGACGAAACTTCCTTTAATAACTTATTGCTATTTGAAACGTTTTCTGTGTTACTGCTATTAACACCAACATCACCTGTGGCTTTGGTAAATGCCGATAACGCCTCCAAGTTCAAATTGACTTTATCCATTATTTTCCCTTGAACTAATTAACTGTATTATTTATATCGGCAAAAAGGTGAAAAACTTTAATAATTAAAATGCAATATTTACAAATATTTACAAAAGTAAATTTGACAACCGTAAATGAATTTCGTGCTATAATACAAAATAAGGAAAAGAGAATATACAGAGGAGAAAAACAATGCTTTTAAAAGGAAAATCATGGAAATTCCCTGATAATATAAGTACAGACCACATAGCCCCGGGAAGATTATTTCATTTGCGTTCCAATCTGCAGGAGTTTGCAAAACACGTTCTTGAAGATGCGGATCCTGAATTTGCGGCAAAAATGTCAAAAGGTGATTTCGTAGTTGCAGGTTCAAATTTTGGTTTAGGTTCATCAAGAGAACATGCACCTCAAATAATAAAAATTGCAGGCGTTAGTGCAGTTATCGCAAAATCATTTGCAAGAATATTTTACAGAAATGCAATCAACATAGGCTTGTTACTTTTAGAAGCAGATACGGACAAAATTAATGCAGGAGATGAATTGGAAGTTGACATTCAAAAAGGTGTTATTAAAAACTTAACACAAAATACAGAAATAACATTTACTCCGCTTCCTGATGTTATGATAAAACTGCTTAATGATGGCGGTCTTGTTGAACACATCAAGAAAAATGGTGATTTCCAACTGGTTTAATGTATGGGAAAAATCAAGTTACTTGATAAAAACTTAATAAATCAAATTGCGGCAGGTGAAGTCATAGAAAGACCGGCCTCAGTCGTAAAAGAACTTGTCGAAAATTCCATAGATGCAGGAGCAACTCGAATAGCCGTTGATATTTCTAATGATACCAGAGATATCAGGGTCGCAGATAACGGCTCAGGCATCCATAAAGACGACATAGAAAATGCTTTTATCAGACATGCAACGAGTAAAATTTCCGTTCAGGATGATTTATGGAATATAGGCACCCTTGGTTTTAGAGGAGAAGCACTCGCAAGCATTATTTCTATCTCAAAAGTAACTTGTATTACAAAGACAAAAGAAGATAAAAACGGACATAAAGCGGTATGCCAAGAATCAGAAATATTAATAAGTGAAACAGGGTGCGACTTTGGTACAACTATGGAAATAAAAGATTTATTTTATAATGTACCGGCAAGAGCAAAATTCCTTAAAAATTCAAAAACTGAAATCGGCTACATCCAAGAAATAATGCAAGGATTAGCTGTTTCACACCCTGAGATAATATTTTCCTTAACAAATAACGGTTCTTCTCTTTTAAAAACAACCGGAAGCTCTGATGTGGAAGTTGTTATATCAGAAATATACAATACAGCATTGATACAAGAATTAAAACAAATTGATAATGAAGATACACAAGCCAATATAAGAATTACAGGAGTAGCAAGCAGTCCCCTGTACACACGCTCGAACAGAAAAGGCATATACATTTTCGTAAACGGAAGAAGCATAAAATGTCCGATATGCTTAAAAGCAATTGATAATGTGTATAGCAATTTAATTCCGAAAGGCAAATATCCGTTCGTTATGATTTCAATAAAACTTAAACCTTCTGATATTGATGTTAACGTACATCCTACCAAAAGAGAAGTACGTTATAAAGAAACAAATATGGTTTACAACTTTGTATATTACTCAATCAAAACCGCACTTAGCGAATACAAACCTGAAATACCAACAACATCATACCAAACAGCACCTGAAATGATATTCAAAAAAATTGAAGAAAAAAAAGAAAGCAATTTTGCAGACAACCGCAATTACGAAAAAACAAATTTCGCGAATTATTCACATCAAAACAACACTCAATTTAATTTTCCAAAAGATGACAAACCACAAAGAACATATATTGAAAAGGCTTATACTCCATCTGCAAATTACAGCGAACAACAACATTTTTTCAAAACAGAAGAAAAAGAAATCACAACAAACCGCCCGCAAATTATAGGACAGTTTAAAAATACATATATTTTAATTGAAAAAGATAACGGACTTGAATTGGTAGACCAACATATTGCTCATGAAAGATACATTTATGAAACACTAAAGAAAAATTTTGATAATAACGGCACTATTGCAGCACAAATGTTTTTTACATCTCTTTCAACACCTGTTGACCCTGAAAATATAGAAAAATTAGAACAAAATAAAAATCTGCTTGAAAAGCAAGGATACATATTTGAAATAAACGAGGACAATACGGTAATAATCAAGCAAGTGCCTGTTGTAGTTGCACAAAATCATGCAGAAAATATAATAGAAGATGTAATTGAATGTCTGAATACGAACTTTGACAGAGTTGAAGATTCAATACTCATTATGAGTTCTTGCAAGGGTGCAGTTAAAGCAGGACAAAAGTTGTCAACTTGGCAAATGACAGATATAATTGAAAAATGGATGACAACTAAAAACCCTCAAACTTGCCCTCACGGCAGACCAATTTCAAAAACAATACCAACAAAAGAAATTGCAAAATTCTTTTTACGTAATCAGGAATGAACTTGAATAAATTATTTTCGTAATTAATATATAATGTAACAAACAAAATCAGAGGATTAAATTTGAATATATCAAATCTTGCACACGTAGTTTTAAATGTACATAATAATATTACATCCGCAACAAAACAAAATGCAGTTCAAAATAATCAACAGAATTTTAATGCGGCTACTCCTTCAAATCAGGAGTTATTATCGAACATGTCTCAACCACAGCTAAACAATCTTTATTTTCAAATAACACAAGCCAAAACAAATATAATGAATAACGCTCAGCAGAATATGTTTCTAAGGGATGCACTTGGACTGCCTAAAGATTGGGCAAATTTACTAAAAGAATTTAGTACAATGGAAAATTCACAACTGGCGGGAATGTTAAAAAATCTGACCACACAAGGGCAAAGTCCTGTACAAGAAGCTCTTTTGCAGCTTTTGAATTCAAATGCAAAATTAAATATACAGGCACTTGCGATGCAACTTAAAGAAAATTCAGCTCTTATGGCAGATAAATTATTTAAATTCATGGGAACAGTAGCAATGACTCCAGGAAATATGGCTCAATTAAAAGAAATTATGACCATAGGTGCATCTATAGCAAATTCTGCAAATGTTAATCCTCAAGAATTTTTGAGAGATATTATTCAAATGTATCTTCCATGGCTTCCGCTTGTTCCTCCCAAAGAAGAAGATTTGAATGAAATCGAAACAAAATTTTCAAAAGATAAAAATAAAAACGCACAAACACTGTTTTATATAGCAACAAACCATTTAGGATACTTTAAAATAGAAATACTGTCTGATGAAGAACCTGAGATTTACATATCAAATATTTCAAAGACTGAAAATGACGAATTAAGAGAAGCTCTTTGCACTGACTTAAAAGAAAACATCAAAAAATCATCAATAAACGCGAAATTATATTTTTCAAGAAAAATTGATGATGAAGAAATGAAAATATCAGATAAACAACTATTTATAGTTAATTCTGATAATTCAATAATAAGTTTGTCATTGATGCACTTGCTGGCAAGAGTCATTTTTGAATTTGACGAAAAACAAGCACAACGATTTATGAAAGTTGAAGAAGCTAATCAGCAGAAATAATACCTATATTAAGCACTTTTGTGGTAGATTTATCCGATACAACAATAAAATTCGGATACTCTGTGTATTCAACAGATTTACTTTCATCATTTTGAATAATTTTACCTTCACCGTAAATTTGCTTTATATCAGCAATAGTCATACATTTAGGTTTTAAATTCAAAAAAGCTAACATTCCGTTAGAAAACACTAAATTGATAGCCGAGTAATAATTATTATGTCTTAAATATTTTGAAGGAACAGTGTATATACTTTTAGCATCATTTTGAGAAACCTTGTCTGCCGGAAAATTAGGATATAACGCAGAAAATTCATTTTCCATCATTTTACCCGGGGCAAGATTTTTAACGGCATTATATCCTTTATTATCAGGCATATTATCTACAAAATTTTTTATTGAAGAATTAAAATCCGATTCTCCATATAGTGTTACTGCAACAGCAACCGCATTGTTTTTATCTGTAACAATATTAAAAAAGCCATAGTCATGATAGTTAAATTTACTACTGTAAGCAGTATTTACAGATTTTGGTTTTCCGTATGTCTGCTTTAATTTTGTCAAAGACTGAGGAACTGCGAATTCCAACTCAATCCAGTCTAAAAAATTGTCTTTAAAACCAATTCTTGCGGCTCTGTATGAATTATCAAGATTTTTTTCAGAAAATATAGTATAAACTCCTTCTGTTTCAGGCTTTGAATA
This sequence comes from Candidatus Gastranaerophilales bacterium, assembly GCA_045598245.1. Taxonomy (GTDB): domain Bacteria; phylum Cyanobacteriota; class Vampirovibrionia; order Gastranaerophilales; family JAILCC01; genus JAILCC01. The sequence goes on from JAZLLQ010000031.1 coordinate 5,192, forward strand.
ATTCGGCGCAAGATAAGCAAATTCACCCACACTTGTTTGTCCAAACTTTACCTTGTCAAAAGAATATAAATCAAAATCTAACGGTGCAGGCAATTTCTCGGGAAACTGATATGCACAGTTAAATATAATAATACATATAAAAGTTAATATCAGACCGAATTTTCGCATTAAATTTCATCACTTTCTTCTAAGTCATCAAACTCCGGATTTTCATCATTTTCTTGATTTTTCGCATCAATTTCATTAAATTCATTAATAATTTTGCTTGCAATTTCTTTAGTTACATTTTTTTGCATTTCAGGTGTGCAATTTTCAAGCATAGTAATTGCCGTTCTCAAAGTATTGTCAGCATCATACCAACGGGCATTACCTTTATCAATATGCCCATCTTGAACAGCAGCCATAATATCATTCATAGTTTGGAATTGGTCAGTATCAATATGGTGTTCAATAATAATTTTTATTAAATTAATTGCCATTTTAATTTGAAAATCATCATCAGAGTTTTTTAAAACTCTCATCATCTTTGATAATAACTCATCCCTGTCATACCAACGTCTAACTTCATAAGCCATACTTTTCATACTCCTTATATTAACTATTTTTATATGTTATTCCCTTACCCGAAACCGGATAGTTCCAATCAATTGCATTATAGGGACATGCAATTCTGCAAGCACCGCACTCAAGACAATTTTCAAAAGTCACTTGTAACTTTTTATTTTCATTATCCCATTCATAAACCTTTGCAGGACAAATATATTCGCAAATACGATTAGTACAATTAACACAAATACTGTCATCAGGAGCTAAATGCGAAATAATATCAGGTTTATATTTAACTTTTGCAAGTAAATCGTCTAAATTCATAATACTGCTTCTCCTGCAAGTTTTGCTATTTTTATACCATCAGAAGCAAACTCTAATATATTTCTCTCCGATAATGTTTTGCCAATAAATGTTTTGTATTTATCTTTTTTAGGAATACTATCAACAGAAGTAAACAAATTCATAAATTCATTAATTTTTCTCGGATAAAAGCCCAAAAATACTTTATTATTTTTTTCCATTGTATCTAAAACATTTTTATAGGTTTTCATATCCTTTAATACAAAACTTTTCTTCAAAAGTTTTTCATAATCAGATAAGATTTTTGTTGAATAATCACCGGTTTTTACCGCTTTTATTGCAGCCTCAGCCGCTAATTTTCCACTCACCATAGCAAGATTAGTACCTTCCCAATGAACATTGTTAACCAACATAGCAGCATCACCGGTTACCATTAAGCCATCAAAAACAAGTTGAGGAACTGCATTATATCCGCCTTCAGGTATTAAATGAGCAGAATACTCTTTCACCTCAGCACCCTTGATTAAAGGTTTTATTGAAGGATGCTCTTTTAATTTCTCCAAATATTCATAAGGTGCAGTTTTAGTATGTTCAAAATCGGATAATGTAATTCCAAGCCCGATGCTGATACTTTCTTTATTTGTGTATATAAAGCCAAGTCCTGTTATTCCGAGCATAGGTCCTCCCATAATTGTATAAACAGAACCGTTGTTATCATCCAAATTAAATCTGTCTTGTATTTTTTCCCGCGATAAAGATAAAGTTTGCTTTACGGATATTGCAACATGATGTTTTTTTATTTCCTTTCGTAAATTATATTTTTTAGCAAGAATAGAATTAACTCCGTCAGCTAAAATTACAATTTTTGCATAGTAATCCTCATTTTCAGTTTTTATTCCGCAAAATCTGCCATCTTCATAAATCAAATCCGTAACCAATGTTTGAGGAACAATAAATGCACCTGCTTCTTCTGCTTTAGCTGCACACCATCTGTCCCATTTCGGTCTGAGTACACTGTATGCAGGAAAGGATTTTCCATCACCGGTATTTTCATAGGAAACAATTGTACCGTCTTTTTCTCCGAGTAAAGCATAGGTGTGTCTTGTTATGCCACGCTCTAAGGGAGCTTCTCTTTCAAAATCAGGGTATATTTCTGATGTTGGTTGCGTATAAATAGCACCTCCAAACATGTTTTTTGAACCGCAGAAATCACCACGTTCAATAAGAACCGTCTTTATCCCGTCCTTAGCAGCTGTAATTGCAGCCGCCATGCCAGCAGGACCTCCGCCTACTATTAACAAGTCTGTATCAAATGATTTCAATATTTCACCTATTACACTCTCTTTGGTAATTATACAATATAGAGCTGATACAAGCAAATAATATACAAAACATTATATTGTTCCGTTCATTTTAGTCTTGGATTCATTCACAATATAGTTGATTTTATGAATATTAAATTTTTTTGAAAAATTATTAATTATCGAGTCAGTTAAATAATTAGGTAATTCGGATGTAATCTGAATATCCTTTATTCCCAAAGACATCAATACCAATAAAGAAGCAACAGAATCGGGAGTTCTTAAATTAACGGTAAATTTTATTGGCATATCATTAACATCTTTCCTGAATTTTCCTGAAACAGAATAAATCAAACGAATAAGAGAATATAAATTTATAAATTGTGCAAAATTTAATATAAAAGGAATTTTTTTATTTTTAATTTCAAAAGGGAAAAGCAAAGAATCTAATATTATAACAGCTGATGCGGATGGTAAATTATTTATTGTTTTTTTCATATAAGCATTGTTAACTTCAAAGTTATTACAGCCTATGAATATTTCAATATTTTGAACAGTATTTTCGCTCAACAAAGAATAAAGTTCTTGTGCTTTATTTTCAAGTTCATTTATGCCAAAACCAAGTTCTATATAACAGTTTTCTTTGTCTGAAACAAAACCGGGTGCATCATAAGCAGCATTAATCAGAGGTTTTAAATTATCCTTCTCTATCTTAGTTATACCTAGCATAGAAATATCTTCAGTTGAAAAAATTCTGCCTCTAAAAATTTCTCGTAGCTCCTCAAGATTACCTGCTGTCAAAACAACCACTCCCGGGAAATTTTCAATATCTGAAGAAAAATTATTGTATTTTCCTAAATATATGCCTGCAAGATTTTTGTATTTATTTATTTCAGGAAAAACGTGAGCATAATTTAATACACCGTAAGTATAAATATTAATATCTTTACTTTCTGTTTCTTTAAGCAAATTCTTCAAAAAACTGAAATCTTCACCCGTAACCAGAATTGCACTACCTTTCTTAAAACTTGTCGTCACCTTCTTTTTTTCAACAAACCCGTATTTTTTTTCAAAAGTCGATATTAAGAGTTCTAAAATTTGAGTTTGAAATTCACCTGCTTTCAAAACAGTATTTTTACAATCCGCTAACGAAATATTTTCATTTCCCAAAACTTCTAAAATTTCATAGCATGATTTATAAATACTTTCGGGAATATTATCATTATTTCTTATATGTTCTAAATAGTTTGCTGAAGAAGTAAGAGAAAATCTTATAATTTCCTTCAATGAATAAACGTTAAAATTAAAATTTTTAATAGTTCTTTTTATATTTATTATATTCGCCTGAGAAACAAGTTGTGCCAGGCTGTCTCCGGGTCTTAGTGCAGCAGATAGCGGAAATTTTTTAATTCTTTTTGCACTATTTTTGCATAAAAACCTATATAAATTTTCAAGCCTTAATTTTAAGTTATAAACCTCATCTATTGCGGATACCATAGCATTTATACTAAAATTAATACCTTTATTTGTTAAATATAAAAAACGGGACAATTTGCTGTTGAGTTCATTATCCTTTTTTTTAAAAGATAAAATACTTACTGCAAGAAATGCAATACCAGTTAACTGATAAAACAACAAGTCCTGCAGAGCAGTAACTGCCGGATTTTTAAATGTACTGCTCTTTGATGAACATTTATATCCGTTAAGCGAAGAACAAGCCTTTTCCATAAAAATTTCCTCCCTAAATCAAAGTTTAAACTTAGAGAGGAAATTTTTTATCCTACATACATATAGCCCAATTGAATAATAATTTATTCTATTGCAGCTCTTGCTCCTTTATCTGCACCTAAAACTGATTTTGCATACTTTCCTAAGTATCCTTTTCTGATTTTAGGTTCAGGTTGAACAAAATCTTTTTCTCTTCTGTCCAACTCATCTTGCGATACAAGTAATTCTAATTTTCTTTCAGGAATATTTATTGAAATTTTATCACCGTTTTTAATAAGTTTAATTATTCCACCCATAGCAGCTTCAGGGCAAATATGACCTATGCACAAACCTCTTGTCCCACCTGAAAACCTGCCATCAGTAATCAGGGCAACATCTTTTCCTAAACCTCTGCCAACTATAGCAGACGTAGGAGCAAGCATTTCCCTCATTCCGGGTCCGCCTTTTGGTCCTTCATACCGTATAACAAGTACATCACCTTTTTTAACTTCATCATTATTGATAGCAGCCATACATTCTTCTTCACTGTCAAAAGTTTTTGCACAACCTTCAAATGTCAAAGCCTCTTTATCAACACCGGAAATTTTCACGACAGCACCTTTAGGAGCGAGATTACCATACAAAACGCCAAGTCCCGGATTAGATGTTACAGGATTAGACAATGGTCTGATAACCTCATCGTCAACCCAAACATTTTGAACACGCTCAGAAATCTTTTCACCATTAACATTTGCAGTATCTGTTAACTCTGAAATACTACCGTATAATTGTTTTAATGCACCTTTGACACCGCCGGCTCTGTCAAAATCACTCATAGTCATATCACTTGACGGATCGAGTTTAATAATTTGAGGTATTTTATGGCTCAATTCACCAAAATCATCCAAAGATAAATCAATACCGGCTTCACTGGCAATAGCAAGAAGATGCAAAATTGAGTTTGTAGAACCGCCTAAAGCTAAATCAGTAATTATAGCATTTCTGATACTTTCTTTTGTAATAATATCAGACGGTTTTATATCACGCTTAATAAGTTCATTAATCAAAACACCGCTTTCAAAAGCAATTCTACGTTTTTTTGCACTTACTGCAGCACTTGCGGCACAATCTGTAAGACTTAAACCCATAACTTCACTCAAACATGCCATTGTATTAGCCGTATATAATCCTTGGCAAGCTCCGGCACCGGGACAAGCCTCTAACTCCATATCTTGCAGTTTATCTAATGTAATTTCACCTGTCCTGTATTTTCCTGTTGCCTCAAAAGTTCCTTTAACCATTGTTAATCGCTGATTTTGGCAAAAACCGTCCATCATGGGACCGGCTGTAACCAATACACATGGGATATCCAAACGTAAAGCTGCCATAATCATACCCGGAGTAATTTTATCACAATTTGAAAGCAGAACCAAACCGTCAAGCTGGTGAGCCTGTGCAACACTTTCGACACAGTCAGCGATTAAATCTCTTGACGGCAGAGAGTAACTCATACCGCAATGCCCCATAGCAATACCATCACAAACAGCAGGAACACCAAAAATAAATGACTGACCACCACCTGTGTGAATACCTTTTTCTATTTGACGCTCTAAATCTCTCATTCCGATATGTCCGGGAACTAAATCAGAAAAACTACTTGCAATACCGATAAAAGGTGCATTAAATTGTTTTTGCGAAACGCCTGTTGCCATAAGCAAAGAACGATGAGCAGACCTGTCCAATCCTTGCTTTACTTCATCACTTCTCATAATAATTATTACCTCTTTTCTGAATTTTTATGTGTATATTTATTTACTTGCCAAAGTTGCAGCTCTGTTTGTTGTTGCTACCATAGTTTGAGCCAAGATATCTTCAGCATTATGCTCTTGCATATACTTTAACCCTTCATAAGTACATCCGTTAGGAGTAGTAACTTCTCTTATAAGTGTCTGCGGGTCTTTGCCGCTGTCTAAAAGCATTCTTGCAGCACCTAACATAGTTTGTGCAGACATTAATATTGATACATTTTTATCCAACCCGATTTGCTCACATCCTTTTGCAAATGCACTTGCAACTGCGTAAAAAAATGCAGGACCGCTGCCTGCTAAAGCAGTTGATAAATCCATAAATTTTTCATCAATAATACTTGCTGAACCAATTTTAGAAAAAATATCTTTTACGAAATTCACATCATCATCTGAAGCATTATTGCCTTTAGAAATCGTAGAAGTCGCAGCGTTCAATGCAGCCGGTGTATTTGTCAAAACACGAATAAATCTGCACGAATCAGAAATATTTTTCATCATATCTAAAGTGTAACCAGCAGCAAGAGATATGACCAATTTATCAGATGTTAAAACATTCTTTATTTCAGACAAAATTTCTGTCATCAAATACGGCTTGACTGCAATAAATATAACATCAACACTTTTAACCAAATCAATATTTGAATTTACAACATTAGCAGCATAATTATCTTTAAAATTTTTAGCTAAAACCTCGTTAGGCTCAGATATAAAAGCATTTTCCGAAGTAAGAAACTTTGCATTAAATAGCCCTTTTACAACACTACCTCCGAGATTACCGATTCCTATAAAACCAAATTTCATTTTTGCCTCCTTACAACTATTCATAATTTTCAATATTTATATTTTCTGCCGAAAATATACGTTCTATATTTAATATGTTAATCATTTTTCCGCTGAGATAAGGCAAATCACCTATAATAAAACTATTCTCTGGATTAACTTCGGGATTAATATTTGAAATAGGTAAAGTTGTAACATCTATAATATCATCAATAAGCATTGCTAATTTCAAATCATTAACCTTCAAAATAACAATATCAAATTTCTTTTTACGCCCGGCTTGAGGGATATGCAAAAAAGGTTTTATATCCAACAAACTTATATAATCACCTCTAAAATTTATAATTCCCTGCATAAAATCAGGCACTCCGGGAATACGGGTTATCGCGGTATCCGAGACTTTTCGTATTTCTTTTATATAAGTTATATTAAACGAATAGATTTCATCCCCCAACTTGAATATTATGAACTTTTCATTCATAAATAAATTTTCTTGCAAAAGGAAGTTTGCATTTTTGCCCAATAAAGCAACTCTATTACGGACTTTCTCCACTGACTCAGCATCTGTAGGCATTAAATCATTTGATGAAAGTTTATTTACATTTTTGGCAATTTTTGTATATTCAAAGAAAATTTGTGTATCAATCACAAGAACCGTTTTATTATTTATCGCAGTCGCTTTCAAAAAACTAAGATTACTGCTCGGTAATGCGGAAATACTTTCAGCATTAATATCAATAATATCTCCTACATCATCAATAATAATAGCAAAAGTATCATCCTGCGTTTTTAATACTAAAAACTTTTGATGAACAGACAACGGCAAAATTTCTTTTCCTAAAAAACCTCTTACGTCAAAAACAGGAATAGTGACACCTCTCAAATTAACAAGCCCTGTTATGTTATTATCTAAAGAATCAATAGTGAACATTTCCACAAGAGGAATGATTTCTTTAACAAATTCGACTTTAAAGGCATATGTAACACCTGAAATATCTGTCAACAAATATTTTTGTAAAAAATTATCATCATTTTGATTTTTTATAAGAGAGAACATTTCTATTTCCTCATCAAAGCAAGCTCGATACGATTTTTACCTTTTTGTTTCGCTTCATAAAGTGCGTCATCTGCCTCCTTAACAAAAGCATCAGTAGAAACAAAATTAAAATTATTCTGTGCAATCCCAATACTCACAGTAACATTCACCCTTTTGAAATCCTGCATAAACATGTGATCCGCAATTTTACATCTTAATCTTTCAATGGGAATAATAGACTGGGCAATAGATGTTTCAGGTAAAATTGCTATCAGCTCTTCACCGCCATATCTTGCAACATAATCAGTTTTTCGCAATGAATCCTTGAATATTTCAGAAACAACCTGTAAGACTTCATCACCAAATTGGTGTCCATAAGTATCATTAAGTTTTTTAAAATTATCAATATCAATCATAGCCAAAGCAAGCGGCGAAGAATACCTGTTTGAACGCAAAAATTCTTTTTCCAAAACCTGTTGAAAATACCTTCGGTTATACAATTCCGTTAACGGATCAATTATTGAGAGAAGTTTGGTTTCCGAATACAACCATTTTGTTTTAAACAGCATTTTCAACTCTTTTGATATAATATCAATAATTGACTTGTTTGTATATTTATTGGGAGAAATGTGATAGAGTACCAAAACCCCCAAAAGTTTATTTTCATACTCAATAGGAACAATCAACTCTGATTTGTATTCGTCAATTGAATTAACTTCTTTCCAGTAATATTGGTCATTTGAATCACTTTCTATAATTTTATGAGTTAACTTAAAATTTGCATATGCCTCAACATTAGAAGAAATTATCTTGGCAACGGCTCTGTCTCTGACAGCAGCAATAACAGAATCATCAGCATCTGCATCATTTTGAATAAACTGCAAAACTTTTTCCTGTTTATCACTCTCGTAATAAAAGACTCCCATCAAATTGTAATCCAAAATAGCTGTAAGTAACCCAAATAGTTTTCTTGAAAACAATCTGTCATCCAAAATAAATTCGGACAAATCTCTAAATTCGTTTGTCAGAGTGGATTTCACAAGTGACTCATCCAAAATTTCTGCAACTTTTGAGGTAAAATCATATTGATCAGAAACATTTATTGAAATCTCAGGAACAACATCACCTGTTTTCCGCAATAAATTATCAATTTTGCTATACAATTCCTCGTCAGGAGAATCTTTACAAAAGAAATCATCAGCTCCTGCACGCAACCCCCAAAATTTATCAATTTTTTTATCCAAGACAGTTAAAAGAATAACCGGTATATGAGAAGTGATTTTATCCCTTTTTATAAGTCTGCAAAGGTGATAGCCATTTATACTCGGCATAATGACATCGGACAAAACCAAAGCAGGATTCTGCTCATATACAATTTTTATAGCTTCCATTCCGTCTTTAGCTTCAATAACTTCAAGCCCATGACGTTCCAACTTTAATTTTAAAGTCAGGCGTTGCGTCATACTATCATCAACTATAAGAATTTTTTTTGTCATGACTACTTTGTAAACTAATTGTCCTAATAACTTTTTTATTATAAAATAGATTTAGTTTTATTTCAAAATTAATAAGAAATTGAAGGGGAATATATGTTTACGAATTTAAGTTTAAAGAAAAAAATCAACATCACTACAATGTTTTTAAAAGTAGCAGCAGGAATCATTTTTCTGTTAATTATTCTTAACACACTAAAACCTGATCTGGTATTATCCTTATTAATTGGGGCATTAGCAATAGTATCTTTTATATGTTTGTATAAACTTGCCAAAATGCACAAAGAACTGTTTGACAAATATATTTCCGGAGTACTGTCAAACAATTCCTTAATATCATCGGATATACTAACAACCGTCCTCTCTCAGGGTGAATTTTTAGAAAAGCACAAAAACACCATGTCTGAGATAGCTAACTATGTTGATAAACTAAAAATAGAAGCATATACTACAAAAGAAATCGTACAATCCGTTGTTGAAAAATCTCAAAAAACACTTATGGTTACAACAAAAGAAGAAAATTTTGTAAAAGAGAGTCTTGAGAGAATGTATACCATAAGACAAAAAATTCAAATTATTGCAGAGTTAATTTTGGAACTATCTGAGCAAACACAGCATATTTCAAATAACATCGGAGTCGTAGAAGATATTGCAGAGCAGACCAACATGCTTGCACTAAATGCTGCTGTCGAAGCTGCAAGAGCAGGTGAACATGGTAAAGGTTTTGCAGTTGTTGCAAGTGAAATCAGAAAACTTGCCGATGAAAGTAAACAGGCAACAAACAAAATCATTGACCTTGTAAGAGAAATTCAAAACGCAACCAATTCAACAGTAATGGCAGCAGAAGAAGGCTCAAAAGAAATTGAAAACGGTGTAAATTTAACCATCAAAATTACTGAAAACATTGATGAATTAAAGAGCAACATTGATTTAACAGTAGACGAAGTTTACAAAATTCTAAGCGCACTAAACAATCAATTTGAAAATGCGGAATATACAGCAGAAACAACTCAAAATATCAGTAAAGAAATGAAAGATAACAACATTCTGATAAAAGAAAAAATCAAACAGGTACAAGATATACTAAATTCAAACAATACAGCGAAAACAGAAGTATTTGACAATTAGGATACGAAATGGAATTTTCTGAAGAAGAGTCAAAACAAATATTTAAAATATTCAAAGACGAAAGCGAAGAACATATCAAAAACATGAACCAGTGCCTTCTTGATATTGAGAAAAATCCTGAAGACATGGATTTGATAACAGAAATGTTCAGAGAGGCACATAGTATCAAAGGTTCTGCAAGAATGTTGGAAGTAGTATCAATACAAACTCTTGCACACAAAATTGAAGATTTGCTCGGCTTTGCTAAGGAAGGAACTGTAGTAATCAACTCTCAAATGGTAGATTTAATTTGCAAAGGAATGGATGTTATTTCTCAAATTCTTGAAAAACTCGACTACAATACATTGGATTACGTAGATGAAAGTTCCAATGCACTTTCTGAAGAAATAGAAAGCCTAAAAGATACAATTCTTTCAGGAAAACTTCAAAACAATCAAGATAACAAACAAACTAACGATGAAGAAAAAATGACTTCAACAAATGTTGTCGAAAAAACAAAAGAGTCTGATAATATTGAATTTCAACCCAAAAGTACAAACCTGACGAATTCATCAACAAACACAAACACGGAATTGGACATTATTTCCCACTACATAAATCAACTTGGCAGCAAATACAAAAAAGACAATGCCATTCTTGAAATTACTTCAATTATTACAAACAAACTTGACGAGAATATACCGGATACAAATAAAAACATTTTAAAACTAATTCTTGAAAACATTGAATATATAAAAGAAAACAACATTATTTCTTCTCCTGAAACAATACAGGCACTATCCGATTCATTATCATCCGCAATCGCACCAAAACCTGAAGAAGATTTAATACTTGTTATGCAACGCCAAACTATATTAAAGCAAATGTTGGAATTAAGCAGAGAAAATGACAAAATTTTATCACTTCCGCAGCGACAAGAAGAACGAAAACAAATTGAAAATAAAATTGACCCGCAACACGATACAACAAAGAAACAATCAGGTTTCAACAAAGAAAACACCTATGAAACAGGAGGCATATTCAAAACATTAAGAGTTGATACTCAAAAACTTGATAAACTTGAAAATCAGGTGGAAGAATTAATAGTATTTAAGATAAAAAACAAGCAACACTTAAATACATTAAATACTATAATTAACGAACTTATTGATATTCAAAAACTACTGGGGAAAACCCTCTCCAACTACAAATACACAGATAAAAAAGTATCTAATCCTCAATTTGCACAGGAAAAAACAAGTTATTTGAAAAATTCACTTTCACATGTTGAAAAAATCGGAGAAAAAGCGGATTACTTGTATGCACTTGCAGATAAATTTCAAAAAAGATTTCTTAATGATGATATAAGATTAAATTTCCTTACAGAAGAGTTTGAAAATACTGTTAAAAGTATAAGAATTCTACCGTTAGCTACAATATTTCACATGTTGCCAAGAATGGTAAGAGATATATCAAGAGAACAGTCTAAGCAAGTTGAAATGATTATAACAGGCAGTGAAACGAGTGCAGATAAAACGGTTATTGAAGAAATAAAATCTCCATTAATCCACATTATCAGAAATGCAATAGACCATGGCATCGAAACTCCCGAGGAAAGAATTAGCAAAGGTAAAAACCCGACAGGTAAAATTCTTCTTAACTCATATCACGCAGGAAATACCATTATTATTGAAGTTATTGATGATGGCAGAGGAATAAATATAGATAAAATAAGAGAAAAAGCTCTAAAACGAAATCTGCTTACTCCTGAAGAAATAAGTCAATTATCTGCAACTCAAATCATGAACTTGATTTTTTGGCCGGGCTTTACAACGGATGACAAAGTAACTGAAATTTCAGGCAGAGGCGTAGGTCTGGATGTAGTACACACCAAAATCGCTCAGCTTGATGGAAAAGTCAGTATCCAATCAGAAGAAGGAGCCGGTTTTAAAATAATAATAAAAATTCCTATAACACTTGCAACATTAAAAGCACTTTTAGTTAAAATAGAAGAACAAATTTTTGCAATATCTTCCAGCTATGTAAAGACTGTAATGTCCGTAAGTAGTGATGAGATAATATCAAAAGAAGGAAAACCCCAAATAATTTACAATGACACTTCAATAAAATTAGAGAAATTGTCTGACTTATTAAGCATAAAAAAAGAAGAACAAAATACAAACAAACACAATATTGTAGTAGTCAATGTAGAAGAAACTCTCCTTGCAATTGAAGTTGACTCTTTCGTCAGGACTGAAGAAATTTTACAAAAGAAACTTAATCCTCCGCTGACAAGAGTTAAGAACATATCAGGAGTATCTTCATTATCCGGCGGTGAAACCTGCTTGATACTTAACCTGAATGATATTATGAAATCTGCTGTATCATCAAAAGAATTGTCAAAAAATTCGGCTACGTTAACTCTCAAAAGCAACAAAACATCTGTTCCTAAAATTCTGATAGTCGATGATTCATATACCACAATAACTTTAGGAAAAAACATACTAAAATCCGGCGGATTCAATGTATTCACTGCAACTAACGGAGAAGATGCAATGAGTATAATGTCTTATGAAAAAATAGATTTAGTAATAACAGATTTAGAAATGCCTGTAATGACAGGAATTGAACTCATCGAAAAAATGAGAAACATGGGATTAACAATGCCGATAATAGTTCTTTCATCTCATGGTAATCCTAAAATAAAAGACGAATGTTTGTCAAAAGGTGCAAATGCCTTCATCGCAAAGAAAGATTTTTCGGAGAGATTCATTCTTGAAAGTATAAAAGAACAGTTAAAACTCTAAGCAACAGACAAATATTTTTTAGCATAATCTTTTAATAATGCTCTGCCCTTATCTTCTTCATTTATAACCGGCAAAATGTCAACAGGTATACCGGCATGGTGAATTTTGGGAATTAAAGTTTTTGCATTGATTTTAATTTGCCCTACATAATTATCGTCAGTATCATTACAAATAAAGTAACGTTCACCATCTTTCATTTCAGAACCAACAATTGTAATTTCATGCCCACCTATAATTTTCTTATTTGCATCTGTTTCTGTAATTCCTATAATGACATCCTTATTTTTTTCCAAAGTAGTTAATATATGTTTTTCAACCACATCAGGAGAATAAAAATATCCGTTCAAAATTGCATTGTCATCAACATTTTGATACACAACAGACGTTTTTTCGCCATCATTGTTAACTATACTTTCAACAAATGTTTTTTCAAATTCTGTTAATCCTGTGTCATTTGCATTTAAAGAGCCGTATCGTTTGTCAGTTAAAGTATTATACGTAGACTGACTGCCTAATTGCATAAACGCAGATTGCATAAGCACATCAACACCACTTCTGTTCATTCCGTCATACTGAGTATTTTGAACTCTTGCACGAATTATTGCATCTCTGTCCGGAGCAATTTTAATTGTAGCTTTTGTCCAATCAGCTTTTTCAGGTTTAACATTAAACATTTTAAGAAGATATAATGCATCCAATACATTTTTATTCAGATTAGCAAGTTTAATATTCTGAGAAACGGACATATCTTTTCCGCTTAAACTTTCAGCAAATCTTGCAAATTCAGCCGGACGTTTATCTGCAAGAGCAAATTCTATACTTGCCGCAACACAGCACGCACTATTTGCAACATTCATATCTGCATTTGTTTTTGGGTCATAGGGATGAGTATCAAGAACAGACTTTTTATTTATTTTTTCTTGCAAAATAGTAGTTGCAAGATTTTCAGGAATTTGCCCGAATTTTTGGTTAATGATAAATGGATTTGCCAATCTTTCTATTGTTTCAGAAAGAATTTTTTTACTGTCTAAACCCTGTATCCTTGGATTTTTAACTATTTTATACAGGTTTTCTAAAGTCGAACTTTTATCGTTTGACTCTCTGTTTGATAGCCTTCCGGTTTTATACAAAATATCAAAATTAATCTTATCTTTTCCGATTAAAGAAGAATTCAATTCTTTGTACATCCTCTTTTCTTCAGGTGTTGAAAATTTCTTCGTAAATAAATCAGAGAAAAAACCGGTAAAAGGTATGTTATCATTTTTCATTGCAGACTCAGCCACAGCTGATGGAACAGAATACTTATTATGTTGTACAGAACCAGCATCAACAGTATTACCATGAATATTATAAACACCAACTGAATTTACATGCATGAAAATTGACCTAATTTACCTTATACATATATAAAACAAATAAACCATAAAAGTTGCCCCCACAACCTAAAACAACTTATTACAAACAAAATAATTTTACAATTGCCGTAAAGATTACCGGGCAAGAGTGTTGGATGCGTATTTTGCAGCATATTCTCTCAAAAGTTTCAGACCTTGATTTTCAGTATTATACGCAGGAAGAACATTAACCGGAATACCTGCATGATGAATTTGAGGAATAAGAGTCCTTGCCTTAACATCAACCTGTCCTACATAATTATCATCAGTATCATTACAAATAAAATACAATTCGCCGTTTTCAATTTTTGAACCTATAACGGTAATTTCATGTCCCTGACCGCCAATAATCTTATTGTTTTCATCGAGCGGTGTAATTCCAATTATAACACTTTTCCCTTGTGCCAAAGTATCCAATATATGCTTTTGAGTTTCTTCGTGCTTATAGAAATAACCTTTAACAACACCATTTTCGTCAAGATTTTGATATACAACAGAAGTTTTTTCACCATCATTATTCACAACGCTTTCTACAAAAGTTTTTTCCATCTCTGTCAAACCTGAATTATCAGCACTCAATGAACCGTACCTTTTATCTGTCAACGAGTTATATGTAGACTGACTGCCTAACTGCATAAATGCAGACTGCAAAAGAACATCAACACTGCTTCGGTTCTTTCCGTCATATTGTGTGCTTTGAACTCTTGCCCGTATAATCGCATCTCTGTCAGGAGCAATTCGTATTACAGAAGAGTTCCAATCAGCATCTTTCGGTTTAATATTAAATAATTTGAGCAAATATATTGCATCCAGCAAATTACTATTGAGATTAGAAAATTCTATCTTTTGATTAATTGCCATTTCTTCACCGGTCAAACCTGCAACAAACCTTGCAAATTCCGCAGGCTTTTTATCAGCTAAAGAAAATTCAATACTTGCAGCTACACAACAAGCACTGGTTCCTACATTCATATCCTCTGCCGTTTTGGGTTCATACGGATTAGTCGCTTTGGCTATTGATGTATTTGTTTTTTCTGAAATTATACGAGAAGCCACATCTGATGGAATTTGCCCGAATTTTTGATTAATAATAAAAGGGTTAGCCAATCTTTCAATAGTTTCGGACAATATTTTATTATTGCTTAATCCCTTAATTCTCGGCATTTTATATATTTTATACAAATTTTCCAAAGTTGAACTTTTATCATTTGATGAACGATTCGTCAATCTGCCGGTTTTATAAAGTATTTCAAAATTAGTTTTATCTTTTCCGCTTAAAGAAGCATTTATGTCTTTATACATATCATTTTCTTTTTGTGTGGAAAACTTTTTGCCGATTAAATCAGAAAAAAAGCCGTTAAAAGGAATTTCAGTCATTTTCATTACTTGTTGAACAGGCAAATTGCAAAGCAAATCAGAACTGCTGCATTTTGCACTATTAGAATGAACAGTTTGTACAGAGCAAATATTATTTACAGGATTTATTTGCATATAGAAACACTTTTTCGGCTACCGATTTTATTAAAACAATAAACAAAAAAAGTTGCCAACTTAGAATAAAATATTTATTATAGGATTATGGAATCAGAAAATATTAAAATAAATTATATAAAAGAAGAAGAATTTTTGTCGTATTTAGACTGGCTAACCAGATTTAAAAACCCGATAAACAATATTCTAAGGGTAAGCGAAAAAATTATAACCAAAAATTCAATTTCACCAAAATTCAGCACAAAAAATGCAGAAAAGCTTAGTTTCTTTGAAAAAATAGAAATTGCTCAGTTTATTTGGGATAAATCATTAGATAATCTTTTAGGTGAAAATCGTTTAAAAAACTCCAAGTTAAAAGACTTTTTGTTATTTGAAGAAAACAAAACCTTTAATCAAAGAATATTATTAGAACAAATAAAATCACTTGAATATAAAAAAGAAATTCCAAACAAAGCAAGTTATGAAGAAATAAGAGAAGAAATTTTCTTTGAAATTGACTCACTTGTTGAATATTTTGAAAAGAAAAACATAAAAGCTACATTTTTAGAAAGACTTATTCTTAAAAAAAATTCTAATCTATCTAAAAGAAATTTATTTTACTCAAACGAAAAGTTAGCATCCATAAAATTGTTGTTTATAGTTGAAGGCATAACAGAGGAAAAATTATTTCCACTATTTGCCAAACAAAAAGGATATGATTTTTCAGAAAGCGGCATAAAACTTTTTGCGGCAGGCGGGAAAACTCATATTGTAAAATATTATACTGAAATAAGAAATCTTCTTAATATTCCTGTCTTTATACTTCTTGATGCAGACGGAAAAGATATTATAAATTCGCTTAAAAGTATTCTTCTCCCCAAAGACGAAGTCTACATGATTTCAAAAGGTGAAATAGAAGATATTTTGCCTCACGAACTTATCGTAAAAACTCTAAACAATTTTTATTCTATGGAAGCATCAGTTGACAAAAATGACTTAAACAGATCGGAACCAATGACAAAAATCTTGTATAATTTATACAAAGAAAAAGGGTTTGGAGAATTTCACAAAGCAAAATTTGCACAAATATTAAGTGAAAACATAACAGATAAAACTGATGTCAGCCCTGAAATCGAAAGAATATTAAATTTAATTTTTTCAAAAAAATTCATTTCCGCATAATATTACAAATATTTACAAAGTAACAATAATATCCCTAAAACTGTATAATAATAAGTATAGAGGGCAAAATTTGTGCAAAAAATATTAGACAAACAAATAACTGATAATACTAAAATGCTTGAAGAATTTATGGTATACCTTGAAGTCGAAAGAAACCTTTCAAAGCACACTCTTCGGGCATATACGGCAGATATGGAACATTTCCTTTATTGGCTGAAAGACCTGCCGTTAAATGAGGTAAACACAAACACAATAAGGCTTTATTTTTCTCAAATACAAATTTTTGAATACTCAAAAACAACTTTGGCTCGAAAAATTGCAGCAATGCGAACATTTTTCAGATTTTTATACAGGGAAAAAATAGTTAATTATAATCCCGCTGAAGCAATAAGAAGTCCCAAAAAACCAAAGAAACTCCCTTCATTTCTTAATGAAGATGAAATAAATCAAATATTTGATTTAATACCGCCAAATTCCCCAACAAATGCAAGAAACAGAGCAATTTTAGAAGTTTTATACGCATGCGGAATGAGGGTAAGCGAGCTTTGCGGACTAAACTTTGGCGATTTAAACCTTGATGAAAACGAAATAACAGTATTCGGCAAAGGTGCAAAAGAGCGTATAGTATTAATTTCAGAAAAGGCAAAGAATTTTTTGTCACTATACATAAAAGATTACAGAAAATTATATGCACAAGCTAATGAACACATAACAGAGGAAACTCCTGTATTTATAAACAATACAGGATACAGGCTTAATACAAGAAGCGTGAATAAATGTTTGGAAAAAATTTCGGAAGAAGTCAGTATAAACAAAAAAATTTCTCCTCACGTTTTCAGACACAGTTTTGCTACAAAACTTCTTGAAAAAGGGGCGGATTTGAGAGTTGTGCAAGAATTATTGGGACATGCGAGCATATCTAACACTCAAATATATACACATGTTTCAACGGAACGACTGAAACAAGCATACACAAATGCACATCCGAGGGCAAAATAATGAAAAAATACTTAATACTTATACTTTGTCTTATATTTTTTACAGCAGGATGTCAAAATGAAGAAACGGAATTTGAAAATTACCGCACACAGCTTCAACTAAGAGAAGATTATATAAAGAGCGGCCCATTGACCATAGGTACATTAAAATGGGGACTTTCGACAAACTCCAAAATAAACTCGTCTCCTGCAATAGCAAATAACATTGCGTATTTTGTAAACAAAAACGGAATTATAAGTGCAAGAAACGCAACGACAGGAAGCGCATATTGGACAACGCCCAAACAACTTCCAAGCAAAACCGATGAGGCTTCTGTAGAGTTTCATAAAGATATCTTATATATTTCAGGAGAAAATGGTACATTGTATGCCTTAAACTCGGCAACAGGCAATATATTATGGCAGTTTTCAACCGGCAACAAAATTTTATCAACACCTATTTTTACAAAAAAATACGTAATTCTTTCATCAGGTGACGGGAATATTTATTTTCTTACATTGAAGGGTGGTACACTAACATACAAAATCGAAAATAACGCACCGTTTCAGGCATCGCCAACATTTTACCAAGGGAAAATATACATTGGCGCACTTGACGGAAAAATTTATGCATATTCAAGTGAAACGAAATTACCTTTATGGAATTTTAAAGCCAAAGGCTCCATTGTATCAAAACCAATCGTAAATAATGATCAACTGTTTGTAGGCACAACCGAAAATATTTTTTATTGTTTAAATGCAAAAACAGGTTCCCAAAATTGGGTTAAAAAATTAAACGGAATAATTAAATCAACTCCGGTTTATGGAAAAAATGCAGTGTATATAGCAGACGGTAACGGCTATGTATATGCGTTTTCAACAGGAGGTTCACAATTATGGAAATTTAAAACAAACGGTGCAATTCTAGGTTCACCGGCACTCGCCGATGATATTTTATATGTTACATCAGGTGACGGTTTTATATATGCAATAAAAGCATCAACAGGCACACTGATTTGGAAATACGGAGTAGGAACGGCAATATATTCCTCTCCTGTCATAAATAACGGTATAGTATATTTTGGAGCAGAAAATGGAAAATTTTACGCAATCAGATAATATCACAATTATTATTCCCGCACGCTACGCATCTACAAGACTAGAAGGAAAACCGCTTTTAAAAGCAAAAGACAAAACAATAATTCAATGGGTGTATGAAAAAGCTGCACAGTCCAAACTAGCATCAGATGTTATCGTAGCAACAGACGACAAAAGAATTTTTGATGAAGTAATATCATTTGGCGGAAAAGCCTGCATGACTTCAACGGAACACAAATGCGGAAGTGACAGGCTGGTTGAGGTTTTACAAAAAAATGAAAACATAGATATTGTAGTCAATGTTCAGGGCGATGAACCTATGATTGAACCTGAAAGTATTGATAAGGCGATTAAATCGCTAATTGAAGATAAAAATGCAAGTCTTTCAACACTAATAAGGAAAATTGATGACGAGGATGAAATAAAAAATCCAAATGTAGTAAAAGTTGTAAAAGATAATAACGGTTATGCAATGTATTTTTCACGCAGTCCTCTACCGTATGAACGCAACAAAAATCAGGCAGATACTTTTGCACACATAGGGCTATATGTATACAGAAGAGAAGCACTTTTAACAATGTCAAAACTTCCTCAGTCAGACTTAGAAAAAGCGGAAAGTCTAGAACAACTGCGTGCTTTACAAAACGGAATGAAAATCAAAACAGCTACAGTAAACTACAAGCCTGTCGGCATTGATACAAGAGAAGATTTTGAAGAATTTTTGAAAAAAGTTATGTAAAAGTCTTTTTAAGGTAAAACTTTCTCCATATAATAAACAGCCTTATCGTAAACATCTGTTTGCAAATTTACCAATCTAAAGCCATGACGTTTATATAGATTTATAGCTTTTTTGTTATCAGGAAGAACGTATAAAGACAACTTTTTCGCACCGCATTTTCTTGCAGTTTCATCCGCTTGACTGAATACGTGACTCGTAAATCCGGTATGTTTCCCCTGATACTCTGTCAAAAGATTAATTGTATCAATACATAAATTATCTTTTCCAACCAACTTAAAAATATAATAACCCAAAATCGCATTTTTCTTGTTTCTTACGAGATAAACAGATGCGCCTTCTTTTTGATTAAAATTCATAAATGCCAAAGCATTAGGGAAAGATATCATATCGCCAAAAGTAGCATTATCAAGTTTATAAATCATTTCGTGCGTTTTCAAATCATCTGTATCTACTTTATCAGAATAAACACTATTGCCAAAACTCAAAGAAAACTGTTTATAATAAATTCCGCTTACGAAATTTTGAGACAAATTCTCATTTTTACACATCGAAATTGCAATATTTTTTTGTTTTCCCAATAAAAAACTTTCATTAGAAAGATTTTTTGCAAGAACACTTGTTATTTGCATGTATTTACCTCTCTATATATATGAAAAACAAACAAGAAAAAATTTGCCGATTATTCGGCATAAATTCTTACATAATTCCAATAACTTCTAAATACTTTTTTTACGTAATTTTTGGTTTCAGGATAAGGTATATTTTCAACAAATTCGTCCATATCTGAAACATTATTCTTTTTTATCCACGAGGACACAGCCCCGGCACCACCGTTATAAGATGCAACCGCATACAGAGAGTTGTTTTTCATTTGTTTTTTTATTTGAGCAAAATATGCAGCCCCATATTTAATATTTGTTTCAGGATTAAAAAGTAAAAATTCGTTAATTCTGCCGTACCCTTTTCTTGAAGCAACTTCTTTTGCGGTAGACGGCAAAATTTGAGTTAACCCGACAGCATTAGAAGGACTTAGTGAAAGAGGATTAAAATAACTTTCCTCTCTAATCAGCGAAATCAACAAATAAGGAGACAATTTATTTTTTTGTGCATACTTATTTATTTCAGGCACAAAATAGCATGGATAAACAAACTTCCATTTCTTATCCGCACGTTCAGGCTTCTCTGAAAACTCTTCCATTGCATTTCTTGCTATTGTAGTTGCTGTAGAACGTAAGCCTTTTTTATACGCAATCCAACTTTCAATAAAAGGTTCTTTAAAATCATCAAAATATTCAATAGTTGCAAAATCTTCGACTAACAAAAGCTCAGCCAAAGTGGCACCGAATTTCGTCTTAATATCAGAATAACTATATGGCAAAGGCAATTCAAAATGAGTTTGTTTTAATATACCTTTTGGGGCAAAACTCCATGCATAATCAATACCCTTCGTCAAAAAAGAAATTCTGCTGTATGCCCGCATTGCGTAATAATCATCAGGATACTTAGATAAAATTCTGTTATACATTTTTATAGCAGAGTTTTTATTATCTTCGGCTTCGTATATTTTACCTAACCAAAAATTCATTTCAGGAGCGGACTTCGTATTACTAAAATTGCTAATATGCTTTGAGGCTATATCTTTTGCTGTTTTATAATCACCTTGTCTATAATAATACCAAAACATTTTTTCAAGAGCTTCGGAAGCATAATCACCTTTTAAGTGATTTTCTGCAATTCTCTTATACAAAGAAACAGCTTCATCACTAGGCAAATATCCGGCTAAATTATACAAAGCAATATCTTCCAGATTTTGCTTATTTTTGAGAATTTCAACAAGTTCTGTCCACAACTGCTTAGGTGCAGATGATAAACTGACAAATGAATATAAAAGATTTGCAATATCATCAGTAGAGTATTTTGAGGAATTTGTTTGCAACCCTTGATAAAGATAATCTTTTGCGGGTTGATAATTTTTCTTTGCAATAAATGCCTTTGCCAAATAAAACCATGACATATCCTCAGGAGCATTTTTCAAATAATTTACCGCTAAATCATTTTTTCCGTTATATAAATAAACAAGCCCGATATTATAATTATCATTTGGAGTTAAATCAGCTTTTGAATTTATAATATTATTCACACAATCTAACGAAAATCTGCCATCTTGACTTTGTTCAATGTACTTTTTCCAATATTTAACAGCTACAGGCAAAGACTTTTCACGATTAATTTCTGCAAGGTAATAATAACTTCCTGTTTCAAAATTTGTATTTTTATGTGAATTGATAATATTTTGAAATGTATCCGCAGAAAGTGACTTTTCTCCCGCACGCAAATACGATTTTGCCAATTCATATTTTGTTGAGACATAAAGGTAACTTTGCGGATACTTAGAGATTAAAGATTTTAATTTTTTCTGAACAGAAGCCTCATCACCGGTTTTCATCGCACACTGAGCTTGTTGATATAAGACAGCATCATAAGCCTCATAGCGAGGTGAAATTGCTTCAAGAGAAGAAAAAGCCTGAGAATACTCCTCGTTATTTTTCTGTTCTATCGCTTGTGCGTATATATTTCTGTAATGCTCTGCATTATTAAAAACACTTCCGTATCTAAAATACTCATATCCTGCAACAATTGCAAAAAACAAAATAAAAAGCACTACTAAAATTTTTATAACTTTATTATTTGAATTTTTAGCCAAAATGACCCCTCATAATTAAAATCGATTTTGATAAATATATTTTATCAAGAAAAAAAACAGCATGCTATATTTAAAATTCATGCTATCATCATAATATGGAAAAAGTTGATTTACATTTACACAGTAACATTTCAGACGGTACGGACAGCCCTGAAAACTTAATTAAAGTCATAGAAAATACAAATATAAAAATTTTTGCAATAACAGACCATGACACAATAGGAGCTTGTGAGAAACTTGCCCAAATAACACCGTCCGGAATAAAATTCATACCCGGTATTGAGCTGACTTGTTCAGGCAACGGGATAAAATGCCATATTTTAGGATATAACTGTGATTATAAAAACAAAATACTACTTAAATTAATAGAAAAAGGGAAAAAATTAAGAAAGAAAAAACTTAATACAAGAATAGAATTTTTAAAAAATGTTTGGAATATAGAATTAACAAAAGAAGAATCTAATTGGCTTAATTCAAGAACAAGCATTGTAAAAACACATTTAGGTATGATTCTTGTAAGCAGAAATCTTGCAAAAAATAACGTTGAAGCAATGGATAAATATTTTGCAGGATGCAAAACAGGTAACACCCGCTTCAATATAAATGAGGCAATAAATGCAATAATATCATCCGGAGGTATACCTGTTTGGGCGCACCCTCTTGGCGGTGAAGGTGAAACACACATTACCGAGCAAGAATTTCTTCAAAAACTGGAAATAATGCAAAAATACGGAATACAAGGAATAGAATGTTACTACTCCCGCTACTCTTTCAATGAAATAAATATTTTATTGCGAGCAGCAAAAAGCCGAAAACTTTTGATTTCGGGCGGAAGTGACTACCACGGAAAAAACAAAAGCGTAGAAATAGCAAAACTAAATACAGAAGATAAACTTATATCAAAAGCGGAAATAACCATCTTAGAAAAAATATAATTTTATTTCGCTTCACATAAACCGTTTTGCTTATCCCAAGACAAACCCATTTTTTTACAATTCACCTCTTCTGCGGACATATCACTCATAACAGCCTCGTCAAGTGCAGTATTCTCTATGTACTCGTTTTCAGAATTAATTTTATTACTGATTAATTGTAATGACAGAATAGCTACAATTGTAACAGCCATCAATATAATTGCAAATTCTATTAAACTTTGAGCTTTTATCTTCATATTATCCTCACATAAATTCAAATAAATTATATCAGATATTTAAGAAAAAAGAAAATTTTTATGGAACAGGATCGTAACCACCTTCATGCCAAGGATGACAACGACAAATACGCTTAGCTCCAAGCCAACACCCTTTTATTACTCCATACTTAATAATGGCTTCCTTCGTATACTGAGAACATGTCGGATAAAAACGGCAACACTTTGGCGTAAATTTGGAAAAAAACTGATAAATTGCAATAAGAAAAAGAAAAAACTTTTTAATCATACTTTTCAACAGCTTTCTCCAAAATGTTTTTCATTTGAGATTTAACACAATAAATATCAGCCCCTATAAAATCTTTTTTTGCCGAAAAAATAAGAGATATCCATTTTTGAAAATTCGGATTATCTTTTATTAATATCCTGTATGCTTCTCTCATTTTACGTTTTATACTGTTTCTAACAACTGCCCGTTTATCAATTTTCTTAGATACAACAAAAGCCACCTTGGATATATAATCCTCAGCCGGCTTCTGCTTTCCTAAATTTAAAGTTAAGTACGAATTTGAAACATACTTTTTTTGAGCATAAGTAGCAACAAACTCAGCATTTTTTCTAAGTCTGTAACGCTTCGGCAACATAGCATTACGCTTTTGTTTTTGGGCTGATAGCTATTTGATGACGACCTTTTGCTCTACGTCTATTCAAAACATTTTGACCGTTAGAAGTAGCCATTCTTGCACGAAAACCGCTAACATGTTGTCTTTTAATTTTTGTTCCTTCTAATGTGCGTTTCATTTTATTTCACTCCATTAATTATTTTGCGTCCATATACTAAGATTTTAGTAAAGACATAAATATAAATCAAGTGGCAATTTAGATATTTATATCGAGATAAGATTTTTCACGTTCGGCTATATCCAATACTTCTTGAGTTGCCTTGGCTCTGAGGACAGCTTCATCAGCTTTTGCAGCTTTTGCTAATTTACGGAAATAATCTGCTTTATACGTTGACGGATATGCTCCAACGAAACCATCCCCTACTTTTATAAGTTTCGTAGCGTTTTTGACCAGGTCACTAACCTGAGCAGACGTAATACCGGGTTTCCCTCTACCGAATGAATTATTAAATTCTATATTATTTATAATCATAATATCCACCTATAACTTAAAGTTCTGAATATGGTCTTGGCAATTCAAAAGGATCACCTTTGTAAAATTCAGGGACATCATCATCGCCAAAATAGTCAACTTTTTCTACTTCTGATGAAGAAGAATCAGTCTCGACCTCTTCCTTTTGTTCCGGCTTTCTCACGGTCACAGCAACAGAAGGGTATTCCGACAAAGGCTTTATCTCTACTTTTCCGGGAAAATATTTTTTATAAGCATGATAAACTTTTGAATGAAGCAAGCCTAAATCATCCAACATAAGCATCAATTTTCTGTCATTCAATACTTTTAATTCTTCCTCCGTAAGTTCCGAAGGATTAATTTTTACTTCATCATTTTCCATATCAACTACTGTTCTGCAAAAACAGAGTTTATTATTTTGTTTATTATACGGATTATTATAAATGTTATTAACAGGTCCTATTCTCATAATAAATATTCTCCAATTACCTACGCTTATGCATGCCTGCTTTTCTTCTGTATGGAGTTCTGACATCATCATCAGACTTCAAAAGATAACATCCTAACGCACCAAGGGCTGCAATTCCCAAAAATGCAAATGCTGTTTGCTTATTTAGATATTTCTCCGCAAAAGTCTTTTTATTTGTAATAACAGTAGTAGCTCGTTCAAAGAAATCTTCCGTATCGTGAATTAGCGTTGCTGCCTGTTTTTTCTTCATTTCAGCATCACGTTTGGCTTTTTCTATTTTATCTCTGAATATTTCTTGGAATACTTGCATAACAGATCTGTATCGGACTTTTGTAGATGAACCTGATACCTGTCTGCTAGGATTAAAATGACGCTCGTAATAAAGTTGTCTTGCAGAAGTTTTTACCGAATCAGCATTAGGAAGTGATTGCAATAAACCGTTATCACTCCATTTTGTTTTCATATTTAAAGCGTTTTTAACTATTTTTCTTTCATCGTCAGCTGAAATAGAAACACGCTTGCTCATAGCGTCAACTAAATCATCAATAACCAATGCATCAGTGGTTTTCTGTCTGAGAGCTTTCAATTCACCGCAAGATTCGGAATTATCAATAAATAATCTTAACCTGTAATCAATCTCGGGGGCAGTATAACGGACATCACCTTCAAATAAAATACTCTTCAGTTCATTACGTTGTTTTTCAATTATGCTTGCATACTTTTTACGATACTCGAGAACCGCTTTTTTACCGTCAGGTGTTAATTTAGAAACATCAATATCTGCTAAAGGCGTATTCATATGATGGTTTGTTGTAAAACCGGTAGCACGCTTTGGATCTTTAATCAAATCAAAGTTTTTATCATACAAACCTTCCAAGCCGGTTACAATAGGAGTACCACCGTATCTCATAGGTTCAAGGTCCGTTAATTCACAAGGTGCCCATCTTGAAGGAATAATAGGTGCTAATCCTGCAGTTGATAGTACTTTATTCGGTGCAAAACCTTCCATAAAGACAAAATTACCTTTGCAAGAACGTTTTGCCAACTCTATTTTAGCTCTGATTTCTTTCTCAAGGTGAGAGCCTTCAATTGGACCGCCCATAATCAAAACCGTATTTTTCGCTTCTTCCGGCTTTGTTGTAACAAATTTTATATATGAATCAATGGTAACATCAACTGCCTTTTGGTCATCCGCACGTCCCCACGCAACAAATGACGTAATTTTTTCGCCTTTCTTCATACGTTGCAATAAATCTAAACTTATATCACCTGCTATTTTAGCAGAATCTTTATCCTTTATTGCTACATAATTAACCGGCAAACCTGCATTGTTATGAAGATATATTCTTGTTAAAAGGTTTTGCAGGTTTCTCTGTTTGATTTTTATAACTTCATCAACAGGAGTGTCTTTAGAATATTTTTCAAAAGGTTGAACATAATAAGATACTTTATTTCCATCTTCTACTACTTGTTGAATAATTGAATTAGAAGAAGTCATTCCTGTCGGAGAATTAATTTTAGCCAACTTCCTTGATATAATTTCATTTTCAGACAAGTTTAATTTCGCAGATTTAGTACCACCCGCTTTTTTAATTTCTTCGGCGACATCAGCTTCAATTTCACTTCGAAGTGCCTTGAAATCAGCAAGTACTTTTCGTTGTTCAGGAGTCAATTGAGCTTTTTTTAACTCATCCTGAGGAGCATTTTTATCCATTAAATCCTGAAGTTTTTTCTGAGCACTTAACGCTGAAGGGTAACTTTCCCTTAACTTTTGAAGAGTTTCAACTCCATCCATTTCGACCTTAATAGCATTTGCGTCAGCAGTCGAAACCAAACCGGCTTCTGAAAGTTTTTTCATAACCGCTTTATCTATTGTTAATGCTTCATCTTTTTGCATACCCGGTTTATCGGTTAGATTTTGCAACGAAAGTTTTGCGTCATAAACATTAACTTCTTTTGGATTTGCGCAATACAAGAATTGAGGTCCAAAGTTCTCGGTATCTAAACCATTGGTAATACCGGTAAAATTACCTTGCTCGTACATTCTTTGCAATAAAATATCTTTTATACCGTCAGCAAAACCATTACCTTTTGCAATAGATTTTGCATAACTTGGTGCAACAGTAGAACAATGAGTAACCAATGAACCGTTATCACAATGCCGCAAAGCAACCATAACAGGACTTGCCTGATAATCAGAAGTTAAAAACGGTTTTACGGCTTCTCTGTATACACGTTCTTTTTCTGCATCGGTCAAGCTGTTCCACACAGCATTACCGCTTAATGCTTCTATATCCTGATTAGAAATAAAATTAAGCGCCATAGTTTGTGCATTTTGCCTTTGTTGATATCCAAGTCCGGCATTGTGCATAATATAGCTTAATTTTACATCATTATAATAAGCACTTCCTGCTAAATTCTTCTGATTAATATATTCAGGAATATATGCGCATTGTGCATCGTTCAGCAACCAATGGCGGGGATTTACACCCTCTTGTTCAAGTTCCGGAGTTAATTCTACAACTGCCTTACAAAATTCAGCGTAAGCATCAGGTTCACCCAATGGTCTTAATTTTGAGCTGTAACCGCCTGCACCTTCATAAGGTTTTCTCATTCTCATGGTAGCCTCAGTAGCAATCATGTACGCTTGCATTTTTTTGGCACCCTTAACTCTATATAAAGCAATCTCTTGAGTTTTACCTGCAAAATCCATTTTTTTGGTAGTTACAAGTTCCAACCCTTTATATTTATTTGCACTTAAAGTATCAGGTGTAGTGGCTTTAGGTTGCATGATTTCTGCTGTGAAAATAGGTTTACCGCTTTTTTTTAACATTTCGGCCTTTTTATATTTTGCCGCATCACGTTTATCAGGAAGGAAAGGACCATCAGGGTCTTTTTCATATATACATTGACCATTATAATACGGCATAATTAATATCGGTTTATCACCTTGAACAAGAGTATTACCAACTTGAACAGATGTACTTTCATTAAACAGTTTTCCTTGTGCAAGGTCTTGAGCTACGGTACCAACACCACCCGTAGAAAGCAAATCACCACATTCTGATGTAATTATAGCGATTTGATTTTTTTTAGTGCCACCAAAAGTAAGGAGTTGAGGAACAAAATTATTTGGAGCAGAAATAACATTACTCGTTTTTTGAATACTTTGTGTATTCATATAACGGTTTGTATGTGATTGCAAATTCAGATTTACTTGCATTCTGTAGAACTCCTTTATAAAAATTATCTTAATGTCAAATTAGTATATGTATCAAACAAATCATCGGCTACTTCATCTACCAACCTTCTTGGATTTACCCAAAAACCGCTTTCATGATAATTGTTCATAGTCATTAAAACATCTTCCGTGCCAAATGTTTTTAACCTTGCAATTCTGTCAGGCGTCCAAATACCGCCGACATCAGGAATACAAGATAAAACCACATCATCATCATAGTCAACTTTTCTTAACTTTTTAGCAAAAATATCAGCAGCTGCTTCAAATAAATCTCCTTTACATTTAAGATGCATTAGCTCTTTTACTCCATCAGTAACTCTCAAAGTTGCAGCAAAATTTGGTTGTGATTTTATATTTGTATGAGTGCATATAGGACTAATTTTCATGTAACCCCCTGTTATACACATGCCTTTTGGGAATTTTCGGCATGCTTACATAGATATTCTTATCATATATAGTACTAACAAAAAAAAATTTGCTATTTTGTAAAAAAAAAATTACAAATAGAGTAACCCATTAGTCTTATACAATGCTATCACGATAAAAATCTTTATGCAATAAGTTAATATAACACAAGCGAGCAGTCTTTAAGCCTGCTCGCTTGGTATTTAAAACAACTAAGATTAGAACTTGAATACTAAGCCACCTTGGAAAGAAATACCGGTTCTTCCGCCGTTTCTCATAACAGCTTCCACGTGACCCATGAAACGTTCACCCATGTTCTTTCTTAAACCAACACCGTATTCAACGTATGAACGAAGTCCCATATCTTCCAAATCAATCGCATCATTTACATTAGCAACTGTCTTTGCAATAATTGGCCAAGTGTAATCAAATAATACGTACGGTTGCCATCCTCTGTAATTACCGACAATTTTGAATCCCGGAGCAACTTGAATGGTGTTCGTTCCTTTCATGTTAACTTCTTCTCCGAGAGTATTATGTCTATGAACACCGGTAATATAAATGTAAGAAGTTGTTAACATAGGTTGGAATAACCAATGTTTACCCATTCCTACGTTGTAACCGACTCTCGCAGCAGCACCAATATCAAATAGTCCGTAGTTCATACTTCTCGCTAATTGACTGTCATCCTGACTATCAACATTAGTACCGCCCATCATTACAACACCACCTGCGAAGAAGTTGTTATGATACAAGTTAGCCATGTAACCACCTGAACCACCGTTTTGGTAATTTTGGAAACTGTCATAGTCTTGGAACGAACCTTGATAACCGCCAAATACCGTGTTAATTAAATCCCAACCGTTCTTCATCGTAGCGACAGGTGCTTCATAACCGATAAATGCGTTATATGCTCTGTTTTTATAACCATCTTGACCGGACGGACTAATATTTTCAATTGTTGCATTAGCTTTTACCCAAGTACAACCGCCATCTTCCTGATTAACATACGGAGTGTAACGGTTATCTATCTTTCTGTCATCAAGAACATCAGGATCTGCAGCATACAAGTTATTTCTTTGAACTTTGTGGAAATATCTCGTTTCCGCAATTTCGTCAACTCTGTGAAGAATATCGCTATATAAATCCAATTGACCCGCCAAACGAGCATTAACAGCAACTTGAGGATTATATACTATATCCTGATGTGATATTAACAATCCGTTAGGTTTACCTGTTTGAGAGAAACCTTTAACTTCATATTGGTCAATTCTATCACCTTTAATATATTTTACTTCAGATTCAACTTCGACTTTATTCTTATCGTCAGGTTGGTCTACAATCTTAAAGAATACTTCTTCTTTACTTGTATCCCCTGTATTTTTAATACTTGTAACGTTAATAAAACCAGAAGTTGAGTTTTTAAGTTTGAAACTATCAGCTACTTCCTTAGACAAATCCATATCAATAGTCAGCTTAGCAGGATTAGATCGACTTGTACCGCTCAAATCTAAAGTTTTTGCCTGAATCTGTCTGACTATACCGTTATCCAAGTGCATAGTAGAACCGCCATTGAGTCTATAATCAACATTATCAAAAGGAACAGAGTTTTTATTTGTAAAATATGCATTACCGCTATTCAAATTGAACATTCCGTTAAATCCGGCAGCGTTATTTACGTTATAATATACATCACCATCTTGTTTAATTTCGTTATTATTACCGGTACTTTCGATTTTGTTATTGAAATTAATTTTTCCACCTGCAGAGGTAGTTAAATTAATTACGTTATTATCGTTTGCGGCAGCTATTTTGTCTTTAAAATCAATTTGACCGCCTTTGGCATTCAGATTCAAAACAGCATCGCCATCTAAGAAAATAGCGTTGTTTTCACCGCCGTTATGAACGTGCTCGCCTGTAGCATCATCAATAATATGTCCGCAGAATCCATCCACATGCTGACCTGCACCAGGAGTTCCGGTCAAATATTCTGCACCTTGAGCATTACCTTCAAATGTACCCTTTTTGGAAACAGTCAAATTAACAACAGATTGCTTTGTATCCGAACCTTTTGCGTAGATAGCACCACCTTTGCCTCCGGCGATGTTACCTCTGAATGTAACATCA
Source organism: Candidatus Gastranaerophilales bacterium (assembly GCA_045598245.1). Classification (GTDB taxonomy): domain Bacteria; phylum Cyanobacteriota; class Vampirovibrionia; order Gastranaerophilales; family JAILCC01; genus JAILCC01. The sequence goes on from JAZLLQ010000031.1 coordinate 36,170, forward strand.
TTACCTTCTATTGTAACAGTACTTTCAACAGCTGAAACAGCACCACCATTACCTGTTGCTATGTTACCCAAAATTTTACCGGGGTATGGCTCAAACGGTTCTTTGCCTTCATAAGTATCGCCGTATAAAATTGTTTTTCCTTTAACCGTTAAATCATTATTTACGGAAGCATGCGCACCGCCGTTTCCAAATGCTTCGTTAGCCTTGAATTCAACAGTACTGTTTTCTGAACCTATAAGAACAGTCGCATCTTCGTTATATATAGCACCACCGTGTGAAGGAGTAACCGCATTACCTGCTACGTTTCTCCAAATATTAACATTAACATCACCTTCGCCTACACCAATCTCAGTTTTTGCACCATTTCTGTTGGACAAACCACCGCCGTTTCCTGTCGAACGGTTTTGAATAAGTGAATAATCACCATCAATTAAGAAGTTAGCACCTGAGTTATATACCGCACCGCCTTCAGCAGAAGCAATGTTATTATTCATATATGACGCACCGGTTGTATCTTGTTTTTCACCGGATGTACCAGGGATTTCAAACCCTGAAATCTTTTGAGCATGGAATGTAGCGCCATTAGTAATATACAAAGCACCACCGTTTGCACCTGATACGTTATCTGTGAATGATACACCATCATCAACATCAGTACTATCCGTCATAATAGACCTTGTATTTACTACGGAATTAGGTCCATCAATATACACCGCGCCACCATCACCTGTAGATTCATTCTGTGTGAATGCAACATCTTTAAGTACGTGAACAAGTTCAGGGTTAGTTTTATCACGCTGAAGCAAATAAGAATCAGGGTTCAAAGCATCATATCCTGCACTTGCCTTATATGCTTCAATAGGATCAGCAGCACCGGGCATTGTTACACCGCGATAGTACGGGTTCAAATTAACCGTAACTGATGAAACATCATCCGAAATCACATGTAGAGCAGAACCTTTACCTGTATTCATATAGTGAGTACTATCACTCAATGCATCGTTAACAGAAACACCGTTTAAGTTCAATGTTCTGTCAATACCATCAGCTGTAGAATCTACCATGAAAATTTGAGCTTTTTGTGTTCCGCCTGTCTCATCTAAACCGCTGATAGATGACGTACTGCTAATTGTCAAGATGTTACCACCTTCTGCATCTGCCCTTGCCTGCATGTTAGGCTGAGCCCAAATACCGGTTTTAGCAGCGTACTGAATACCATCAGACAATTCATATTCTCTTACACCTTGTCTTGCCAAGTGTTCCAACAAAATATCTTCCGAAATCTGATAATTTGTAATCAAAACAGTATTAGGTGCATAATCATATCCTTCTATACCATTTACATAACTGTACTGAATTTGGTTAGTACCATCGGATAAAATATAAGAACTTGCTTCAGTACCTGTTGTTTTAAGTACAGACGTATCACTATTGACTAACTTAACATATTTAATGTACTTATCTTCAGTAGCGTTATAAACATTCTTGAATTGAAAATCCAAAGAATCTTGAATTTTACTTGCGACATCATCAGTCATCGTTAAAGTATCAGCAGTTTTTGATCCACCATCATAATCCAATGACCAAGTATGCGTTTTTGTTTTGTCAGCAAATTCGACATCAGTTAATTTCAAATCTGCAATATTTTTGTTAGCTGTGTTTAAAGTAGCATCATCAGCAAGAACCAATTTGCCAATCTTTGTATTAGCACCGGTATTTTTATTATAAACAGATGCGTTATCATTAACAGTAACGGTACCAAGAGTAATGTCACCTGTACCTGACAATGTAAGAACATCACCGTTATTAAGCTCATTAGCGGCAATACTGTTAATCGTTCCGGTATCACCTGCATTAAATGTGACATTAATTTTACCTGTATCGGTAACAACAAATTGACCAACAGTTGTCTGTCCGCCTTCAGCATTTATTACAAAAGAATCAGTTGCATTGTCAATATATATATCCCCGAGTGAAACATTGCCGTTCGTATTTAATGTTGATGCCTGATCAACATCAGTTCCCTCAAAACCATATGCACCGTTTAGCGTTACTTCAGAATTAGCATCAGTGTAGGTCAAATTACCATCAACAAGAACTGTACTGGAAGTATTGTTATTTAATACGTTGTTTGTACCTGCCACATCAATATGAGATTCACCCGCAGTAGCAGTTTGTAATGCAATTTCACCACCGTTGAAGTTTACTTCATTGTCACCTTGAACCTTAATTGACCTGCCAAATATAGACTTTTCGACAGGAGTAGCTTCAGAAGTATGTGCATTCAAATTCAATGTTGTAAGTTGCGCATCAGCACCACCGGGAACAGCCGGTATACCTGCTTCTAATGTCGCATCAGTAAACATTGTGCCTGCAGTTTCTGCATAAACATCAAGAGTTTTTGCAGAAGCAACAGGTAAATTTCCTAAGTCCGAATACGTAGCTTTTATAGTGTTTGAACCTGTCAAACTAAACTCATGGTCAGTTGCCGACAAGCCTGTAACTTCTAAAATGCCATCAGATAAGGATATCGTACCAAACGAAGTTCCTGTACCTTTTTCTACAACAATAGCACTGGGTTCTGTTCCGCTAATGGTAACACCGTTCAAAGAAATTGTTTTACCTGTTTCTGTACCGGTTTTTAAAGTAGCATTGGTTAATGAAACATTGTTAGTAGCTGTTTGCGTGATATTACCGGCATTGGCATTTAAAACAATCTCTGCTTTTTTACCGTTTGAACTTGTCACGGTAATGTTATCAACTTTTGTACCTGCAGCAGTATTTGAATTTATAGTAGCCGAAGTATCAAAATAAGCGGTATGTCCAGGGTTTTCCCCAACAACAACATCTATAGTACCAATATTAGCCTGATCACTATTTGAGTTAGTGTTGTTTATAGTTATCTCTGCAGTATCACTATCTGCAGCAATATTTGTATTGGTTATTGCAATTTTATAAGAACCGCTTAAATCCAATTCACCATCTGAAATATTAATAGTCGTATTATTTATAGCGGCAGAATTAGCATTCAAATTCAAAATTGCATCACTTAAGTTTGAAGTAGTAATAGTTAATTGTTTATCTGCAACAACATCCAAAGAACCGGTTGAAACATTGAGCGTATTAACAGTCGTTCCTGCACCATATGTACTGTTGTTTTTAAAAGTATTATTTGTATCTGTTGCACTAAGAGTCCCTACTGTAACATTTCCTGCACCTGAAGCATTGACTTCGGAAACACCGTTCATTGAAATAGATGTAGCATTGACAACAGCGCCCTCACTTGCTGACATGTTTAATGTTGTTTTATCCGGCGGTGTACTTGTAGAAGTACTTTTTGTAAGACTCGCACTAAATGTTGTAGTACCTGAAGTTCCTTCTATGTTAGCAACTTTGCCATCATCAACAACAATAGTGTTATTGATTGTCGTATTAGCTAATGTCAATACATGGTTGCCATTTAAATCAACTTCGTCAATAGTAACATTACTCAAAGCACCGGCAGCATTTTCGCCCATAGAAACCTTAGTAATTTTCGTGTTTACATTAGTATTAGAATTTGTAACAACCGAACTTGAACCGTTAATTTCAAGTTCACTAATGACAATCATTCCATCAGAAGGACTGCCAGCTGTGGGAGTAGACGGTACAACCGTATCCAAATTTAAAGAAGTATTATCCGTAAGCGAAACTTTTGCAACTGTCAAGTCAGAAGCATCAACTGCAGGAGTACCTGATGGAGTTGATACAGACAAAGTCAAAGAAGTTCTTTCATCACCGGAAGTTCCTGTACCAGCCAACAAAGTAAAAGTATCAGCAGTATTGCCTTTATTTATTGATTTAACGGAAATATCCTGAGTTGAGTTTACACTAACATTTTTGAGCTGAGAATCATCAAGAATAAAATTGACATCATTAGTATTTGAACCGTTGTTAATAGAATTATAGTTAGATGTTTTTACACCCTCTAAAGTTAAAGTAACATCACCTGATGATGCATTAACCACAACATCATTCATCGTAACTTTATCGGTTGAATCAGAATCAATAGTAACTGTATTTGCAGAGCTTACATTAACATTACCGACAACAACATCATAGACCGCATTACTAAACTGAATTTCCGCATTGTTATTAAGAGTAACAAGTCCTTCGCCACTTTTGCTCAAAGAACCTGCAGTAGCATCAATTGTAAGTATAACATCGGCATGCTCTGCATCACCAACCGTAAATGCAGAGAAAGTAGAGCCACCGGTTTCTGTATGTAAAGTCGTATTTGTAATAACAGGTGAATCCGGTGTAATATCTCCGGCTTGTGCCCCTAAAGGCGCCAAAAAGGTTAAACAACCTGCCGCAACAAGGGCATTTAGATTTTTCGTTTTCATGTAAATAAACTCCTCGCTCATAATAATTCTATTGTATTGACATAAATCTTATCATGAACATAAAAGCAATAGCAATAGCGGATGACGGTTTTAAAAAAATCAGACTTCTGTATTATATTTTTTTTCAACTATAAATGAGTTTTCGGGAAAGCAGAAAAAAAATTTTTTTTAATAATAAATTGTTAACAAATGCTAAGATATATACAAAATAAATATATAAAAATATTATGAAAAAAATATTAATATTTATGAAGGATATATTTTTAAATGTATAGACAAGATTAATTGTTAATGTTACAATTAATCTCGGAAATATTATTCGGAGTTTTTCGATTTATGCATTTCAAAATCTGTGCGATAGGTGCGATGGTGTACGGGCTAAAAAGTTTAAGCCACCCTCGAAGTATAAAATCCGGTACTAAGTCGGATACCACAGGGCAAAGTGTAACCAAGCAAGTGAAGTACGATGCGAATGGTATTTTGGCAAATTATGGCAGAGCATTATTAGTAGAAAGCAACTTGAAGTAGAGTAGCTTTTTTTTGTGCCTTTTTTAGCCCCAAATGACCACATAGGGAGATTTGCAACCTAAAATATTCCGAAAGTTTTTGTAAATTTAACGTGTTCTTTGGCTCAATATAGCAATTCACACCAATAAATTGTTTTTATTAATCTATGAACATTAACTATGTTCATGTAAGGTAATAAAGGCAAAAGGTATAATGGAAGTAAAAGGCATCAAACCGCCTGACATCCCTATTGCAAAAAAACATGGGACAGATAGTTGCGGTTTTAAGGAAAAACATGCTACAACAATTCCGTTTGCACAACCTGTTTCTGTGCAGCGCGTAGACTATCCTGACTTGATTTTGTCAGGGAAAAGTCATATTGAAAAAACTTTACCATATGAAAGAAGTCAAACTGCTGTAACAACACCTGTAAAATCATCATTCATATCAAATGGCAGAAAATCTGTTTTAGGCACTCCCCCGAACTCCGGACACATATCCAAAGAAGAAATAGAACGTGCAAAAAGTTTTTTGTTTCACGCAAACGAACCTGAAATTAAACCCAAAGAAGGAAATATTTTAAAAAGATGCTATATGTACGTAGTTAACATATTTTCCAAATCAGATAATCAGCAGATAACAACCAACCACAAACAGTATAATTCTGATGCAATAAGATACGAAAAACATAAAAGCACTTTAGATAAATATTTCAAAGAAAAACACATACCGCAGGAATACTTAAGCGATGATGATTACTCCTACGCAGTAGTTATGATTGACAAACGTGCTAATGGTGAATTAACTCAGGAAGAATTTGAAGAAGAACGAATTGAATTTGAAAAATCAAAAGCACAAAGGAAAACTCAAGAAATCATACCCAAAGATGCAAAAACCTTAACACGGGAACAACAAGACGAATTAAACGAAACATTCGCAATGTTGGGAGATACTGATGCATGCTTGGTCTTTGCAACAGCAGAAGATGTTGATAATCCCGAAGAAAAAATGCTTATCTTAACAGAATTTGCATCTGAAGATATGATTGACAAACAAGGAGAAATTACGGAAGCCGTACTGGAAGTTTTACCTGAGACTTTAGAAGAAGGCTTCATTTCTATATGCGCGAAAGCAACAACTGCAATGTCTGAAAGCTCAATTAAAGAAAAAGAAAAACTATTGGAAAATGAACTCAAAATATTATCGGAGGAAGAAAAAGCACGTATAAGAGAAAAATTAGCAATACAAATGGAAGGTATAAAACTTCAAAATGAACTTCTTGTATTAAATCATATTAAAGAAACGCAAAAATCCATAACTAAACACTATAAGGACAAAATTGAAAAAACAGAAGAAAAATACGAAGAAATAAAAGAAGAACAACGAACTACCGAAAAAGAAAAAGAAAAACTGGAGGTAAAATTACACAAACGACAAAACAAATTAGAACAAATTGAAAAACTTATTAAACAACTCAAAAAAGAACTTGCCACAATGCCCAAGTTTTTAAATCCGACAGCAAGAAGATTTCATTTGGCAAGAATCAATGCAGCAATACACTTAAAGGAACACGTAGAAGAATCTATACAAAACATTAATGCAGATATTAGAACCGCTGATATTGAAATATCAAGTGATTTAAGCATGCGCCAACAAGCCGTTCATAACATGCAGGCGAGTTGTCGCTCTTGGATGATGTTTAATACGGCAAACTTAATTAATCAATAATAAAGCAATTTTTACCGCCAAATTGTTTTTATTAATTTATGGCAATAGTATAAGCATGCCATGAAAAGGAAAGAGAAATCAGTAATGACGGAAATTAGTTCATCAAGCTCAAATACAAGCTATGAAATCAGAAAAAATAACGGTGCGCAAGATTCCGAAACATCTACTTCATCAGAAATTCTAGGCAGCACATTTTCTGATGATAATAACATAACAGTTTCTCAATCCGATAACGTATTCAACAACACAAACGAAAATATAAAAAAATCATCCGAAGTTACAATTCCTATCGGTAATGCAGAAAAAGCGACTGCAGAACAGGATATTTCCGAAGTTGTAAGTTCAGAATCATATAAAACAATGACTTCTAAACAACATAAACTTGCAAATTTAAGAGTTACAAAAGAAGAAATAAGCAAAGCAAGAGCATTTTTAGATAGTACCGCAAAAGAACTCGGTATTGACCCGACCGATATTCCGCAAAAAGAAAAAGATTTGTACATGGGTCTCTCTATAGCATATGAAAGAGGACTAATTTCAAAAGAAGAATTTATAAAAGCAGTGGAAGAATTCGGCAGCGAAGAAGTAACAAAAGCAGTTAAAGAAACTTTTACGGAAAGTACGGATCAGGTTGATGAAAAGAAAATGCAAAAAATCAGAAAAGTTATCAACCATGTCGGAAAAATGCGTGCTTTAAACAAATTAAGAATAGCTAATGGCATATTCGGAAAAGATAAAGAAGAAACTCAACGTTTAAGAGAAGAATACTTCTTAAAAACCGCAGGTGATGTTGAAAGATATCATAAAGAATTAATGAAAGATATTGATAATGCACTTCCTGCAGGTTGCAGTGAAGATGTCAGAAATGCAGCAATTGGAACAGCCGATGAAATTGTAAAATCCGAAATGAATAGTATCAGCACATTAACTAAAAACAGAGGCTATTCTGACAATTTTCAAAAACAATTAAAGAAAACTTATGAACAAATTTGGACAAGAATTATTGAAAATCGTCAAAAATTCATCGCATCTGTAAGCAGATATCTTAATCATAAAGTATTCATTAAAAAACTCGAATTGAAAGAAAGAAAAGAAATAGCCGATAAAAAACTTGAAGAAGCACAAATAGCTCAAGCTAATGCTACAAAAGCAAAAGAAAAAGCTAATCTTATTAAAGAAAATGCACAAAAAATGCTACGTTGGTTTGGTGTTGATGAAGATGCAAAGAAAAAAGACAAAATTAAATTTATACATGACCAGTCGCCACGACTCTTCGTAGACGGAAAATATGCAATGAGAGCAAAAAAATACGCCGAAGAAGAAGAATACGATGCAAATGCAGCAAAAAGACTTGCTCTAAAAGATGTTGAATGGGCTGAAAAATCACTGGCATACGCATCTGCACAAAGAGACGCATTTTTAATATTAATGTCGTAGTTATTAACCTATGCAGTCACAAATTGTAGCAAGTTTTGGAAGTGCTTCCTTACATTCATTCAATAATGAAAAGCCGTTTTTAGTCTTTTCAAGTTTATCGGGAACACCATTACCATCTTCATCCCTGTAACGATTCAATACTGTAACACCTGCTGTACCAACACCAAGTGTAGCACCTGTAGCTTTTAGAATACCATTACCTGCATACAAAGCACCTTTTTGAGCACCTTTGCCCATTAACTTAAAGAACGCTTCCTGCTCTGCCTGAGTAACACCTTTTTTAGCAATACCTTCCATCGCTGTTGCAAATGCACCAAGAGCTTTATTTGTATTACGTGTAAAGAAAGAAGATACATTCGTAACTTCAGGGACAGGTCTGCCTTTCAAAGAAGTAACTCCTCTGTGAACAATAGCACCCAAATTATATAAAGGCTTTTCTAAAGATAATTTTTGTGTAATTTTCTTCAACGCACCGACAGACATTTTCTTAGCGGCATAGAAAGCAGCAGCGGCATAAAGTACTGTCGTTAGAAAAAACTTTGCAGGTGAGTCTTTTTTGTTTTCAGGTTTACTATCATTTATCAAATCTGCAATTGATGAAAAATCAACTCTGTCCAATTTATCGGATAGGCCTGTCGGTCTGTCATAAATACCTGCTTCATTTTGAACAAGATCAACTACTTCACCTGAACCTTTAAAATTGTTATAGGAATTAATTGCAGAAATTTGCATAAATTTTTTACCTCACCTTGTATATCGATTATACCAAAATGTCAAAAAAAATAAAGTTGCTAGTTGAATATTGTTACAATTTACAAAAATTTACAAAGCGTACACAGATAACACTTTTTTTCATATTGCTGTTTTATATATAATATAGGTTAGGATGTATATGAATATTGGCAAGATAAATATATTAAATAAAACAGGTTTTTATGGTGAACTTCCTGTTAAAGACACAAAGATTAATGATAACACACAGTTCAAAAACTCTTCGGAAGTGTTTTCAGACGCAGCCGCTCAGGCAATAACATCCATAAACGCTCCTGTACGGACATCTGCAACATTTATAAGAAATGTAGATTTACCGTACCTTAACCTGAGAGGAAACCTGTACGTTTTACCAAACGGACAGAAATGCCTTATTGCAAAAAAAGAAGGTCCTTGCATACTAAAAACATTCTTCAAAGTCGGCTCAATGAATGAACCTGATAAATTAAGAGGTATAAGCCACTTCATTGAACACAACTTATTTAACGGCTCTAAAAATTTAAAATCAAACGAATTTGTTGAAAATGTGAACAAAATGGGCGGACGCTATAATGCGTCAACAGGATATATAGGAACAGACTATTTTATCCAATCCCCCTTGCACACAGAAAAAGATTTGGAAGAATTTATAAAAATGCATGCAGATATGCTTTCTAACCCTAAATTTAGTGAAGATATGCTTGCAAAAGAGAAAGGTCCTGTAATTTCCGAAATTCAAATGTTGGATGACAGCCCTCAAAACTTAGCCGCAAATACAGTTTTAAGAAATCTTTTTGGCATTAAATCTACAAGCAGTGACTTAATAGGCGGAAGCGTTGAAAACATAAAAAATCTTACAAGAGATGATGTTGTAAATTATTACAGACAGAATTACAATCCCAAAACAGCTTTAACCGTTGTAGTCGGCGATGTTGATGAGAAAAAAACATTACAAATGTTAAGTGAAAATTTTGCTCAATTTAAAACTCCTGCCAACTTTAAACAACATTATGAAACTCTAACTCCGATAACGAAAAGCATTAATCAGCTTGTATATTCTCCTAATGCACAAGCAACGACAATACAAATAGGCTTTGCTTGTCCTTCTGACCCAAAAGAGTTAGCAGCAATAAATGTTTTAATAAGTGCATTAACAGGATACGGAAATGCAAAACTGACAAAAGCAATGAGAGATATGAACCTGACAATAAGTTCAGGTATAGAAAAAATAGGCAACGCACCTAATGCCCCAACAGAAGTAACTTTTTCAACAACAACTTCCCATAATAATGAAGATGAAGTTTTAAAGACGATTTATCAAAAAATACATGAAACTACATACATGCCAATTTCCGCAGACGATTTACAAACGGCAAAAAACAAAATAAGAAATCAGGCAAACCACATGGCTGAATCTAATATGAGCATAGTTTCATATATAGGTGCAAATTTCATCAACGGAAATGATATTGAAAGTATGATCGATTTTGAAAAAAATCTTAATAGTATAACAGCACAGGATGTCATGAATGCAGCAAGAAAATTTCTTGATTTAAATAAGGCATCTATTTGTGTTGTACGCCCACAAAAGCAAAGTAATGTGTCATTTTGCGGTATAAAAAAAGATTACGATATTAAAACCTACCAAACACCCAATAATGCCAAAATAACAACACTGAACGTACCTAACGCCAAATTATATTCATTATCATATAATCTCAAAACAACTACTCCACCTAAAAGTATAGCAATACCGGCATTGCTTACAAGAATAATGACTAAAGGTACATCATTAATGTCTGAAGAAAACTTCTTGGACTTAAAAGATAAAAACAATATAGAAAGTTGTGTTTGGATAACTCACAGAAGCGGCAATATAGATTTATCATTCCCAAAAGAAAGTCTGCAAACAGTACTCTCAGTAATACAACAAAACATGTATGCACCTGCTTTAACTCAGGAAAATTTTGAAAAAGCGAAGAAGGAAATTAAAAATCTATATCTTTCCAGTCCTAAAAGTGCAGCGGACAGAGCTGATGAAGAAGTATTCCAAAATTCTCCGGCTTGCTCATCGTTAAGAAAAATATGCGAAGAATTAGACAAAGTAAGTTTAAATGATGTTATAAATTATTATAACCAAATTATTGCATACCCTGAATGTAAAATCAGCCTTAGCGGAAATCTAGAAGATCCTGCAATACTTAATACAGTATATTCATCAATTACACAAAACGGCAGAATTTACAACCCAAATGAAGTAAAAATCAAATCTCAGGTAAAAGACTTACAAACAACCAAAGTAGTAACTGACACACAAGAACGAAATCAAGCAGATATTGTTCAAGCATTCAGTTTTCATGAAACCGGAAATATAAAAGACAGAGCAGCGTTTTTGCTTCTTAATGAAATTTTAGGCGGTAACAGCAACTCAAGGTTATTCCAGGATTTAAGAGAAAAACAAAAACTTGCATACCACGTAAGCTCATCATACGGTGCAGGCAGTCCTGAAACAAGAGGGGCGTTGGTTCTTAAAATAGGCACAACCACGGAAAATAAAAACAATCCTGAACAAAGTAAAAATCTCCAAAAAGCACTAAACGGCTTTAGAAATCATTTAAACAAGATAATTCACGAAGAAGTAACGGAGGACGAATTAAAAGCCGCAAAACTCCAAATAAAAAGTCAACTTGCATACAATTTAGAATCGACAGAAGGCAAAAACTCAATGCTTGTATCTTCAATGGGAACACTCTATAAAACACAATACCTGCCACAACTATTAGCCGCCATTGATAATGCAACAGCAAAAGATATAAAAGCTATTGCAAATTACTATCTTACAAAACCAAGCGTAATTTCCATAGTAGGCTCAAAGAAAACAATATCAGATAATGCAGAATATTTAAAAACTCTTGGCGAAGTTAAAAATTTCTGATATTTTCTTTTAATTTTTTAATATAAAAATCAACAATTTCTACAAGCGCATGCAGAAGAAGCGTAGAAGTATGTGTTTCTTCCTGCCAAGCCTTATACCCGCATATCTTAGGTAAAATCATCAACGGATTTGTAGGAAAATCTCTGCATATATCAGGTCGATTTTCATAATCCGTACACAAATTATCTTTATTTTTCGGGCAATAATAAAAATAAACTTTTTCACCTTCGGGCAAAACTTCTCTCAAATAATCAATGTACTCTTTATAATAATTATATGCTTCCTCTTCGTTTTCATAAGGAACAAATACACTGGTAAATTGTTTCGCAAAATTGTCATTATTTTTTGCTTTTTCCTTCAACTCTTCATAAGAAAATTCACTGCAAGCAAGTTTACAACACGTAGCACACCTTGCACAATTGAATGAATTTTTATAAACAGAAATATTGTTAATTCTTTCTAAAATATCTTTTGACATTTCTTTTTCCAATTTTTCAAGAGCATCGACTTGCCATTGTCTGAAACCGCAAGTATCATGCAATACGGTATAAGCAGTTTGCGGATAAACAGAACAATACAAAGGCTTATCTTTACTTTTTTTGCAAACTCCTGTTTGATAATACTGGCAATAATAAAACCAACAATCTTTATCCGTACTTTCTATGACTTTTTGAGCATACTCCAAATCAACTCTGAATGCTTCCATTTGATTTGTCTGTAAATCAACTTCTTCATTGAATCTTTGTGCCCCAAGAGGCAAAAAACTTTTCAGGAAATCATCATAGCCAAGCTCTCTAAGCTCTTTTGGCGAAAACTCAGAATATCTTATTTTGCAACAACGGCGACAATTTCTGCAATAAGAAGGCGACTTTATATCATTAAGTTGCCTCTTGACCTCTTTCTCTGCTTGCGTAAAAAACTCTCGATATATCTTTAATGTAGTATTTTGCTCTTTCCGTATCTCATTCATATCAGAATTTTAATATAACCTTTAAAACACCTTTTGTTTGTGCGTACACAAATGCTTCTATAGCATTTTCAAAACCAAAAACTCTTGAAATCATTGGTTTTAAGTTTAATACTTTCTTTTCTAAAAGCCTTAACGCCGGTTTAAATTGTCCGCAGCGAGAACCCACTATTGTAATTTCATCAATAACAACAGGTGCGAGATTAAGAGGTTTTTCTGCAGCAACAGTACTCTTTAAAACAAGGACACCTCTCGGCTTTACAAGTGAAACAGCTTTTTCAAAACCGTCAACCGAACCTGTAGCATCGACCACAATATCATAAAACTTTGTTTCAACTGCATCTGTTAAAAATTTTGTTTTTATCCCCTGTTTTTTCAAAATATCTAATTTATTTTCGTGCTTACCAATTGTAATAACATCAGCAGGAGTTGTTGATAAAACCAAAGATACAAGTAAACCCAATTTTCCGTCACCCAAAACTGCAATTTTATCGGCAGGCTTAATATGAACCTGCTCCAAAATTTCAAGTGCAGCAGCTAAAGGTTCAACCAATATAGCATCTTCATCAGGAATACTTGCAGGTATTTCAATAACATTTTCAATCGGCAAAGTAAGATATTCCGCAAAAGCACCGTCTTTTTTAAAAATCCCTAAAGTTTGTCTGTTCTGACAATGTCGCTGCATATTATTATAACAATCAGGACATTTTCCGCACCCCAAGTTTATTTCGCCAGTCACTCTTTTTCCGATTAAAGATTTATCCAAAGAATTAACATCCTCAACTATTCCTAAAAACTCATGCCCGCAAATACCTTTAAAGCCCATATACCCATTTGTTATCTCAACATCTGTATTACAAATTCCGGCATGTGTAACTTTTATAAGTACTTCACCTGATTTTGGAACAGGTTTCGGATAATCTTCCGTATATTTTAATTCATTATCAAAAACAAGTGCTTTCAATTTCAAATTCCTTATTTAATCGTAAAAACAACAGTAACAGAGGCATCAACTCTTGACTCACCATCTTCAACGTTAACACCGTTAGAATCGGCAACATCAGCTGATGCCATTGCTTTCATCATTGTATAATTTCTTGAAGATGCAAATCGTGTCTGAGTAGAACAGCTGTAATCAATGTTATAAACAGAATCAATGGTTTTTCCTAAAGGAGTAAGTATATTCATCGCTTCATTTTTAGCTTTTTGGGCAGCTTTTGCCGTTAATTCTTTACAAACATTTGTTGTGTTTTGCAGAGTAAAAGTGAGATTACTGACATTTGTTGCTCCATTTTTTATAGCCATATCAATAATTTTACCGGCTTTTTTGGTATCTTTGAGCGTAACCATCAAAGTATTCGTTACCGCATAACCTGTATGAACATTTTTTTTAGTAATACTATTATATTCATAATTTTGACGCAAATTGTAATTTGAGGTCTTAATTGTTTCGTTTTCATTCAAAGACTTTTTTATTATTTCGATAATTGCATTTGCTTTTTGATTATTCAAATCAACTGCTTTTTGGGAATTTTTATCAATGGTTTCAACAGTAAAAGTCATAGTAACGGTATCAGGAGAAACGTACGCATACTCACTTGCATGAGCAGTAATTTTGCCTTTGTTATCAAAAATGCTCACTTCGGCAAAAGCAGCAGATGTAAACAAACACAAAGCAAACAAACTAATGATTAATTTTTTCATTTTCTTCTTCCTCTTTAATTTTTTCCAAAAATTTTTCATAATCAACACTATTCAGCTTATTTTCTGTAATTTGCCCTGCGTTAACGAATTTAAAATGTATTCTGCTTTTTAAATACCCATACAAAACAGATAATGCAGCAAACCACAATAAAGATGCCTGAGATAAGCGGATTGTTCTTATGCCGAAATAATCACTGATAGTTGTATTCCATAAAAACTTTATACCGTAAACAGGAAATGCTACAAAACTGCCAACTACGACAACAACAGCTATAATAGCGAGAATAATGCCTGACATACCGTTTAATTGAATGACTTTAAAATTCTTTTTCATAATTTAATTCCTTGTTTGTCCTTCTCTAACCATGACAAAAAATTCATCCTCATTTAATATTGTAACACCTAATTTTTGTGCTTTGTCAAATTTTGACCCTGCAGCCTCACCTGCAACAACATAAGTTGTATTTTTAGAAACAGAATTGGTTACGTTCGCACCCAAATTCTTTGCCAATTTTTGTGCTTCATTTCTTGTAATTGTTGCAAGCGTACCGGTAAACACAAAAGTCATGCCTGCAAACGGCGCATCACCATCAAACTTTACCGGATACTTAATTTCAAAACCTGATGCAAATATTTTCTCAATTAAAATTAAATTAATATCATTTCTGAAAAATTCATAAATACTGACTGCAATTTTATCACCAACACCCTCTACCTTTGCAAGTTCTTCAACAGTGGCATTTTTCAAAGCATCAAAATCGGGAAAAGCATTAGCTAACAAATCCGCTGTTTCTTTTCCTACAAATTTTATCCCTAAAGCACTCACAAAATCACTGAATTCGGAATGTTTACTTTTTTCAATGGCCTCAAGCAAATTATCTGCTGATTTATCCGCAAATTTATCCAAAGTTAAAATCTGTTCTTTGGTTAAATAATATAAATCAGCATAATTTTTCACAAAACCGTTATCAAACAACTGTTCCACAACTGCATCACCAAGTCCGTCAATATCAACCCCTTCTTTACTTGCCCAATATTTTATTTTACCTTTCAATTGAGCAGGACAATCAATATTATTTGTACAATACTGTATCACACCGGCTTCGTCTTTTTCAATTTTTGCTCCACATGAAGGACAGAGTTCCGGATAAATAAATTCTTTCAAACCTTCCTCTCTTCTTGATATTTCAACTTTTATAATTTTAGGTATTATCTCTGCTGCTTTTTTAACCCAAACATAATCTCCTATTCTTATATCAAGTCGTTTTATTTCATCGGCATTATGCAAAGTAGCTCTTGATACGATAGAGCCGGCAAGTTTAACCGGTTCAAGATTTGCAACAGGCGTGATAGCCCCCGTTCTTCCCACATTAATCTCAATATTAAGGAGTTTAGTTACGGCTTCTTCAGGTTTGAACTTAAACGCAGTAGCCCATTTGGGTGCTCTTGAAGTAAAGCCGAGTTCATCCTGATAAGCGAAATTATTTATTTTTATAACTATGCCATCAGTAGCATATCCAAGTTCAAATCTTTTTTCTTCCCACTCGTCACAATACGCAATTGCTTCTTCAATATTGTGACAAATTCTTATGTTCGGATTAACATCAAAGCCTTGTTTTTTTAAAAAATCAAGCATTTGAGAATGAGAGTTAATCTCAGTACTGACAGTATCCAACACACCTGTATAAGCAAAAAATGCCAAATCTCGCTCCTTGGTAACATTAACATCAAGCTGTCTGACTGAACCGCCTGCTGCATTCCTTGGGTTGGCAAAAAGAGATAATCCTTCTCTTTCTCTGATTTTATTTAATCGTTCAAAAGACTCAATAGGCATATAAACTTCGCCTCGCACCTCCAACGGCTGGTTAAAATCGATACTTTCAGGAATAGTTTTGATAGTTTTTAAATTTTCTGTAATATCTTCACCAACAATTCCGTTTCCACGAGTCGCCCCTTTAACAAAACTACCGAGATTATAACTCAAAGCCATAGCAAGACCATCTATCTTTAATTCGCAAACCAAATCAATATCTTCTTTTCCGAGCTCTTTTTGGATTTTAGCATACCAAGTTCTCAAATCATCATAATTATATGTATTATCCAAACTGTAAAGACGATATTTATGGGTAACTTCTTTAAATTCGGAAACAAGATTTGAACCTACTTTTTTGGTTGGACTGTCACTCGTTGCATATTGAGGGAATGTATTTTCCAAATCCTTCAACTCTTTAAACAAAGCATCATATTCACTATCAGAAATACTCGGAGAATTTTGCTCATAATAAAGTTTATTATGTTTAGTTATTTCAGTCTTTAAATATTCTATTCTGCTTTTAAATAAATCATCCATAATATATTACACTCTATATACCAAAGAAAATCCTATTACCGAGCTTAAACCCGAGAAAAGTTGATATAATACAAATAACTCCTGTTAAGACAATATACAATATCGCCAAGAAATAGTTACCCGCTTTAATTAACTGTAAAGATTCAACCGAGAATGTACTTACCGTAGAAAGTCCTCCACAGAAACCAACAGTAGCAGCCAATTTCCAAGCAGGATTAAAAAATGGTCTGTTAAAGAAAAAAGCTAACAGAAAACCGATAACGAAACAAGAAATAAGATTAACTCCAAAAGTAGCAACAGGAAACGAGCAGGATATATAACGGGAGCATAAAACTCCTATCATATATCTCAAACTCGCACCAATTCCACCACCAATAAATACAGCTAGAAAGTTTAAAATCATTTTGTATAAATCCAACCGCAAGATAAATCTATTTTTAACTCTTTATCAGTTTTAATATAAACGACATCACCGGCTTTAAGATTAACTTTTCCGCCTTTAAATATTGCACGTAAAACTCTTGCTATCCAATTACGTTTAATTTCCGTATTAACATTCCCCGTTAACTGAGTTTTTTGTCCTATAGGAGTCGAAATAACATTTGTATCCAAAATGACTTTACCATTTCTTATAAAATATCTTCCGACAGCAATATCCTTAATCTCACCGGCAATATTACTACCTTTCAAAATCAAAATATAGCCGTCTTTTGAAACAAGGTTTTCATTTGCATTTGTTAAAATAACTTCACCTTCTTCATTATTCTGTGAACTTAAATTTTCCACCAGAACAACCGGAAGATGCGAACCTGCGGGGATTATACCCATTGTACCGTTAATTGTAGCTTCAGGGATAACAACACCTTCACCTTTTTTAGGGCGCATAGCCTCGGCAAGTTTTTTATTGGGATTTAATTTTGCTTCTTCACGCATTTTATATACCAAAACAGCCAGCTCAGCTCTTGTAGCGTATCCTTCGGCATTAAATTTCTTTTCTCTGCCGGGAGCTTTTGCAGTAATACCGATAATCTCAGCTTTTGCGGCAGGAACTGTTAACCATTGAGGAATAGACTTAACATCGTCATATTGTTCAGCCAAAACAACGAGTGCTTTGGCAGGCGTAATCGGCTGTGTTTCTATTGCATTAACTGCAACACTGACAGAATGAGCTTTTGTTACATAACCTTCAGGATTAAATTGTTTCGCACTACCGTCAATTAATTCAAAGTATACAGCTCTTTGAATCATATCATACGCCCAATGATAGTAGGGTACATCACTGAATTTAATTTCAGCTTTTATCGGAGAATGTTCTTGAGCTAAAGCCTTAATAACCATAGTCGAAAATTCCGCTCTGTCAACAAGTGCATCAGCCTTAAAATTTCCGTCAGGATATCCGACAACAACCCCTTCTTTAGCCAATGTTTCAATTTCGTTATAAGCCCAATGACCTTGCGGTACATCCGGAAACTCCTGTCCAAAAGCCGAATTTGAAATAACAAACGCACTAACAATGGGCAAAGCCAACAATGCCAATATTTTTTTCATGAAAATTCTCCTTAAAAACTCTTACTATTCTTCGTCTTCGTCATCAACTTCGTTTTCAAAAGCATCAACTACCGCATTAAATTCATCATCGTCCTCGATTTCTTCAAATGTGTAGCTGTCTTCTTCTTCGATTAAACGCATCAAGATTAATTCTTCATCTTCTTCATTTTCAATAGGCGTACCGTCATCATTAACTCTTAT
Organism: Candidatus Gastranaerophilales bacterium; assembly: GCA_045598245.1. Lineage (GTDB taxonomy): Bacteria > Cyanobacteriota > Vampirovibrionia > Gastranaerophilales > JAILCC01 > JAILCC01. The sequence continues at coordinate 54,682 of JAZLLQ010000031.1, forward strand.
TAATGCAGCATAATCCTTATTGTTGCATTTAAAAACATCAACTAATTCAAAACTTTGAATTTCACCGTTTTCGTCTTCGGTTTTAATAATATTTGATTCCAATTCTTCCATTTTTACTCTCCTTTTGTATCTAAATATTCTTGTAAAATTATAGTTGCGGCAACCATGTCAACTTTGCCTTTATCCTTTGTATACTTGACATTTTGCACTTTTAAGACCTCTTCAGCTTCATAACTTGTCAGTCTTTCATCTACTAATATAACATCAATATTAGTTTTTTGTTCAATTTTTTTTGCAAAATCACTACAATCTTGAGCCTGAGGTCCGAAATCACCGTTCATCATTAACGGCAACCCCGCAACAATAACTTCAACCTGATTTTCGTCAACAATCTTTTTAATCATATCAAGCGCATTTTTTTCAGGATTTCTGGGAATTGTAGAAAACGGTTGCGCGGTAATTAAAAGCAGATCACTAAGGGCAACTCCTATTCTTTTTGTCCCAATATCCAACCCCATAACTCTAAACATCAGCTTTATCCCACTTTTCTTCAAGTGCATTTAATAAAGCAAACGCATCTGCTTCGGAAATAACTGTTTTTTGGGATTTTTTACTTGCAAACATGTTATCTTCTTCATTATTATCACCTGCAACAAGAGTAGCTAAATATTGAAGAATAGAACGCCTAATAACATCTTTTAAAAACTTTTTATCAGCACTGATATTATTAGCAATATTTACAGCGATATTAGCAATATCATTAGAGCAATTCAAGAAAAATACAAGAGCAGCATGTCTGAGCATATCAGCATATTCGCTGGTTTTTTCTGCATTAAAAACATTCATCCAGATTTCTTCAATTTTATTTTCGACATTCTCATATATGACAGAAATATCTTCATTCACTAAAGTCAAAACATAATCAATAAGTTGCTGAACCGCATAATTATCATCATATTCAAAAAACCAACTATCAAATATTTCAGTATCATATAACTTCGTATAAATATCAGTCGAAAACTCATTTATTTCATCTGTTATCAATGAATTAAAATCTATATTTTCAACTTCAATGTCAGCCGTATAAATACTCCAGCAAATGTATTCATACGGCAAATAATTAGAAGTTTCATTATTGTTTTTTTCGGCCTTTGTTAAAAGAAATTTTGCCTGACCCGAGCTAATCGGAACAACTACATCATTTGCTTTAAATCTTGTTATAACTTTTTGAAAATCAGTAATCGGAATATTTTGAAGTCCAAAACAATCAATAACACCACTTGAGGCATTTATGACAGTACTAAACATTGAAACCTGTTTATTGCTATCAATTCTGCTGAATATAAGTCCTTGATTACCGCACCCGTCAACCTGACTTAAATATGCCTTATAAAAAACCGATGCCTTACACACCTCTTTTTCCCTGAGAGTCAAAATATTTTCATTATCAATTTCAACACCATCAGTTTTTAACTGGTTTAATGCTCTTAAAGCATCTTTTTTCAAATCATCGTCAACACTCATTTCCAAAAAAGATTTTAACGGATTTACCGAAAAATAAGATTTTGAATCAGCTAATATTGAAATAACAGCTGATTTAACATCATGTGACAATTTTATCCTTAGACATGGGGCAACTACATTAGCAATTTCATCACCTTGAAAATCGTCTTGTAATGAACGAATTAACTGCACTTGTTCTGACGGGTTCAACGAAGTTAAAAAATCAAGAAAATCAATTTGAGCCTCAGGATTAACTGTTGCTAATTCCAAAAGTTCAAGTGTTTGATTATCTACAACATCATCGAAATTCTCGAAACACTCCATTAACTCATTTGTATCAATTTTACCGCCTAAATTCCTAAGCAACTGCAAATAAACTTCCTTTTTTTTATCGGGAATATTTTTATCTCTGACTAAATTCCAGATTGCATCTTCGACCTTTTCCAAAGTTGTAAAATCAGAAATAATGTATTTTACTGCATCAAGTTCCATACCCTGAGCAGAAGTCAACTCTTTCAAAAGGAATTCAACAATAAAATCAGCCTCGTTAAGTTTTCTCAATTCACCGATATTATCTAAGTGAAAATTAGAATGAAAATCATCCTCAGATTTATAACTTTTTATTATTTCCAAAATTTTTGCTCTAAGTTGTAACTTATTAAGTTTTTCAGCCATTATTTATCAGTTGCACTCCATAACGATGCCAATATTTTTTTAGCTTCATCAGATGGTATCCTGTCTTCCAGAATAAAATATTGAACCGCAATCATTGTACATTCGGAACAAATATTCACCCCCGGGCCCTCTATCATTTTGACGACCTGAGTATTAGGTCTGCCACAAAACGAACAATACACAGGTTTGTCAGGAGTATAAGTCCCTTCAGATACCGCCATTTGCTTATTCTCAGCCTTCTTATCTTTATCCTTTCCTCTTGCATTTGCCAGAGAAACGACTTTTGTTTCTTCGTCAGCCATATTCACACCTTTTTCTAATCAATCTAAATTATACGACACTTTTGCTCTTTAGTAAAACAAATGTTACATATACTTTAATATTTCCAAAAGATTTTTATTATCAATTATAACATTTGCTTCTTTTTTTAATACTTCTTTTGCACAAAATGCAACTTTCACTCCTGCATATTTAAACATACTCAAATCATTAGCTCCGTCACCGACAACCATAGTTTCATCAGCTGAAATCCCAATAACCTTTTGAAGTTTTTGGAGCATAAAACCTTTTGAATTTGATGTCATCATATCCCCACCAACAAGTCCTGTTAAAAGTCCGTTTTTTTCATGTAAAAAATTTGCAAAATAAACATCATATCCTAAAATCTTTTGTGCAAATTCAACAGCACCATCAAAACCACCGCTAAAACAAACCGTTTTTATCCCACGCTTTTTCAATTCTGAAATTAATTCTTTAGCACCTTTCATATATGGCAAAGACTTGAACACTTTTTCAACATGAGAAACAGGAGTGCCTTTCAGAAAAGCACATCTCATAGTTAAACTCTCAAAGAAGTCCAACTCTCCTGCCATAGCTCTGTCTGTGATTGATTTTAGTTTGGCTCGTAAATCACCGTCCTGAGCCAATAGCTCAAGAGTCTCACCATCCATCAAGGTTGAATCAAAATCAAAAACTGCAAGCCTGATACTCATAATTAATAATCTTGAGCACCTTCTGATTCGTCATCATTCAAGGCTGCCAAGTCTTCCTGATAATCCGCATCAAAATCTTCCGGAAGTTTATCGGAATCAGGCCATACCGTATATTTATCAAACGAACATTGACTCAAATTTTGAGATAAACTCAAATCCGACTCGGATAAATCTGCTTCGGAAAAATCAGCTCCACTCATGTCAGCATCAGCAAAATCACAATATGAAATATTTGCATTATTAAATTTTGTACCGTTCAAAATTGCATTGACAAAAGAAACCCCATTCAACTCAGAACGAGCAAAAGTAGCACTTGTCAAATCACTATCCTCAAATGAAGAATTGCTTAATGTTGTTTCGGAAAAATTAGAACCTGATAAGTCTAAATCTTTAAAGAAAGCACCATCAACCTCTATGCCTGAAAAATCACTTTCGGTTAAATCTTCCGTACAATTTTTAACTTCTTCATTGAATTCATCAACTTCCGCATTTTTTAATAAATTAAATAAATTTTCGCTCATATATTTTCCTTTACTGTAAAATATTCATCTGCATCGCAACTAAAATAGCCTGCGTTCTGTTTGACACATTTAATTTTTTAAATATCTTGTTTAAATGAGTCTTAACAGTAACTTCTCTTACAAAAAGTTTATCCGCAATAGTTGCATTGTTATCCCCATGTGCAACACAAGATAAAATTTCTTTTTCTCGCTGCGTAAGAGGAACAATAGGTTCATCATTACTTACATGGATATTAACATTTTTTGTTTTATTTGCAATTTCTTTTTCAGCTATTTTTACTCTTCTTAAAATAGCTTCCACCCTTGCCAACAAGTTTGGTAAAGAAAATGGTTTAACAATATAATCATCAGCACCAAACTTTAAACCGAAAATTTGCTTTTGCTCGGTATCAACAGCCGTAAGCATTATTACGGGAAGTGTTTCCAAATGTTCTTTGCTTCTTATAACTTTCAATGTTTCAAAGCCATCCATATTCGGCATCATAACATCAAGGATAACCAAATCAATATCGTTATCTTTATTTGTCAAAACCTGTAAAGCCTGCAACCCATCATATGCGACCTGAACCTCATAACCGAAAGTAGGCAACACATCTGCCAAATATTTAGGATTATCATCAACTATTAATATTTTTGCTATTGCTCCCGGCATGTAAAAATCTCCCTTTTTTTAAATTATAACAGTTATTTTAATTTTTCGGAAGTCTTAACAAACAGAGAATAAAAAATATTCTCTGTTTGTATGAGAAAACTAGAATTTCAAAATTTCTGCAATTTTTTCTAAATCGGTAGGAACTTTTTGAACAGGCGTATTAGAATACTTAATGGCACTGTCGGGATCCTTCAAACCATTACCGGTCAATACACAGGCAATAGTTGAACCTTTTTCGATTTTTCCTGCCTTGTAAGATTTATAAAGTCCGGCAACGGAAGCAGCACTGGCAGGTTCTGCCAAAATACCCTCAGTTCTCGCCATAGTTCTGTATGCTTCAATAATTTCTTCATCGGTTACGCAATCAATAATACCGCCGGATTCATCTCTTGCAGCTTCAGCTTTAGTCCAGCTAGCAGGATTCCCTATTCTTATTGCTGTTGCAATTGTTTCCGGTTTTAATATTCTTTCACCTTTGACAATCGCTGCCGCACCCAATGCTTCAAAACCAAACATCTTAGGCTTATTTGAAACAATACCTTTGTCAAAATATTCTTTAAAACCTTTCCAATAAGCAGTAATATTACCTGCATTACCGACAGGAATACACAAATAATCAGGTGCCTGCCCTAAAACATCACACATTTCAAAAGCCGATGTCTTTTGTCCTTCAATTCGGTAAGGATTAACGGAATTAACCAACTTTACGGGATAAGTTTCAGCAATTTTCCGAACAATTTCCAATGCCTCATCAAAGTTACCGTCAATTGCAATAACTTCCGCACCATACATCATAGCCTGAGAAAGTTTACCAAGTGCAATATATCCGTCAGGAATAACAATAAAAGTTTTCAAACCTGCTTTTGCACCGTATGCAGCAGCAGAAGCACTTGTATTACCGGTACTTGCACAGATAATAGAAGTTGCACCTTCTTCTTTGGCTTTAGAAACAGCCATTGTCATACCCCTATCTTTAAAACTTCCCGTAGGATTTGCACCGTCAAATTTTAAATATATATCAGCGTCAATACCTAATGCTTTTGCCAAATTTTTTGCGTGAATAAAAGGCGTATTGCCTTCATTCAAAGTAACAACCGGAGTATTATCGCTAACAGGCAAAAAATCTCGGTACCTGTTAATTAAACCTGTATATTTTTCACATTTTCCCATAATTTACAACTCCATAACCCTAATTAAATTGTGAACAGTATTAATAGCGGGAAGTGACTTCAACTCTTTCAGAGCTGCAGTCAAATCTTTTTCTTTTGTAAGCCCCGTCAAAATAACAATTGTGGCAAGCCCATCCGCACTTACATCTTTTTGTATAATATAATTCAAATTAATACCGTAATTACTACAGATATTGCCAATAGCGCCAATAACGCCAGGAGTATCATCAGCATCAATTCTTACAAAATATTTGTTCATAGTTTCTTCAATCGGAACGATAACAGCTTTTTCGGTGTTGTTACAACGCATTTCAGGGAGTAAAACATTTGTTGTTTGAATTTCGCTTACAATTGCTAAAACATCCGCACAAACAGAGCTTGCAGTAGGCATTTCACCAGCTCCGGGACCCGTAAACATAACCTGATTAACAGGTTTTGCTTTTATAACCACAGAATTGGTTACATTGTTTATGTGTGCAAGAGGATGTTCCTGAGAAACTAACATCGGATGAACTCTGACATCAAGTTTTCCGTTTACATCCTGAGCTAATGCAATCAACTTAATTTTGTACCCAAAGTCCTCTGCATACTTAAATTCAATAGGGCTAAGAGTGTCAATGCCTTCTCTGTAAATTTGAGATTGGTCAATTTTCTTTTTAAAACCAATTGATGCAAGAATCGCAATTTTATAAGCCGCATCATATCCAAGAACATCTCCGGTAGGGTCAGCTTCTGCATAACCCAGCTCTTGAGCTTCTTTTAATACAACTTCATAATCCGCATTATCTTCATCCATTTTGGTCAAAATGTAGTTCGTAGTACCATTTAAAATACCTGCTATTTTTTCAAATTTATTGGCTGCTAAAGACATTTTCATAGGCATAATAATAGGAATACCACCACCGACTGCAGCTTCAAAAAGCAACAAAACATTGTTAGCTTTTGCAATTTCAAAAAGCTCATCGCCTTTTTTTGCTATTAATTCTTTATTGGCAGTAACAACGTGTTTCCCGCTTTCAAGAGCCATTTTTATAAATTCATAAGCAGCACCGGTACCGCCTATAACTTCAATGATTATATCAATATCAGGATTTGTGACAATAATTTTTGCATCTTCTGTCAATAAATTTTTATCCAATCCGTCAATTTCTTGTACTAATGCTTTATCCTTTACGGCAATTTTAACAATTTTAACATCAGGACAATCTCTGAGTACTTTATAAACACCGCCACCGACTGTTCCCAAGCCTAACAGTCCTACGTTTACAATTTGTTTCATGTTACATCCTTTCGATTATTATTCTATGTATATTTAAGCATAAAGACAGAAGTTTAAAAAGTCAAATTTTCTGTTAATTTTCCTGAAATTTTATACAAAATTCGAGTAAAACAATTTGCCAATAAGTACAAATAGTGATATTCTTTAATAAAAAGAGGAAGAAAAGACAGGAGTAATTATGGCTAAAGATTGCAGTTTTGACGTTGTATCCGAATTTGATGCACAAGAATTATTAAATGCGGTTGACCAAACACGCAGAGATATATCAACAAGATTTGATTTAAAAGGTTCTGATTCGCAAGTAGATTTAGAGGCAGGAAAATCAATAACTATCACAACTAACGATGAAACAAAACTAAGAAACATTTTAGATATTCTTCAATCAAAAATGATTAAAAGAAACTTGAGCATAAAAATTTTAGATGCTCAAAAAGTCGAAAATTCTTTAGGCGGTAACGTAAGACAAGTTTTTAATCTGAAAAAAGGTTTAACACAAGAGCTTGCTAAAAAAATCGTAGCAGATATAAAGGCTTCAAAATTAAAAGTTCAAGCAGCTATTCAAGGTGAGCAGGTAAGAGTTTCAGGGAAAAGCAAAGACGACTTGCAGGACGTAATAAGACTTCTTAAAGAAAAAGAAGAAAGTTACAACATCCCGTTACAATTCACTAATTACAGGTAAAAATCATGCTTAGAGTAGGAGCAATAAATCTCGGCTGCCCTAAAAATCTTGTAGATATGGAATTGATGCTTGGATACATTGAGAAAGCAGGCTATAAAACCACTTTAGATGTAGAAAATGCTGACATTGTTTTGGTTAACACTTGTGCCTTTATTGCAGATGCTCAACGTGAAAGCATTGCAACACTTGTCGAATTAATTGATAAGAAAAAACCTGTTATAGTAGCAGGCTGCCTTCCTCAGAAATTCAAAATGGAATTAAAGGAAGAATTACCTGAGATTTTTGCATTCATCGGAACATCAGATATATCAAAAGTAGCAGATATTCTAAAAGACTTTGAAGCAGGAGAAATCAAAAGCATTTACAATGTAACGGAAAACCCTGTATACTTCTATCCTGAAGATATAGAAAGAACTCAAATTACTGTTGGTTCAAGTGCATACGTAAAAATAGCTGAAGGTTGTAACTACAAGTGCGCATACTGCGTCATTCCACAACTAAAAGGACCCTATCGTTCAAGAAGTATTGATAATATTTATAAAGAAGCACTTGTGCTTGCAAAAAAAGGAGTAAGCGAAATAATTTTAATTGCACAAGACACATCATATTACGGCTTTGATAAATTCGGTTCACCTATTCTTGCAAGTTTACTCGAAAAGCTGAATACCATTGAAGAACTTGATTGGATAAGAGTAATGTACACATATCCTTCAATGATTAATGATGAATTGATTTCAGCTATAAAGAACTGTGACAAAGTTGTGAAATATTTGGATATTCCGCTTCAACATTCACACAAAGAAGTATTAAAACGAATGAACAGACCTCTTATGGACTATCGGGAACTAATCCTGAAAATCAGAAAGGAAATTCCTGATATCACTTTGAGAACATCTCTAATTGTGGGTTTCCCCGGCGAAACAGAAGAAGAATTTGAAGATTTACACAATTTTGTAAAAGAAATAAAATTCGACAGAATGGGTGTTTTTGAATTTTCAAGAGAAAAAGGTTCTCAAGCCTATTCAATGAAACCTCAAATACAAGCTAAAATAAAAAAACAACGCAGAAAAATCTTAATGGAAGAACAGGCAAAAATTTCAAAAGAAATAAATGAAAGTTTTATAGGGAAAAAGATACCTGTCTTAATAGAAACCGTAATTTCAAACGGGCAGGTAATTGCTCGCTCACACAGAGATGCCCCCGATGTAGACGGACTCGTATACATAGAAACAGACAAAATAGTTTCCCCCGGTGACATAGAACAAGCTGAAATTTATGCTGCAACCGAATATGATTTATTTGGCAAAATCTAGTTTTCTTTTAAAACTTTTATGGTTTTATAGTTCACCAAATAAGGCAAATGGTTCTCGGTAACCAATTCACCGGGTGCAAGTACGAATATCCCGGGCGGACATTCTGCGATTAAATCAACACTAATTCTGCCAATTGCTTTTGCGGTTTCAACAATTTCAAAACCTCTGTAAAAAGCATCTTTTGGTGACATTTTAATTATCGGGTCAAGCAAAGGAACAAATTTGTAATTTTCAAACTGAGAAATATCGGTATAATCTTTAGATGCAATATCTTTAATTGCCTCGACAAGAATTTTTACATCCTCTAAATTACTGCCTATATTTAACAAAACCAAAATGCCGTTATCCGTTGAGGCTTCAATTTCGATATTATAATCAGTTTTTAAAATATTCTCAATTCTTCGCCCGCAAATATTTTTAACCATAATATAAACTCTTGCAGGTTCAAGATTAAATCCGTCTTCCTCAGTCAAAACAAGAACTTTTGGAAAATTTCTCAATTCGTTTTTTACATAAGTTGCAAAATTAATTGCTTTTTCAATATTCACCTGACCTTCTTTAGATTGAAGGTAGGCTCTTGCTGCATCCAAACTTGTTAAAAGAGTAACAGACGGACTTGTCGTATGTAAAAGCCTTAAATTGTTTTCAATAACTTCAGGGAAAATTTTTGAAGTTTTTGAAAGACTTAAAATTGAACTTTGAGAAAAACTTCCTGCGGTTTTATGCATAGAATGAACAACGACATCTGCACCTAACTGCAAAGCACTTGTCGGCATTTTATCGGAAAAATTCCATAAAGCTCCATGTGCTTCATCAACAGCAAGCATAACATTATATTTTTTGCAAATATCTGAAATTGTTTTTATATCACTAATAACACCTTCATAAGTAGGACTTGTAATCCAAACTAAAGAAACATCATGATTTTCTTTTAATGCTTTTTCTATTGAACGAGGAGAAATTTCCCCCCAAATGCTCCACTCTTCATGCTTTTGAGGATTTATCCAAATCGGTTTTGCGCCTGTCATAATCAAACCTGTTATAACCGAGCGATGACAATTTCTACCGATAATTACTTTCGTATTGGGTTTTAAACAAGTCAAGGCAATTGCAAAATTCCCGATAGATGAACCGTTCAATAAAAAGTATGAATAGCTTGCACCAAGAGCTTGTGCCATCAACTCCTGCGCTTTTTTAACAGGACCTGTTGCAGGATGCAATGTTCCAAAACTGTTAAATTCATCAGTATTATCAAGAAGTGCACCTTCTTTTAAAAGTGTCTTAAATTGTGCTAAAAGTCCCTGACCTTTTGTATGACCTGGAATATGAAATTGTAACGGAGGATTATTTAAACTGTTTTGCAATGCATCAACAAGCGGAGCCTCGACATCCTCTGCAATAATTGTGTTATTGTCAATTTTATCTGAATGAGTTTGGGAAAAATCTTTCAACCATGCAACCTCTTAGAAAAACTAATCTGTACATATAAAAGCATAAAGTGAAAATTTTTGCCACATTTTTTTAAAGTCCTCTTAATATTTCCCGAATAAGTGCAGAAAACTTTTCCTTTACTGCAGTTCCCGCTTCCATTACTTCTTGATGTGTGAGTTTAACATTCTTAATACCAGCGGCATAATTAGACAAACAAGATATACCAAGAACCCTCATCCCGCAGTAATTAGCAACAATAGCTTCGGGAACAGTTGACATACCTATCGCATCAACCCCCATAATTTTAAGCATTTTTACTTCTGCAGGTGTTTCGTAAGATGGTCCTGAGTTAGCGGCATAAACACCTTCGCAAACCTGAATATTTAATTTATCGGCACAACGATGTGCATAATCAATAAGATTTTTATCGTAAATTTCACTCATATCAGGGAATCGAGTACCAAGTTCATCATCGTTCTTTCCTATAAGAGGATTTGTTCCCATTAAATTTATATGGTCGTTAATAAGCATCAGGGAACCAACTTCAAAATTTTCATTAACAGAACCTGCAGCATTTGTAATAATGAGTTTTTCAATTCCCAATTTTTTCATGACTTTTATTGGAAAAACTATTTCTTGAATTTTATACCCTTCATAATAGTGGATACGCCCCTGCATGATAATTACATCTTTCCCTTGGAGTTTTCCTATAACAAGTTGTCCGACATGTCCTGTTATTGAAGACTGCTGAAATGCAGGAATTTCATGGTATTTAAGTTTTATAGGATTAGTTATTTCATCTGCCAAACTGCCTAAGCCAGACCCTAAAATTAATGCTATTTTAGGTTTATACTTACCCCCGATTTTTTCTTTAATATAATCAGCTGCTTGTAAAAGCATAAAATCTCCTTATATTACTGAGGAATAAAAGAACAATATTCTAAAGTTGCCCAATCGGTATAATAATTAATTTGCGTAGCACTACCTGTCGGCACCAAGATTTTTCCCTGATGCTCCGCATCAATATCCAAAACAGAAGCAATTGCAGACTGAATTACGGATTTGTGAGTAATTATAGCAACCGTCTGATGCTCATGTGCATTAACAATTTCATCCATAACTTTTTTAATTCTATTGCGAACAGCCTGTGTAGTTTCGCCTCCTTCTGGCCAATAATTATACGGGTCTTTATGGTATTGTTCCAACATTTCAGGATATTTTTCTTCTATCTGCTCAAAAGTCAAGCCTGCCCAAATACCTGCTTTTCTTTCGTGCAACTCGTCTTTAATCCTATGCTCCAAATCATAAGCCTTTGCTAAAATTCTTGCACTCTGTATAGAGCGTAAGGAAGAACTCGTATAAATAACATCAAATTGCGGAATTGATTTGATAAACCATTTTGACAATGTTTCCATTTGTTGTTTACCAAGCTGATTAATTGGCGGATATTCTTCACCGTCATACAATCTTTTTTGTTCACTATATATTGTTGAACCATGCCTGATTAATATTACTTTGCACTTACGTTTAATCATAATAACCTCACTTGTTATCTAATATTTTCGCACATTTTTCGGATTTTAACAAGTAGCAGAGCAATAAAAAGGGGTCTTTTGAATGACCCTCTATTTAAGACCATTAGATTTTTATAAACTTAGAAAAATTTTATCAAAAGATAAAATGTTGAAATAAACAAAGCAATAATAGTAATTACAGACCCATATTTCATAAATTGCATAAAGGTAATTTTATGACCTTCTGCTGCTGATTTTTCAGATACAATAACATTTGCGGCAGCACCAACGATAGTAAAATTGCCTCCCAAACAAGCACCTAATGATAACGCCCACCATAATGGAGCTAAATTCATACTTGAGCCGAGTTCCGAAATTAAAGGTGCCATAGTAGCAGTGTATGGAATGTTATCCACAACTCCTGATATAATTCCGGAACCCCACAAAATCAACATCGAAGCAAGTTTTGTATCTCCGCCGGTTGCTTCAATAATTTTATTTGCAAGCAAATGTATACCTCCGGTTGCTTCAATACCGCCTATAATAATAAATAAGCCCGAAAAGAAAACAATTGTATTCCATTCGACATTCAGCAGAACATCTTTTGGCTTTTCAAATAAAAGCATTATTCCTGCACCTGCCATTGCGGAAACATAAGCAGCCAAACCGGTTTTATCATGAAGTACGAAACCTGTAATGACAAGTGCCAATATAACTATTGACCTTATCATAAGATTTTTGTTTATAATTGTTTGGGAATTATCTAATTCCATGATTTTTTGTATATTTTCAGGTTTTGTCTTGATTTCGTTTCTAAACCAAATTCCTAAAATCACAACGCTGACAAGCAATATAACAGCTATAACAGGAGTTAAATTAATGACAAAATCCATAAATGATAATCCTGCCTTACTGCCAATAATGATGTTTGGAGGATCGCCAATTAATGTAGAAGTACCGCCAATATTAGAAGCCAATACTTCACTTATTAAAAAAGGAACAGGCGATATTTCAAATTGTTTTGCAATAACAAAAGTCAGAGGCATAACTAAAATTACAGTCGTAACATTGTCCAAAAACGCACTTACAACAGCTGTAAATACCGCCAACACTGATAAAACCAAAATCGGTTTACCTTTTGTAAGTTTCACCATCTCAATTGCAAGCCAATCATACATCCCGCTTTTAGCAGATATGTGAACAATAATCATCATACTGACGAGCAAAAAAAGTACGTTGAAATCAACATATTTAAAAGCATCCGTTGAGCCGACCAAACCCAGCAAAAGAGTTAAAGAAGCACCTATAACGGCAATTACCATCTTAGGTATTTTTTCAAGTGCAATAAAGACATAGGCAACACCTAAAATTGCAAAAGCAATATACATTGAGTATTGCTGAACAAACCCTTGTATAATATCCATAAATTATCCCCTCATTAATCACTAAATTAACTCTATTATACTTGGGTAAAAATTTTTAGTAAACTTTTATTTTTCATTCTCATCTTTAATTGTGACAATAAGACCTTTTTTCTCTTTCTTATCTTGTTTTTTCGTGATTTCAGAAGGAGTAGCTGATATCGGGTCAGAAGTATTGCTTATAGTTTTTTCAGCTAGAGTATCTTTGATATCCTCTTGTTTTTTAAATTTACCGATTCCGTACTTTATACACCTGTACGCTAAATAACCAAGCACTCCGGCAATAAGTATCCCTCCGATTAATCTTACCTTGTTTTGAAACATACCTGATAAACCATCCCTTTTAAGAGCATCTACCATTGCCCCAAATTTTGAAGTAGACACTTTCACACACTTATCTGTTTTTAATGCCAAATCAGATACATCAGGGACAAAATTTGTTGCAAAATATTTATCCGTACCTCCTACATAAAATGTTTTCGCCTTGTTACTAAAGCAAATATCAAATATACTTTTCGCCGTTTGAGTTTTTGTTTTGAAATTATTTTCTGCAATTTTAACAAAATTCTGCACAACATCGGAGCCATTTGCAGAGCTGAAATCTAAAACTGAAGAAGCACGATACATTAACCGCTGACCTTTCCTATATAGAGAGCGCAAAATATCGTTTTCACAAACCTTTCTCACAATGGGCAATCCGTTAATCAGATTTGGATCTAAAGCTGATAAAACAGAAGGATGAACTCCCGTAATATGAACAAAATTCGCAGAGCAGGACTTATACGGCATAAACACACTGCTTGCAGAAGTACCGCCAAAAGAAGGTTTTAAGATACAACCGTCTTTAATAATGCTCATTGCATTTTTTAAAGTCGTAGTGTGTTCCTCAATTCGTATACCCATCGCCCGTCTTAGACCCGACATAAGTCCTTTATAGCCCAAATACGTTCCTCCTGCAATTGCGGCAGAACCAAGAACGGGATTGTAGTTTTTATCTACACCGATACTCATTAAAATATCCTTAAATTACCCTTACATATATAAAGTAATTTAGAATTAACAAATTGCCTTTATTATCATCTCACAGTTTTTACAGTCAAATTCAAGAGAATATTTCTTCTTATATTCATCCTCTAAGTATAATTTTTCCGTACTTTTACAACGACCTAAAGCATACTTGATACAATGTTTTGTTCGCATTAATTCACAATTTTTTTTAGCTGTTTTTTCAAAAGAAGGTTCTAAAACTTTTGCTCCTCGTTTTTCATAAAATTTTTTAGCATAGGAGTTATGAACATTGGCACGATAGTCTAATTCTTTTTTGTAATATGGAACTACACTTATTGTTGATTTTTGAGGTCGCTTATAATTTTTAAGTCGTTCATCCATCAATAAACCTAAAATATTTCTTCTCATATCATTAATTTTAGAAACAGGAATAAAAGGAATATTTTTTAAATTCAGATTTACATTTTCACAATAAAAATCGCTTTCACCTGTTTTTTTGAGATGTTCTATTATATTACTTTTGGCTTTCTCAATATTTTGAGCAGATTCAAAATTACCGATTTTTAATGACACGCAATTATTATCTTCATCAATTGCTCTTAATACATTGTCAGAAAAATCAAAATCAACTTTTATTTTTCTGCAAGTTTTTGAATGTTCAAGTTGATTATTAAATTCAACATCAATATTTCTATATAAAACTGTATCATCCTTTATTTGTAACATTTTATTCGGGTAAATCTTATTACCGTCAACCTTATTTACTAAAAATCCTCTAAGCTCACCTTTATCAAAAAAAGATAAACCATCCTGAGGTGAAAGTTTCTCTCCTTTATATACGAAATAATTATTACAAACTTTTTCTATGGAACCAACTTTTTCACCGACAAATTTAGGCGTATCAAAATTAAAAATTCCATTTCGTTCTTCAATAAAATAATTTGTAAAACCCCTGTTAAAAGTTTTATTCAGGTCAGGCATATAATCAAAGAATATTTTTCCGGATGAAGTTTTTTCCGCATAATTATCAATAAGTTTTCTGTAAAAACCCACAACATTTTTAACGTAATTTTTATCTTTTAATCTACCTTCAATTTTAAATGAAGCCACTCCTGCATTAATGAGTTCTTCAATATTTTTTGAAGCATTAAAATCTTTCAGGCAAAGTAAATGTTTATTTTTAACAATATAATTACCTTTTTCATCAAGAAGGGAATATTTCTTTCTGCAAGCCTGTGCACATTCACCACGATTAGCAGAACGCCCGCCGATATATTGACTTAAATAACATTGACCGCTATAAGATACACATAAAGCACCATGAATAAATGTTTCTATCTCTACGTCACTGTTTCGGCAAATTTTCTTAATCTGAGAAAGTGAAAGTTCTCTTGCCAAAACAACACGCTGAAAACCTGTTTTTTCAAAAAACTTAACTTTTTCCTGATAACGATTGTCACATTGAGTACTTGCGTGCAAAGCAATGTCAGGCAAATCAAGTTCCAATAAGCCCATATCCTGAATAATAATTGCATCAACCCCAATATCATATAATTTATAAATCAGTTTTTGAGCCTCAGGAAGTTCTTTGTCATCAAGAATTGTGTTAATCGTAACATGAACTCTTACATAAAATTTATGTGCATAATCAACGAGTTTTTTTATTTCATCCAAAGAATTTTTTGCATTTTGCCTTGCACCAAAAGCACTCGCACCTATATATACCGCATCTGCACCATGATTAATCGCACTTATTGCACACTCTAAATTCTTTGCCGGAGCCAAAAGTTCTGTTTTCATATTATTGCTTCGGTAATCCGTTTATAATGCTCATAACCCAGTCAAAACCGCCTATAACCTTAAAACCTATAACAGCCAAGATTAAAATAAATAAACTTATGATATTTTTTAGACAACCCATAATAAACTCCTTAAAAAAAAATTTTCTAAAAAAATTATATCAAGAATAACAAGGATTTTGAATATATTTTTAAAAAATATATACAAAATATAGCAATTATTTATAACAAAATTACTTTATTTATATAACTAAGAGATTGAGCATGAGAGGAGCATGACCATGGAAATCGGATCAACCGGATACAAAACAGCCGCACAATTGCAAGAAGCAGACAATACGGCAACAGAACAAAAACAAGCAGAGATTAAAGCAAAAAGACAACAAGAACTTGAAGGCAGTATCGGCAATAAGTTAAGTAATTTAACAGGTATTGATACTGATAATTTTGGAGCTAATGCAACAGGTTCCAGTATTTTTGGAGGGGTACTCCAAGTTGCGACATCACCATTAACCGCAACTTGCAATCTTGCAGGCGGCATTTTGGGTGCGGACATGAGCAAAACAAACAGCTATGACGGAGAATCAAGCGGATTAGGCGGTTTGTTCGGTTCCGTTGGTACTCTGTTCAAAGGATTTGGTAACGTACTTGGCGGATGTGCAAAAGCAATAGCACCACAACAAGTATTACAAGCACCTCAACAAGCGCCTCAACAAGCACCTCAACAAGTTCAACAAACAGGACAACAAAACATATTTGGAGGACGTACAATAACAGTAAATCCTGATGGTTCAGTCGTTATATCAGGTGGTTTAACTCCAGCAACAACACAAACTACAGGAACAGAACAAAAGACAGGTTCGACAACAACTCCGGCAACAACCGGCAGTTCATCAAGTACTCCAACCTCATCAACAACAAATAACACATCAGCTCAAAAAACAGGTTCTTCAAACTTCAAATTAGGTTCATTAACCCACGGCTCAAACGGCAATATAACTTCAACAGGAAGCACCGCTGACATTAATACTGAAGGTTATGAAGAATATGACGGTACAGTAAGAGCCGCAGTTGAAGAATATACGGAAGCAACCTCTGATTTGGAAGCAGCAAATAACGAATTTGCATCTGCTGAAAAAGAATATAACGATTTGAATGCAAAAGTAACCGATGGAGCACAGAAAGATTACGCAAATGCAAAAGGTAATTATGACGGTGCAATTCAAACAATTAATAACCTGAATTCAAAATTATCATCATTAAGCGGAGATATTCAAGGACAGAGAAATCTTTTAAACGATGCAAATATAACTGATGACAGAAAATCACAAATTGAACAAACCATTAAAAACCTTGAATCAAATATGGAAAGCGTTAAAAATGATTTAAAAGCCGCAGAAGAAAAACGTGATAATGCACAAGTAAAAATGGCTGAAGCCGAAAAAGCATTAAACGGAACTGCTGCAAGCAGTAATGCAAATAAATTAGCAAGTGCAAAAGCTAAGATGGAAGCTGCTAAAGATAAAGCAGCAACAGCTTCTAAATTAAGAGACGAAGCAAAAACACAAGCAGAAAATGCAGCTCAGGCAGCAAAGGCAAAAGGTGCCGCAACAAAAGCCAATAAGGAAGCAACTCAAAAAGAATGTTCTCAATTGGACTCAAATGAACAATCAACTTACGTTGCTAAAAAAGCAGAAAACAGCCCTATATTTGATAGCGGTTTAAAAGATGCACTTTCAAAGAATAAAGACTTGGATGAAAATTCACAAGAATTTAAAGACCTTTGTAAGAAAACAGGCGTTAGTGAAGCATACGCAAAACAGAGTTTAAAAGTTGCAAAAGCAAGAGCAGGTATCAGCGATGCAGCAAAAGTTGAACAACCAAAAGTAGAACAACCAAAACCGGAAGATGTAGCTGACACTGATGTAGTTGACGAAACTGAAGAAACTGAAGATATAGCTGATGCTGATGAAGTTGATGAAACCGAAGATGTAGCTGACGCTGATGTAGTTGAAGAAACCGAAGAAACTGAAGATGTAGCTGATGCTGATGTAGTTGAAGAAACTGAAGAAACTGAAGATGTAGCTGATGCTGATGTAGTTGAAGAAACTGAAGAAACTGAAGATGTAGCTGACGCTGATGTAGTTGAAGAAACCGAAGAAACTGAAGATGTAGCTGACGCTGATGATGCCGAAGATATAGATGATGGCGAAAGAGTTGCCGATGCTAATGATGCTGACGAAACCGAAGATGTAGCTGACGCTGATGAAGTTGACGAAACCGAAGATGTAGCTGACACTGATGTAGTTGACGAAACTGAAGATGTAGCTGACGCTGATGATGCCGAAGA
>JAZLLQ010000032.1:0-41706 GCA_045598245.1 Candidatus Gastranaerophilales bacterium
CGTTCCGTCTATTGAACCATCAGAATTTGAAACGAATGTTCCGCTTGATAATGTATAATCACCTGTTAATGCTTTGTTTAAGTTTACTGTTCCGTTGTATTGGTTGATATTATTATCAGTAACTGTATTATTAAGTATTACCGTTCCTGTCTTACCTGCTGTCTGATTAATGTTTATTGTGCCGTCACTGCCTGTAATCGCTCCGTCTATTGTTGTAGTCTTGCCTGATGTCGTATCAAGGTTGATAATATTTTCGTTATGCAGTGAACTTGATATTTTGGAATTATCAATATTTACAATTCCTGCTTTATTATTGATAAAATCTCCATCAAAGCCTGAAACATTTACTAAATTATTTAAACTTAATGCTCCGCTGTTTAACGTTACGCCTTTGTATCCGTTACCGTCAATGCTATAAGAATTTCCGTCAAGAGTTTTTGTCACATCAGCCATAGTACCTGAGTTTGCCGTTTCGGTAATATTACCGTTCAAAACTCCGTCTGCATCTTCCCCTTGGACAAAATCGGCAAAAGTCGTAACGGGAACAGTCGAAGCAAGCATTGGTGCAGCTGATACCAAAGCTGAATTCATATTATTCAAACTCAATACGTGCAATGGTACAGGCGTAATCAAATTTTGCGATACAAAATTGAAATCAGAATCATAAACTTCTATATTGTTAGTATCAGAAGGGATAGAAGCCGTTTCTTCATAATCGTCAATAGGCTTAACGTCATAAATCGTATCCCCCAAGTCAGCACTTGCAATAAGCACTTTATTTTCGGGAGAACGCCCAAGACGAGCAAGAGCCTTACGAACACGAGGCGAATAACCGTTAATCTTGTCATCATAATCTAAAAATCTGTCTTTTTCCGCGGACTTATTGATAGTGTCCACAGAATTATGAACAGCTTTAATCAAATCAGGATTTTTAAATTTACCTTCAAGTTTATCACCTGAGGTAACACCGTTAACAGTTAAGTTCTGAGAATTATTACTCCATACAATTCCACCCGATTTCACTTTGGGATTTTTTACAAATGTTGATTTTGATAACTCCTCAACGTCAGTTTCGGCAACAAGAGTTTCACCCTCTTCAATACAATCGTTGAGGGTTTGTGCAGTAAGATGAACTACTCCGCTACCACCTGAGTGAACTTTAGTACCACTTCCCACAAGAGAAGTATTGTCAATAGTTACTTCAGTTCCATTCCTATTAAGCTCTAAAGAAGTACCTCTTGCAGCGGACAAATTGCTAAAATCAACATTAGAAGCAACATTTTGGGGATTATTGGTTGCGTTGACTTTATTCAACGATAAAATGACCGAGCTTATGTCTTTAATCGCTGAAACACGCTTATTATCAAGGAAGAAGCCCATAGTGTTATTTGAGCCATCATTAAAATACACAAACTGGGAGTTTGTTTTGGGATTATACTGTTCTGCAATTTCCGGCTTATGTTCTTGTAAATAGTTATAAATCTGTGTTTTTAAGTCCCCAATTACCGCATCATCAGATATTACAAAGGGAACTTTCCCAACTCCTGCCAAATCCACACTTACATTAATATCAGCCAATGCTTGTTCTGAAGCAACCAATAGCCCCATAGTTAACGCGATTTTTAATGTATTTATACTCTTCTTGCTACTTCCCATAAAAAATTTTTTCTAAAAAATATTACACCAATAATCCCATTATCATTTTAACAGTTTAAAAATGTTATTTCAATAGTATTTGACAAGAAAATAAACGATTTGGAGGATAAATTCATATTCGCATGCACCACACTCTTTCACCCCCCGCAAACACTTGTTTTGAAACAGATTTAAACCATATGGAGTATTTTTTAATTAATCCGCTTAAAGCATGGCAAAAGACTGATTTGTTAAGAAATGCTACAAAAAATTCAAAAATATAAATTTACATTTTTTAACTTAAAATAAACCCCCAAAATAGACCTATGGGTTGATGTTTTTTAAAGAAAAAAATTGCAAAATTATTTGTATAAATAAAAAAACACGGGGAGCTATAAGATGGAAAAAGGTATATTTAAAAGTTTAGAAAACCAAGAAGCAAGCGGTTATGAAATGAGTTTACTTTGGGTCTGGCAAAATCAACCACCCGTTATGCAATGGTGGTTTGCACTTTCAGGCATCAGCATTATGGCTGTTTATTTTGTACTGCTTGCAAAATTTTAATATTAACCAAACAAAAAAGCGGTTCGGCTAATATCCGAACCGCTTTTTTATAAATCTTTCGACTTTGCATATAAGAACATTGCGAACGATATAATCGTTATCGGCAAAAATGCCGTTATAATCGGAGGCAAAATCGTTTTTTCCGCAAGCATATTAATAAATGGTACGGTTAAATAGTATGCAAATATTATGCAAGCACCAATAGTAAAACCTAAAAATCTGTTTTCCCTCGGTCTGCTCCACCCCAAAACCAAACCACAGAGTGCAAAAACAATACAGCTTAATGTCTGAGCGAATCTTTGATATAAATTATTCAAATTGGCATTATATTCATCATTAATTCTTTCTTCTTTTAACAGCTTCAAATATTCTTTCAGTTCTTTTTTTGTCAAATCATCAGGTTGAGTACCAAAATATTGCATAAGTCTGCTTGCATTAACTGCGGTTTTTCCATTTAAAACAACCTGTTCAGGTTGCTTAGTTATTTGACTAAAAATACCATCGGGTGAAAGGTGATAAGTTGTAAGATCAGAAATTTTCAATTTATCATCGGTAAAAGCAGCATTTTTTGCAAAAATAATCTTTTTCATAGATGCTTTTTGCTTGTTATTTTTAACGTCATCAGAAGGTGTAGTAATCTGAAATACATTTATATTTTCCATTTTTTCACCATTTGTATTTGAAACAATAATCAATTGAATCGGATTATTTTCCACGTCTTTTTCCAAATATGCCCACTGATACTCCGGCGAAGCATCATTTCTTTTGATTTTTTCAACTCTTGCAGAAGAATAAGGAATCAGAGTGTTATAAGCAAAAAAACAAAAAACAGCAAATAGTGAACTTAATACAATAATAGGTCTTGCTATCCGCCAAAAACTTATACCGATGGACCGAAAGATTACAAGCTCAAAATTTCTGCTCAGCATATCGGTAATCACTAAAGTCCCCATCAATAAGCCTACAGGAATTGCCTTTCCCAAAATCGTAGGAATTTCAAACAACAACCACTCCACACCTTGCTTGGGAGTAATCCAACCTATGGATACTCTATGAATAACTTTAAACAAAGTTTCGGGAGAAATCCATACAACAATAAAAGCAACAATACCTATAAGTGTCGCACATAAAACAAGCGTAAATAAATATAAGTCAAATATCTTCAAATGTTTAGGTTTTATCATAGTTCAAAATCTTCACCCAAATAGAATTTCTTAGCATCAGGGTTATTAGCAACATCTATGCTGTTACCTGAAATCTTTATTTTACCGTCAAATATAAGATTGACCCTATCTGTAATTGACAAAGTAGCCTTTGGATTGTGGTCGGTAATAAGCACACCGATATTTTTTTCGGTTAGTTTTCTTATATGCGTTTGGATTTCCTGTATCGCAATAGGGTCAATCCCCGTAAAAGGTTCATCCAAAAGGATATATCTCGGACTGGCAGCCAAAGCACGTGCAATTTCAACTCTTCTGCGTTCACCGCCTGACAATTTAACAGAAGAAACATCCCTCAATTTTTCAATACCAAAATCAGAAAGAAGTTCTTCCAACTTATCTTTTCTTTCTTTGTCATTCAATTTCTCGTTCATTTCCAAAACGAGTTTAATATTCTCTTCAACCGTAAGTCTTCTGAAAATTGAAGTTTCTTGAGGGAGATATCCTATACCTGCTTTTGCTCTTTCGTGCATAGCTTTTTCGGTAACATCCACACCGTCAAGTTCTATACAACCTGCATTGGGTTTTATTAACCCAACTATCATATAAAAAGTTGTTGTTTTTCCGGCGCCATTCGGACCAAGCAGCCCAACGACTTCACCGGGGTTAACGTCAAATGAATTTTCGTTTACAACTGTTCTGTTATCATAAATTTTTACCAAACTTGTAGCTTTTATCGCCATAATATCAACCTTTGTCCTTACTATTTCCTTGCACCCATCTCTTCTATGCCACGTATTATTGTCTTTACATTTCCGTCAGCAACAAAATTTTTGGGATTCATTGTAATAATGATTGAATCCGCCTCTATACTTTTTGCCCCTTCATTAATTCTTGAACGACCTGAGAATATAATTTTGCTAGGCTTACGCGTTTTCTTATCCGCAAGCATAACAGCTTTTGGACCGACAGCAACATAATCATCATATATAATTTTTGTTGAACCGCTTGCCATTGCAGTATTAGTTTTATTATCGTACTGTTGATTTTGAGCCCAAATTTTTACGTGAGTAACATCATCAACTTTCACATCCGTATAAGCAGAGCCAACAGCAGTCATTATTTCTTTTTTTGCATCTAAGTTAACTTCCGTTCCTGTTATTTCAACCTGCTCGTGTGTTACTTTCGCATTTCCTATTAATTTAAGAAAATCAAGTCCGCCTTGTTTAGAAATCCAAATTTTGGCACTATCTGAATTTGTTTTTATATCATCATATGTCATAACAACATTTTCTTTAGCTTCCATAAGATTTGTATTAGTGTTAAATGACTGATAATTTGACTTTATTGTAATTGTTGGCTTTCCCAGTTTAGCCATTTTAGACTCAACATCACCCTTCGCTTCAACTTCCTTCGTAATGAGCGAAAGTTTTAAGATATGAGCTTTTGTTTCATTCTTACTGTCCTTTGTAACCTGTATCGCATGTGCACCATCTGTAAAAGTAGCCGTATCAGGCTTACCTTTCGGAGTTATATTCAAAAACGCCTTAGGACTGGTTACTGTAACATCATCAATTTTTACATTAACTTTTTCAGTTAGGGTAATAAGTTTTTTGCTGTCATTATATTCTTGTTTGCTTGACTCAACAGTTAAGGTCTTTGCAAATACTGCATTTATAGATAATAGCAAAATAAATATCGGAATAAAATACTTAAAAAGCTTCATTAGTTAACATCCCTTCCATTATATTCTTTATAAACTCTTAATTCACTGTTATCGGTTATTTCGAAAAAATCAAAATCGGTTGTTGCTGCAGCCTTGTTGCTAATCGCAATAATCTCATTGTTCTTGTTTATAACCACATCACCCTGTGCATGAATTTTGTCTTCGGTAGTAACCCAAGAAAGTTGGTTTGCAGTCAACTTTATATTGTCTTTTGCAACAACTTTTACATCATCAAACAATGTGATGGTTTTTGTTTCTGCATTATAAGTACCTGTTGGAGCAGTAAAACTCATAACTACTTCATCGCCTTGATAATAATTCCCTACAATATCTGTCAGCTTAGCATTTGTCTTAGTTGCATCATAATCACCTGTTGCCGCATAAACTTCCCAAGCCTTTATACCATCCTTTGTTTCGGTTATAACAATATCTCTTGCTTTTGCAAATTCAACAGAATTACCGGAACTGACAATTGCACGAAACTCCCTCGTCCACCTGAAGGCGAAAACAAAGGATATAATTATCAATATAGATAGTATGCTTATAAATATAATTGAAAATTTTGTTCGTTTTTGCATATATAAATTCTACATCAGAAATAAAAATATTACCAAAAATTTACGATACTTTACGTTTTGCGATTTTTATGTAAAATGATAATTTTTATGATATAAAATTTGTATGAATATTTTATTGGCTGATGATATACAAGGTTGGTTAGATTTTAATCAACAAAATATAAGAATGCTTTTAGGAAATGACAATGTTAATTTTTACGCATTTAATTCCGCAAAAGAAGCGTATGATTTTTCATTCACATTCCCAGAAAAAATTGATTTGGTTGTAACCGACTTAGAAATGGAACACATGTACGATGAACCTGCCGGTGCTTGGCTTATTAAAAACCTGAAAACAATTAAAGCTACACAAACGTCAAGGTATATAATAATTTCATCTTCTTACAACATAGATTTTATTGCACAAGAAACAAAAGCTGACGGATATTTAAGAAAGCCGTCTTATCATAACAATCCTGAAACCCTTAAATATCTTTTGGAAGAAGTTTTAGGAGTAAAATTATGACTTTGACTTTGCAAGGCAGAAAAATATTACTCGGAATAACCGCAGGAATCGCCGCATATAAGGCTTGCGAACTCGTAAGACTTTTTAAAAAACAAGGTGCGGAAGTGAAAGTTCTTATGACAGAAAATGCAAAAAATTTCGTTTCACCACTTGTGCTTTCTACTCTGTCGCAAAATAAAGTTTACTGCGAACAATTTAATTATTCCGACTACGATGTTGAACACATTTCTCTTGCTGATTGGGCAGACATTTTCGTTATCGCACCGCTTAGTGCTAACACTCTTTCCAAAATAGCAAACGGCATTTGCGATAACCTTTTAACATCGGTTATATGTGCCTTTAATAAACAAATTCTTATCGCCCCGGCAATGAATGTAAATATGTACGAAAATAAAATTATTCAAAACAATTTAGAAAAGCTAAAACAAATGAATTATGAAGTTCTGGAGCCGGAAGAAGGATATCTTGCCTGTGGTGTTAACGCAAAAGGCAGAATGGTTTCTCCTGAAAAAATTACCGAAAAAACCATTGAAATATTTGAAAAAAATAAAAAACACAAAAAAATACTGATTACCGCAGGAGGGACAAGAGAAAATATTGACCCTGTAAGATATATAGGGAATTACAGCTCAGGGAAAATGGGGATTGCTCTGGCAGATGAAGCATACTCACTTGGGTATGACGTAGTATTGATATCAACGGTAAATACACAGAAACCATACAAGGTACAAATCGTAACTTCTGCGGAAGAAATGTTTTCTAAGGTAAAAGAAGAATTTAAAAATTCTGATATTTTGATTATGGCAGCAGCCGTTGCAGATTTTAAACCTGTAAACATTTCATCACAAAAAATCAAAAAAGAAGGACGTGAAACTTTTTCAATAGAAATGGTTAAAAATCCCGATATTTTAAAAGAGATGGGGAAAACAAAAACTGAAAAACAAACGGTTATAGGATTTTGCGCAGAAAGTGAAAATCTTATAACTAACGCAACAAAAAAGTTAAACTCAAAAAACACAGATTATATTGTTGCAAATAACATTTCAAGAACAGATATAGGTTTCGGAAGCGATTTTAATGAAGTGACGATTTTATCAAAAGACGGAACTTCCAAAACAATTGAACGCAAGACCAAAAATGAAGTAGCCAAAGAAATTTTGGCTACCTGCATAAAATAAATTTTATATTTTTACATTGACTCCGGAGCATTAACTCCTAAAATATCAAATGCATTTTTCAGAACAATTTTAATTGCAAAAATCAAAGCAACCCTTGCCTTAGACAGTTCTTTATCATCGGTAATAACTCTTACTGCACCGTAAAACTTATGAAAATCAGCAGCTAAATCCTGCATATATTTTGCAATCATATATGGCGCTCTGTTTTTAGCGGCACTAAGTATAATATCTTCGAAACTGTCAAGTGCCTGAACAATATTTTTCGTAGCAGATATTTCACTATCAGCTACAGTCCATAGTTTTGCTAAGTCAACCGAATTTATATTTTTTTCAATTTCATCAATTTCAGCAGTTGTAAATAACGGAGGTAATTCTGTCTTATCCTCAATATTTAACCTTGGCTTTGTAAGATTCCTCAATATGCTGCAAGCCCTTGCATTGGCATATTGAACATAAAACACAGGATTTTCATCAGCCTTAGATTTTGCAAGATCAACATCAAAATCCAAAGTAGTATTAATATCTCTCATTATCATCCAATATCTTGTTGCGTCAACGCCAACTTCATCAACAAGTTCTTCCAATGTAACCATTTTCTTACGTTTTCCCATCCTTACTTGTTCGTTATTTATAATGAGATTGACTAACTGCCCCAAAAGAATTTCCAAAGCATCTTTGTTATACCCAAAAGCCTCAAGTGCAGCTTTCATTCTTGCAACGTAACCATGGTGATCGGCACCCCAAATATTTATTAATCTTTCATATCCACGTTGCAATTTATCCAAGTGATACGCAATATCTGCACTCAAATAAGTATATGCACCATCTTGCTTTATTAAAACTCTGTCTTTTTCATCACCAAGAGAATTTGACTTAAACCACAATGCTCCGTCTTCTCTATATGTATAACCTGTTTTCTCAAGAGAATTAAGACAATCTACTACCTTGCCCTTTTTGTGAAGCGTCAATTCGGAATAATAATTATCAAAATGAACATTCAATAAATTCAGTAATTTATGCTGCTCTTCTTCCATTTTCGCTTTTGCAAATTCTGCCAGAACTTCTTTAGCTTCATCATCAAACTCGCGCTTGTTTTTTAGATATTCAGCTTCTTTGGGTTTTTCTTCAACAAACTCCTTAGCTGTCTTTATAAGATAATCACCCGTATAATAATTTTTGACCTCAGTTTCATCATCCGGGAAATTTATGTTAACACCAAGCTCCTGCAACACTCTTATAAATAAGGAATGTGCAAGATTATTAATCTGATTGCCGGCATCATTAATATAAAATTCCTGAGTAACATCAAAACCTGATTTCTTCATTAAATTTGCAAGAGAACTACCCATTGCAGCCCAGCGTCCATGTCCTATATGCAAGGGACCTGTCGGATTTGCACTAACATATTCAAGCAAAACTTTTTCTCCGCTTCCTAAATTGTTAGAGCCGAAATCACTTTTTTTACAAAGAATATTTTTTATTGCATCATTATAAAAAGACTCTTTTAACTTAAAATTTATAAAACCACCAACAACACTAACCTCAAAATCTTCTCCGCTCAAATTTTCAGAAAGCACGGAAGCTATTTGAGGAGGTGCAATTTTGGCAACACGAGCATAAGGGGAAACATTTATGGAGAAATCGCCGAAATCTGAATTTTTAGGTTTTTCTATTATAATTGCGATTTCATCGGCCGATTTTAATTGTCCCAATTTATTATCACATGCCAAATCATTTATCTTACTATAAATTATATTTTTTAATTTTTCTTTTAACATCTTTCAATTCCTATAATCTGTTTAAATTCATAAGCAAAACTCTGGCTTTATCTAATACTTGATGTCTAAAACCTTCAGCATTGGATATTTCAAAACCCAAATGAGGTGCAACCTCAGGTTCAACTATTATTAAAGGCAACTCATCCTGAACTAAGCGATCTGCAAGATATACTACACTGGCAGATGTCTTAAATTCACCGATATAAGGTCTGTGATGATGCTGCATAACAGATACGATTTGCTTCGGCAACCCCCAACGCAACCCCAGATTATAACCAACTTCAGTATGGTCAAAACCAAATATCATTTTTTCTGCAGTTAAAATATTGGCACCACCTTTTGCCATATTTATAGATTCAAGATATTTTTGATGATTATATAATTCAAATACAATTTTACCCAAATCATGCATAAGTCCTTGCGCAAAGCTGACATCGTAATCACTTCTGCCAAGTTTCTTTGCTATTGTCTCGGCAGCAACAGCAGTATTAATTGCGTGTTCCCACAAACCTCTTCCTCCTTGCGTTGTCATCATGGGTTTCATTGCACAAGCAAGAATAATACTTTTAACTTCATTAAACCCAAGTAAGGATACAGCCTGACTAACGGTTTGTATATTTCTGCTCATACCAAAATACGGTGAATTAACCATTTTTAAAAGTTCAACAGTAACTGCGTGGTCATTTTCCAATACTTTTGATAAGTCAGCAGCACCTGAGCGCGGATCTTTCATAACTCCTAATGCTTTAGTTACAACATTTGGCATAGCCGGCAAATCTCTAAGTGAAGACAAAACTCTTTTTATTGCATCAAGTGACATGTTCACCCTCCTTAATTTATTTTACACCGGTGAATTTTTCTTAGCCAGTATTTTTAAAATTTATTTTATCCCACAAGCATCTTCGTATAGCCAAACATACTTTTGTGCACTCACATCCCAGCTAAAATCCTGACTCATAGCATTTTTTATTAACTTGCTCCAAGTTTTTTTATCTTTGAATACATCCATGGACCAACGAATTGTATTCAAAAATCCGTTAGCATCATAATTCCAAAACTTAAAGCCTGTACCTTCTTTTGTTGATGGATTAAAGTTTTGAACGGTATCTACAAGTCCGCCTGTTTCTCTGACTAACGGTAAAGTGCCGTATGCCATAGCATTAAGCTGACTTATTCCGCAAGGCTCAAATCGGCTTGGCATTAAGAAAACATCAGAAGCAGCATATATTTTTTCTGCTTCAATTGCATTATACCCGATAAAATCTCTAATATTATTTGAATTCATACCTAAATTTCTGAACATATTTTCATACCAACCGTCACCTGAACCTAACACAACCATTTGTGCTCTCATTTGCTTAAATTCATGTGCAATTGCAGCAATTAAGTCCAAACCTTTTTGGTCAACAAGTCTTGAAACAATACCAAACAAAGGAATGTCAGGGTTAACCTCTAAACCGTACTGCTTTTGCAATTCTGCTTTGCAAACAGCTTTACCTTTTAAATTCTTTATTGAATAATTTTTTGCAATCTTTGTACTCTTAGCCGGATTATTAACAGAATAATCAATACCATTTAAAATACCGCAAACCTTAAAGCTATTATCCCTCAATACTTCATCAAGTCCTTCACCATACTCACTGCGCATGATTTCATCGGCATAAGTAGGTGAAACCGTAGTAACTTTATCCGCTTTTTTTATAGCACCTTTCATCATGTTAACTTCACCGCAACATTCAAGCATATCATATCTCCAAGCCCAATCAGGCGGAAAACCGATAAAATCCAAAATATCTTTTGAATACCGACCCTGATATGCCAAGTTATGTATTGTAAATACGGTTTTTGCGCCACTCAAACCGGGACAAAATTTAAAATTGTGCCTGATATGTAACGGAATAGTTGCAGTATGCCAATCATTACAATGAATAATATCAGGATAAAACTCGGATAACCTCGCAAATTCCAATGCAGCCTTTGAAAATACGGCATACCTTTCCTGTTCAAATCTGTTAGAAACCCATTGAGGATAAACCCAATTAAAATTACCAAAATATCCATCATTGGCTAAAAAATAAACTTCCACATCACTATTGGGCAAATGTCCTTTAGCTACTCCGAAACCAATATCGGCACACCCCATTTGAACCACAATATGAGGAAATTCAATAAATTCAATTCCATATTTCGCCATATCAATACAGCCATATAGCGGCATAACTACTTTAATATCGTGTCCGAGTTTTTTTATTGCCTTAGGCAAACTGCCTGCAACATCTGCTAAACCGCCGACTTTGGCAAAAGGCGACACTTCTGCCGATACAAATAAAATCTTCATGGGTTTCCCTTCCTTAACTTAACCGTTAAGTCCATTATACTTTGCTAAATTAAATTTTGTAATAAATTATTAAGATATATTACAAAAATGCATTATAAATATTTTTTTACATAATGGAAAAATCTCATATCTTGTATTACAATCAAGACGATAGGGAAGAGATTTAATGATTAAGAAATTCATATATACATTATTTATCTTATTTTTCGTTACAGTGATGCCCGCAATAGCCGGTGATTTCAAAATAACCGATACAAACATTGATAATAGCGGTAACATCATAATGCTTAAAGGCTTAACCGACAGCACAAATGTAACATACAGAGCAGGTTTTTCTCAAAATCCGACAAGAGCATATATTGATTTGGATAATGCTGTATTTACAATGACAAAAAAGACAATAGAATTTAAAAACAATCCTATAAACAAAGTTGCTATTGCACAATATTCGGCAAATCCCAATAAAGTCAGGTTGGTTTTTTACGCAAATAACATTGAAGATTTAAAAAAAATAAAATTAATAAAAAACGGCAATGTGTTAACATTTAAATTAAGAGAGTTTAATTGTGATGCTTTTGCTATGCCTGTTGTATTTACCGACTCTTTACCAAAGGAATATAAAGTTACAAAAGTACAAAACACCGATGCGAGATTTTCAAAATATATATTGACCAACATACAAAAAACCAAAGCAGGAGTACTAATCAGCGGTATAGGAAACGTAAAACTATCAAGACCCTTTATCCTGACAAATCCCATCAGAATTGTTTTTGACATTCAAAATGCAGTCGTACAAAACAAAAGTTCTTTTGGTGAATATGTACTTTCTAACGGAGACATTATTAAATTAGGACAATTCAATGAAAACACATTGCGAGCTGTTGTTACAACCAATTCTCCGGTTTCATACAAATCATTCATATCACCGGATTTGCAGTCACTACATATAACAAATATGGAAGAGGATACCACCGGTATTTTACCTAACACCAATATTTCAAGTACGGTAAAAAAAATAAATTTAAAAGTTGCATCAATGACCGAAACATACATAACAATAGAATTTTCAAAACCTGTCATCATGTCACCAAGAAGAACTTATAATAAATTTTTAATAGATTTTCTAAATGTTGATTACCTCACAAATGCGGATTTTGTGAGAGCAAACACGACAAGACAATTCGGAGGTTTTATAAAAGAAAAAACCAATGAAAAATCAGAAAAACTTTCAGTTTTAATCCCCGTCAGCGATAATTTAAAGGTCGAAGCAGGTTTATCCAATGACGGAAAAATATTAGGGATAAAATTAACAGGTGTTCTTGAAGAAGCAAAACCATCATCAACAATAGCCGGAGCAAATGTATTAAAAAAACAATTGAATGCACCGCTAAACAATAAAGTAATAGTTGTTGATGCCGGTCACGGAGGAAAAGATACCGGAGCAATTTCCGGCAAAATGTATGAAAAAACTCCTGCATTAAACATGGCGCTAATGTTAAAAAAGAATTTAGAAGACAAAGGTGCAAAAGTCATTATGACAAGGAGTGATGATACATTTGTAAGCCTTCAGGACAGAGTCAGCATATCAAATTACGAAAATGCAGACTTGTTCGTAAGCATACACCTTAATTCATCCGAAAAAAGCAATATAAACGGAATAGAAACACATTGGTATAAAGATAACAGTCAGTCTTTAGCAAAATATGTTCAAAACCATTTGGTAAAAGATATAAATGCAAACGACAGAGGTTTATTTAGGTCAATGTTTTATGTAATAAATCACACAACGGCCCCTGCCATATTAGTCGAAACAGGTTTTATATCAAACCAACAAGAAAGAAACGAACTATTCGAAACAGAAAGACAAAAGGCAACTGCCAAAGCAATTGCTGATGGCGTAATAGAGTATATAGAAAAGAGATAATATGAATAACAAAAATCCGATAGGTGTATTTGATTCAGGTGTAGGTGGTTTAAGCGTCTTAAAAGAACTGCTTAAAGAACTTCCCAATGAACATTTTTTATACTTTGGAGATACGTTAAGAGTACCGTACGGAGATAAATCTCTTGATGAACTTCTCGTATGCACAAGACGAATTTTGGACTTTTTTAAAACAAAAGATGTAAAAGCGGTAATCGTTGCTTGCAATACCTGCAGTGCGAACACTCTTGAACTCGTAAAAAACGAATATGATTTTGAAATAATAGGTTTAATTGAACCTGCAGCAAAATATATACAAAGTTTCAACTTAAAAAGAATAGGCTTAATTGCAACAAATGCAACAGTAAACTCCGGAGCTTATGCCAAAGCAATAGAACCAAGTGGAATAAAAGTATTTCAACAGGGGTGTCCAAAACTTGTTAAATTTGTGGAAAACGGAGAAATAGACGGTGCAAATGTACAAAATGTATTAAAAGAATACTTAACCCCTTTACTGGATGAAAAAATTGAAAAATTAATACTCGGTTGTACCCACTATCCGTTTTTAATACCTGCTATGAATAAACTCGGACTAAAGAATGACTTTTTCATAAATCCCGCGACCTGCCTTTCCGTAAAAACAAAAGATTTTTTAATTGAAAATAAACTTTTAAATAATTTAAAAGAACCAATATGCGAATTTTTTGTAAGCGGAAATACTGAAGAATTCAAAAAAAATTCACAAATATTTTTTGGTAAAATACAAGACATTACACAGGTAAAATAGGAGAAATATGAATTTTATTAAACGAATTACATTAAGCATACTTATTGCGCTTGTATTGTGTTCAACTTCTGCAATAGCAAGAGAAATGAAAATAGTACAAATTTCAGATGTCCATTTAGAAACACAAAAACCTGATAAAGCTGTGCGCAAGTTTAACAAATCACTTTCAATGTTTCAAAAAGCAATTTTCAAAACGAATATATTAGGACCTAATATAGTTGTTTTTTCCGGAGATATGGTAAACAGACCAATCCCGAGTGAATTTGACATATTTTTAAAAAATGCAAAAAAATTGCATCCCGAATTTTACCCTATATTCGGAAATCACGATGTAGGAGTAGCAGGCGGACTATCAAAAGAACTTATTATAAAAAAGCTGAATGATAATTGCCCTTGGTTAAGCATTCAACAACCAAACTATTATAAGATAAAAGACGATTATATTTTTATCTTTATGGACGGAACAACCGATCAAAAAATAACATCAACAGGAACTTTTTCAAAAGAAAGTTTAAATTTTTTGGATAATACACTAAGTGAATATAAAGACAAAAAAGCGATTATAATCCAACACTTTCCATTGATAACACCGTTTAAAAGCACTTCTCACGAAATAACAAACAAAACAGAATATTTTGAAGTACTGGATAAACATCAAAATGTAATAATGGTATTAGCAGGACACTTTCATGCATCAAAAGCCGTAGAAAGAAACAATGTCCTTCACGTTACAACCCCATCAATGATAGAATATCCGCATGCATTCAGATATCTGACAGTAAATGAAGAAAATGATAAAATAATTATTCAGTCCAAAATTTTTCCTGACAGAGAACAAAATTCCTATGAGAACGACTCTCAACCTGTAAATATGCTAAAACTCGGAAGGAATAGTGATAACTTCTTTACAATAATTTTAAAAAATAATATCGAAAAGTCTAAAAGAGAATCATTGTGGAAAAAATTAAAAAAATAAGGTTACAATCTTTGTTTAATACCTTGTTTTATTTCAACTGCATCTGTACCCAGCATTTGTAAAACCTTATTGGCAACGCAGTCAGATTCTTGAATAATACCAAGCAAAATGTGTTCGGAATCAATTCTGTCTTTTGCAGCGTTTTTAGCTTCAACCCACGCATTATCAATAACTTTTTTGGCTCTTGGAGAAATTGAAAAATTTTTAGCTTCGTAGTTGTTACCATAACCGATAAGTTGCTCTACAATTTTTCTTGCATCTTTAATATTAACACCCAAATTATTAAGAACCTTAGCCCCTATTCCGTTTTCTTCCAAAATAATACCCAAGAGCAAAAGTTCAGAACCAACAACATTATGCCCTAATCTTGTAGCCTCTTGTTTAGCAAATTTCAAAATCTGCATTGAAGTAGTTTTTTGTTGCTCAATTTTTGCATTTACTTTTTGTTGCAAAAGTTTTACATTTATATTCTGTTCTTTTAAAACCTTATATGCACTTCCTGAACGGCTTTTTAATATACCACCCAGAACATGTTCCGGATAAACACAAGAAGATCCTGATTCTTTTGCAAGTTCTACAGCAGAAAAAATAATATCTTTAGCTTTTGGCGTATACAAAAATTCCGTATCATAATCAGCCTTACGATGCTCTGGCTTATTTAATTCTTCAATAAGTTTTTCTTTATCTACACCAATTTCATCAAATAGAGTGCCAATAGCTTCATCCAAAACAGCGCTAAGAATTTGGGCAGAACCGACAGCTTCAAAATTTGCTTCTTGCGTAAAATCATTTGCACTTACAAAAATTTCTTTTGTATTATCATCCTCTAAAATATAATTCAAATTAGCTTGCACAGACAAATCGGAACTAAACTTACCGGAAACAAATTCAGGATGCACTATGCTTTGAGTTTTTTTCTGAACAACTCTCTCGGTTGAACTTTTTATTCTTGCAATATCTACATCAAAGCTGCTAAACAATTTAATTACATTAACGTTTTTACTATCAACAATCGCTAAAAAGAGATGTTCCGGAATAATAGAATGATTTTGCATTTCAATTGATTTATCCCATGCGAGTTTTAGAACATGTTTTAAATCCTCACTAAAAGGCAAAAACTCCTGAATTTTCATATTTTTTTCAAAAGGAAGTTTGTCTATCTCCAACTTTACAAAATCATAAGTCATTCCGGTAGCTTTTAAAAACTTTGAAGCAATACCTGATTTTTGTTTTAAAATTGCAAGAAAAACATGTTCAGGAGTAAGTTTTGCATGCTTAAACGAAAGTGCTTCAGCCTGAGCATCTGTCATAACCTTTATTGCTTTTTCCGTAAATTTTTCAAACATGTTTTACTCCTTGTTCCATTATTCTAGCATAAAAACTAATATTACCAATATTTGTATTGATTATCACGATTATTATAAAATGGAAGTTTTTGAATATCGCACTTGCAGTCACTGTCAACATATTTTTTCAGTTGCTTTGCATTTTCTTCGTTCATTCCGACAAAAGAAACAAATTCATCAGTATTTTTAAACGGTTCATTATGAATAAGATATTTTAATACTTTATTTGCTTTAGCGGCATTTATCCCCGGAATACCAATCAACTCGGCAGATGAAGCATTATTTATATCTAATATATTTTTTTGAGTATATTTTTTGCTTTCTTTAAAATATATTTGTATTTTATTCGTACAAAAATATACCAAGTTGTTATACGTAGTCTGATAATTAAAGTATGCTATTAATTTATCAAAATATATTTTTATATCATCTTTGGTTTTACTTGCTTCTTCAAGGTTCAATACAAAATGACCCTCTGAAAATTTGTTGTAAACGGTAATTTTTAACTCAGAGAAATCGAATTTAATAACACAAAATTTATTTGCAATAGTGATTCTTTCATTTGTTGTTGCAAAATTTTTAGGTCGCATAAATTTACTTAACGGAATATCTATATCAATAGTATTCTTATTATTCAATTTATCAACTTTTGAAGTTATAACAAAAAATTTACGTATTAAAATCGTTAAGCCTGCAATAATAACAAGGGCAGTATTAAAAATTTTTTCAGGAATAAACTTTTTCATTTATTGAAACCTATGCAAACAAAAGTCATTATACCATATTTGCTATTTTATAGAAACAAACATGCAGATAATAAAAAGATGGAATGTTACGAATATATTGATTTTCTTGTATGTACTTCTTTTTCTCTTTACTTTGCGTAAACAAAGAGAAAATAGAATATCATGGCATTGCGAGGGAGTAGAACGACCGTGGCAATCCACTCAATATTGTTTGCTATACGTTATAGTGAAATAGATTACTACGTCACACAAAATGTCGTTGTTCCTCGTAATGACATAAGAATTTTACATGTATTATCCGAAGGATGATACTTACTCCACACAAAATACAAAACACTCCATCTTCTGATAATAAAAATTATGCATTAAATTAAAGTGTTACAGTCCTGCAATTTCAATGTGCTCTTTTTCTTTTTTCAGATTTGTGTATACCCACTCCGGAATAAATATTTTCCCTAAATAAATAATATTATTGTTATTCGGACTATGGAAATCAGAACCGCCGGTAACAATAAGATTATATTTTTCAGCCATTGAAGAATAATATTCAACCATGGCAGGAGAATGTTTTCTGTGATATGCTTCAACGCCACGTAAACCATAATTCATTAAATCAGTTACTAATTTCTCAGGGTTTTGAACATCACAAGGGTGAGCAACAACAGGTATTCCGCCTGCTTCATAAATAACTTCAACCGCATCGTGAGGAGTAACGGTTTCACGCTGAATATAAACTTCAGAATCATCATTGATATATTTTGCATAAGCCTGCATAACATTTTGAGCACCACCTGCAACGACTATCGCTTTTGCAATATGAGGACGACCAATACTGCCACCTGTGGCAACATAGTTATTAATCTGCTCAAAAGTTACAGGAATATTCGCTTTTTTATTAAGCAGTTCTACAATTTTATGAGTTTGTCTTATACGTGCCTGTTGCTGGTCTTTGAGCATTTGCTTAAAATCGGAATTTTCAAAATCCATAAAATACCCTAAGATGTGAATTTCCTCATTATTATAAATCGTATTTATTTCAACACCTGGTATAACCTCAATATCCAAGCCTTTTTCTTTAATATAATTTGTTGCTATATCATAAGAAAGCACGTTATCGTGATCTGTTATTGCCATGACATTTAGACCTATACTCTGGGCAGTATCAACTAACAACTGCGGAGTATAAGCACCATCCGAATATGTGCTGTGAATATGTAAATCGAGCTTCACTTTAACTTCCTTTCATGCTATATTACCTCACAAAAATCTTTTACATCAAAAACTCTTTGAACTTGCCTGCACGTGAGGTCTTTGATATCGTAACTAAATTTGACAGCATTAAATTGAGCAAGCGAGCTGTCAACGACCTCTAATCTGTCGTGAATACAAGTTGTCCATCTCTTTATCGAGCCTTCCACATCCATTCCTATAATACTTCTGGAAGCTCCACAAAAGCCTACATCCGTAATGTAGAGCATTTTATCATCAAAAATTCTTTCATCAGCGGTTTGTACATGAGTATGTGTACCTAAAACCGCATTCAAGCCTAATTCATGAGCATAATAGCCCATTGATATTTTTTCAGCAGTAGCTTCCGCATGGAAATCTACAATAACTAAATCAACTCTTTCTTTTAATTCTTCGCTAACTTTTTTCAATTCATCAAAAGGAGAATCGACAGGAGCCATAAAAGTCCTGCCTAATAGATTAATAACTGCAATTTTTAAATTTTTAACATCAAAAATTTTGTATCCTTCACCCCATTCACAGTTAGGGTAGTTAAGAGGTCTTATCAAAACATCAGAATCATTTATGTAATCAAAGACCTCTTTTTTATCCCAAATATGATTTCCAGATGTCATAGCATTAATTCCGTAACTTTTCAATTCATCGTGATTTTTTTGAGTCAAACCAAAACCATGCGATGCGTTCTCGACATTCGCTATCACAAAATCGAATGAGTTTTTTTCAAGATAATCTTTCACCGCACGCCGCCCGGGACGACCTACAATATCTCCTATGAAAAGTATTTCTACGACATCATTATTCATTATTTTGCAACTTCTGTATTTCTTACTTCTCTGACAACAGTAACCCTAATTTGACCCGGATAATCCAGTTCTGATTCAATACGGTTTGCAATATCTCTTGCAAGTTTTATACTCATATCATCATTAACAATAGTCGGTTCAACGATAACACGAACTTCACGTCCAGACTGAACTGCAAATGAACGTTTGATACCTTCAAAACTGTTAGCTATTTCTTCAAGTTTTTGAATACGTTTAATATAAATTTCAAGAGTATCACGTCTTGCACCGGGACGACCTGCACTCATCGCATCGGCAATTTTTACGATGTTTGCCTCCATTGTATTTGCTGGAACATCATCGTGGTGAGCTTCAATAGCATGAACAATTTGCTCTTTTTCACCGTATCTTCTTGCTAATTCGACACCAAGTTGAATGTGAGTACCTTCCTGAGTCTGGTCTACAGCTTTACCAATATCATGTAATAAACCTGCGCGTTTTGCTAATTCAGGGTCAATACCAAATTCAGTTGCTATCATGCCCGACAAATGTCCAACTTCAAGCGAGTGAGTCAGAACATTTTGACCATAACTTGTTCTATAATACAATCTACCCAAAAGTTTTATTAATTCAGGGTGAAGATTAACAATACCAAGTTGTGCTGCTGCATTTTCACCTTCTTTTTGCATTTTTTGCTCTATTTGTTTTTTTGATTTTTCAACTACTTCTTCAATTCTGACAGGGTGAATACGACCATCAGAAATCAATGTTTCAAGGGCAATTCTTGCAATTTCTCTCTTAACAGGATCAAGACAAGAAAGTACAACAGCTTCAGGTGTATCATCAATAATCAGGTCAACACCTGTTGAAGTTTCTAAAGCTCTGATATTACGACCTTCTCTACCGATAATACGACCCTTCATTTCATCATTAGGCAAACTTACAACAGAAACACAACTTTCAATTACATGCTCTATTGCACAACGCTGCATACAATTTCCTATTATTTCCCTTGCCTTTAAATCAGCATCTTCTTTAATTCTATCTTCATTTTCTTTTATACGAACAGCATATTCATGAGTTAAATCTTTATCAATTTGTTGAAGAAGAATATTTCTTGCTTCTTCTTGTGACATACAAGAAACTCTTTGTAGTTCTTCAGTTTGTTTTTGAACCAAATCAGCCAAGATATCTTCTTTTTCATATAATTCATCCATTTTTTTATTGCACGCTTCTTCTTTATCGGTAAGCTCTTGAATTTTAGATTCGATTTTATCCTCGCGCTGAGCCAATTTATCCTCAATTTTAACAATCTCAGCTCTGCGGGATTTTACTTCTCTTTCAAATTCATCTCTTTGGTCATGCAATGCTTCTTTTGCGTATAGCAAAGCCTCTTTTTTCTGAATGGCAATTTGTTCTTCAGCCTCTTTCATTTTTTGTTTGTTCAACTTGTCCATGTCTTGTAAAGACTTAGACGCTCCACTAAGCTTAACTTGCGTAATAATAGCATATACCAATACTATTACTGCAAATACAGCCAGTATAATCACTGTTAAATCCATGACATACCTCTTATATTCTATGACAATATCGCAGACGTAGTCTGCGTTTTATTTGTATTCAGTTATGATATATCTGATTTCATACTTTTCTTATTAAATATCTAACTGATAATATTATGCCATGAGTTATATAAGTACACAAGTAAAATTTAAAAAATGTTTACGTTAAAGTACAAAAAAACGATTTATATCTTCGCTATTTCTTCTTCAAAACATTAAAGCAATAAGCCCTATATGCTCCGCCATCTGCTTCTATAAGTTTTTCTTTTTTTATTGGATTAGTCATTTGCTGAACAATTTCCTGCACTGCCTCAAGAGGAACAAGACCTTGCATTTGAACTTTTGAACGACCGACATTTCCGTACATAAAAAAATACCTTCATAACCTTACATGTTATAAAAGTATTTTTTTATTTAAAAATTGCCAAACTTTTAAAATTTTATTCAGCAGAAACGCATTTCTTCAAATCACGTGGTTCATCGATGTTATCATGAAGAAGTTTTGCTGTTTCGTATGCAAGAATTTGTAATGCAACCAAATTCAAGAACGGAGTGAACATAATAGAAATTTTAGGAATTTCTATTTGATATTCATTTTTAAGTTCTTTTGATGCATTATCATCGCCTTGAGTTTTCAACAAAATCAAATCAGATTTTCTCTTGCCTTTGATTTCTTGGAAATTATGAAGTGCTAACCCGTAATTTTCTTCATCGCCATCAGCTTTATTTAGGATACCGATGATAGGAACTTGCTTATCCAAAAATGCAAAGTGTCCGTGCAAAAATTCGCCTGCCGGAGCAGCATTAGCGTTAATATAACAAGTTTCCTTTGTTTTTAAAGCTCCTTCCATAGCAAGTGCAGAGTTAATGTTCCTTCCTAATAACGCAACACTTTTTGCTTTTTTAAGTCTTTTTGCAATTTTTTTGATATCTTTTCTTTGTTCAAAAATTGCATCATACTTATCTGCAATTGTAAAAAATTCTTTTTTTAATTCGGACAAATCTTTATTTTGTACTTTTTCGGCTAAAGCCATAGCAAAAACATACAATACAAAAATTTGTGCAGTGAAAGATTTTGTTGCAGCAATACTCTTTTCTTCTCCTGCATCAGCAAGAACTTTAAAATCAGCATTAGTGTGAATTTTTGATTCTGCGCAGTTTGTTATGGCAAAAGTCTTAGCTCCTGCGTTTTTAGCTCTCATCAGTGCTTCAAAAGTATCAGCAGTGTTTCCTGACTGTGAAATGCAAATAAATAAATCATTTTCATTAAGAACATTGTCTTTATGTGCAAATTCACTTGCAAAATCAACATAACAAGGAATTCTTGTAATGTTTTCGATGAAATATTTTGCAATTTCACCTGTGTTTTTAGATGAACCGCTAGCTGCAATAACTACACGATTCCAGTTTTCCATCGGCAAATCGTCAGCTATAATATTCAAATCTTTATCAAAAAATTTTTCACATAAAGTTTTAAAAACGGGCTTTTGCTCTAAAATTTCAGATAACATAGAATACTCTCTATCACGACCGCAAAAAATACAACCCATGTCGTATACCTCCTAAAATTTAACAAAAAAATTCTAGCATAGCGAACAAAAATGCTCAATATTCTTTATAATTATTTTATATCATTAAGTATTAAAAATTCTGTCACCAGCATCACCCATCCCAGGCAAAATATACCCTCGGTCATTCAATTCTCTGTCTATTGCGGCTGTAATGATTTCAATTTCAGGATACTCTTTTTGTATTTTTGAAATACCTTGAGGTGAAGCTATAATGCAAATAACTTTTATTTGAGAAACAGGAATACCTTTGCTTGCATATAAATTAATAGCCCCAAGCATAGAATTTCCTGTTGCAAGCATTGGGTCCGTGATATAAATATAAAATTTTTCGGGGTTTGGAGCATCCATCGGAACTTTATTGTAATACCAAACTGGCTGAAGCGTTTTTTCGTCTCTATACATCCCTATGTGTCTTATACAAGCCTGAGGAAGAATGTCAATAGCTTCATCCGTAAAAATAAGACCTGCTCTCAAGATTGGGGAAATAATAATATTAATATCAGGATTAATTGTTTCTCCCACAAAACTTTCAAGCGGAGTATTAATATTTTGCTCAATTAACGGAAGGTTTTTTGATGCCTCGTACAATAAAATTCTTGTAATTTTTCTTGTTGCAATTCTAACATCCTGACAAGTCGTATTTTTATCACGCATTCTGCACAAATTCTGCAAAATAACAGGATGATTAATAACTCGCACTTTTTCTCTGTTAATTTCATATTTTGTATCTTGTAATTGAACCATATATTCCCTCCGTTTTTGAAACATTTTAGCATATTTTCAAAATCATATAAAAGAAAAAATTAAATACAAGTTTACATAAATTATTAATTATTTTTTTGGCACAAGAATTTATATTCACAATACTTACAGGCACTTTTTTGTTCATAAATATTCTCGTATTTGTAAGAATTAATATCAGAAATCATGTTTAAAAAACCTTTTTCAAATTTTTCATACAATCCATGCGAAAAATTCAACGAGGTTTCATTCAAATTTGGTGTTTGAACGAATGTAAAACTGATATCATCCGGAGATATGTCTATTTTTAAGTCTTTACGTGCCTTGTAAAATGCATAAAGATATATTTGCGACTGCATTTCCAAAACAGGATTAGAAGGGATTTTCATGCCTGTTTTCCAGTCAGCAATAGAATATTTATTTGTTTCAGGATTAAAAAATACAGCATCAACTCTGCCTGTCAGAAGATATTTAGTATTAGCAATATTAACTGTAAACCCCCATTCGGAAAGGAAACATTTTTGTTTCAGCAAAGGATGCTTCAAAATACTGTCATAATGCTCTAAAACTTCGCTTGAAGCACTTTTTCTCATAAAAGTAACATCAAAACCGTTGAGATAATAACTAATCATAGCGTGAACTTTTTTACCAAGTTCAAAGTTTTTATCCTTCTGAGGAATTACTATTTTTTTTATGTACTTATAGTAATACTTATTTTGACAAGTTTCCCAGTCCTTCAACATGGAATTTGTAAAAACATCCATTTTTTAAACTTGTTCCATCTTTTTCTTAATATCTTCTTTAGTAATCCCCATAGCCTCAAGTGATTTTAAGAAATTTTCAGAAACACTTTTTTGAACACCGACAGGAACAACCCTCAACAACTCAATTGATTTAGAAATAACAGGGTCTTTATCATACCAACGATTTCCACCATCTTTTGGTCTTACGGTTTCATAAAATCTGTCCACTGTTTCTTTACCTGCTTGAGCTTCGACCTTATTCAAAAAAATTATAGCCTGCTCACGAAGCTCATCCTGATAAAAACGCAACATTTCTATCACTTCAAGTAACATTGGGTCATAATCATACCATCTTTTGAACTTTGTCATAAAAACACCTTTGTATTTCCGACCTGATTATTTGATAAATCATCGTCTGTTTGAATTCTTCTAATACTTGCACCTAAACCTTTGAATTTTTCTTCAAGTTTTTCATAACCTCTGTCAATATGGTGAATAGCACCAATTGCAGACCTTCCTCTTGCGGCAAGTGCAGCGACAACCATAGCAGCACCTGCTCTTAAATCACTCGCCTGAACCTCGGCTCCCGTAAGGTATTCAACACCTTTGATGATTGCACGTGAATTTTCCTGCTGTATGTCAGCACCCATTCTGCGAAGTTCGGGAACCTGCATAAACCTGTTTTCAAATAAACTTTCGGTTATAACACTGGTACCGTTTGCAAGAGCCAATACACTCATAACCGGAGCCTGCATATCTGTATGAAATCCGGGATAAGGTTGTGTTACCAAATCAACAGAAGACAATCTTCCTGTTTTTATAACCCTGATAACAGATGGGGAAATCGTATTTATATATACACCTATTTCCTGCAACTTATTTAAAAAGAAAGTCAAATGAGAAGGAATAATATTCCTCACGATTATTTCCCCCCCTGTTGCACAAACCGCACAGATATAACTTGCAGCCTCAATTCTGTCCGGTATCGTAGAATAATCAACACCACGCAAACTTCCTTTTGGAACACCGCTTATAACAATTTCTGATGTACCAGCACCGTTTATGTCAGCACCCATCGCATTAAGAAAATTAACCAAATCAACAATTTCAGGTTCTCTTGCCGCATTTTGTATTCTTGTAACACCATCAGCAAAAATTGAAGCTAACATAATATTTTCTGTAGCACCTACTGATGGTGTTGCCAGAGAAATATCAACTCCTTTTAAATTTGAACCCTTTGCAATAACATAACCATTCTCAATTGTTACATCTGCACCTAAAAGTTGTAGACCTTTGATATGAAAATCAACACGCCTTTCACCAATTGCACATCCTCCCGGCAAGGCAACTTTAGCTTCACCGCAACGACTTAACAATGCACCAAGCACATTAAATGACGCTCGCATTTTACTTACATAAGCATAATCCGCAACACAG
Organism: Candidatus Gastranaerophilales bacterium; assembly: GCA_045598245.1. GTDB lineage: Bacteria > Cyanobacteriota > Vampirovibrionia > Gastranaerophilales > JAILCC01 > JAILCC01. The sequence continues at coordinate 25,323 of JAZLLQ010000032.1, forward strand.
TTACTTATTGTTCGAGCATCAATTTCAATTGTCTGATTTTCTTTTGAATAAGAAGTTTTAGCTCCCAAATCGTTAATAAGAGCAAGCATAGTTTCTACATCTGAAAGCTCAGGAACATTACGAATAACGGAAACATCTTCCGCCAAAAGAGCAGCAGCAAACAGTTTCAAAACGGCATTTTTTGCACCGCTGATAGAAACTTCACCATATAACTCTTTTCCACCGTCTATTACAATACGTTCAGACACTATGATTACTCCATACAAAAGTATACTATTATTCTATTATTTAATGAGGTATATGTAAATAGGTTTTAAGGTGTAGATAATTTATTTTTTCAGAAACATTATATTTTTGCTTGAAAATTCAGAATAATTTTGACAATATTTCGCTATTCATTTAATATTTACACTATGGACAACGATATGAGTTTAAGAAATTTAGCACACTTAGGTGATGGTGTTTATGAACTTTTTGTACGTGAACATACGATTTCTATGACTCAAAATATTAAAAAACTTCACAAACTTACCGTATCGTACGTTAATGCCGAATTTCAAGCAGAGCTTCTTGAAAAAATAGAAAATAGTTTAACGGAGCAGGAAGCTGATATTGTAAGACGAGGAAGGAATATTCCCGTCACAACATCAAAAAGGATTAACCATAAAATTCATCGCATTGCAACAGCTTTTGAGGCACTTCTCGGATGGCTGTACCTAAACAACAAAGAAAGATTAAATGAAATATTGAAAGTCATAGAAGAAAATATTGTTTAAGGACTTCTTATATCCTTGCACCATCGTGTTTTTTGAGCATCATATGTATACACATCAAATTTTTTTCCGTTTGCTTTTATTTTTACCGTATTATCTAAATCAGTTCTGTATATTCTGCTTCCCCTAAGACATTTCAGAACATTAGGATGAGGATGTCCATATGCATTTTGTCCCACACTTATAATTGTTACACTTGGGGAAATAAAATCAGCCATTTTTTGATTTATAGCGTTACTGCTACCGTGATGTCCTATTTTGAATAGTTCTATTTCTCCTGACGGACTAAGATTTTCCTTAAGCATATTATAACTGTTAGCTTCATTATCCCCCATCAATATTGCATCAAAATCCTTATATTTAAAAATCAAAATTATTGAAGTATCATTTTGGCTTTTTTTGTTTGTATCTTCGGGTTTTAAAGCAACTATACTTATGTCTTTATCAGGAGAAATATCTGTGACATCATTTATTATTACGCTTGGAACATTATGAGTTTTTAAATAATTTTCTAAAGCAATATAAGATTTATTATGTGCAACTTCTCCGTTAGTAATAACCTTATCCACTTTGATATTTTCCAAAATATCAACACTCCCGCCGATATGATCGGTATCAGGATGTGTTAAAAGCATTACATCAATGGAATTTATACCTAAAACTTTTAAATACGGAATTATAACAGATGTAGCCGAATTTTTAGTTTTACCGTATACTTTTCCCGTATCAACAAGAATTTTCTTATCATTTGGAGTTTTTATAAAAATACTGTCAGCTTCACCAACATTTAAAAACGTAAATGTCAAATCGTTACCAAGACTTTTTAAAGCTATACTTGACGAAAGCGAAATCAATATTATAACAGCAAATATATTAACTCTCATATCTTTAAAATTATTTTTCAACAAATGTATAAATATAAATATCAGCAAATAGTATAATATAATTTCTATATAATTTAACTTCGCTACTTGGGCTATATTATTGGGAATCAACGAAAATTGCTCAGCAACAAAATGCAGGAATGTTAAAAACGGCAAATTTATTTTGTCCAATATCATACAAAAATATGTTCCGAATTTCGGTATTAAGGCAAGAATACTTGATACAAAACCACAAAAACTTATTACTGCCATAAAAGGAATAACTAACATATTGGCAAGAATTGAATACAGTGAAATAGTCTGAAAATAATATATTTGTATCGGGATTGCAAAAAGTTGTGCGACAAAAGGTATTACAAACCAACCGCTTATTTTTTGAGGTATAAATTTCAACTTTTCCATAATCGGAGTAGAGCATGTTAAAAGTCCAAAAGTTACCATAAAAGAAAGTTGGAAACCAATATCATTAATGAGCATCGGATTATAAACAAGCAAAATGGCACAAACAAAAAGAAGTATTACCGAATTATCTGCTTTTCTATCAATTAACTTGCCTAATAATCCAAGTTCAAGCATCCAGGTTGCTCTTGTAACCGAAGGAGGAAGTCCCGTCATAAGAGCATAAAACAAAACGACTAACCCTCCTGACACAATTATAAAATTATAAGGCACTCTCAATTTTATTAAAATGAAAAACCATATTCCAAATATAAAAGCAACATTCATGCCTGATGCAGCAAGTAAATGATACAAACCTGAATTTATAAAAATATCTTTTAACTCGGGTGAAGGTTTTATTGCTTCACTTCCAAATACAACACCTCCAAGGATTTCAACATTGTCGGCAGATAAATGTTTTTTATGCTCAAGAATTATTTTTTCTCTTATTTTATCCAGATACCTCAGTCCTTTATTACAAAAAGAAGGTTCAATATCAAGACGCTCCATATCTTTCGCAAAAGAAAGTGTAAAAATATTCATATTAGCTAAATATTTTGCATAATCAAATTCACCTTCATTACCGGAAACATTTGGAGATGTTATCTTTGCTTTTATCCTAAGATAATCACCTCTTGAGATATCAGTTTTAATTTTATTTGACATGAAAACCTGCGTTTTTGCATCAAGAATAAGAGAGTTATTATTTTTATCCGTCAATTTATTAACATCAAAACTGAATTTAGTTTTATTATGAATACTTTTTGAAGGGAATGAGCTTACCATACCTTCTATTGTTACATTTTCATCGGCATAACCGAGCATTGCATCAGGAATCGGTATCCTTACATTTGTATAAAATATCGTTGTAACAAAAAAGAAAATAGTAACAAGAACATAAATTTTTCCAAAATATTTTTTATAAAACCCAAAAACCATAAAAAGCAAAAAAGCAGGAATAACTACAAACATTTTATCCCATAACACCGCACATACAGCGAGAATTATTGCACTACAGGTCACAACGGTTTTAAAATGCATATCATTCATTATAAACCCATTTTTTGCGTGTAAACCACTGCAATGCACTTAACCCTAGGATAATAACAAATAATACATAAGCTATTGCAGAGGCTTTTCCTATTTTGAAAAATTCAAAAGCGTTTTTGTACATAGAGTATACCAAAACAGAAGTTGAATTTTCAGGTCCGCCTTGCGTCATCAAAAATATCAAATCAAAAACCTGGAACGAAGAAATTGTAGTAATTAAAGAAACAAAAAGAATTGTAGGACTAAGCATCGGACATGTTATACGAAGAAATTTTGAAATTCCCGTTGCCCCGTCAATTTTAGCAGCTTCATCGACTTCTTCGGGAATATTTTGCAAACCGGCAAGCATTAATATCATGTTGTAGCCAATATTTTTCCATACACTTACAAAAATAAGAGCAGGCATTGCAAATCTTGTATCATATAACCATTTTATATTTGAATGAAATATAAAATTAAAAACCCCATAGTTAGGATCGAATATCCATGCCCAAACGATGGCAAGAACTATCATCGGTGTTATAAAAGGTAGAAAATATAATGTTTTAAATAAATTAGCACATTTTATTTTTTCATTTAATATTACTGCAAGAATAAGAGGAATTATAACTGCGAAAATGGTTGTTGTCACAGCATAAACTATTGTATTAGATAGAATTTGCCAAAATATTTTTTCATTAAATAAAGAAATATAATTTTTAAACCCGACAAATTCAGGCGCAGAAATCAAATTCCAGTCAAGAAGGCTAATATAAAATGATGCCAAAATAGGTATAATAATAAATATAACAGTACCTGTTAAGGCAGGTGCCAAAAACAGCCAAGCTACGTATTTTTCATCATAAAAAAATTTTTTCAATTTTAAATCCAAAGTTTACTTAAATCCTTAAATATTATAATATAGTAAATATGAAAAAGTCACTTATTATAGAATTGCTTATATTCATAGTTTTGTTAACTACACTTTCGATTCTCGGAGTGAATGCTTTTAAGCATACATTTGATATCGGAACAACTTACCATCTTGCTTTCAAAGATATAGATGGAATTGTAATAGGTTCACCCGTCAGGATTATGGGTGTAGATATAGGACACGTAACAAAAATACAAAACTCCTACGATGAAATTTATATTGATTTTGTAGTTCCTGACAGCAAATTAAAATTACCTGCCGGAACAAATGCTACTATTGAATTTTTTGGAATTGCAGGCTCACGTTCCATTGAACTAACCCCACCAAATGCAAATACCAAAGCTGAAGGTTTTATCATTGATGAACCGATAAGACTTGGTCATGCTTTCAGTATTATGTCAAAATTTTTAAAGGCGACAATGGTATCTATAGGCGGATTATATGAATTTGCTAAAGGCAAAACTCAGGATAATGTTAACAATATAACCGCAAACTTCCTTAAAAATACAAATTCGGCTGATGATGCAATTGCAAATATAACCGCAACAATAGAAGAAGGCGGAGCTAAAATACATAAGAGTTTTGCAGGTACTACAATTGGTATGGCAAAATTTAACAATGCCATTACAGACCTAAACATTTCTCAAAACTTCAATACTGCAAGGTACGCTGTTAATTCTTCAAAGCGCACATTATTAAGAGTTCATCGGGGAATAACAGCTGTTAATGAACAATTACCTGTATATACGGAGGAAACAGCCAATGTACTAAATAGTGCAAGAAAAATTCCTGAGAAAATTAAAGCAATGGATAAATTATCAAAATCAATATGCGAATTGGATAAAACATTGGAAGTTTTGGATAAACAAGTTACACAAGAAAATTTAGATAAAGTATATGATGCATTTGAAAATGTAAAATTCTTTAGCGAGAATTTAGCAAATTATATATAAATCAACAACATAGAGTAATTATATTTTCAAGTTTCATGATATAATCAAAAAGCTATTAAAGAGGTAATAACTATGAAAAAATTATTTATTTTGACTGTATTATCAGGAATGATATTATTATCGGGTTGCAGCAACAATATTTCAAATATTGATGTTCAAAAACTAAACGTGAAAGCAACTCAATATATGGAAGCCGGTGAATATGATAAAGCTGTTGCAAGATTAGAAGCCATTATTGACCTTAACCCTGAATTTTATGAAACATACTACAATTTAGGGGTAGCTTATTACCAAATGAACGACTATGAAAAAGCGATAAATGCACTTAATCAGGCAATCGAAAAAAAAGATAATTTTGCTGATGCTTATTATTCAAGAGCTGTTGTTTACGAGGACTGGGCATATTCTATTTTAGAAGGTGAAGATAATGATATTACAAAGGATAATGCTAAAAAAACTACTGCTGATGATAAAGTAACTTCAATGAAATATTTGCAAAATGCAAAAGCAGACTTCGAAAAATATCTTGACCTCAAAAAAAACGCAGAAGATAAAGACGAAGTTCATGAAAAAATTATACAAATAGAAAATGATTTGAATAACGGCGAACAACAAGGTGATAATGAATAATGTTCACTTCACCCGGAGCAATTGCAATTAACACACCATTTTGTACCATATATTGGTACGGAATAATTTTGGCGACAGCTTTTCTTGTAGGACAAATTGTTGTAATAAGCATTGCAAATAAAAAATATAATGACAAAAATTTTACGGATAATTTATACGAAATAGCTTTTTGGACATTGTTAGGCGGCATATTAGGAGCAAGACTCTATTATGTTTTACTGAGTTCACATTATTATATGATGCACCCAATTGAAATCATCATGTTTCAACAAGGCGGACTTTCTATCCACGGAGGACTAATCGGAGGTATTATATCTTCATTTTTATATTGCAAAAAACATTCAATTGAATTTTTTAAAGTTGCAGACCTCTATGCGTTGGGGTTGCCAATAGCACAAGCAATAGGCAGATGGGGGAACTTTTTTAATTCGGAAGCCTTTGGTTCACCTACGAATTTGCCTTGGGGAGTATTTATTCCCGAAAATGAAAGACCATTAATTTATCACTCATATCAATACTTTCATCCGACTTTTTTGTATGAATCATTACTTAATATAATAATCTTTTTAATTTTATTTTTTATTATAAAAAGATTTACTAAAACGAAAAACGGTATTCTATTCTTTTCATATTTAATTTTATATTCATTTGCAAGAATATTTACGGAAAGCATAAGAATTGACAGTGTATTAGACATATACGGAATACCTGTCGCAATACTAATCTGCATAATTACAATTGTTATTTCGCTGAAATTTATTCAGTATATTAACTCAAAAAATGAACAATAACTAAACTTTTTATTGCACTTGCTCTCTCATTGCCTTTAATACTTTTCTTAATTCCTCAAGAGGATACGGGTTGACAACCTGAGATGTTACTGCATTTTTTATGTCTTTTGAGGCAGCTAATCTTTCTTTAGTCCATGATTGCTGTTGAAGCAAGTATGAAATAGTTTCGTCATCAGAAAGCGGTTTGTATTGAGTTTTGCCAAAGAAATCATATTTTAAATATGCCCACATATCTGTAACTTTTCGTTTTAAATATTTTGTAATTGTAACAAAAGTTTCTTCTCCGTTAGGAAGGGTGGTGGCTGTTATTTCATATCTTATCGGGTTTTTTAGAGATTCTACTCTTATATCTCTGCCGGTTCTTTTTAAATTTTCTCTTGAAATAAATATTTTTAGACCGTCAGGTGTATATATATCCTCAAAACACCCATGCACTATTTCTCTGCTTTTTTTGCCGTTCTTATCATAATATATAGTCGTAAACGGCACATCACCAACTTTGCCCTCGGCTACAACTTTGCTACCGTTTTTTGATTTAATTGTGAATCTTTCACAAAGTCCATCTGTGCAAGCATATAATTTTCGTGTAACCTTTCTCCCCAAAGCATCAGTATATCCTCTTCTTATTACCGGTATTTTGCTTATTTCCGGAGAAATTATGAGTCCTGTAAATCTTTGTATATCCATTTTATCCATCCTTCTATTTGTAAAAAAGATGAAAAAAATAAAATTTGATAGCTGTATGTGGCAAATTTTATTTTTCACAAATTTTTTAATAACAGTAAAATTTTTGGAATAATAAGGTGCGAATTAATTCAAGCTACAATAATTTTAGTTTTGAGGCAAGCAAATACAGAGAAGTTCAAGTATTGCAAAATGGCGGAATACACATAAGACCGTCAGGTTATATCGCAAAAATGATAAAGACGGCAGAATCTGATGAATTTATTAATTCTCCGGATGTCCCAAAAGGATACAACAAAGATAATTCATGGGTCAAATTTTCAGTAAACGGTAACGAACCCCAAAAAATACCCCCGTCAATTATTGCGATAATGACAATGGAAATACATAAAAACGATAAAGTCAAAATCATTGTTGATGAACATTTTCCCGATGTTCTTCTTGATACTTTTGCAAAATCTATCGGAGCGAAAGATACTGATGAATGTTTGAAAATCGCACACGATTTCTTAATGAAACACTCCGAAGACGAACGAAAAAACGAAGCAATTTATCATTCTTTATGCTCAAAAAAATAATTCATTTTTACGTTTTATAATATTTTTTTAGCAATATCCCTTATATCATCAAGCAGTTTTGAAAGATGCGTAATCTCCGTAAGCGGATTAATTACAGTACAACGCAGATATAGTTTTCCGTTCAATTGAGTTTTTACTATATAGAAATTTTCTTCTTTCAATAATTCATTTCGCAATTTGTCCTGAAATACATTTAAGTCATTAATTTTATCATTTATGTACCTAAAACAAATGATATTAGATTCAGGATAAGTAGCCAATTCAAAATCACGTGAAGCATTAATAATATCCGCAAATTCTTTTGTTAAATCGTACATAACTTCCACATAATCGCCAAAGAAGTCCTCTCCGTAAAATTTCAAATTTGAATATAATTTTAAACTCAAGAAAGGTTTTGTACATTCCATCGTACGAAAACCAAAATCATACCAATTGCTTTCATAATTTCGGTCTAACAAATATGAAGCATTCTGAGAAAAAGTCGAACGGGAAACATGCTTATCTTTGAACAGAACTCCCGTAACAATTGAAGGAAACATCATCATCTTATGTGCATCCCAAACAACAGAATCTGCTTTTTCTATACCTTTTAAATATTTCTTGTATTTATTTGAAAGCAAAGTCGGAGCGCCATGTGCACCATCAACATGAAACCACAGGTTGTTTTCCTTACAAAATTCACCTATTGTTTCTAAATCATCAAACTTACCCATTGCGGTAGAACAAGCCCCAACCACAACAGCAAAAACAGTTTTTCCATCTTCAACAGCTTTTTGATAAGCAGATTTAAGAAGTTCAACATCAACCTTAAAATCACTATCACAAGGTATTTTTATAGCATTTTCCGCACCTAAACCCATGATTGAAATTGCTCTTGAAACAGAATAGTGCGATTGCTCTGATACCAAAGCACAAAGTTTATTGTTATTTTCAACACCTTTTGTCCATATATCATAACCGGCTCTGTCTTGTCTAGCTGCCAATAAAGCGGTTAAATTGCCCAATGTTCCGCCGGATGTCAAAATTCCACCTGAATTTTCATCATACCCGATTTTTTTACACATCCATTCTATAATCGCATTTTCCGTTCCTGAAGCTGATTTACCCATTTCAAATACACAGTCTGAATTATTTAAAAGTGCCATCATAAAATCAGATAAAGCAGCAGCAGGTAAAGGTGATGAAACCTGATGCCCCAAAAAATTGGGATGATGCAGCGGTGTTATATTTTCAAACATATCTTTAAGAATATCAGAAAACTCACCTGATTCGGATTTATTAAAATCAGATTTATAGGCTGATGCAATAGCTTCCGGAGATTTACTACAAAACATTTTAGCCTGTTCTTCGACACCCGTCTTGTTCAGATAATCTGCTAAAATATCAACTAATTTATGACCGTTTTGTCTGAAAAATTCACTGTTATAAGCACTTTTAATACGGTCTTTTTTTCTTCTGTCCATCTCATTACCTCCCTAACCTGATATTATTCTATCAGAAAAAAGATAATGATTTTGAAATTTTATACTAATATAAATTTAGCCAATGAATTTCGCCTGATGAAACAGGTTTTTTGTTTAAATTACCGTAAGATATTTCTTTTAAAGCATATACAAATTTTTCAAGCATTTTTTGAGCACTTGTTTCCGGAGTAAATTTTGCACCAATAGGCACAAAACCACCTCTTTTACCAACTATAACCGATGCTAAATTTTCCATTTTGCCTGTCTTTTCAGATAAAGACATCACTGACTTTCCAACCCAAATATCGACATCTTTTTGCGGGAAATATTTTTGAACAGGAGCCAAAATATTTCTTACCTGTTCAACATTAGTTTCTCTAATAGCATTACCAATAAGAGCTTTGTACGCACCTGACCAACTCGCACCAAAATTTTGATTACCGATAGAATTAATTTGCATTTTAATCTAAACCTCATGTTATCTTCATGAGCATTAAATACAAAAATAATTTTATTTGCCATTTCCTATTTATTTAAAGTAGGATAATAAACTTTTGCTTCAAGAAATTTATCTTTAGGCACTTTTATTTCGCTACTGTTTAAAAAAGGGTTTGTCAAAAAAACATTATTTTCATCCTGTTTCTTGACAGTATAACCATGATGCTCATTTAATTTTAAACCTTCGCAAAGTTCCGTTTCCTTACTTACTGCAATCGGTCTGCCTATTGTATGTTCTATTTCATCTTTACATGACATTTGAACGCATGAAGAACCGTTTCTGTGCATTAAATCATAAGCATATTCAATCGGAGCCAATGTATCTTTTGGATTATCTGTTTTATGAAATTTGAATTCCGCATTCTGATTTAATATTTGAAGTGCAGCTATTTCCAAAATTTTTACGTCTTTATCGCCGCTTGAAAGCAAGAAATGTATACTTTTCCCGCTACCATATTCTAATTTTGTAACATTTGAATTCAATTCGTCATTTGTAACAGTATAAGAAAAAGGTCCCATTTTCCTGTCGTTAAACAAAACACCATCTCTTATAAAGCCCTTAAAAGTTACTTTGTATGAATTTGGGGCATCGGATGTATCAATCAATTTCTCGACTTGCTTATCTGATAACCCTTCTATTGTGGTAAGAAGCCAACAATCAGCATCTCCTTGAGTAAAAGTACCAATATGAAAATCAACTTTACCGGAATTTTCATCACTTTTGGCTATAAGTTCACGCTCATACTCCAAATCTTCGGGTGATATTTCATCAAGCTCGTATGCCGAAGGGATATTTCCGTCCGGAAATTTTATAGTCTTAATCTCACTTAACTCTTTCATTCTTTCTTCATTGGTCATTTGAAAAGCAGAAGGTAAACCCTTAGTTTCCGCAAATGTTTTTGGAGCAGATGCAGGTTTTTGGTATACAAACTGAGTATTTTGTTCTACTTTCATAAATTTCCTAAAATATCCCGATTATATTTATATAAAACATTTTTTTTAGTAAAAATTGCCCACTGATATTCATTCGGGCAATGTTTAAGATTTAAAAAAAATATACAATACTATATGACAAAGGAGAAATTATCATGACAAATAAACAAGAAATTTATAAATGTTCAATATGCGGAAATGTAGTAGAAGTTATATTTTCAGGAGATGGCGAACTTGTATGTTGCAACCAACCGATGGAACTTATGGAAGAAAAAACAGGAGGTGAGCACAAAGAATGGCATATACCTGTTATTGACAAAATAAACGATGAAGAAAGTATAGTAAAAACAGGAAAAAATCCACATCCTATGACACCTGAACACTATATACAAATGATTGAAATTTACAATGATAATTGTATTACTCGAAAATATTTAACCCCTGACAACAAACCGGAATACATATACCAAAATAATCAAACCTTGAAAAAAGCCCGTGCGTATTGTAATTTGCATGGGCTTTGGAAAAACGTAAAAAATGAAGAAGAATTGTAGCAGTTTAAACAACTGCTTCTTCCTGATGTTTAAATTGCATATTATATAAAGTTCTGTACTGACCGTTTTCTATTTGCATTAATTCATCGTGCTTGCCGAGTTCAACAAGATGACCTTCATTGATAACGGCAATTTTGTCTGCATTTTGGATTGTTGATAATCTGTGAGCAATAACAAATACTGTTTTATCCTGCATCAAATTATCAATAGCCTTTTGCACGACTGCTTCTGCTTTATTATCAAGAGCAGATGTTGCTTCATCAAGAATAAGTATCGGAGCATTTTTCAGAAATGCTCTTGCAATTGCAACACGCTGTTTTTGACCGCCAGATAAAAGAACTCCTCTCTCACCGATAACTGTATCAAGTCCTTTTGCTAAACTTGAAACAAAATCTTCAAGATAAGCCATTCTGACAGCATTCTCAACTTCTTCAGAAGTTGCTTTTTCATTACCCATTAAAATATTTTCACGAATTGTACCTGAAAACAGAAAATTATCCTGAAATACAACTGCAATATTTTGTCTTAAACTTTGCAAAGAAAAATCTCTTATATCAACACCGTCAACCGTAATAGAACCGGACTTTATATCATAAAATCTTGGAATAAGGTTAACAATTGTTGTTTTACCACCGCCTGAATTTCCGACAAACGCAAAAGTTTCACCTTTTTTAACTTCAAAATTTATATTATTCAAAACGGGAACATTTTTAACATATTCAAAATTCACATTATTGAACTTTATTACATCATGCTCTTTTGACATTTGAATCGGATTTTCTTTATCAACTATTTCGGGTTTTGCTTCCAAATGATTAAATACACCTTCAATCATAAAGAAAGATTTAATAACGGCATTGAAAGTCTTACCTATTGATTTTACAGGGTTATAAAGCAAAATCAATGCAGTAATAAAAGATACGAAATTACCCGGGGTAATTTGTTTAGACGTAATCAAATGTGAACCATAACCGATGGCTGCAGCAATACCGACAGAAACGATTATGTGCATCATCGGAGATAACCATTCTGTCCTCTGAACCATTTTAATACGTAAACTGAATATGTTACTTAGTATGTTAATATATTTATTAGTTTCATTTTTCTGTAAGTTATAAGCAGTAACAGTTCTATTTCCCGCAAATACTTCGTTAAACTCAGTAATAATTGCAGAATCCGCAACCACAGATTTTTCAAATACGGATTGTATTTTTTTTCTTAATTTTGCAACCGGCGCAAATGCACAACCAAGTACAATAACCGAAATTACCGCAAGTTGCCAAGAGTTATAGAACAAAACGCAAACCAAAGATAAGGATGAAAATATTCTCTGAACAAATACGCTCACATTATCCAATAACCCGTTACAAGCTCCTTCTGCCATATTATTAAACTGAAATATAACATCACCTGATTTTCTTTTATCAAAAAATGAAGTTTGGAATGTTAAAAGTTTCTTAAAGAGGTCAAGTTTCAAAGCATTTGCAATTTTATTACCAACCCACGTTGTTAAATAAGCTGAAAAATAATTTAAAAGACCTTGTAGTGAAGTAAAAAGAACAATAACAACAGGGATAAACCAGGGTGCGCTAAATGTATTCCCGGCAAGTGCAAAGTCCTGATTACCAACCATCACAACATCCATATAAGGTTTTAAAGATAAAGCAATAACTGCATCAAGTGAACCTATTGGAATACAAATCAAAAGTGATAATAATGCTCTAAACCAGACAGGTTTAATATAAGGCCACATTCGACTGTAATTTATTACAAATCTTTGTTTTTTGAGATTTGCTACTATATCATTCCATATCATAATAATCTCCTCTTATTGTCAAAAGTTTTCACAAGTTATTGTATTACAAATATATTATTTTTTAAACAATATTAAATAAGTTTGTTTAACAAAAAACACAAGAAAAACTAAAACCTGACACCCGGCATTACATATACTTGTATTCTACGAAGAGTTTTAGCAAGGGAATATTAATATCGTCTGGCTATAATTCTTTTATCATATAATATGCGGCAGGATTAGTTTTTGAATCGTAAAACTTATCTTCACATTTTTCTATTTTAAAACCCAGCTTTTTATATAAACTTACCATACGTTCATTTTGAGCATGAACATGAAGGGATAATATTTTTGCACCGTTTTTTATTCCCATATCTCTTATCTCATTACAAACACGTATCATAAAAACACAACCCTTTTTGGTCCCCCGATACTCAGGCTTTAAATTCAGATTTTCAACATACAAATTATCTTTATCCTTCATATAAAATTGATAATATCCTATTAATGCACCTGTTTCATCATTAACCAAATAAGTATCAACTCCCTGTTTTTCCAAATATTTTTTAAATGCATCAGCATTCTCATAATAATCAATACTTCCAAATTCTTTATCATCAAGTGCAAAAATTTCTTCAAAAGTTTTTTTATCATCATAAGATAATTTTGTTAATGTTAATTGTTTATTGTGATTTTGAAAAGGTTGTACATTCCCAAAGGAAATACTGTTTAGCGGATATAAATAATTCATTATTTCATTATCTAAAACATTATCGGAAGATTTTGTATAATCACTTTGAACATACAAGAGATTTTGCTCACTTCGCCTTATATTAAGATTTGAGAAATGCGTATTTATTGGCATCAAATTTGCTATTCGCTGTATTTGCATTTTAATTCCTGATTACCTGATACGAATAATAAAACAGGTAAAAACATTTTTTGTTACACAAAAACAAATATGTAAAACTTTAAAATAACATTTTTATATAGCAATTTTAATTTTTCCATGTCTTAATATAATAGTAATTAGGAGGTATAGATATGCAGGTATCAAATATTAATTCATTAAATTTTGGGCTTACAATTCAGCCGACTACATTCCGCACGAAAAGGCAAAAACATTTTCTTCATGAATGTATCGACAAGTATGACAATCCTCTTTTATGGCTTGATTGTAACCTTCGTACTTCAGGAGTAGGAGATATGCTTATAACTGAGACTAAAGACGGTAATACCGCAATATTAATAAACTTCCATAATTGCAACAAAAAACCTGTAAAAAAACTGCAAAAAGTTTTTAATTTAAAGAGTGAAAATTTCAAGAATATCAAAGAACAATTAAAAGAGCTTATAGAACAAGGAAAATTGTATCAAAGTATTGTATTTGCCCATTATCATAAAGAACCGAAAGAAATTCACAAAATGCTGGAAATTGCTGATTATTCTTAACTAAACCGGACATTTGTTTTATAACGTGAAAAAATAACAGAGGGATTAGGAATTAATGCAAAAAATTAGACCCTTGTATACTTTTACAATATATAAATTTAATTTTTATTCCAATTGATATCGTAAAACAATGCTTCATCCATATCCACGGCGAGTTCTGTGGGGAAATTATCAATAAATGTGTCTATTTTTTCTATTGTTATATCATAAATATCATTATGTGTAGTATGAATTTTAATATGACCAATTCCATGAAATATTATGGCTCTTGATTCTATACATTTATATATATTCACTTTTTTAATTTGTGTAAAAGGAATTGTAATAATATTATTATTTTTGCCTTTTAAAATAACAAATTTATTAAATGGTTCTATATTTATTTGTTCAAATTCTTCACTGTATATAGTAAATAAAAATATCGTATAATACACAGTAATACCGATTATAAGAGGTAAAAACAGAATAATTTGCGGACAAAGATGAGTTATACCCATAATACAGGCGAATGCATTGAACAAAACAAATGCTAAATTCAGTAAATTTCTAAATTCGCTAATTCTATATTCATGCATATATTATTCTCCTCTCTTTTAATTTATTTTGTATTCCAACTCGCTCTATAAATATCCTTTTTCTCAATAATTATTTGATTTGGTAAAAAATTCTTCTTAACATGCAAACAAAAAGTGTCAGCTTTTTCGATTGTTACTCTGTAAATTTTGTTGCTCTTAGTCAATATTTTTATATGACCTAAATGAATAGCGGATACCACTTGCCCTTTATATACATATATATTACTTATATCCGTAAAAGGAATATCTGCAACCATATTATTATTTTTTTTCAAAAAGAATTTGTCATTATCCGAATCTATAATAATTGCATTAAAAGTATCACCTAATATTGATATTGAAACACTTAACAAATATAAATCGAAAACAATAAACATTAATATTACAATGAAAGCAGGAGCATAATGAAGTGATATAAGTCCCATTATTGATAAAGTAAGAAATATGATTAGAATCAAACATCCTGACTTGGTAGTTTCACTGATTTTATATTCACCCATAATTATCACCAGGTTTATATAACACTAACAAAGAACCCGCGGCTGCGAGTTCTTTAAAAAATTCGGAGAAGGAGGGATTCGAACCCTCGGTGCAAGTTATCCCCACACAACTTCTTAGCAGGAAGCCGCCTTCAGCCTCTCAGCCACTTCTCCATATATTCAAGCATACCACAAAATTTTATTTGTGCAAATAGTTTTTCTTCAAACAAAAAGCAGACTGCAAATATCATCAGCCTGCTCTTTTACGTATAACTTTTATCTGCTTGCCGTAACTTTTATCAAATGATAACCGAACTGCGTTTTTACAGGGTCGGATACAGTTCCTACGGGCAAAGAAAATGCAGCATCTTCAAACGGTTTTACCATTTGTCCTCTGCCAAACAATCCTAAGTCACCGCCTCTTTGCCCTGATGGGCATTGTGAGTATTTTGAAGCAGCATCTTCAAATGTCATTTCATTCGCTTCAATTTGGTGTTTTAATTTCAACGCTTCTTCTTCCGTTGCTACCAAAATATGGCTTGCTTTCACTGCACTTCTGTCTTGTAAACTACTTTCGTACATACCCTTTGCTTCAACATTTTGATTTTCCATAACGGTAATTACTCCTATCAAACCTAAAATGACTAACAAACAACAAATAACTTTCTTCATTTTAATCTCCTAATAAAAAAGAGGTCTTAAACCTCTCAGTAGTAGTGTTCTAAATATGGTGGGCCATTCTGGACTTGAACCAGAGACCTCACGCTTATCAGGCGTGCGCTCTAACCACCTGAGCTAATGGCCCTTATAATAAGGTTTTCAAAGAACCAACGAGCAAATTCTACTCCTCTAAGCTCTTCGTTTGCCTCACAATATTATTTATAACAAAAACATTTTTTTATTACAAGTTTTATTTTTCTTTGTTCTATAATAAAAATATA
>JAZLLQ010000033.1:0-32825 GCA_045598245.1 Candidatus Gastranaerophilales bacterium
TGCAAGTGCTGTTTTGAAATATCAACAACCATTTGATCCAAGTTGGGCGACAAAACAAGAGCAAAAATTCAAGGAGGTTATTATGAGTAAAAATGCATAAATTTATTTTATTTATTACTTGACTTTTTCAACATAATCTCATAGTTAATTACATCTTGTTCTGTATGTTAAATTACATTCAAAGAGGTCAAATTGGACTTTATTAGGATAAAAGTTGTTTGGTTTTCTGTGAAAAAGTGCCATAAAATCGCATAGTTGTACACAAAACATAAAAATCTTATACAGTTCAATTTACAAAAGTCGGAAACATTTATTATTATATTGTTGGGTCAGGACCCAACCTACCTTTCTGTATTGAGAAAAAAATAAAGTATATTTATTGGGGATGTGGAAATGATTATAAAAAACACTTTTCTAATTATTCTCCAATTACATATTCCGGCTACATCTATAGATATAATTGGCAATTATATTTAAAATTATTTTTAAAAAGTATAAATAAAACAGGTAAGCAAATATGTGGATTTTTTCATCATAAATCAGCCTGACTATCCCTTTTCCTCAAATCGACCGTTAATTTATATAAATATTAAAATCTGAAATCTCTTTCACCTTTTTCTATTTTAGCAAGAATTTCAACAGTTTTTTTTCTGATATTTTCGTTTTCAATTTTTTTAAGTTCTTCTTCAATAAGTTTTGCACCTGTTTGTTGAGTTTTAGTTGATGCATAGTCTTGAAGATACTCTTTAAGAGTAATAATGGCATTAGGTTGGCAACAATTTTGAATTTGTTTGGATTTGCATATTTCCATAAATCTTTCACCGGTTCTGCCTTCTCTGTAACAAGCAGTACAAAAACTCGGCAAGTATCCTATTTCCATAAGCCAGTTTAAAACTTCATCAAGAGGTCTGTTATCAACAACATCAAATTGTGATGAATCTTCTTCTTTGGTTTCAGGTTCTGCATAACCTCCGACAGATGTCTTTGAACCGCCTGAAATTTGAGAAATACCCAAATGCAATACTCTTTTACGTACTTCTTTTGATTCTCTTGTTGATACTATCATTCCGGTGTAAGGAACGGCAATTCTTATGCAGGCTACTATTTTGCAAAATGTATCATCATCAATACCGTTGTCAAATGCTGACGGGTCAATATCATCAGCATGTCTTATTCTCGGAACACTAATTGTATGAGGACCTACGCCATGCACAGCTTCCAAGTGTTCTGCGTGCATTAACAACCCTGCAAATTCGTACTTATATCTTTCAAGTCCGAATAGAACTCCTAAGCCAACATCGTCAATTCCGCCTTCCATAGCTCTGTCCATAGCTTCCGTATGATAAGCGTAATTATGTTTTGGACCTGTCGGATGTAAAGTTTCATAGCTTTTTTTATGGTATGTTTCCTGAAATAAGATATATGTACCAATTCCGGCATCTTTCAGTTTTTTATAATTTTCAACCGTAGTGGCTGCAATATTTACGTTGACACGTCTTATCGCACCATTTTTGTGTTTAATACCATAGATAGTTTTGATACTTTCCAACATGTATTCTATGGGGTTATTAACGGGGTCTTCTCCTGTTTCAAGTGCAAGACGTTTATGTCCCATATCCTGAAGAGCAGTAACTTCTTTTTTGATTTCTTCCTGTGACATTTTTTTGCGTGGAATGTGCTTATTTTTAGCGTGGTAAGGACAGTAAACACATCCGTTTACACAATAATTCGATAGGTACAACGGGGCAAACATTACAATTCTGTTTCCGTAAAAATCTTTTTTTATTTGTTCGGCTAATTTATATATTTCCTGATTTTTTTCTTCAATTTCACAAGCTAATAATACGCTTGCTTCCTTGTGTGACAGACCTTTTCTTAATTTAGCATTTTCAATAATTTCGCTTATTAATTCCACATTATTTTTATTTTGTTCTGCATAATCAAGTGTGGATAAAATTTCTTCATGAGAAATAAATTCTTCTGCTTTTAATGATTTTACATTATACATAATTTTGCCTCGATTCTTGATTTTATCATAATACTTCAATAAGCAAAATCAAATCGCATAGTTTAATATCAGTCAGAAATGTACGTTATCAACCATAGTAATAATACAAAGAGAGGTAACGAAATCGTTACCTCTCTTTAGGATAGTTTAGTTATTGATTATTGTTGGTTATTGTTTTGTATATTCAGCATCAATTACATCTTCATCGTTTGAAGTGTTTTCGGTTGAAGAAGTATCCTGAGCCGTTTCTTGAGCAGTTTGAGAAGCATCGGCAGCACCTTGAGCTTGTTGATAAGCAGCTGTTGAAATTGCATAAATTGTTTCTTGAACTTTATCTGATAAAGATTTAATTTCTTCAAGAGGTTTATTTTCATCAATAGCTTTTTGAAGTTCTGCTTTTTGTTCTTCAAGTTTTGTTTTATCTTCTGCAGAAATCTTATCACCAAGGTCTTTAACCAAACGCTCAGCAGCGCTAACCATACTTGTTGCAGTATTTCTTTGTTCAGCTTCTTCTTTGCGTTTTTTATCTTCTTCGGCGTGAGCTTCGGCATCTTTAACCATTCTGTCAACATCA
Organism: Candidatus Gastranaerophilales bacterium; assembly: GCA_045598245.1. Taxonomy (GTDB): domain Bacteria; phylum Cyanobacteriota; class Vampirovibrionia; order Gastranaerophilales; family JAILCC01; genus JAILCC01. Next base: position 2,583 of record JAZLLQ010000033.1, read on the forward strand.
GCTTCAGAAAGGTTAGAATTATTTGTAATTGTAATACGTTGTTCTTTGTTTGTAGCTCTGTCTTTTGCACTTACGTTAACAATACCGTTTGCGTCAATATCAAAAGTAACTTCAACTTGAGGAATACCTCTCGGAGCAGGAGCAATACCGTCAAGTCTGAACATACCCAAAGATTTATTATCCTTCGCCATCGGACGTTCGCCTTGAAGAACGTGAACATCAACAGCTGACTGATTATCTTCTGCGGTTGAAAATACTTGAGATTTACTTACCGGAATAGTTGTATTTCTCGGAACAAGAGGAGTTAAAACACCGCCAAGAGTTTCAATACCCAAAGTCAAAGGAGTTACATCCAATAATACTATGTCTTTGACTTCGCCTGCAAGAACGCCTGCCTGAACAGCAGCACCAACAGCAACAACTTCATCGGGGTTAACTGATTGGTTAGGTTCTTTGCCTGTATATTCTTTAACTAATTCCTGAACTCTCGGAATTCTTGTTGAACCACCGACTAAAACAACTTCATTAATATCACCTTTTGAAAGATTAGCATCAGTTAATGCTTTTTCCATAGGTACTTTACATCTTTCGATTAAATCAGCAGACATAGTTTCAAATTGTGCTCTTGTTAATGTCAAATCTAAGTGTTTAGGACCGTTTGCATCAGCTGTGATGAAAGGAAGGTTGATGTTTGTTTCATTAACGCTTGAAAGTTCACATTTAGCTTTTTCAGCAGCTTCTTTAAGTCTTTGCATTGCCTGCTTGTCACCTTTAAGGTCAATACCTTCGGTTTTTTTGAATTCATCACACAACCAGTCAATAACTTTTTGGTCAAAATCATCACCGCCTAAGTGTGTATCACCGTTTGTTGATAATACTTCGTAGAAGCCGTTTGAAATTTCAAGAATACTAACATCAAAAGTACCGCCGCCTAAGTCAAATACCAAAACTTTTTCGGTTTCTTTCTTTTCTAAACCATAAGCTAAAGCAGCTGCGGTAGGTTCGTTGACAATTCTGAGAACATCAAGACCCGCAATTTTACCTGCATCTTTTGTTGCTTGTCTTTGAGCATCATTAAAATAAGCAGGAACGGTAATAACTGCTGATGTAACCTTTTCTCCTAAATATTTAGAAGCATCATCAGCTAATTTTCTCAAAATCATTGATGAAATTTCCTGAGGAGTATAATCTTTTCCGTCAACGGAAACTTTATAATTATTACCCATTTCACGTTTAATACTGCTTACTGTTCTGTCAGGATTAAGAATTGCCTGACGCTTTGCAAGTTGACCAACAAGTCTTTCACCTGTTTTTGAAAAACCAACGATAGAAGGAGTTGTTCTTGAACCTTCTGCGTTAGCGATAACTGTCGGTTTACCGCCTTCCATAACTGCGACAACTGAGTTTGTTGTACCCAAATCTATACCAATTGTTTTTGCCATATTTTTTCTCCTTGTTTACGGTTTACAATTTACATACTTATATTTAATCAGTATTTTCTAAAAATCTTAAAAATCTCAACAAAAAATTAATATTTTGGTTAAATTTTTAATTTTTGTATTAATAAAAATTATACTAATTATCCTAAAAATGGCTTTATTGCTCTTTTTAAGATACCAAGACAGTATGCGATTGCAATTCCGTAATTTGTCATAGGAATATTTTTTTCTTTTGTTAGTATTATTCTTGATAAAATTTCTCTTTTATTTGTCATACAACCGCCACAATGTACTATTAATGCGTATTTTTCTATATTGACAGGAAAATCATGCCCGCTTGCAAATTCAAAATCCAAATTTTTACCGGTAAATTTTTTTAACAGAGCAGGAAGTTTTACTCTGCCGATATCTTCGCAAGATGTATTATGAGTACATGATTCGCAAATAAGAACTTTGTCCCCATCGTTTAATTTACTTATAAATTCGGCACTTTCGGAAAAATATTTTAAATCACCTTTTAATCTTGCAAAAACTATGGAATAAGATGTCATTAAAATATCTTCGGAAACAGTTTCACTAACCTTTTTAAAAACCTGTGAATCGGTAATTACTAATTTTGGTATTGTTTTTAAATTTTCTAATGAAGATTTTAAGTTTTCGTCATTTGTTATAAGTGAATTTGCACCAATATCAAGAATATTTCTTATTGTTCTGACTTGAGGCAAAATTAATCTTCCTTTCGGTGCCTCTTTATCTATCGGAATAACCTGAATAACCGTATCGTTTTTTTCAATAATATCATTTAAAATTATTTCTTCGTCAAAAAAATTTTCCGGCATTAATTTTAAAATTATTTTTTTAATTTCATTTGCATATTTATCTTCTTTAGTATTAAAAACGATATAATTTCCGGTTATTTTTTTAATATTTTCTAATTCACTGTTTTCAATAGTTTTAATATCACTTTTATTAATCAAAATCGCAAAAGGAATATTTCTTTTATCAAATTCTTTAAATAAATCTCTTTCAAAATTATTAATACCGCTATAATCACAAACAACCAAGGCAATATCAATTCTGTTTATAATTCCGAAAGTCTTTTCTATACGCTGTTTTCCTAAAACTCCATTATCATCAATACCCGCTGTATCAATAAAAACAACAGGGCCTATCGGCAAAAGTTCCATGACTTTTTCAACAGGGTCTGTCGTTGTACCTAAAGTATCAGATACAATAGAAATATTTTGATTAGTTAAAAAATTGATAAGGCTTGATTTTCCGACATTTCTTTTGCCGAAAATTCCTATATTTAATCTCATTGATTTTAATACATTATTCATAATTTTATTATAGTTTTTCAAGATATTATGGCAAATTGGAATTTATAAAATAAGAAAGTGGCAAAGTAAATAATTTTGCGATATAATTTGTTAACACCATGAAAAAAATATTTCTTCTGATAGCTTTCATATTAATCGTGGCACTTCCTGCTTATGCAAAACAGGAAGATGGTTTTGTGAAAAAATCATCAAAAATAATTGATAGTGAGGTAATAAGGCTTGAAAATATTGATGATGACACAATTATACACGAAGCATTAAAACAGAATGACATAAAAAACCCGTTATTAGAATCAAAAATTTCCGAATATTATACCTATGATAAAGGTATTGTAAGATTACATTTTAATGATTATCTTAATCTTGACTTTGGTTCAGTCGGAACCGTAAATTGGAATATAGACCAAAGAACGGGTGACTTAAGTACAAATTATAAATTTAACACAACTGACTTTATTCTCTCAGGGAAAGCTAATGATAACATTGATTATGAAGCTCAAATTTTTGCAAACAGAAACATTAATAAAGAAACAATATTAGGTAATCTGTTTGTCAGAGGAAAATATAAAAACGTAACGGCACAAGTCGGACGAATGAGAAAACCTTTTGCTTATGAACCTACTTTCTCTATGTATAATTTGGATACCGCCGTTAGAACACAAATTGGCAGTCTTTTTAAAGACCACCGAGATACAGGCGGAAAAATCCTGATAGCTTCAAAATATGCTGATTTAGGATTAGGATTATTTGCAAACATGCAAAAAAGACCTTTCTATTTTGGGCAAAGAGGGATTGAATTTGACAGCTCATTAACATTAAAACCTCTTGCTAATTTTAAAAATGCAGGTGATTTAAAGTTAATAGGAAGTATAGCAACAGGCAAACGTGACAGATCTTACAATAATTACAGTGCAGTTGTAAAATATGATTACAAAAAATTCGGCATTATGTCGGAATTTATAAGCAAAGAAGCAGCTTTTTATGATGAAAAAAAGGCTAACGGACTTTACGTAAAAAGCTCTTACTTTTTAACGGATAAACTTCAGGCTGTTCTGAGGTTTGACACATATAATCCTGATGTTAACAAAAGCAGCAGACGTTTTAATGAATATCTTGCCGGACTTAATTATTATCTTAATAATAAAAATACCATGTTTGTTTTAAATTATATCTTTCATGATGGTGAAAGAAAATCACATAGAGTTGCTCTGCAAATGAGATACAGAACTTGGTAAGTATTACAATGTATCATAAACTTTTTTAACTTCCTGAATATCTTGCCACATTAACCATTTTGGACTGCCTTTTTCTCTTGAATCATTTCTGAGTAAGTATGAAGGATGAAAAATTGGCATCATTTTGGCACCGTTTGGACCATCAAACCATTTTCCGCGCATTTTTGTTATACCATCTGTAGTATCTATAAAAGAAGTTAATGCAACTTTTCCGCATAATAAAATTATTTTGGGTTTTAAAATTTCAATTTGTGCATCTAAAAATTCTCTGCAAGCAGCTTTTTCTTCAGGTAAAGGGTCACGATTTTCAGGAGGCCTGCATTTTAAGGTATTACATATATAAACGTCTTTTTCTCTTGATAAACCGACAGATGCAAAAATTTTATCCAATAATTGACCTGCTTTACCGACAAAAGGTTTCCCTTTAACATCTTCCCAATATCCGGGAGCTTCACCTATAAGCATTAACTTATTGTTGGGAATACCATCTGAAAAAACAAGATTTGTACGACTTTTATATAAATCGCATTTCATACAGGATAAACATTTTTCTTTTATTTCACTAAGTAAAATTTCCATTTATTATAATTCATTATCAGTATCTTATTTGATTTTATCAGAAAAATTTAATACAATTAAATAATTATTAATTATTGTAAAAATTTTGAACAAACAAGTTTAAAAATATTAAAATAAGGGAATAAAAAGTGTAGTGCTGTTAGTACTTGATATATTTTAAAGACATGCAATAAAAAGTTATAAATAAAGGAGACATTTATGCAAAAGAAAAAAGGCTTTTCTGTATCCGAAATGATGATAGCAATGGGACTAATTGGTATTCTTGCTGTTACCATGATTTCACTAAACAAATTTAACAGTAACAACTATCAGGTTGCACAAACAAGATTAGCTCAGGTAGATTCGTCCTTAGCAGCTTGGGGCAAAGCTCTTATTCAAAATAATGAAACAGGTTTGGGAGCAACACAACAAATTAATAATGTTCAGAGTCTTGCTAATTCGTTGGCTGATAATTTCGGTTTGAAAACACAACCTGTTATTGATGGCGGCGGAACTAAAGCATCAATGACTTTAGCAAACGGTGTACAACTTGACATAGAATACACATTAAACAGAAATATTGCAGGTATCCCCAATATTGTTCTTGACGAAACTTTATCACCTATTGCAGTTATAACAGCTAATGCAGGTGCAGGAACAGAACCTGAAGAATATGTATTATTCTCTGATCAACTCGGCAATGTTGGTGATTTATACCCTGATTATGAAAAAGAAAAAATTACAAAGGTTCCCGAAAATCCGGATGACCCTGCTTCACCTGTAAAACCCTTATTGTGTTTAGATAATTCAAAATGCGGACCTGATATTGAAAAAGACGGTAAAAAAGGATGTGAAGCATACCCTGAATATTGTCAGGAAGTTCCGACATGCGGTGAGGATGAATATGTATATGTCAAAAAAGATTCATCCGTCACAAACTGTAGTGCAGGTCAAACAGGTCAAATTTCAATAACAAATATTGCTAATGCTTGCGGAACATACCAAATATCAAGTGATACGTGTTGTACAAGTCCTTTGGCATATGCCGGTTTAAAAGACAATGTGAAAGTTTGCTCTTGCGTAAAAACTGCTATTGAATTTAATCCAGGTGAAATTTTTAAAGCAGGAAACGAACTTCCTTGTAAACAACCATCCGACAGGGGTCAATATGCCTTAAACGGCGATGCAATGCTTTGCGGTATCGGTAGTGACTTTGCCGCAAATAAAGGTTATTTCTGTAATGAAACAGGTTTAGGCACTTCCAAATTATGTCCTAAAGGCTATTATTGCCCCAGTACATTGGGAGAAATTGCTAACAAACCTGTAAGAACAGATAAACAAAAAAGAGATTTATTCCATAGTTCAAAATTTGATAAAGATGGTAATGAACTAAGCAGAGGCGGTTTAATAGATGCTCTTGCATGTCCTCCGGGATACTATTGCCCGAGTGAAGGCATGTTAAAACCTACTATTTGTCCTAAAGGTTTCTATTGCAGCGAAGGTGCAATTACCCCTACTCCTTGTCCTGCAGGAACATATAATAATACAGAAGGAGCAACATCAAAAGATGCTTGCAAACCTTGTGAAGGAAGTAAATACCAAGACAAAGAAGGACAGACTGAATGTAAAGATTGTCCGACAGGAACAATAGTAAATGATAAGCATACGGCATGCATCGGATGTAAAGCCGGAGAACAAATGGTAGAAGGTGTATGCGTAAAATGTGAAAAAGGTTTCTATAATCCTTCGGCAAACGGAGCATGTACACCTTGTCCGGCAGGTTTTGTAAGTACAACAAAAGGTGCAACACAATGTATACCTTGTAATTGTAATAAATATCAAAAAGGTAGCGACCATACAAAATGTATAAGTATAATACCGGGTGAACATACAATCGACCCTGCTATAGTCGATGAAAACGGTAATGCAGCACACAGAGTATACAATAACCCACAAGTAGGTATAACAGATAAACAAGTTGAAAAATGTCCAAAAGGATACAAATGTCCTGAATTAAAAAATAGTTGCGGTAACGGATATGAGGCTTGCGAGCCGGGAACTTACCAAAACGAAGAAGGTAAAACAACTTGTAAAGATTGTGAAGCAGGTACTGCTAATAACAAATGGGGCTTAACAACAGCTTGTCCTGCTTGTAAATGCAGTTACAGCGGAGCAAAAGCATTAACTTGTAATACAAATATACCTGCAGGATATTATCTTGCTAATGCCAGCGGTGTATATGCAGCAACTAACGCTGTAAAAACACAAATTTGTGCAAAAAATAATTATTGTGCAGGCGGATGTGCAGCTCCTCAAGCATGCCCAAGCAATTCATCAACCTCCGGAACAGGTGCAGTCAGTATAAAAGAATGTAAATGTAATACAGGTTACGGTGTTGATTCATCAGGCAGTGATTTGAATGGAAGCAACTATTGCAGACAAACAAATTGCGGTGAATATTCACCTAACGGAAGCAACGTGATAGGAACTTGTACTTATGATACCCAATATTCACCGGTAGGTTCCAGCGGTTGCTACAACGTTCCAAATGCAACTATACATAAAAGTACATCAAATATGTGTTCATATATGTGCAGAACATCTTGTTCATACCCGAAAACAAAACAAGATTTAAGCACTTGCGGTTGTTCTTGTCCGAATGATTGTCCGGCAGGGAAAAAACACGATGACAATTGTAACTGCGTATGTATAAGAACATCATGCCCTGCATTATATCCTGCAGCACCTGTAAAACCGCTGGGATATGCCCAAACAAAATTAAACCCAAATACTTGCAACTGTGATTGTCCTTCATCACCAACAAAAACAACAGGCTACAATACAGGAAGTGTTTGGCACGGCAGTTGGGCAGTATATTGGCCGTTTACTGACGGAACATTCTCTTGTTCATATTCAATTTCAGGTTCCAGTCCTATCGTACTTGATTTAAAACATAACGGTTTAGAATTTACATCAGTTGACGAAGGTGTTGAATTTGACCTTGATGCTGACGGAACTGTTGATAAAATTTCATGGACAACGGAACATAAGGATTTTGATGACGCATTCTTAATCCTTGATAAAAACGAAAACGGTCAAGTTGATAACGGTTCTGAATTATTCGGTGACCAACAAGGTGAAGAATCAGGCTTTGAAGAACTTGCAAAATACGATAGCAACAAAGACGGTTTGATTACACCTGACGATGAAGTATATACTAAACTTCAACTTTGGTCAGATAATAATAAGAATGCTAAAGTTGATGAAGGTGAACTTCGTTCATTAACTGAAGAAAGAATCAGTGAACTTTCAACCGATTATCAAAAAGTTCTTGATGAAAATGGCGAAATCAAAAAAGATGAGCATGGTAATGTCATCGGATATGTCGGTCAATTTAAACATTTCGTTGAAGAAATTATAGATGGCATAGCAACTTTAGTTGAAAAAATCGGAACAATGATTGACGTATTCTTTGAATTACTTTCAGTATCAAGTGACTAAAAATCAACAATATAAATAAAAACAGAGGTGAAATTTCACCTCTGTTTTTTTGTGTATTCATCGGATAAATTTATTTGTAAACTTTTGTAAAAAAACAAACAAAAATCCTAAAGTTTTACCGGAAACTGCCGATATACATGATGTGGTCGAAAAGAGGTTTTGAATATGTCACTTAATATCTACGGAAACATCGGAACAACATATACAGGCATAGTTACAGGTGCAGAACTTGAACGTGTTTCTCAAGAAATTTTTGGCGGTGCAAAAATTGATGTCAGCGAAAAAATCAATAAGCCTGCTGAAAAAGTAAACTTTCAACCTCAAGTAGAACAACCTCAAACTGAACAAGTTAACTTGTATTCAAGAAATACAGATATCAACTTAACTCAGCAAGTTGCCCAAACAAAAGTTGATTTCAATGTTCAACTTTCTCCTCAAGCATTACATAATATTGAAGCATTACAAACATTGGCTGCTACACAGCAAACAAATGTTCATAAGTTGAGTGAAGGTAAAGTCTACATACCGGTAGATAACAGCGAAAAGTCAGATATGGAAAACATTTTCTCTGTTTCTCATCCGACAAGCATAATTAAGGCTTTTTCAATGGAAAAAGACAGAAAAGGTTCAAATCCTTTCAGTTATGCTCAATTACCTTCTAATGAAAAAGAAGAGGGTGCTGATGGTAACGGCACTGTAAATATTGTGGCGTAAAATTTAATCTCGATAATTTCCATTATTCCCGAGCCCCCAAAAGCTCGGTTTTTTTTATTCAATATTATTCTTCTCAAAAGTTTTTACAATTACAATAAAGATATTTAAAAGCATAAAGCCTAAACTTAACCCCGCAAGAACATCTAAAGGAAAATGAACATTAAGTTTCATTCTTGATATTGCAACAAAAAATATAAAAATACTGAATATTGTTGTTAAAGAATATCTCCAAAATTTATCTTTTACGTAATGTAAAATCAAATAAATTAATATACCGTAAAAACACATAGTTGTTGCACTATGACTTGAGGGGAAACTGTAACCGCTGCACATTTCTCCACAGGGTCTTTCTCTTGCAATAACATCTTTGATAATATCGGGTAAATGCCATGCAATTTGAGTAAAAATTACAAGAAAAATACCGTTTACGTATTTCTTATGAGAAAATAAAGCTGATATAGCTGTTAATTGAGGCCACAATAAACAATGAGAAGCTCCGACAGTACACATTTGTTTTGCAACAGTTACCGGATAATGTACCAATACCGCTTGAACAGCTCTTAAAACAGACATATCCCAAACTCGAATTTCAGGAAATAAAACTATAATAACAGTTATTATTGCAAATATTAATAACGAAACTGTTGCTAATATCCAATTTATCACAATGCTATTATATTTATTTTCCATATTTTTCTCCTTGAATCCTATTATTATTGTATAATAAAATCTTAAAATTTTCCGTCACACTCGGTTTTACAGTATTTACAATTACCGTCAACAAGATTGTATTCCAAAACTCTAAATCCATCTCTCACTATCAAAGGTTTTCCGCAATTTTTACAATATGTTGTAGAGGTATCAACATTGATAACATTCCCGATATAAACGTATTTTAAGCCCATATTTTTAGCAATATTGTATGCTTTTAATAAGGTTTCTTTACTCGTTGCAGGATAATTCATAAACTTATATGCAGGATGAAAGGCGCTAAAATGCAATGGTAGGGTATCCCCGAGATTATTTAATATCCACTCACATTCTTTTTTCAACATATCATCCGATGTATTTTCATGCTCAATTAATAATGTTGTCAATTCCAAATGACAATCAGTTTCTTGTTTAACATATTTAATAGTATCCAAAATCGGGTCAATATGAGCAAGACAGTTTTTGTTATAAAATTCCTCGCTAAATCCTTTTAAATCAATGTTAGCCGCATTCATATATTTAAAAAATTCTATTCTCGGCTCAGGATTAATATAGCCTGCCGTAACTGCAACCGTTTGTATTCCGTTTGCCTGACATAATTTAGCGGTATCAATTGCGTATTCATAAAAAACTATAGGGTCATTATATGTAAATGCTACAAATTTACAATTATTTGTTATAGCTGTTCTGACAAGCATTTCCGGAGTGGCATTAACTAAGCGGACTTCATTAATATTTGCTTTTGAAGTTGTCCAATTCTGGCAAAATTTACATCCCATATTACATCCGATAGTACCGAATGACATTATTGGGCGTGTAGGATAAAAGTGATATAAGGGTTTTTTCTCCATCGGGTCAAGTGCAAGACCTGTTGTATAAGCGTAAGTTAAAGGAATTATTTTTCCGTCAATATTTTTTCTTGCTTTACAAAAACCTGTCTGATTTTCGGCAAGCTGACATTCTCTTGGACAAATTGTACATTTTAATTTGTTATTCATAAGATAAATTATATCATATATTAAAATTTATTTTGATAATGATAAAATAACCGAGAATTTAATAAAGGTGCAATTTCTTGCACCTTACAAACTTACATTTTACTTGTTATGTTTTAACGCATTATCTAAAATATCATATTCGGACAAACCTGATAATCGTTGTGATATAAATTCACTCTCTGTAATATTTAAACACGGTTGTTTAACTAAAGTATACTCTTCCATTCCGCCGCAGCTTTCTCCTGTACGAGGATTGTAACCGTCCCAAAATCTTCCTCGGTTACATTTAAAGTCTTTTACTTTCGCTTCAAATTCTTCGGGGGATTCATCAATAAAAGGATAATAATTGTATTCAAAAGTTATACGAGTATAATTAGGTATTTCTTTTACAATTTTTCTATTGTATTTTGTTATACCGCAAAAGTAAGAATTATTATTGATTTTACTAATATTCATATTATCAATCTCCAAAAACTGATAGGTTGTTTTATTTATATAATATATCAAATAAAAAAATAAATTTTTTTGCCTTTATACTATTAAAGTAGTGTGGGTTGCGGTCATGTCCAACAATTGACTTTGTAAACTAACAGTCAATTTGAAAAAAATAACAGAGAGTTTGATGACTGGTACAGAAAATTGTACACTACAAACTTATTTTCCATGTTTTTTCAAGTATTCTTCAAATTTTTTTTCGAAACCTAAATCTATCTGATTTTCCGGTTTAAAAATTTCTTCAAATACTTTTACAAACCATTTCGCAAAATTTTTTTCGTCAAAAGCAATAGGTTTCTTTGATATTGAAAAACCTCCATCAGTAGTTATTTTAGCGGTCTTTCTGCCATTAACTTTAATTGTAAGTTTTCCATTTTTCTCTCTTGCTTCAAAAATATCTCCGTTTAACGTTTTAACTGTACAAGAACTTTCGGAAGGTGTCCAGGTTTTTTTCAATTCTGCTATACCTGCTCCACCAATAAGTCTTTCGTTTTGCGGTGGTAATTGTCCGAAACTTTGTATAATATCCATTAAATATACTCCTTTTTTAAATCTTTAATAGTATAAAAGCAATAAATAAAATAATTTGACAGTAAAATTAATTATAAATTTACAAAATTGGATAAAAATTATTGTGTTTTCTTATTTGCTAATCTTTATATTCTTTTATATTTTTAATTGTTTTAAATAAAAATTTAATATCCTTCATAGATGCATTATTTAAAAAACTTTGAATGTATTCAAGCAACTTATCTTTATTTTGAAAATGTTCAAAATTAAATAATTCTTCCACATTAATGTTAAGAGCATGTGCTATTTTTTCTATACTTTCAGGCTTTGCAAAATTCTTACCATTTTCTAAGTTACTAACATTTGCTTTATCCCCATCAATAATATCGGCAAATTTATCTTGAAGAATACACATTAAAAGATAGCAGAATAAAAATAATTAATCTTGAACATAATAAAGGCGTTTGGGCAAAAATTTAGTCCAAGTAACAAATTAATTTTTTATGAGTTTATATGCAAATATACAATTAGAAAGGGAATTTCATGTCAATAGAAAAAATTAATTCTTATCCTGTTATAGTTTCAAACAAAACAAGATTACAAAATACAGAAAATAACAATCAGCAACAACACCATTCAAAAAACATGAAATCTGCAGCTGTGTTATCGGCAGCATTGTTATCATTAGCCTCAATAGGGCAAGCAGGAGTTTTTTACGGCGGATATACTGCTCAAAAAAATTTACTCTGTGAGCAAAGAATGGCAAGTTTACCTGCTGATTTTAAATATGATAAAAAGGCATTAATAGATGCGGGCTTAATTTATAAAGACAGCTTTATGGGATATTATACGGATAACACTTTTGATTACTATGACAGAATAAAAAATATTTGTCGAAATCCACAATTAAGAGAATATTATGCAAATAATTTAGCTTATGCCATACAAATGAAGTTGGTAAAAGATTTTAATACAGAGCCTAAAGCACTTGTTCAATTATTGGATAACGGAAAAAATAAATTTGAATATGATGGTCATTTATTCCGTAGAATAAACTTGCCTGAACCTACGCCCGAAGATGACCGTGTAAATATAGCTATTTTTTCGGTTTTAGGTGGAGCTCTTGTATGCAGCACAGCTGCACTTGGAACATTATTAATTACCAATAAATAATTATGCTTCAAGTGTAATTTTCGCTTCTATAAATTAACAGTCGATTTGAGAAAAAGTAGCAGTTAAATTGACAGGTGTTACAAAAAATAGCAAAATTTATTTTTACGGTATTTATATTAAGTATGTAAGAGATGTGAGGTATAATATATAATGCGAATTTCATTTGGTGGTGCATATTTGTTAAAATTTAAAAATAAAGAAATATCTGATAACATGTATGAACTGTATAAGAGAAGAATTCAAGAAGAAAATGTAAAAAATCACTGTTGCTGTCGTCCTGACACAAGCAAAATATCTCCGGAAGTTGTTAAATATAATGATACTCAATTGTTAATTTTAACAGGTAAAGATAAACAAGAATCTGATGAAATATTTGAATTAAGTGATGATGATAAATGTCCACAACAACGTGATAATATATCTATTAATTGTTCATTACTTGAAAAGAAAATATATGATGCATATGCACAAAAAGCTCTAAAACTTGATTTTAGTGCATATGATGCAAAACAAATATATTGTAATAATGATTGTACGCATTGTACTTATTAATTATAATAGGTTAGTGATTGTGCAATTTTTTGCCCTGCTTCTGACTTTTATTCAAATTGGACTAATTTGAAATAATCATTTGTCCGTACAGTAATGTAGGTTAGGTTCTGACCCAACAATATATAGTGCAATTTCGTGCAAAAGCGTGCAAGAAAAGTGCAGCGAGTAGGATGGGAAAAGTGAAACGGTTTCCACCTTCTTTGCAAATTTACAGTCGATTGGAAAAAATTTAACAGACAGTTTCAATATAATTAATATCTGCTCAATAATTTCATATCTTTTACAGGTATAGGCAAAACCATTTTAATGTATTCTTTACCGTTAAATTCTATCGTCCCGTCCTCGTATGCACCTAAATTCTTATAGAATTTTACGTGGTGCGGAGCAACTTCGTATGAGATTGCCTTAATACCACATTCTAATGCATAACGGTACTGAGATAACAATATATGTTTACCGGCAGCTTTAAACTCGACATCCTTTGTCTGGTTCCAAGGTGCGGTATTTAATAATCTTGAGCGCAACATTCCATTTTCAAGTTTTTTAAAAGCACAAATTGCTTGAAGTTTACCTGTCGAATCTGTTAATGTCAAATATGTTAAATCCGGGTATAATTCTAAATTTTTATATGAATTTAGTATTTTCCCTGTTTTTGTAAGATTTTCATATTCAATCCATTCTGCTATTTGTGCTTTTATTTCTTTATATTTTTCATCCGAACTAAAAGGTAAAATTTCATTTAAAGTTAATATTTCATCCTGATGAGTTTTTGAATTGTATGCAACATAACTGAGTTCTTTCGGATTTGGATTATTCATAATATAATCTAAAGATGGCATTAATCTTTGATATTGTTGTGATTTATTTGCATAATTAAGTTTTAATTGCTCTATTTTTTGAAGTAATTTAATCTGATAATCTGATATTAACCTCGGATTATAAGAATATATGGGATGGCTGTAAAGAGATATATTATCTTCTGAATTTTGTGAACTTAAATTTGCACCACTTTGCTTTATTCTGTCAAATATTATTTTCATATTATCAATACTTTGAGAAAGAACAATTCTTACATGTTTTGTATCTTTAGAATCAAAAACATTTCCCGGAGTAACTGCAACTCCAAATTTGTATAACAAATATTTTGCAAAATCAGTATTTGTAAAATCATCAGGAACTTTTACCCACATATAATATGTACCTTGTGATGGTTGTGCTTTAATTCCAAATTCATTTAATCTTTCACATAAAAAATTTTTTCTTCTTCTATATATATCATTAATTTTTTCAATATATTCTTGATCTGTCAATGCTTCCGTAGCAGCTTCTTGTATCGCAACATAAGTATTTTGCTCAGACATGTTTTTTACAGCTAAAGCATTGGAAATTGTTTCGGGATTACTTACAATAAATCCGACTCTCATTCCGGGAAGATTATGAGATTTACTCATTGTATGAACTACTGCAGAATTTTCTCCTTTAGAATCAAATTCCAAAATAGATTTTGGCATTTGACCATTGTGAGATATTTCACTGCTATCAAAATCGTGTATCAATAAAATGTTATGTTTTTTGCAAAATTCCAAAGCCTTTTCTAATGTTTCATCTTGTGCAAAAACACCTGTAGGATTGTGCGGATAATTAATTATCATTGCTTTTACACCGGCTATATCGGCTTGTTCCAATTTGTCAAAATCTATTTGATAATCACGATTAGAATCAAGATTGTATTTAATACCGACCAAATTATTTTTTACAACTAAATCTTTATATACAGGATACCCGATATTAGGTATAAGAATTTTATCATTAGGATTGCAATAAGACATTAAGAGTAAATCAATACCGTTTGCACCTCCTGACGTTATTAATACATTTTTCTCCGGATCTATATCTTTAATACCGTACCTTTTTTCATACCAATCCGAAATAGTTTTTCTAAATCTGTATTCACCGACATTCATACTATACCTGTGACTTTTTCCATCTAAAGAAGATTCTTTCAATTTTTCTATTGCTTTTTGTGACGGATAAAGATCAGGATTTCCGATTGCCATATCAAATACATAGCTTCGCCCATTTATTTTTCTGCTAATATCAATTGGAAAAATAAAAGAAGGAACTGAATTATCATAATTATATATTATATTTGACGGGTTAGGAATACCGCTAAAAGTAATTGATTGCCTACTGCTTTTATTATAATCAGGTGTTTTCCTTATGTTAACAGGTATATGCATATTTGACAATCTTATAATGTTCATCAATTAACCTCATTTAATTTATATAATCATTTAAAGTTTAAAAACAATTATATTTGATAGTTAAAATATAGTTAGTGTAAGGAAATTTCAAAAATTTCAAAAAATTCAACAGGTTGGAAAAATACATTATTTGTAAGAGAATTTAAGCAAATAGGATAGGAAAAGTGAAACAGTTCCCACCTTTTGTAATTAATAAATATTTTAGTGGGAATCATTGCGTTTTTCTCACTCTGCTGTAAATTAACAATCGATTTGAGGAAAAGTAACAATGCTATTGACAATGATTATGTTTTTCAAATTTTACTAATGGCATAATAAAATTTGTGTTTTTAGCAACAATAATTCACGATAAAGTATAATTAGCCAAAAGTGTAAATTTTGCGTTTTTATAAGTTATAACTTTGGGTTCAACAATAAGATTTTGTATAGGTTCCCCGTAGGAATTTATCTCTTCACATGTAATAGTATATTCTGTAGTTATATTGAATAAAATATTATCTAACATTAAAGATATAATAATTATAAAAGTAACTACAATACACTTTTTACCAAAATTACAATCTCTCCAAAAATTTAATAAATTATCAAATAAATATTTGATATCAAAGCTATTTGTTGTATTTATTTTAGCATTGCAATGAGGACAAGTTGATGAGTTTTCTTGTATAATTTTATTGCAATATGGACAATTTTTATATCCTTCAAAATCATTCCTCATGACAAACCTATTCATTGTAAAAAGCATACAGTGCTGAATATAATTTGTTTTTATCATGACAATTGCCAAAATAACCTGTGTTTGTTTTTAAATTAATAACGCAAAATGGATTACATTTTTCACTAATTTCGGCAAGCTCTTGTCCATTTTGCGTATTCAAATTAATAAGATGATTGATTTTATATTCAATAAATTCATATTTATTACTCCATTCCGTTGAGTTTTTATAATTATTAAAGGTATTAGTAAAATCATTTTTGCCTGGAGTATTAAAATATGTAAGATTAAAATAAATAACTAATTTTTTATCTGTTTGATAATATTTATTTCTTTTTAAAAAATCTATTGTACTTTGGTCTAAAGGAGTTAAAACATATCCTTGCTCTTTAAGTAAATTCATTTTCCTATTTTCTGTATCTGCTAAAATTCTTTTATCAATATTATTTTTAAGCAAATTTGCAAAAAATATTATTATTAGTATACAAATTAAAATTTTTAAAACATTTGAATTACCCAATATATGAGTTACCTAAACAGATTACTAACATAAAAAATATTATCATATTTGACTGCCAATGTAAATTTTAATACAATCATTAATTATTACTATATATTTAACTATATAAATCAATAAGTGAAACAATGAAAAGTGTGTAGGGTGGGAAAAGTGAAACGGTTCCCACCTTTTTAAATTTATAAATATTTTGGTGGGAATCACTGCGTTTTTCCCACTCTGCATTTTACTAAAATTTCCAACTTTTCAAATTGGACAGAAAGGTTATAGTAGTTATAAATATATACGAAGTATTATTAAAAATTTCCACAAAAAATTGGGCCCGGAGGGATTCGAACCCACGACCAAGGGATTATGAGTCCCCTGCGCTACCGCTGCGCCACAGGCCCAAGTTTTTTAAGTTGACTGGAACCAACTGTTATTTTGTTTTCATTCACTCTGCACTACCTTCCTCTCACAAACGATACTCAATCGTTTGTTCGGCAGAGTGCCAACAGACCAAGTTTTTTAAGTTGACCGGAACCAACTGTTATTTTGTTTTCACTCTTAGGCTTCGCCTTCTTCTAATTTAACATCTACATATTTTGCGGTCAAGTTTTATTTTTACACAAGAAAAAGAGGTCTTTCGACCTCGTATCCATAAACCCTATTATATTTAACCCGTTGAATTAATAAGAGAGAGAGTTACCTTTTTTAACGAGTCGGAATATAACGATAATTCTTATAAGCCGACTTCGCAAGTAATTTTTTACCAAGTTGATTTAATTGTTCTTGGTATTTGAGCATAGCAATCTTTTCTTGTGCCGCTCTTTCCATTTTATCTAACATTTCCTGCTCATCAATTTGATTAATATTGTTATGATTATCAACTTGAAGAGTTTGATATTTTTGCACTAATAACTTGTCAATGTGATCTCTTGCTCCAACTGCCATGGGTTTATTTCCTTCCTAAATTTCTCTTATTGTAAACTAACTTTCTTTCCGTACTTATATAAAAAATTTCTATTCAAAATTATTGCTTAATTTAATTAATTATTCTTAATAAAACTTAACAATGCTATAAAACCGCTATTCTTGGCAATTTAAAAGAACAAATAACTAAAAACAAAATTAACTGTAAATTTATCTTAATAATTCTTTAAAAAAACTAAAGTTTTTACCATATAATGCCGATAAATAAATTGACGGTAGGTTATAAGGAGTTAATTATGAATACACATGGTCAAGAATTTTATTGGGCTGGCACATATAGCTTTAAACCCGAAATAAAAATGTTTCTGCAAGCTATAAAAAAACAAATTGATGAAATTTTAGGCAAAATTGACAGCATGGAAAAAGCTATCGAACGCAATTAAATAAGTACAATTCTTCTACTAATTCTATAAATAAGCCGAATAATTCGGCTTTTTATTTGCTTATGTAACTAAAAACTTAATATATTTGCGTCTGCACTCTGTTAATATTATAATATGCGTAGTGTTAACATCTAACGGTCTATATGAAAACTTGTGCTAAAAATGAGCATGATTACTTTGTGGAAGGTGTCGTTTATAACAATGCCGGTATGTACTCACGTGCAATAAAATCATTCAACAAAGCTATTAAGTTGAATATAGAAAACCCTGATATATACAATGAGCTTGGATTGGCTCATTTCAGACAAAATGAATTTAAAAAAGCCAAAGATGCTTTTGAAAAAGCTCTTTCCTGTGATAAAAAGTCTTATAAATCTTACAATAATCTTGCGTGGCTTTCTTTTTATGAAAAAGAAAACGATAAAGCATTGAATTATTTTAATAAAGCATTAAAAATAGCACCGTTAAATACTGAAATTATTAACAATTTAGGCGAATTTTATTATTCTCTGGAAGATTATGACAATGCCCTCGATTATTTTTTAAGGATTTTGAATTTAGACTCTGAAAATTATGAAACATACATAAAAATCGCAAAATGTTATAATGAAAAATCACGATATAATGATGCAATAATGTATTTGGAAAAATCTATTGAATTATATTCGGAGAATGTAGATAGTTATAAAGAATTAAGCAAAATATATTATAAAAATAACGATATGGAAAAAGCCTACAAAAATCTGCAAAAGTTGATAGAACTTGAACCTGATAACGAGTGGGCTTTTTCTAATATAGGGAATATTTATTTTTATTATTATGAAAACATTGAAGAAGCAGAAAAATATTATCAAAAATCTTTTGATATAAACCCTGTTTATCCTTGGGCTGCTTATAATTTAGCCAATATTAAAATACTTTATAAAATCTATGACGAGGCACTTGAATTATATTCAAGAGCATACAGAATAGAACCAAATAACATTTTATTTATTAATGCTTTGGCTAAAATGTATAACAAACTTGGAGATGTTGAACAGGCTACTTCTAAACTTCTGGAAGTCCTTGATATTGATGAAAATAATGATGATGCATTGTTAAATTTGGCAAAAATTAATTTAGACAAAAACAATAAAGAAAAAGCAAAACAATTATTTGAACAAATAATTTCTTTTAATCCTCACAATTCTAACGCATATTATGAACTTGCAAAAATCTATTTTTTTGATTTTGACAAAAATAATGCTATGATAAATATAAATATTGCATTAGAATTAAACAATGATAATGACAATTATAAAGCATTGCGAAACAGAATATGTGAAGAATTAAAAGATGAATAACGAAAATAGGAAAAATGATACGCTTTTAAGAATTAGTTTTTATATAATTGTATTAATTATTTGTTTTTGTATAGTTTTCAGTAAACCTATTCTGAACAATATAAATATTACAAAAGCCGAAAAGTGTTTTGAAGCTAAAAATTATGTTTGTGCTTTCAATGCATACCGAAATGCATTTGCAAATGGAATCAATAATTCTCAATATTTATCAAACTATGTTTCAACTCTTTCAAAAATAAAAAAAATATCATTAGTACAAAAAGAATTAAACAATTTATTGGAAACATACCCGTCAGAACCTGCAGCTATCGATATAGAAGAAATATTTGCACAACTTCAGAAGAAAATATCAAAAGAATATCATACTAATTACATTGAAAATGTTGTACAGGGTACAAATATTGTTCATTGGAATACTCAAAACGATCCTGTTAATGTCTTGATAAGTACAAAAGGTGAAAAAGTACCGGATTATTATGTTAAAGAAGTCAAAAATGCACTCACTGATTATCAAAAGATTACAAATAATAATATCAGATTTTATTATACAAATAAACCTGAGGAAGCAAACATTGAAATACTATTCACAAAAGACATTTCAGGCGGAAAATGTGAAACAAATGACGACTGTGCAAAAGTTTTAGGTTTAACTGAAAACAACACCAGCGGATATGTTTTACGTAAATCAACCATCAGACTAAGAACTAAAGATACTGATGATACTGAATTTACGGCAAATCAAATACACAATATTGCAAAACATGAAATTGGACATGCTTTAGGGATTATCGGTCACAGTTATTATAGTGATGATGTTATGTATCCGGTAAGTAATGATGCTAAATGGGCAGAAAATGTTCAAACTCTGATAATTAAGAAAAAAGAATTTTCAAAAAGAGATATAGAAACAATAAATTTGTTATATAAAATTGTTCCCGATATTACAAATAAATCTTACGACCTTAAATCTAACCCAGATATGTATATGCCAATTGCGGTTCTTGGAACAAAAAAACAGATTGGGGAGAAAAAATTAGAAGAAGCTACAACTTATACGGATACTGTTACAAACAATTTTGTTGCAAAAATGAATCTTGCAGAAACTTATTTTAGTAACAAAAACATTGAAAAAGCTAAAGAAACTTTTGAAAGCGCTTTACAATCAGCATTCACTGATAAAGAAAAATTTACGGTTTATCATAATCTTGCAGTGATTGCTTATGAAGAAAATGATTATGATAAAGCAATATCTTATTCTGATATGGCAAATTCTTATGGTAATGAAAATATTAGTGATATGAATTCCAATGACATAAAAGCATATTCTTATTTGGAAAAGAAAGATTATAACAATGCCCAAAAAATTATGGAAAAACAAATAACCGTAAATCCGGAAAATGTTCCGATGTCAGCAGCATTAGTAGGACTTTATGTTAAAAAATATCAATTATTTAAAGCACTTGATGAAATAAAACGTATAAAAAAAGTAAAACCTGATGCGGTTAAAGAGCCTGTTTATCAACCGTACAAATGGTTAGTATCTCTTACATAGGAAAAAATAATGATAGAAGGCATATTTAATTATATTGGAATAACAATAGGTGAAAATTCAAGCTGTGATTCGGGTATATGTATTTTAAACAATAAAAATGAAATTGTAAGAATAGATAAAGCATATTCTATTGATGAATTAAGTGATTGTGTGAAAAGAATTGCAGGTAAAAACAATTCTGTTATCTGTGTTGATATGCCTGAATTTTATGAAATGCTTGAAGGTAAATGGCGAATAGTTAATAAAGGTACAAGACCTTTGAATCTTGATTTTCAATATAAAGGAAAAGAAAATTGGAATTCAAGATATTCGGACAGAGGCTCTGATTTTTACAGAAAATTATTAAGTGAATATACTCATGTTTACAGATATTGCAGTAATTTTGCAAAAACTGTTTTAGACTTACATCCTTACATGAAGGAAAGAACACCGGCAGGATGCAAATTTCTTCAATCCATAATAAAAGAAAAACTTAATATTAAAAATTTTCCGCCAAATATGCTTCCCGTATCAGCTCTTGATGCAATTATAGGAGCATATATCGGTAAAGTTATTTCTTTCGGTGAAGAAAATATTGACTATGAATTTAATTTTACTTATAAAGATATTCTATTGGTAAATCTAATTAAAAATCTTTAACTCATTCTTAGCACAAAAGGTGTAATTTTTGTTTGTTACATGTCATTGCGAAGGAGTGAAACGACTGTCGCAATCCACTTAACATTAATGCTTGGTGACATTATTGTGTGGATTACTACGTCACCCAAAATACCATCGTTCCTCGTAATGACATAAGTTTGTCATTGCGAAGGAGTGAAACGACTGTCGCAATCCACGTAGTGTTAATACTTAGCGACATTATTGTGTGGATTACTACGTCACCCAAAATGCCATCGTTCCTCGTAATGACATGAATTTGCATAATAAGTGAGAACGGGGGTAAAACAAATGACTTGACAAAACAAAAGAAAATTCAAAATAAAAAATGAGCCTTGAAATTCAAGACTCATTTTTTTACTATGTATACTAAATTATACTAAAGATGCTTTTTCTTCTTCCGTAACACCTTTAATAGTCATTTTAGTTCTTCCTCTGTCGTCAACTTCAAGAACTTTAATGATAACTTCATCATCCATCTTCAAGTAATCTTCTACTTTTTCGACACGTTCTTTAGAAATTTGAGAGATATGAACCATACCGTCTTTTCCGGGAGCAACTTCAACAATTGCACCTATAGGAAGAATACGTGTAACTTTACCTTTTGCAACCAAACCCGGTTCCAATTTCAAAGTTAATTCATCAATCATTCTCTTAGCAATGATTGCACCTTCTTGGTCAAGGCTGGTAATAGTAACACTACCGTCATCTTCAATATCAATTGTAGCTCCTGAACTATCAATTATATTTCTGATGGTCTTACCGCCCGGTCCGATTACGCCACCAATAGAATCAATAGGAATTTTGAATGTTGTAATCTTTGGTGCGTGAGGAGACATTTCCGCACGAGGTGCAGCAATAACTTCTCTCATTCTATCCATAATGAACAGACGACCTTCTTTTGCTTGAGCTAAAGCCTGAATTAAAGTTTCTCTTGGAATACCTTTAATTTTCATATCCATTTGAAGAGCAGTAACACCTGTTTCGTTACCTGTTACTTTAAAGTCCATATCGCCAAGGAAGTCTTCAATACCTTGAATATCAGTTAAAACGGTTGTTTTATCAGGTTCTTTAATAAGACCCATTGCAACACCGCCTATCATAGTTTTTAGAGGAATACCTGCATCCATCAAAGCTAAACAACTTCCGCAAGTACTAGCCATTGAAGTTGAACCGTTTGATTCCAAAACATCAGATGTAACTCTTATTGCGTATCCACACTCTTCTTCTGAAGGAAGTGCAGGAACAATAGCTCTTTCAGCTAAGTTACCATGACCAATTTCTCGTCTGCCCGGACTTCTTAACGGTTTTGCTTCACCGACAGAGAAACCGGGGAAGAAGTAGTTATGCATATATCTTTTTGAAGTTTGAGGGTCAATACCGTCAAGTTCCTGAGCCATGCCCGGACCTGCAACAGTACAAACCGAAAGAACCTGAGTTTGTCCTCTTGTAAAGATTGCACTGCCGTGTGTACGAGGAAGAACACCAACTTCGCACCAGATAGGACGAATTTCTGTATTCTTTCTGCCGTCAGCTCTGACACCCTCTTCGGTAATCATTCTTCTCATTATTTTCTTTTCTAATGCTTTGAATTGTTCACCTGTAATATCTAATTCTGTTGAAGCAAGAAGAACTCTGATTTCATCCTCTTCGGGAAGTGCTTCAATAGCTTCTTTAACTTTTGTTTTTGCTTCCTCAAGTTTATTTTCTCTGTATTCTCTGTCGAAATTATGCATTGCATCAGAAATCATATCTGCTGCTACATCTTTAATTAATTCGTCTAACTTTGTTGTGTCGAACGGATTAACAAATTCCGGTTTAACAATACCACATTCTTGAGCAAATTGACGTTGTGCAGCAACTTGGTTTTTAATTTCGACCTGTGCAAGGTCAACAGCTTGCATAATTTCTTCTTCTGTTGCGAAATCCATACCTGCTTCAACCATGATTACGGAATCTTCAGTACCTGCAACAACAATGTTCATATCACCTTTTTGTACTTGTTGATAAGTCGGGTTAATAATCATTTGACCATCAACTCTACCAACACGAACCGCACCGACAGGACCTTCAAAAGGTGCTTGACTTAATGTTAATGCAAAAGATGCACCTAAAATTGCATATACATCTGGTTGTTCTTCTTGATCAGAACTTAAAACAGATGCAACAATTTGTACATCATTTCTAAAACCTTTTGGAAATAATGGTCTTATTGGTCTATCAATTAATCTGCTGCAAAGAATAGCTTTATCACCGGGACGACCTTCTTTTCTTAAAAAACCGCCCGGAATTTTACCGACTGCAGACATTTTTTCTTCAAAATCAACTGTTAACGGGAAGAAATCAACTCCCGGTTTTGGTTCAGGTGCCATAGTAGCCGTAACTAAAAGTACGGTATCACCGATTTTTACCCAAGCTGAACCACTTGCTTGTTTTGCATACTTTCCGGTTTCGACCGTTACTTCTTTACCGCCAACGGTGAACCTGCAAATTTTTCCTTCTACCATAATTTTATACCCTTTACTGTGTTCGTTTTAATTATACAACGAATATAATTTTTGGTAAAATTGTTTTTATGGCATTTTCGTATTATCATTATCAGTATGTTTATAGATAAAGTAAAAATCAAAGTCATATCAGGAGCAGGCGGAAACGGCATGGTTGCATGGCGTAGAGAAAAGTATGTTGATAAAGGAGGACCTGCAGGCGGTGACGGGGGTCATGGCGGAGATGTTTATTTAGTTGCGGATGAAGCTGTTTCAACTTTGCTTGACTTCAAGTATAAATCTGTTTTCAAAGCAACATCGGGTGAAAACGGTAAAATTAAAAATCAAATGGGAAAATGCGGAGAGGACTTATTGATACATGTTCCAATGGGAACTTTGGTAAAAGATATAAAAACAGGTAAAATTATCGCAGATTTTACGGAAATCGGACAAAAAGCAATGGTTGCCAAAGGCGGTAGAGGCGGCAGAGGAAATGCAAGATTTTCAACCTCAACAATGAGAGCGCCTCAATTTTGCGAACCCGGTGAACCCGCAATAGAAAGAGAATTGGAACTGGAATTAAAACTTATTGCCGATGTAGGTCTTTTGGGACTTCCTAATGCGGGAAAATCAACATTTATCAGCAGAGTTAGTGCAGCAAGACCCAAAATTGCAGACTATCCGTTTACAACTTTAGTTCCTAATTTAGGTGTTGTTAAAAAACCTGATGGTGATGGTTTTGTTATTGCCGATATCCCGGGACTTATAGAAGGTGCAAGTGAAGGTGTAGGACTTGGTTTTGAATTTTTAAGACACGTAGAACGTACAAGATTTTTAATTCACCTTGTTGATTTGACAACCGATACACCTGTTGAAAATTATTTAAAAATCAATGAAGAATTAAAAAAATACGGTGGCAGACTTGGAAATATTTATCAAATCATCGTTTTAAATAAAATTGATGCAGTTGATGAAAAAACTGTTGAAGAATATAAAAAAGAATTTAGCAAATTTGATGGAAATATTTTTACAATTTCTGCTGCAACAGGCAAAAATATTGATGAATTGATGTACTTTGTCTATAAAAAAGTTGATGAAATTCCTCAGCCTGAATTTGAAATAGAAGTTGATGAAGATTTAGAAGCAATGAACAATGATGATAGCGAATACGAAGTTTTTAAAGCAGATAAAGACACTTTTATTGTTCAGGGCGGAAAAGTAGCAAGATTAGCATCAGTAACAGATGTACGCAATACAAGACAGGTTATCAGACTTCAAAATATTCTGACCAATATGGGTGTGTTTGAAGAATTAAAAATAAAAGGTGCTAAAAACGGCGACACCGTTGTTGTTTCACATGTAGAGTTTACTTATTATGAAGCAGAAGAAAATTAAGATTAAAACACCGGCAAAAATAAACTTGTCACTTGAAATTATTGACCGTATGGACAACGGTTTTCATTCTCTTTCTTCCGTCATGCAAACTGTTTCTCTCTATGACTATTTGACTTTTTCAATTTCTGGAAATGGTGAAAATCAAATAATTTTAAATGGTAATTCACCTAAAATACCTTATGACGAAAAAAATATTATTCATAAAGTTTTGAAATTGTATTTAAAAGAAGCAGAAATAAAAAATACAAAAATAGAAGTTGATATAGAAAAAAACATCCCGACAGAAGCCGGTTTAGCCGGAGGAAGTACAAATGCGGCAGGTGCTTTAATTGCAATTAATACTTTATTTAATTATAAACTAAATAAAGAACAAATACATAAAATTGCGTCACAGGCAGGTTCTGATTTGAATTTTTGTTTAGAAGGAGGAGCGTGTCTTTTATCTTCAAGAGGTGAAATTATTGACGAAAAATTGCCTCATCGTGATTTTAATATTGTAATTGTGAAACCTAAAAATATTTCTGTTTCAACACCTTTATGTTATAAAGAATTTTCCAAAAAATTTTTTGAAAAGAAAAACCCGTATTATTCCAAAAAAATATGCAATTTATTTAAAAAAAATTTTAATATAAAAAATTTATCAGAATTTCTGTACAATGATTTGGAAAAACCTGCTATTTTAATGGAACCTGAAATTGAAAAAATAAAAGAAAAACTTATCGATGCCGGTTGCATAAATGCACTTATGTCAGGTAGCGGTTCTAGTGTTTTCGGTCTTTTTGAAAAAAATATAAAAATAAAAGACAATGAAAATTTGGAAATATTTTACGTAAAATCAACCCCAAAAGCAGCAGAAATAATTTGACCTAATACTCTTTTTTTATTATGCTTGTAATAGCAAATAGTGAGAGATTTCTGATGGAAAATTTAGATAAGATACAAGCATTAATAGCAGGAGATGGGGAACTTCCCGTACAGGTTGCAAAAATGGCAGCAAGAGACGGTCACGATGTTATTTGTATTTCTCTTTCACATAAAAACAGAGGTGAACTGTATAAATACTGTAAAAAAGTCTATCCGTTTGGTCCGGGTGAAATAATAAAAATTTTAGATACTTTATCTCAAGAAAAAGTAAAACAATTGACTTTTATAGGAAAAGTGTCAAAAGAATTGTTGTTTAGAAATCTTAAACTCGATAAAAAAGCTATTGAAATGATAAAAATGGCAAAAAAATTAAACGATGATTCTGTTATGCTTATTCTCGTAAAAGAACTTGAAAATAACGGAATAGAAGTTCTTGACCAAACTATTTTTGTAAAAGAATTATTAGTTAAAAAACAAGTATTTACAGAATTACAACCAACAGAAGAGCAATTATCCGATATTGATTACGGTTTTCAAATTGCAAAAGAGATGGGCAGACTGGATATAGGTCAAACCGTTGTCGTTCAAAACAAAATGATTTTGGCAATAGAAGCAATAGAAGGAACAGATAAAGCTATTTCAAGAGGAGCAAAACTTGCTAAAAAAGTTAAAGCCGCTGTTGTTGTAAAAGTAAGTAAACCTTCTCAAGACCAACGTTTTGATATTCCTACTGTTGGTTTAAGAACTCTTAAAACAATGAAAAGATATGGTGCTAACGTTTTAGCTGTTGAAGCCGGTGAAACTTTTATTGTTGAAGAAGAAGAAATGATAAATTTTGCAAATAAAAATAAAATGGTGGTGGTAGCGGTATGAAAAAACTTTTTATAATAACAGGTGAACACTCCGGAGATTTACATGCGGCAACAGTTGTTGAAGAATTAAAAAAAACAATGCCTGACTTGGAAATAGAGGGTATTGGAGGTCAACATATGACTAATGCAGGTGTAAAAATATTTAAAGATCATTCTAAAATGGGAGTTGTCGGTTTAAGTTTAAAAGCTATTTTTGATCACATAAAACTTGCAAAAGAAATTGTTGACTATCTGAATAATTCTTATAAACCGGATTTGGTTTTACTTGTTGATTATGGTGGTTTTAATCTTAGAATTGCAAAAATTTTAAAAAAATATAACTTTGAAACTTTTTATTATATTTCTCCTCAGGTTTGGGCTTCTAGAAAACACAGGATTTCTAAAATAAGAAAATATATTTCTCAATTAATGGTTATATTCCCTTTTGAAGAAAAATTTTATAAGAAAGAAAATATTACTGCAAAATATGTTGGTCATCCTCTTGTATCACAGTTAAATTTTGGATATCAAAAAGAAGATTTTATAAGAGAAAATAATTTAAATGAAAACAAAAAAATTATAGGTGTTTTCCCCGGAAGCAGAAAGTTTGAACTTTCTTTTATGATGCCTATATATAAAGAAACTATTAGAGAAATTTTTGAACATCAAAAAAAGGTTCAGTTCTGTATTTCTCAAGCTGAAAACATGGATGAAAAATTTTTAAACAAGTATATTGATGACTTAAAATATGAAGGTATTGATATTAAACTTATAAAAAGTCAAAATCATGCTTTATTATCATCTTCTGATGCATTAATATTAACATCAGGAACAGTAACGTTGGAAGCAGCAATGTATGAAACACCAATGTGTGTTTGTTATAAAGGTCCTTATTTATTTTATTTAATTTACCTTTTGGTAAGACATATATCAAAAGTGTCTTTACCTAATATTGTTGCAGATAAAGACATCGTTCAGGAATTTATACAACACAGAGCTCAACCTGAATTAATTGCCAGTGAAATTTTAAGTCTTCTTCATAATCAAACAAAAAGAGATAAAATGATTGCTGAACTAAAAAATATTAAACAAAAATTTGGAGAAAAAATAGCATCACAAGAAGTTGCCAAGACAATAAAGGAATATTTTAATGAGTATTAAAGGTTTATATTTAGAAAATAAAACCCCTTCGGAGCAATTTAAAATTAAATTGTTTTCTAATATTGCTTTTGGTTATCTTCATGTTTTAGATATTTGTGCAAAAAAATATCTTGTGAACTATAAACCCGAAAAAAGACCTGTTATTTATGCAATGTGGCATGGTTATCAATGGGGTTTGGGTTTATTTCCTCTAAAAGACAGGGAAAGATTAAATATATTAATTAGTCTTTCCAATGATGGTGAAATGATAGCCAGAGTTTGTCATTTAATGGGCTTTTCTTTAGTAAGAGGCTCTCATCAGAGAGAAGGAGAAAAAGCATTAAGAGATATTATTGAAGAAACAAAACAAGGTAACAATATTGCATTTATGGTAGACGGACCAAAGGGTCCCAAACAAAAAGTTAAAAAAGGTATTATAAGAATTGCCAAAATGGCTCATGTTCCTATTATACCTATTGTTCCTTATACTGATACAAAATTTTCTTTTAATTCTTGGGATAATTATCAGGTTCCCAATAATTTCTTTTCTAGAGTTTCTATGATTTTTGGAGAACCTATAGAAGTACCTGCAAATATAAAAGAAGAACAGGAAAAAGAATATATATCAAAGTTAGAAAATTATATGTTTGAACTTGAAAAAGATATTATTATAGAACACAAACACTTTTGGGGGAAATAAAAATGGCTAACCTTATTACTATTATAAGAATGATTTTGGCAATAATAACAGTTTCTCTGTTATTTATTCACACAACACCTGTTTACATAACTGCTTTTATTTTAACCGTTATTGTTATTTGGTTTGACGGATTGGACGGATATGTAGCAAGAAAATTTAACGAAAGTTCCAAATTTGGAGCATTACTTGATATTTTAGGAGATAGAATTGTCGAAAATGTTTATTGGATTGCTTTTTGTGCTTTAGGTTTTGTTCAGGTTTGGATACCTATTGTTGTTGTAACAAGAGGTTTATTAACTGATGGTGTTCGTTCTTTAGCTTTTGAAAAAGGATTTACTGCTTTTGGTTCAACTACAATGATGCAAGGTAAAATATCAAAATTCATTGTTGCATCAAATTTTGTAAGATTTACTTATGCTGTATGTAAAGCATTGGCATTTGCTCTTCTTATTGCAACATTTATTCCTGTCGAATATAAATATAAGGAAATAGTCAGTATTGTTGCTTATTCTTGTGTTTATATATCTGTATTTCTCTGTGTTTTAAGAGGAGTACCTGTTTTAATAGAAAGTAAGAGATTTTTCAAAGAAAATGAAAAATAGTGGTTTTAGAGTTGTTTTAAACGAACCGGAAATTCCTCAAAATACCGGAAATATTGCAAGATTATGTGCTTGTACCGGAAGCGATTTGTTTTTGGTTGGAAAATTGGGTTTTTCTTTATCTGAAAAATATGTAAAAAGAGCTGGTCTTGATTATTGGAATGATGTTAATATAAGGCAAATACCTTCTTTAGAAGAATTATTTAAAGAATTTCCTGATGAAGATAAATTTTTTCTTACTACAAAAGCTAAACAATCTCATTTTGAAGCTAAATTTACTCCAGGATCTTTATTAATTTTTGGAAGTGAAACAAGAGGTTTACCTATAGAAGTTATTAATTCAAATTATAATAATTCTTTTCGTATTCCTATGATAAAAAATCAAAGAAGTTTAAATCTTTCAAACAGTGTATCTATTGTTTTATATGAAGCAATAAGACAATCAGGAAATATTAAATATTAAAAAACTTTTAAATTGTCTATAACTTGTTTAAATCTTTTCAAAACTTTTTTTATTTTTCTTATTTTTTTTTATTTAACTAAAATTTTTTCTTTTTTAAAAGTTATTTACATTTTTAT
>JAZLLQ010000034.1:0-43439 GCA_045598245.1 Candidatus Gastranaerophilales bacterium
AAAAATCATTTGGATATTTTTTCGGCAAATAATAGTGAACTCGCAAAGCGGTTTTATCAGTTAAAAGTTCTTTATGATACAAATTCTAAATTGGCAGGTACTTTAAATCGTAAAAAATTGATAAATATTATGAATGAAGGCTTAGAGCAGAGTATTAGTTATTCGCTTTGTTCCACATTAATAATAAATAATTTGGAAGATATTTGGCTGCTTATAAATTCTGTTTACCCTGTTACCAAGCGCTTAGAACAGGCTTTAAAGCTCAGAGCTGTAATTACTTATAAGTCAATGTTTCCTGATGATGATTTTCCTGTTGATTTTAATGTAAACAATATCAAAACAGAGATTAATTATAAAAATGATGATGAAATTTATGATTTAGAGGTTATGCGCTTTGCGAGTATCTTTTCTCCTATCTCTACCCAAGATAAGTTTTTTGGAACAGTTGAAATAATGAGAGATACTGAACTTTCAACGGAAGATTCAACATGTTTTCAAACTGTTGTCAGTCAGGTTGCTTTGCCGCTAGAAAGTGCAATTTTATATGAAGAAATTCAGGAAAAAAATATTCGACTTGTAAAACTTGAAAAATTAAAATCAGAGTTTGTTTCTATAGTTTCTCATGAGTTAAGGACACCATTAACTGCAATAAAAAATGCTCTTGATATTATGTTAAGCGGTAAAACAGGTGAAATAAACGATAAAATGTCTAATTTTTTAAATATGGGAAAGCGCAATGTGATAAGGCTTTCAGGCATTATTAATGATTTATTGGATTTGTCAAAAATAGAAGCAGGAAAAATGGAATATCGTTTTGAAAAAACTAATTTATCTGATCCTATTAGTCTTGTGCTTTCAACCTTTAAGCCAATGGCTCAGGATAGGCAAATTGAGTTGACTTGTGCCATAAATACAGAAAATGCTTTTGTTTATGCGGATATTCAAAAAATAGAGCAGGTTTTATCAAATCTTGTGTCTAATGCGTTAAAATTCACAAATCCTAATGGAAAAGTATCTCTTATCCTTAGTGAATATACAAAAAACGAAAATTATTACATGGTTCAGGTTAAAGATTCAGGTATTGGCATAAGCAATGAAAATATCGAAAAAGTATTTGATAAATTTCAACAGATTGAAAATTCTTTGAGCAGAAAGGTCGGGGGAACAGGTTTAGGATTACCTATTGCTAAAGAGTTAATTTTATCACATAAAGGTAATATCTGGGTCGAAAGTGAAGAAAATGTCGGTAGTATATTTTCATTTATTCTTCCCAAATACAATGAGTACAATAATTTTGCGTTAGAGACAGAAATTTTCTTCGATAAAACAAAATCTGCAAATACAAATTTTGCTTTGATAAAAATTATTTCAGAAAAATCTGAAATTCTAAAAAGCCTTTTAGAGGAAAATTTCAAGTTTAGAAAAATTTTTGTTAACAATAATGATATATATATGATTACGAATACATTAAATGACAATGGTTTTGAGGTTTATTTAGAAAAGTTAAAAAGTTTTATCGAATGTCAAAATGATGATAAAATATTATTAAAGTATGTTTATTGTGATTTTAAACAAGATAAAAATTTTAATGAGATATTGTATGAATTGGAAAAACAAGAATAGTAGGGTGAAATGACAAAGACGGTTTTGATTGCGGATGATGAAGTAGATATAGTTGAAACGGTTAAATTTATGTTAGAAGCCGAAGGTTTTAATGTTTTAACTGCGTATGACGGTGAAGAAGCCTTAAAATTGTCCAGAGAAAATATTCCTGATATAATTTTACTTGATGTAATGATGCCAAAGATAAACGGTTATAAGGTTTCAAGACTTTTAAAATTCGATAAAAAATTTCAAAACATTCCAATCTTGATGGTTACAGCGCGTTCGCAGGAAGAAGATAAACTTATCGGTGAAGAAACAGGTGCTGATGAATATATAACAAAACCATTTGATATAGAAAATGTAATTAATCTTATTAATAAATATTTGGACAGTTAGCGGGTGTTTTCTGATGTTACTTGTGACCAATAAGACAATTGAAAAACTAAAACATGACCTTGTAAGAGAGGGACTCGTAGATTTTGACAAATTAAGTTTTGCTGAAGATAACGCAAGAAATAATGCTACGAATTTGGCGCAGGAATTGGTGAATGAGGGATTTTTAACAGAAGTTCAATTATTGAATTTTATTGAAAATAAATTGCATATACCTTTTGTTGAACTTGATGATTATACTCCGGATAAAACATGTTTGTCTTTTATAACACAGCAACAGGCTATGCAGTATAATATATTGCCTCTCTTTAAAATAGAGGATGTTCTGACTATTGCTATGTCTGATCCTTTGGATTTATTTACTATTAATATGCTTTTTGAGAATGCTTCTTTTTCTATCGAACCTGTTGTTTGTTCGGAAACTTCAATAATAAGTGCAATTGAAAAATATTATCTTAGTAATGATGATGTGAAAGATTTGACTTGGCAAGACAAGTTAATTTCTGATAATCTAAACGATGATATTTTGAAGGAAACTATTTTAGATATTATATTTGATGCAATAAAATTAAATTATGAAAATATATTCTTAGAGCGTTCTTCAGGCGGAATAAATTTATTTTTTTCACGCGAATTAAAGGGTTTTATTCCTAATATACTTGTTCCTCGATTTTTGTATGTTTTAAGATTAATATCCGGCTTGGATAATGATGTTACGGATATTACACAAAAAAACAAGTTTCAGGTATCTTATAATGCTGAAAAATATTCTGTTTTAATTTCGATTTTTCCGACAAAATTCGGTGAGCGTATTTCATTATCTATTAACAGACCTCTTAAAAATATTTTTGAATACAATTGGTCAAAGGAAAGTATTGACAGGATTTTTGAGAAGCCTGTTTTTGCAGGACTTGATTTATCCTCGAACTCTGTATCCTTTGTGTATTCTTTGGCTGAATATTTAAGTGAAAAGAAATCCGTTTTGATTGTGGAAAATAATGTTGTTTATGATTTGAGTGGTGTGAAACAAATTGAATTTTCAAAAAATGTTGCAGTTCATTTTGATGACCTTATTGATAATATAGAATTTCAAAAATTTGATGTTGTCTTTTTTGAAAAAATATATACTAAAGCACAACTTGATAAATTGAAACTTTTGGCAAGTGAAGTCAGTATAGTAACAAGTGTTCCTGAAAAAATCTTATGTGAGTTCGACTGTATTATATCTGAGAACGGTCGTGTGATATAAAAAGTCACAGAATAAAATCTTTCTTTCGCAAGGATAAAAACTTGCCCAAAATCGATTTTAACATTTATAATAATATTTATGGATAAAGTCGAGATTGCGGTAAATTATTTTAATCAGGATAAATTTGATGATGCAGAAAGCATTGCATTAGAGATTTTTATGCAAAATTCTTCTTCGGAAGATGCTTTAGATATTTTATCGGCAATTTATTTAAAAACTAATAATTTGAATTTTTTGAAAGATAATTTTAAACAAAAGTTATCATTATTAAGACAAATAGCAATTTTTATAGAAAAACTGCAAATGTATGAACCTGCAATCTTTTTCTATAACAAGGCACTTGAGATTGAGCCAAATGACTATGTCGCTTATAATAATTTAGGTTTGATATATGAAAAACTTGAAGAAGTTAATAATGCTTTAGCTTCTTATGAAAAGTCATTAAAGATAAAAGAAAATTATCCTGCTACGTATAATCTGGGTGTTTTGTACCGTAAAAAACATGAATTGAATAAGTCGGAAATGTATTTAAAAAAAGCAACAGTATTAAATCCTACAAACCAATATGCATCATATAGTTTGGGGATGACTTATTTGATGCAAAAAAAATTTGATGTAGGTTATAAATACTTTTTAAAACGCCCGATAAAAGGTGTTGAGTTTTTGAAAAATAATTTTTGGAATGGCGAAATTTATAAGGATAAAACAATACTGGTATATTCCGAATATGGTTTAGGTGATGCAATTATGTTCTCTCGATACATTCCTTTTTTAAAAAAATATTTTGAGAATGTCGTAGTTTGTGTAAAAAAATCTTTAATAAATCTTATGGAAAAATCTTTTGAAAATATTACTTTTGTTTCTGATGTTTATGATGTTGAATATGATTTTGTTGTATTTATGATGGATTTACCTTATCATTTAAAAATTGATTTTAGTTGTATTCCTGCATCAAAAGGATATTTGCATGCTGATGCTAATAAAGTGAAAGATTATAAGAATAATTATTTTGATAACGATTTTCTAAAAATCGGATTGTTTTATCTTGGTGGTGAATTGGAAAAAAGGAATGCAAAATATAGAGCAATTGAATTATTTCGATTACAAAAACTTCTGTCATTAAATAATTGCAAGTTTTATTCTTTTCAAAAAGACGACTTATTTGATGAGTTAAAAGATTTTCCTTCAATAATTGATTTGGGAAAAACATTTAATGATTTTTCTGATACTGCTGCAGCTATGAAAAATCTTGATTTATTAGTTACTATTGACAGTTCTCCTGTACATTTGGCAGGAGCATTAGGAGTTAAATCCTATTTAATGCTTCCTTATTATTCAGAATGGCGATGGTTTAATGATGACAAAACTACGTCCTGGTATGACAGCGTTGAAATTATAAAACAAACAACACCTTGCGAGTGGCAAAGTGTTGTTGATGAAATTTATAATAAATTAAAGAAATAATTTATTCTTCTTGTGGCATAATTGTTCTTAGTGTTGGGGCAATATCCTGATGAATA
Organism: Candidatus Gastranaerophilales bacterium; assembly: GCA_045598245.1. Lineage (GTDB taxonomy): Bacteria > Cyanobacteriota > Vampirovibrionia > Gastranaerophilales > JAILCC01 > JAILCC01. The sequence goes on from JAZLLQ010000034.1 coordinate 4,768, forward strand.
TCAATTGGTCTCGTTGCTGCAGGTGCAGGAATATGATTGGGAACTACAGGTTGAGGTTCTTTATGTAAAATTTCTTCTTGTTGTAACGGTTGAGCTATGCCGCCTTCCTCAGTTGTATTTTCTCCTGTAACTTCTTCTTTAGTTGTGGTATTTTCAGGTACAACTTCTTCAGTTATTTCAGAGGCGGAATCAAATTCCTTTGCGTTTAATTCAAATTTTGGGAACGGAAATACTTTGTCTTTTGAATTTATTGTCGCAACTCTCATATAATCTGCCCAAATTTTAGCAGGAAGTGTTCCACCTGTTAAGCCTTGCATTGGTACATTGTTATCATTACCAACCCAAACACCTGTTACGATGTCAGGTGTAAACCCGACAAACCAAGCGTCACGGTAGTTATCTGTTGTGCCTGTTTTACCGGCGACTTCTCCGCCAATATTAGCTGCACGACCTGTGCCCGATGTTACAACCTGTTTCATCATTTCAACTACTTTAGATGCAGTATCTTGTTTTAAGACTCTTTTATATGATGGATTAGCTTCATATACTACTTTACCTGACGCAGTAACTACTTTTTCAACAGAGTACGGTTTAATCCAAATACCACCATTAGCTAAGACACCGTACGCATTTGTTAGTTCAAATAATTTTACACCGTTAGAACCGAGGCAAATTGTAGGGTCGTTTTCAAGCGGTGTATTTATGCCCATTCTCTTTGCCATTCTTATTACTTCACTTACACCTGTAAAGTCTATAATTATTTTGGCGGCAATAACATTTGATGAATATGCAAGCGCCTGATAAGCAGGAATTTCTCCTCTGTATTTGTTCCCGTAATTTCTTGGGCTCCAGTCGCCTGATGAATATGGTTCGTCTTTAAACGGCATATTTGGGGACATTCCCTGTTCTACTGCTGTTGTATAAACAAGGACTTTAAATGAAGAACCCGGAGGTCTTATCGATTGAGAAACTCTGTCGAACTGACTTTTCGCATAATCTTTACCTCCTATGTAAGACAAGATTTTGCCTGAAGCGGTTTCATACGAAAAAAGAGCAGCCTGTTGTTCATCCCTTCTGAGTCCCCACGCTTTCATATCACTCCACAATTTATCCTGAGCAACTTGTTGATATTCATAGTTTAGAGTTGTGTATATTTTATAACCGCCTTGAGAAATTTCATCCTCGCTAAAACCTAAATTCTCCAATTCATTCATTACGTAATTTGAAAAATATGGCGCTTTGTTTTGTGAGTAAGAAACATATTCTCTTCTGAGTTTTACAGGTGCTTTTAGTGCAGCATCTCTCTCTTCCTTTGTAATAACTCTTGTTGCATACATTCTTCTGATTACCTGATTTCTCCTTTTTACAGCCAAGTCAGGGTTTTGATATGGAGAATACACGGAAGGAGCTTGTGGAAGTCCTGCAATTAAAGCGGCTTCAGGTATGGTTAAATCTTTCAGTTTTTTGTTAAAGTATACATCAGCCGCTGCACCTACACCATATGCACCTTCCCCTAAATATACGTTATTAAGGTACATAGCAAGAATTTCATCTTTTGTCCAAGTTTTTTCAATTCGTCTTGCTAAAATCAATTCTTTTATTTTTCTTGTGTAAGTTTTTTCTGATGATAAAAATAAAATTCTTGCAAGCTGCTGAGTTATTGTACTTGCTCCTTGTTTAGATCTGCCTGCCTGAATGTTCACTATTGTTGAACGCAAAAGCGCAACTAAATCGTAGCCTTCATGTTTATAAAAGTTTTTGTCTTCAATAGAAATAAAAGCATTTTTTAAAAGTTCAGGTATTTCTTGTGAATTCACCTTAGTGTTTTTATATACGCCAAAAGTCTTTATTACAATGTCATCAGCTGAAATGATTTGTGTAACGTGGTTAGGTACAAATCTTTCAAGGTTTTTTATCGGTTTTAATGAACTCATATAGCAATTAAAGACTATTGCAGCTGAAATAAATATTACAATAATTGCAGTTATAAAGTAAGATATAAAGCCGTACTTATAGTTTTTCATGTCCTTAATCTCTCCATCTAAAATATATTCATATTTTAATACAGAGTGAAAAGCATGTACAATATATTTACGAAAATAAATACTTTGTTAAAACCCTTTTATTGGTTGTAACAAGAAGCATTTTTGAAGAAAAATTAACTGATAGTATGTTTTTATTTAAAAAATATTTTTAGCATGTATTATATTGTTATATAGCCGAGAGAGGATTCAAATGATAAAATTCAATTATCGAAATGTATGCAGTGATATTATTGGTGAAGAAAACGGACTTGTTATTAAACAAGAGTTTAATGAGTACAAAGATTGCATTGCAAACATCATAAAAGGTCTTTATGAGGATAAAGATGAAAGAGGCGGTTGGAAAAAATGGATGAATCTCGGCTATGATGAAGATACATTGTGGTATATAAATGAATTTGCCGCAGAGGTCAAGGGTAAATACGAAAATATGCTTGTACTTGGTATAGGTGGTTCTTCATTGGGTGGAAAAGCGATATCTCATGCTCTTTTAAAACCATATTGGAATTCACTGTCTCAAGAACAAAGAAAGGGATATCCGAGGGTATTTTTCATTGATAATATTGACCCTGATTACTTAAATGGTTTACTGGATGTAATTGATTTAAAGAAAACTCTTGTTAACATAATTACCAAGTCAGGTGACACAACTGAAATTATGGCTGTTTATATGTTAATTAAAGACAGAATGAAAAAAGAATGTGATGACAATTACAGAGAAAGTATAGTTGTTACAACAGACAGAAATGTGGGAATTCTTAGGCAATTGGCATCACAGGAAGATTACAAAGCATTTGAAGTGCCTGATGATGTAGGTGGACGTTATTCGGTATTCAGTTCTGTAGGCTTGTTACCTTTTGCGGTTCTCGGAATTGATTTAAAAGAACTTTTGAGAGGCGTCAGAGATGCTGACAAAATTTGCCAAAATACAAATATTTGGGAAAACATTGTAGCACAAAATGCGTTGATACATTATCTGTTGCAAAAGAAAAAAGGCAAAAATATTACGGTGATGATGCCTTATTCTTCAAGATTAGAATATTTCCCGGATTGGTTTGTTCAGTTATGGGCAGAATCACTTGGAAAAGAACTTGACTGTGACGGCAATATTGTTAATATCGGTTTAACACCGGTGAAGGCTCTCGGAGTCAGAGATCAGCATTCTCAATTGCAATTATTTAACGAGGGACCTAATGATAAAGTAATAAATTTTTTAATGGTAGAAGAATTTGACACAACTATGCAAATTCCTGATATTTTTCAATATACAGGACTAAGTTATCTCAGCGGAAAATCAATGAACGAACTAATGAATGCAGAAGCTGATTCTACAAGAGTTTCCGTTACTGATTACAAAAAACCGAATGTTACGATTACAATTCCAAAGGTTAATGAATATTATTTAGGTCAATTATTTTATATGATGATGATGCAAACTGCTATACTTGGTGCATTGTGCAATATCGACCCGTTTAATCAACCGGGAGTTGAACAGTATAAAAATTATACTTATGCACTTATGGGACGTGTCGGATATGAAGAATCCGCCCGTATTTTGCAGGAAAAAATGGAAGTTTAGTATTTTTAAGAATTGGAGTTTGAGTTGGATAGATTTTTTGGAATTTTTGGTATTATAACAATTCTTGGTATTGCATTTTTAATGTCTAATAACAAGAAGAGAATTAATTGGCATACTGTAATTTCCGGTTTAATATTGCAAATTTTACTTGCATTATTCGTATTAAAAACTACGGTTGGTAGGGTTATTTTTAATGCAATCGGTGAATGTATAAATAAACTTTTAGAATTTTCTAATGTTGGTGGTGATTTTGTTTTTGGAGTTTTAACTCAAACAAATCTAATGCATCAGGAATTATTTGGTTCTGCAGGTGATTATTTATTTGCATTGAGGTTAATTCCTACTATAATTTTGGTTGCAGTTCTTGTTTCAATTGCATACCACATCGGATTAATGCAAAAAATTGTTTCTTTTATCGCTAAAATAGTTTATAAATTGATGAAGGTTAGCGGAAGTGAAGCATTATCTAATGTTTCAAGTGCTTTTGTAGGACAGGTTGAAGCTCAATTAATGATTAAGCCATATGTTCCTACGATGACGATGTCAGAATTGTTAGCATCAATGACAGGTTCATTAGCTTGTATTGCCGGTGGAGTGATGGCAGTATACATTGGATTAGGAGTGCCTGCAGAATACCTTTTAACCGCAAGTATTATGGCTATGCCGGGGGCACTTGTTATTTCAAAACTCGTTTATCCTGAAACCGAAAAATCAGAAACAGCAGAATGTATATCGTTGGAAGTTAAGAAAAATCATGTTAATTTAATTGATGCTATTGCCCATGGTGCAAGTGACGGTATGAAAATTTCAATAAATGTTATTGCCATGTTAATCGGCTTTATTGCGCTAATTGCGTTGATTAATGCTATATTGGGCAAGTTTGGATTGTTTATTCACAATATAACTGGTTTAAACAGTTTCTTAGGAATGAGCATGACATCTTTAAGTTTAAAAAGTATTTTAGGTGCAATATTTTCTGTCTTTGCATTTTTGATGGGTGTTCCGTTCAATGAAGCAGCTCAGGTTGGTTCACTAATGGGAACAAAACTTGTTACTAATGAATTTGTTGCATATATTGATTTAATACCGATGATTGCTAACGGATTGAGTCATAAGGCGGTAGTAATTGCAAGTTTTGCTCTTTGCGGATTTGCAAATTTAGGTTCTATCGCAATTCAGGTTGGTGGTATCGGCGAAATAGCACCTAACAGAAAAGAAGACCTGGCAAAATTAGGTTTTAAAGCTCTTATTTGCGGTACTTTAGCCTCTTATATGTCAGCAACAATTGCCGGAATTATTTCTTAAATAATTTCTCCGCCTGCGATTAAAAACGAGTTGTTTTCATCATAAATAACACCGAATTGTCCTTTCGCAATTCCGAATATCGGCTCGTCAAAAGTTATTTTAACACCGTTATCTGTTGGAGTTACTTTGCAGGGTTTTGCCGGTGAATTATATCTTATTTTAGCCTGAGCTTTAAATTCTTTTCCTATAAAATCTTTTTGCTGCCAATTGATATTTATTATTTCAGGTTCATTAGAGTATGCATCTTCTTTGTATCCAACATAAACAATGTTGTTGCGTGCATCAATATCAGTCACGTATAAGGGGAATTTGTCTGCTATACCGAGTCCCTTCCTTTGACCAACGGTATATTGGTAGTATCCGGTATGTTTTCCTATAACCTTATTGGTGGAAATGTTTATTACTTTCCCTCGTTGTTCACCGAATTTTTTATCCAAATATTTTTTAACACTTAACGGTTTTTTGATAAAACATATTCCCTGACTATCTTTATATGATTTACTCGGAAGCCCGTTTTCTTCCGCTATTTTTCTTATTTCTTCTTTTGAAGAATATTTGCCGAGAGGAAAACATGTTTTTGATAGCTCTTTTTGTGTTAATGCATACAAAAAATAGAGTTGGTCTTTATTATCACATTTTGCACGTTCAAGAACGTAATTCCCGTTAGCTTCGTATATATTGGCATAGTGACCGGTGGCAAAGTAGTCGCAATTGAGTTCATCAATGGCATAATTGAAAAGACTTCCCCATTTTACTTTGTTATTACATACAGCACAAGGATTGGGGGTACATCCTTTTTTATAAGTTTCGTCAAAATATGCGATTACTTCGTTTTTGAATTTTTCCTTTAAATCAATAACAAAATGTTCAATGTTTAAATAATCACAGATGCCTTTTGCTCTTTCTAAAAGTTCTTTATCACCTGTCATATCTCCTGTCAATGCAATAACTTTTGCACCTTGTTCTTTTAATAAATATGCGGAAACGCTGCTGTCTACTCCGCCACTCATAGCAATTGCTATTGTTTTGCCGTTAAAGTTCATTTAAGAAATATTCCTCACCCTGCTCTGTTAATTCATATTCTATCTCATCACTAAAGCCTGTAAAGTCAGGGATTACCTTTATAAGATTTTTTGCTACAGCATCAAGCACAATGTCGTGAGATACTTTTTTCTTGAAGAACGGTGCAATTTTTGCTTTAATTTGTTCTTCGGGGAAATGGAGCATATTTTCATAATGTGTTAAACAATAAGCTGCAACGACTATGTAGTCAAGTTCGTCTTTCATCGTTTTTTCTTTGATAATATTTTGCATTTGAACATATGTGTTTTTCAATTCGGATGTTTTTTTCTCTATGACATTATTCGTTTCGATTTCGGATTTTTCAGCTAAAAGTGTGGCAAAATTGGCTGGTAATTTTGTCAATTCTTTTTTCTTTTTTGTTGTTGCTTTAGTGCTTTTCGCAACATTTTTTTCTTTTTCTTCTGAGGTTGTCCCGAGATTTTCAACAGTTTTTATGGTATTTGTTTTTTTATCTTCAGCTGTAACTGTCGGTTCTGTTTCAGCTATTGTTGAAACAGATTGAGGTGCTTCCGAAAGTATGTCATTAAGTGACACACCCAAAAAGTCTGCTGCAAATTTTTGATATTCCTCCTTTATCAATTTTGCGCTGTTTGACTTAATGCTTATTTCAAAGTCTTTTCTTTTTACCCTAAAGCCGTATGTACTCAATTTTCACCTACTTTAATAACTGTTTGCGCCAAATATCTAATTGCTCTTTGATGAATTGTTCATCAGTAGATGTGAGTTCTATATCAATATTACCCTTTTTCATTTTGAATGTGTATTCTTTTTCTTCCATTTTAAATTCCTTATAATCTTATATTACTTAATTCTATATATCTTTCTTTTACGTCAAAATCAAGCATTTCTCCAATATTTAAAAGATAATTTATCAGTTGTTTTAATGCTTTTTTGTCGCTTGTTCGTTTTAATTCAATGAATAAGTCCGGGATGAATTTTAATATTTTTTCAAAGTAGAAGTTTTGAACTTCTCTTATATTGGGACTTATTTCGAGTTGTTTTGATGCACTTAAAATATTCAGAAGTTTTCTTGCCTGTGCTTGTTCAAAGCCATCAGTAAGACGTATAATATTTCTCATTATTTTTGCTTCAAAAAGTAATTGTGACGGTTTTTTATTTAAAGTTATGGAAAGTTGTTGTGCTTCTCTTATATAACTTAATGCTTTTTGCATAACTTCATCCGAAAAGATATTTTCTGCATTTTCCAATAAATCGTTAAATTGCTTGCTCAATACAAATTCAGCAACAAGTTTGTATTCGGTTGGTATATTAATGCCGACATCCTGAAGTTGGTTAATAGACTGCCTACCTTCGGCATACATTGTCCTGAACACATCTGTAAATTTTTCTTGACGTTCTTCCAAGATTTGCTTTAAAATTTCTTTTTTCTCTTTCGCAAATAAGTCTTTTAATGTGTAATATTTCTTGCCGAAGTTTTCGTCCATGAGTCGTATTACTTCTGTCATTGTTTCTTTATCGTAGGCTTCAATTAATGCTGATTTGATATTGTTATATTCGGTTGCGTCTTGGAAGCTCCTTATTGCACAGTGATAATCCGAATTCCCAAAATTCAATAATGCGAATATTAAATCATGTTTTTCCATTGTTATTTTTGAACGAGCGACTACTCTTCCTACGACAAGGTCTGTACGACCTTTTTTGATTGCTCTGTAATCTTTTTTCTTAATTTGCCAACAGTATAAATCTGTTTCAGGTTCGTAATCTGTGAATAGTGAAGTTATTGCCCAATGGTTTACGAATTTTTTGACATCAATAACGGAAGGTTTTACCCATTTGTAATAAATATCTTTACCTGAGCCTAATTCAATTATGTTACTTTGCGCTTTTGATAGAATTTCAACAAATTTGGGTTCTATATCATAGTCAATAAATTCTTCTGCCAGTTGAATTGCACGTGCAGCATATTTCAGTATTTGTACTGTTTCCAACCCTGAAAGTTCGCAGAAAAACCAACCGCAACTTGTATACATCAAAAGTGTTTGTCTTTCCATTTCGAGTAATTTTATAGCCTTTACAATATCTTCATTTGAAAGATTATATTTTTGATGTTCTTGTATAAATTTGTGAATGTTGTCATCATTTCTGTCCAAAATAACGTCTATGTAATCATTCCTGCAACGCCAAACATCAGTCAGAAGTTCAGAACCGTATTTTTCAAAAACTGTAATTAATTCATCTCTTAAATAATCAAGAGCTTCTCTCAAAGGACGGCGCCATTTCTGATTCCAGTTAGGTTGACCTCCTGTTTGACATCCGCAGTCCGAATTCCAACGTTCTACCCCATGACAGCAGCTCCATGATGACACAGTTTTTATTTCTACTTCCATTTGCGGAGGTTCCAGTTCCAAATATTCTGCATAATTTGTAAGTTTAAAACCTTCTTTTTCAACTCTTGATTTTAAAACATAAGATAATGCCATATCTCCGAATTTTGTGTGGTGTCCGTAGCTTTCACCATCTGTTGCGATATGCACAAGTTGATTATAATTTCTGTATTGAGAAACTCCTTCTTTTAATCTGTTGATAAATTTTTCGCCGTTTTGCAGTAAGTTGTCAAAGGCAACAGATTTTGAAATTGAACCGTCATAGAAAAATAAGTCTATGTATTGGTCAGGTCTTGTCTTTGAGTAACATCTGTATGCTCTTGCAGGGTCGATATTTCCGTTGCCGACATTTTCCCATTGGGCGTTGTTTTCGTTTAATTTTCTTACTTTTTCAGCTTGAAAAGGAGATAAAACGGTAAATTTAATTCCGCAATCAATGAGTACATCAACCGTAGCATAATCTATTGCTGTTTCTGCAAGCCATATACCTTCAGGTTTTCTGCCAAAACGGTACATAAAATCTTTTATTCCCCAAATGACTTGAGTATATTTATCACGTTCATTAGCAAGCGGCATAATCATGTGATTATAAACTTGTGCCAACGCATTACCATGACCGTTATGCTCTTGAAAACTAAGGCTGTCAGCTTCAACTATTTTTTCATAAGCTCCGGAGTCATGTGTTTCCATCCATGATAACAATGTAGGACCAAAGTTAAAACTCATATTTGCATAATTACTCACTATATCAATGATTTTGTTACTTGAGTTTACTATTCTCGAAACGCCATTTGGATTGTAACATTCAAAGTTAATTCTTTCATTCCAATCATGAAATGGAGCAGCACTTTCCTGAATTTCAATTGCTTCCAACCATGGATTTTCTCTCGGAGGTTGATAAAAGTGACCATGTATTGTCATATAATTAATTCTTTTATTTTTAACTTGTCCGTCCATATTAAATTAACCTATAAATCTTGTACCATTTTATTTTACAACATTTTTGATTTATGGGAAAGAGTATTTACCTATTTTTTATAAAGCTGATAAAATTTAGAGAAATTATTGCATAATGTGTAACTAAAAAACGTAAGGTTGTTATCATTAAAATACATAAGAATAAATTATATGAACTTTAGAGTTGTGAAGAGTTTTTAACTTTGGACTTGTACTTTTCTTCTTTCTTTTCTTGTTACGCGAAAAAAAGAAAGAAGAAAAGTACCCAAAGAAGAAAGAAATCACGCGTAAGTTTAGTATTTGTCAGGTTTTCAGTTCACAAAATTTCTCAATATAACGTTGGAAATTTTGTTTCTAAAAACCAACAACTTCTATGTAGAGATTATGGCACTCTTACGAGTGCAATTATCATCCTTAGGATGATACATGTAAAATTATGTCATTACGAGGAACAACGGTATTTTATGTGACGAAGTAATCCACTTCATTATGACGTATAGCGAGTAATATTACGTGGATTGCTACGCTCGTTTCACTCCCTCGCAATGACATAAAATGACTAAGTACAAATCCAAAACAAAGTTTTGTGAAAATACACTCTGTTAGGTAAGTATGTTCAGCAGCAAAAGAAAACTATAAATCTATAAAAACAATAATAAAAACAAAACCCTACTAAATTACTGATTCATATAATTTATTCTTATGTAATAACATAATTATATATTTTCGTTAGCAAGTGTGTCTAAATGATGATAATAAAAACGACAAGCAATAAGCCTGTCGTAAAAATAGTATCTGGGTAAGAGTCGAATATATGCTTAACTATATATAACAATATATTCAACTTTTATTCTATTGCCTGATACGGCTATTTGTTTTTGGAGAATTCTGTTTTCATTAAGAATAAGCAAATTATTAACGCAAGTACGGCAGAACCTGTCCAGAAATACATTGCTCCGTTCCAAGAAAATTTATCAACAATGTAGCCTGTACCTGCACCTGATAAAATTGCTCCAATATATCCAAACATTCCGCAAAAACCTGTTACCGCAGATGCTACTTTCTTTGAGCTTGATTCAACTGCAGAAAGTCCTCCGATGATAACTTGAGGTGCGCATGTAAATATCCCTATTAATGAAATCAGTACGTAGTCTAACCAGGAAATTGCGTTTATTCCTAATCCAAATACGCATAAAGCAAGCAAGATTAAACATATTACGTTTACAGGCGAGCGTTTACCTTTAAAAAATTTGTCGGAAACAAATCCTGCACCTATGGTGCCTAATACTCCAACTATAGGTAAACAGGTTGTTTTCGCAGTTGCCAGACTGATAGGGTTGTGTTTGGCTTCGTGCAAATACATAATAAACCAATCAAGTGTGCCATATCTTACTACATACACAAATACGTACGCAAATGCCAACATCCATACTGTAGGATTTTGGATTATATATTTGTGGAAGATTTCTCTGTACGTTAATTTGTCATCTTCTGATTTTTGTTGTACAGGTTCTACATAGTCAGGGTCTTTGTATTTCTCAATATCAGGCAGACCAATACTTTGAGGTTTGTCTTGTAAATTTTTGTAGAAAAATATACAGTAAATTATTGCAAATATAGCAGGAACATAAAATACAGCTTCCCAGCCAAAGTGTGCAATCAAAAATGCGGATAATATAAAACTTAGACCGGTTCCTAATTCGTGTGATGATGACCAAAGTGACCACTTGAAGCCTCTTTCTTTATTGGCAAACCAATAAGAAAGATTTTTTGCAATTGGGGGGAATCCCATTGACTGAAACCACCCGTTTACACCCCAGAAGAAGGCTAATGTCCACAAAAGTATTGCAACCGGTTGCATCCCGAAAAATGTGATTTTTAAATCCGGTGCAATAAAATAAGCTGACAATATGAATAAGATATTTGCCAAAGCTGAAATGAACAGTGCGGTAGGTAATATTTTTTTTACATTTGTGTTATCTGCAATAATTCCGTTAATGAATTTACCGGCAGCATAGGTTAAATACAAAGAACTTCCTAATAAACCGAGTTCTGTTTTACTGTAACCCAGAACGTCTTGCATTGCAGGAAGTGCAACGGATATATTTTTTCTGCAAGTGTAGAAAATGATATATCCGAAAAACATTGATAAAAATATGCGTAATCTCCAAGACGAATAAGTCTTATCAATTTGTTCTTTATCAGTTAGCGGTTCTGCCGCAGGTGGTTCTTTGTAAAAAATTGCAATTTTTGAAAATATACTCATCCCATGCTCTCACTAATATACTAATACCTTTCTATTATATTATGATTTAGCAAAAGGTTTATAGCAATCAGGTAAATTTTTGTTAAGCTCATTTTTTTGAGTTTCTGAATCATTATGCAGGTTGTTTTCAAATGTTATTGTGTCACCACCACTTGTCGGATGTTTGTGTCCGCCTTTTTTATCCATTTTGTCTTTAAAGTATGTTGCCATTGGAGTGGATATTAGCGGTACTATCATACGTTTGATAATAACTTGAGTCAATAACAATGTGCTGAGTGCAGCCAATCCTGTTTTTCCTGCTTCTTTCAGACTCTTACTTACACTTTTAGCCATTTCGGCACTAAGTCCCAAGTTTTTAATATTCATAAGTTTTGTGTGTAAATTATCGGGGAAGAATTTTGGTGCAATGTGATTATCAAAAACAGTCGGTAACACTTTTTTGTTAAACCACAGACCAATTGCAAGTTGTAAACCAACGTTTAGTATGCCGTTAGCTAAGTCTAAACCTGCTACGAAACTCCTTTTATCTTCCGGGATTTTTTCGTTAGCAAGAGATTGTCTTACATAATATACGCAGTTGATTGCATCTTTTGATGCACCTGACAATGTTGTAATTGTTCCAATTGCGGCAGGTGCAGTTAAACCTATGTACTTTTGGGCAAAGTTGGTTTTTGATAATTTATTCATTCCTGCTACAAAATATTTTGAAATACTAGGTATAGGCATTACTTAACCTCCATTTCTTTTTTTGGAGGATCGGCATGTTTCTTTTTACCGGCATTTGGCATTATTTTTTCCATCAATCTCGGGTATGTATAGTTTAATAAATAACAAGATACAGGTAACATTAATAGTGAGATAACTATGCTTGACCATAATCTCATTTGTTTTAACGTAAATTTTGCTACATCACCCTTAGCTTTAACAAATTGTTTTATTCTTTCATTATTTAATATTTCATCATAATTTTTTCCGAGGTCTTTCAGTGTTTCAAACGGTTTTTTAGCGTGAATACCTGTTTCGTAGTTTCCGATATCTTTTAATTTTTCAATTACATTTTCCCAGATTTTGGCATCTTTTGGATCTGCCGCAGCTGCCTGTAATTTTTGTTTTGCAATTTCAATTGCCTGTTCAACAGTTCTGTTTCCTTTATTTAATTCACGTATGCGCAGTTTCTTTTTCGCATTCGCTTCCATTTGCTCAAGTACGTTTCTTTTTACATTTTGCATTGCTTTTTGTGCTATGGTATCTTCGTCTTTGAGTTGTTTAGTCAGCTCAATTATTCTTTGTTCATTTCCCTTTGCTTTTTTTAGGTCTTTAATTTCTTTTTTTATAGGGTCTTTTATTGCTTCAATTTCTTTTTCAAGGTCACTTCTGCTTACAAGTTGCTCATCAAGTATAGGTTTCCCTTTAAGTTCTTGTCTTGCTTTTGCTACGCTTTCTCGGAATGCACGAGTTTTTTCATCTTTTATGAGCATTTCAAGTTCTTGTTTTGTAGCATTCGGATGTTTGTGTTTTACAAGTGTTTCAACATAAGAATCAGCGGGGCATGAACGCATATCTGCCATCTCAAAGCACCCTGTGCTTGCCATTTTATCCATATACTTGTTAAAGGAATAATTGATACCAAGTTGAGTTACCAATTGCAAAACTGCAGAAATAGGTTGACGCCATGCAGAATAGCATTTTGTCTCCTTATCTTCTTTGGAAAACGGGTTGAATGCAATGAAGAATGGTGCGATTAAGGCTGTACCGACTGCAGTAATCCAAGCATTACACAATTCACCTTGGAATTTTTCAGTTAGAAACAGTGCTTTGGGGAATTTTCCCATAGCTTTTTTGGCTGCTTCAATTGTTTCAGGGTTTATTTTTACTCCTCCGAATGACGGCGAACTGCTGATTTGAGCAGGTTTTTGGCGCATAACACTATTTTGAAACTGAGATACAGAAACTTTCATGCTTTTCCTAACCTAACCTTACATGTTTATAAAAACAAAAGGCTTAAAAAATTTGCTATTCTATTACTATTTTCTCCCACGAAAACTCATATTATCACGCAAAAATATTTATGACAAGTATTTCGAAAATCTTAATAAAAGTACATATTTGTTTTTACCTTCTATATATAATATTTTTTGTTTTTATTTCAAAATTTCTTGACGTAAATAAAAAAATATGAGAAATTTTATTTAGTTATAATATGGGGTGAATTTATATGAAGTGTCCACGATGTGGTAATGAGTTAACTAAATTTAAAAAATTTAATGTTGAAGTTGATTACTGCAATAAATGTGACGGTATTTGGTTTGATAAGAATGAAATTTCTGATTTGTCATCAAAATATCCTGCTTTTAATTTCCCTGAACCTGATTTAGCAAAACTTTCTATTGCGAAAACCGAAGAAAGTAAATTCCGTTGTCCTCGGTGTGGCGAATTAATGTTTAAGGTCTATATGTCAAACAAGCCTCCAATGTTTGATTATTGTCAAAATGGGCATGGCTTTTGGTTTGATAAGAACGAATTTGAGCAATACGTTAAGAAAAATATTTCTCATGTGAGTGATACTAAAAAATGATTATAATGATAACTATATATAAAAAGGAGAAAATATTATGAAAATGAAATGTCCTAAATGTCATTCTGATTTAAATCTCATTGAAAACAGAGGAGTTGAAGTCGATTTTTGCAATGAATGTAAAGGTGTTTGGTTTGATATGATGGAAATAGACCAATTATCAGATGCAATAAAAGAATTTAATATTGTTGAGCCCAGATTGGAAAGACTAAAAGTTATTGAAACAACTGAAGAAACGAGAAAGTGTCCCAGATGCGGGTTTCCTATGGATAAAGTCCAAATGAACGGACGTCCTCCTATGATTGATTTTTGCCCTAACGGTTGCGGATATTGGTTTGATGATAATGAATTGAAAGAATATACTAAAAACAATATGACTGCGGTGCAAAAACCGGGTATTGAGTTATTAGGTCAAATTTTAAATGGGGACGAATAGCAAATTTAATCTTGTTTTTTTTTAATAAATACGTTATCCTATATAATATAAGGAGTAGTGTTTTATGGAAACAATTTTTAAATTAGACGGCGTAAGTGTTCGAACTAATGAATATCAGGATTTTAAAGAAAATGAATATACTTTGAAATTTTCATCTCCTGACGAAGAAAAAACAATAACTCTTTCAGGTTTGGGTTCTATAAAGGAAGCTGTAAAAATTTAGGCTTTGATTTTTCTCATTGATTAAGTTAAAATATTGCCATGAGAATTTTCGTATCTATTTTAACAGTTTTTATATGCTTTTTTATTAATTTGGCAAGTGCAGTTGAATTGTCAGATGGTTTAGTAACTCAATTTGAAAAACAAAATGAACAGATAAGAAAGTTGCAGCAGAACAGAGAAGCTGCAAAGTTGTATGCTCCTAATTTTGTTGTAATTGGTGCAGAAGCAGAATTTAGGGTGCAGGCAAAACCTAATGATAAAATTAAATTTACGCTGAACTATGGCTCAACAATACCGAAACAGTATTTCGAGCAGGTTGCGAACGATAAAGGGATAGCAATTTTTAATCCGACAATTTTGGACGATGAACGTTTGGTTGGTAAGAGTGTTGATGTCCAGGCAATTGTTGTATCTGATTATTGCACCGAATATCAGGTTGCAATACTTCAAACAGAAAATGGTACTCCTGCTCCGTCAAGCAGAGTTTACATAACGGATAAAGATTCTGAAAAAGGTGTAATATTTGGGCAGTGGAATCCTTTAACACCATTTATGACACGGAATAATACTTCAGAACAATCAGTCTATGATGTCATGAATAATCAACTTTATCCGAAAGAAACACCTAAGTATGTTAGAAATATGAGAGAAGCACAAGACAATGTCAGAGAATTTCCCGAAAATATTAATTATTCCGATTGATAACAGACCGGTTTGTTATGATTTAGCCTTAAATATTACGAATATGTTTAAAGGAGCTAAGGTTTTTATGCCGGATATTTCTGTTTTAGGTGGTTTAAATTTGCCGGCTGATATTGCAAAAATTCAAGGTTGGGTTGAACATATTATAAATTCTTACGATATTGATATTGCTGTTGTTGCACTGGATACAATTGCTTACGGAGGTTTGATTTCTTCTCGGCGTACTGACAATTCTTTTGATACAATAAAAGCAAATATAGACAGTTTTATCGAAATTATCAATAAAGGTACGACAAAACCTAAAATATATGCAGTATCAAGTATTATGCGTATTTCAAATAATAATTGTAACGAAGAAGAAAAAAGTTATTGGGGAAATTTCGGAACAGATTTGTTCAGATTTTCATATTTATCTCATAAATTGTTATCAAATTATGATGTTGAAATAGAATCAGAATTAATTTCTCTTGCAAATAAAATACCGTTTGAAGTAGTCGATGATTATTTGGATTCAAGAAAACGTAATTTTGATATAAATTCTTATTACGTTGAATTAGTTAAGAATGGTATCTTTGAACATCTTGTTTTTTCTCAGGATGATACTGCTGAATTTGGCTTTAATGTTGAAGAAAAAGAATTGTTACAGAAGCTGGCTTTAAAGGAACTCGTTTCAGACAAGGTTACCGTTAAAACAGGAGCTGATGAAATGATTTTATCACTTTTGAGCCGTGCATTTTGCGATTTCTATTCAGAAAATGTTGAAATTAACCCTGTGTATTTCAGTGAAAATGCAAAGCAAATAATATCATTATATGAAGATTCTACAATTCAGGATTCTGTAGAGGAAACTATTGAGCTGTGTGGCGGTGAAGTTGTCAATGGCGGGAATTTAAAACTTTTAGTCAATGCACCTAATGAAGTGCAAGATGAATTGTGTCTTCACATATTTAAAGACAGGGAAGATAATACACCTGCTGACAAGTTAATTGATTTTGTTAATACGACAGAATCAAACTACATTTTGGCTGATATTAAGAAAGCAAACGGTGCTGACAATTATCTTGTTGAAAAATTTTTAGAATTAATGCCTGATGTTGAAAGATTTTATGGATATGCCGCTTGGAATACTACCGGAAATACTCTAGGTACAGTTGTTTCTGCCGCTATTATTAAATATATAGCTATAAAACATGGTGTGTATAGTAACGATGCATTTAAAAAACTCCAGTATATCAGATTTATGGATGATTGGGCATATCAAGCAAATGTCAGAGATATTTTGAGGCAAAATAATTCAACTGATGGAGTTATGAAAGAAATGAGACCTTTCGAAATCAGAGTTTCGACATTTCTTGGTGAAGAATATCCGACATATTATTCGTTCCCTTGGGATAGAACATTTGAAATTAAAATTAATATTTAGTGTGCTTTTATTGCCTCAAATTTTTATTATATATTTTTAAAAGCATGTGTCCAGTTACATGTGTATCCCCCTGATAGAGCGGATTTCCAAAGGGGGTTTACAAATAAAAATAATTATTGTATTATATACACCTATTCAGTAGAAAGAAATTTGAAAACATGAATTTAGTTACTCCAAAATCAGCAATAGTTGCATTTGCTCCGATTGGATTTATGGACGAGCCGCTCAAACGAAAGGCATGTTCCGATAAACTCCATCAGTCGAGTTTGAGTGTGCCGGGAAGAGTTCGAGTGACTGAGAGTGTGCAGAAAAACGACCTGAGTGTGACAAAGAATGATGAGATAAAACTGAATAAAAGTGTGAAGAAATCCGCCAACGTATGTTTCGGCGGATTTTTTAATGCAAATAAAATATATAGTAGCGGATTGTTGAAAAAAAGCCTTGGTTTTGCAGCAGATAACGGGGCTTTGTTTTTAGCTGCAGTTGCCTTTGTAACAGGTGCTGTTCTCAGACCTTTAGCAATTTTTGCAACTCCGGGAGTAAAAAAAGGCAACAAAGAGTATGCATCGGCAAACTCCATTTCATCAAGTGTTATTGGTTTGGGACTTATGGCACTGGCTTCTACTCCAATTGCACATGCCGTAAAAAAAATAAATGCAAATCCTGAAAAATATTTATCTAAGGCGACTATAAAAAATCTTACAAACGATAAAACACTTTTATCTTCTTCAAAGTATAAATTTGCAACACAACTTTTTAAGATTGGAAGTGATTTCGTTTGTGCAGTTCCTAAAGCACTTTTGACCTGTGCTTTAATACCGCCTATTATTTCAGCATTGTTTCCGAGAAAAGATGATGCAAAAAAAATTGTATATCCTGCATCCGCTGTTTCTTTCAATTCTTTAAGTCAGTATAATCGTTCAAAGCAAATTTTTAAAGGTTTTATAAAAGAAGGTTCGTATGAAGGTTAATTCAATAAATTCCACATATTCTTATAATAATAATTTTCAAGTAAACAGAAATGATGTTATGTTTGGCAATGCTTTTACTAAAACGGCATCATCTGCTTATGATAAATTGACCGATAAACTTGCTATAGGAATGGGGAAGATTATTGATAGCAAGCCGGTACAAAAATTTACCGATAAATTTCACGATACAAATATTGCTGCACATATTTTCTCTGCAACCGGAATTTTATTATCTTCATTTTTTATTTTGAGTACTGCTAAAAGCAAAAAAATTGAAGAAGAACGAAAAAAACCTTTGATGGTAAATACTGCATTTTCTTGTTTAATAGCTACTGTTGGCGGTTATACAATTGATAAATTGCTTGATAAGCCTATCCAAAAATTTACTGATAATTTTTCAAAAGCTAACAGCAAATTGCCCGATTTGTCCAGATATAAAGATGGCATAAGAGTTGCAAAATCTGCATTGATTTTCGGAACATTGTATAAATTTGTTATTCCGATTATTTCAATGTGTTTAGCGGAAAAAGTTGTGGAAAAGAAAAAAGATTAGATGTCTTTAAGTAATTCTTCCGGAATTCCTTGTTCAATTATGTGTGATTTTACGGTTTGAGTGTAATTCTCAGGTAAACATTTCGGATTAAGCATTTGTAATCTTTTTAGTTGCATTAATGATGTGCGTAAATGTTCTATGAAGTCAGGTTTAATTGCAAGTAATTCACCGTAACTTCTGTGTCCTCTCCTGCTGTTGCAATATCTGTGCATGGGAAGATAATTGCATTGTTCGCTTTTTCCTTCTAATGCTCTCGGCTGAACATGGTCTACGGAAAATATGCCGTCATTCATTATATTCCATAGAGTTTTATTACTGTTAATGTCGAATACTTTTGGGTCTTGCAGGTGTAAAGTTATGGCTTTAAATGTTTTATCCTGAAAATCTTGGCGTTCTGATAATTCTATTAAATCTAACAGTGCTTTTGGCGGTCTGATTTTGTAATCTTTCAAATATGGTTTTAATGTTTCTGCTATTTCTCGTCCTTTTAACGGAAGAAGTTTGGCGTGTAATTTTTTTATATCAGATTCTGTGTATGTCATACCTCCGCAGTATGCACATAATATGCCATTTTGCTTATTTATAAAGTGGTATGAATGACCAAAACTCAGGTTACTTAGCATAAGTTCCTCCGATTAGTTAAAATCGGAAAATTTTTCAATTTGCTATTACAGAACTAATATTTGGAAAAGTTTAATAAAAAAGTCTGTTGACCATACAATGTATAAAATTGTTGCCAAAAAGGGAATAATCAAAATTATTAGTGCATTTTTTCTTGGAATATTATATATTTCAGAAATTGCAATTATCTGTAAGATTATTGTCCATGCCCATACTATAAGTATTAAGAACATTCCGAGGTTTGAAAAAACAGAGTTTTTTAAAAGTGTTAGCGGACCTAGAAATATCCATGGTACATATGCAAAAGCAGTTAAGGATAATACTTTGGAAAAACTATTTTCTTTATTAAATGTTCTTGCGATTAAATTAATAAAGAATGAAAAAAATAACCAATAAATAATTAAATTAAATGTTCTTGTTAGAAATATAAAAATTGTTTCAGCATTGAATGTACTTTCGCTCAGATTTAACATAAAAAACGAAGATATAACTATTATGAGTAAAGGAAGTTTATATGCTTTTTCGCAAGAAATATTTTTAAATGCTTCACTCGGATTAAAGAGTATGTTGTAAAAAAGTTCGCAAAGACCGTTCATAACTTACTCCATAATCATAAGCGGTTGTCGGGAATATCTTATTGAAAAAGGAATTGTATTTTTTAAATCAGGTGTGGTAAAGATGCTTTCCATTCCCATTAATAAACTATAAACCCCATTAGGTTTGTTGTACTGAACAACAGGCAGAGTTTTTTCATATCCTGCCATTTGTGATGCAATAATTTGTGCATCATATTTTGAACCTATTTTATCTACAAAACCGAGTTTATATGCTTCTTCCCCCAAGAATACTCTTCCATCAGCATATTTTTTCAGTGTGTCTATGGAGAGTTCTTTTTTTTCAGCTTCGTAGTTATCGTTACGTTTTACACGGGCATTTGTAATTGCCGTAACAAATTGGTTGTACGCAGTATTTACAGAACTTTGAAACAATATTTGTTCATCAGATGTCATTTTACGGTACATTGAGCCTGAGTCTTTGAATTTTCCGCTTTTGATTGTGTTAGAGGATATACCGAGTTTATTGGCTAAGTCAGTAATATTTGTAAAATTAAGTATAACACCAATGCTTCCTGTCATAGTTCCTTTCTGTGCGACAATTCTGTCACCTGCACTTGCTATATAATAGCCTCCGCTTGCAGCAACATCACTCATAGATATTACAACAGGTTTTATTGCTCTTAATCTTAAAACTGCATCGTATATATCCTGAGATGCTGCAACGGTTCCCCCCGGTGAATTAATGCGGATGAGAACAGCTTTTACGTTGTTGTCTTTTTGTATTTTTTCTACTGCTGTTAAAAAATTATCCATATTAAATTCATTTGAAAAATAGTTCGTATTTGTTGGGGCGGAAATTACTCCTTCGATTGAAAGAAGCGCAATTCTGTCACCTACTGCTTCAAAATTTGAAAATAATACATTATCTGAATTTTGTACAATGGCTTCATTTTGTTTTGGCGGTTTTAAAATTCCAACAAACAGACATAAAAAGCATAATATTATTATCGTTATTGCAAGATGGTTTTTGTTCATTTTTACTCCTTTAAACCGTGTGGGATGTAGTGTATTTTTCGGTTAGTGCATCAAGTTCTTTGACCATTGCTGCCTGATATGAATTTGCGGTTTTTTCATCTGCTGCTTCAAATCTTGCCGTAAACACAGGTTCAGTGTTGCTTTGTCTAATCATAGCGAAACCACCGTCAAATATAATTCGTAACCCGTCTAAGGTGATAATTGATTTGATTGGTGTTCCAAACAGGTCAGGTTTTTTGTTGATGATTTCTTCAAGTTCCTTTAAAATTGGTTTTTTAAATTCGTCTTTGCAAGGGTACCTCAATTCTCTCGTTGTGTATGCGTGAGGAAGAGAGGCTATGAGGTCTGAAACCTTAAATTTAGGGTTCTCTTTTTTTGCTTTTGCGACAATTTCTATAAAGCGACAACCTGCATATATTGCATCGTCAAAACCGTAGTATCTGTCTTTGAAGAATATATGACCGCTCATTTCACCTGCAAGTATTGCTTTTTCTTCTTTCATTTTAGATTTAATATATCCGTGACCGGTTTTCCACATAATGGCTTCCCCGCCGTTTGCGTTAATTGTGTCATATAAAACTTGTGAACATTTCACTTCCGAAACAATTTTGGGAACTTCTCCTCTTATTCTGAATTCTTTTAATATATCCAGAGCAAAGATTAATAATAATTGATCGCCCGGAATACTGTACCCTTTATCATCAACGATACCGACTCTGTCTGAATCACCGTCAAAAGCGATACCGAAATCCGCACCTGTTTCAATGATTTTTGCTTTTATATCGTCCAGTGTTTTTTCATCAGCGGGGTTAGGGTGGTGGTTGGGAAAATTCCCGTCAGGTTCTGAATATAGTTCAATAACGTCACAACCTAACTCCTTGTATAATTCAGGTGCGACAACACCTCCCGTTGCATTTGCACTATCTACGACTATTTTTAAATCTTTGCCAAGTATAGGGAAGTTTTTTAGTTGGTTTTCAATATAGTCTGAGACAATGTTGTATTGGATAATTTCACCGGAAAGATAGTAGTTTCTTTTAGGAAATTCATATTCTTGCGATGCAATTTGTGCAACTTCTTTAATATCGTCAGCATTGAAGGAATGTCGGTGGAGCGTCATTTTTAATCCGTTGTATTCTTTTGGATTATGACTTGCTGTTATAATTAAAGCACCTTCCACCTCTATTGTTCTGTTATTAATTTCAAATTTTTTAACTTCGGAAAAATATCCCATAGGTGTAGGTGCTAAGCCAAGTTCCAATACATTTGCCCCAAGTGAAGTAACTCCTTTTATTACTGCGTTTTTTAACTCTACCGAGTGTAATCTTGCATCATAGGTTACACTTACCCATATATCCTTGGGTTCTTTAGTTGTTTTTTGGGATATGTATTTTATGTAGCCTTTTGCCGCATACATGAAAACTTCCGGTGTAACGTTTTCTCCAAAAACACCTCGAATATCGTTTTTTCCAAATGCACTTGTGTCAAATGTATTCATCTCTTTCTCCCCTGTGAATATATTTTATTCTTGGTTATCTTCATCCTGATTGCGTTTAATGATTATAAGAGTTTCATCCTCTTTAGAAAATTGAAGTCGGTTTCTTGCCAATGCTTCAACGCCTGAATTGGATGTGTATTTTTCCAATTCTTCTCTTAGATATTGGTTTTTCTTGGTCGCAATTTTGTTTATTTTGTTTAGTTTTATAACTTGTGCGTTAAGGCTGTATATCTTTGCTGAATTTATAATTACACCAAATGTCAAGTACGCAACAAATACGAGCAAAATAATTGAAACCAAAGATAAATTCCATTTTATCCCGTTCTTTCTGTTCTTTTTTTCTTGTTTTTGTAAAACGCTGTTAATATCGTTTGATTGTTTTGTATTTCGTGCCACTTGAATAACCCCAATATGGTTTTATTTTAGTTAATAAATTTGTGCATGTCAAAACATTTATTAAACTTAATTTTTTATATCTATTATTAAATTCATAAGTTCGACATCATCATAGTCTGTGTAATCTGTTGCAGATGTATTTTCTCCCGTTGTTACCGTTAGTGTATTGTTCGCAAGTTGCTTTAAAAATTTTTGAGGAATCTGAATTTTTTGATTATCTCCGTTTATTTTAAGTTCACCGATTTTTCTTTTGTTAACAAAAATTTCTAATGGAGTACTAAAGGCATTTTTTAGTTTGTTTTGTCCTAATTTCATTGCTTGAATTGTATCTATTCCTATTACCGAGCCAATTGAAACATAGTATTTTGTTTTTGGAAGTATGTCCTTTATGTAAAAATCTTTCGTAAAACTCGGACCTACGCATGGTGAATTTATTTGACATGCTCCTGCAGAATTCTCTGAATATGAGTTATCCCCAAGGTGTATCATATTATCTGTTACTATTATTTCAAATGGTGATGTTTTCGACATTTCATAAGTTACACCACCTTCAAGTTTTCCGTTTTGCAGTGTCATAGAAAATGGTCTGTAACCTTCTTTTTGAATTGATAAAATAAGCGGGGAATTTGAATGTGTTGATAAGTTAAAATAGCCGTTTGTATCGCTTTTGGTATATATATTTTCGGCAGGAACGGTTATTATTGCTCCGGAAATTGGGTTTTTTGTGTCTTTATCAATAATTTGAGGCGTTTCTTTTTTAAAGTCATTTTTTGAAATTTCGCCAACTAGCGCTTGTGCTAAGCATTTTTCAGAAATAAAAACAGATATAACCGTAAGGATTAAAATTGCAACTTGTTTCATTTAAAATTCCTAATTCTTTTAGACAAAATTAATCTTATTACTTATTGGTAATTTTTTTATCGGCCAAGCGGTTATTTTGAACTAAAAAAACTTTTAAGCATAAATGGTGAATTTGATTTGACAAATTAACCAATATATGATAATAATTATATTGTTGAGTTAGTTTTGGAATATATAATGGTTAATAATAACTTAAAAGCAATATTACTCGAAATTAAAGAAACGACCCAAATTATGATAGATAACATTGATGATGTTTCTGTTTTGAGATTTTTTTCAGGAAAACTTGCTATTCTTAGTAAACAGGTTATTGCTTGTTTTTCAGAAAATAACTGATTTTAGAAACGGGTTTCTTTCCCGTTTCTTCCCCCGTTTTATTCTTTCACTCCCGCACTCATGATTCCCCTTATAAAATATTTTTGACCCAATAAAAATATTCCGACTGCAGGTATTGTGGTAATAACCGCACAAGCCATAAGTTGTCCCCATTCTATTGTTTCTCTGAAACTGCCCTTGAATGATGCAAGAGCAACGGGCAATGTTCTTATACTATCAGAGTTTGTTACAATTAATGGCCACATGAAAGAATTCCAGCTTGTTATAAATGTAAATATGGCAAGTGTTGCAATTGCTGGTAAAGCTAATGGAAGTGCTATTTTTATGAATATTTGCAAATGATTGCATCCGTCAATTTTAGCTGCGTCCAAGAGAGCATCAGGCATTGATTTAAACCATTGGCGCATTAGAAATATTCCAAATCCTCCGAATAATCCGGGAACAATTAATGCCTGAAATGTATCTATCCAATGAAGTTCTTTCATTATGTAAAATAATGGCACGATGTTGACCTGTGGAGGAATCATCATTGTTGCAAGTATTATTAAAAATATTGGCTCATTAAATTTAAAATTTAATTTTGCGAAGGCAAAACCAGCCATTGCAGCAATTATAACTTGTCCTATTGTAGTTATAACGGATACAATAAGACTGTTGAAGAAATATCTTGCAACATGTATGTTTCTAAATGTACTTATATAGTTATCAGCCGTTAGTGATTTGGGTATAAACTCAGGCGGAAATGAAAAAATTTGAGTGTTTGACATAAATGATGTTAATATTAGCCATAGAAATGGTGCAAACATTGAAATTGCCCCGAGTATCAGAATGATATATCCTATGAAATGCAGTATTTGATTCTTTTTCATATTAATAAAGCTCTCGAATACTCTTTAGAATTACTTCTTGAGGCACGTTATCAGATATTCTGACCTGAGCATAGTTTGTCGGCACTATAAAACGTATTTTCCCGTTTTTAACTTTTTTATCAAATATCAGCGCTTCAATAATGCTTTCAGGTGAAATATCTTTTGGTATTTTATAATTTAGTCCGAATTTTTCCAACAATGTAACTGCAAAGTTGTAATATTCTTGATCTATGCTATTAAGTGTTAAAGCTGTTTTTAATATTGCTTTCATACCGAGGGCAACTGCTTCTCCATGCGTGAAAGTATTATAATTTGTACATTTTTCAATTGCATGTCCTATTGTGTGCCCAAAGTTTAGTATTGCACGCACCCCTTGTTCTTTTTCGTCTTGATTTACTATTGCAGCTTTTAATTCACACGATATTTTAATCATTTCGGAAAGTGTATCAAAATTAAGATTTAAAATCTTTTCTGTATTTTCGTCCAAAAATTTTGCAAAATCTCTAAAATTATCGCCGCAAGTTTTTTCTATAAATGCATATTTTATAACTTCAGCTAAGCCTGTTAAAATTTCTCTTTTGGGAAGTGTTTTTAAAAGTGACAAATCCGTAATGACGGCTTTTGGCTGATAAAAAGCTCCGAGAAGATTTTTGCCGTAACTTGTGTTTATTGCGACTTTACCTCCGACAGAGCTGTCTACTTGTGCTAGTATTGTTGTAGGAATTTGTATAAAATTAATTCCTCTTAAGTATATTGATGCTGCAAAACCTGTAATATCACCGGTTACTCCTCCGCCGAATGCTATAAAAAGGTCGTTTCGTTCAAGTTTATAATCAAATGCCGTTTTCAAAATCTTTTCCCAAGAGGCTTTATTCTTGTATCTTTCGCCATCTTCCAATATGCAAAAATCAATATCGATATCGGACATTTTTTGTATATTTTCAAGTAAATTTTTATATATGCCAAAAATTGTTGTATTAGTGACTAATACGGCTTTTTGGGAAGGCAACTCTTTAATAACTTCGTTGATTTTATCGCAAATATTTTGTCCTATAAAAATCTGATAAGAAATAGGTTTTTGTTCAGGTATGCTGATATTAACTGTTTGCATGATATTCCTTTATTATTTTAGTTGTTATTTCTTCAATACTCATATTCTCCGTATTTATTGAAAAATTTGCAAGTTTGTAATTTTTTTCTCTTGTTTTTAGCAAATCTGATAATTTTTCAAGAGGATTATGTGTTTTTAACAGTGGTCTATGTGTTTCCTGTTTTATTCTATCGTATAAAACAGTGTGAGACGCTTGCAAATAGACAATAAAACCGTTAACCTGTAATTTTTTAAAATTATCAATGTTTTGTATCATTCCGCCACCTGTTGAAATAATCAGGTTTTCTTTACCTGACAATTTCTTGCAGATTTTATTTTCTAAATTTCTAAAGTATTCTTCACCTTTATCTGAAAATATATCTGTGATTTTACAGTTTTCCTGTTGTTCTATCAATTCATCGGTATCTGCAAATTTATAAGATAATTGTTTGGCAAGTTCTTTTCCTATAGTCGTTTTGCCTGCTCCCATAAGCCCGACAAGCACAATGTTTTTCATATTCACTTACCTCATTGATACAATTTTTGTGTAGTTTTCGAAATTCATTTTTATTTCTTCAAGGCTGTCACCGCCAAATTTTTCCAAGAATTGTTGAAGTATAACTATTGCGCACATAGCTTCTGCTACTACTCCACAGGCAGGAACAGCACAGGTATCGCACCTTTCAAAGTGTGCAGGCTGAGAACTTTTGTTTTTTAGATTTATTGAATTAAGAGGAGTTTTCATTGTCGGAATAGGCTTCATTGCTATCGTAAGAATAATCGGTTCCCCGTTTGACATGCCACCTTCAATTCCTCCTGCGTTATTTGTTTTTCTTATGATTTTTCCATTCTCGTAAAAAATTTCATCGTGTATTTTATCACCGGATAAAACGGAACATGCTTTTCCTAATCCTACTTCTACTGATTTCACGGCTTGAATACTCATTAAAGCCTGAGCTAGTATCCCATCAAGTTTTTTGTCCCAATGAGTATGTGAGCCTATACCGACAGGCATATTTTCAATTTTTAGTTGAATTTGTCCTCCCAATGAAACACCATTTTCACAGGCTTTATTAATTTCTTCCACCATTTTTTTGTATGCTTCATCATCAGGACAATTTAAGTCATTATTTTTATTTCCGTCACAATTGTCAACAAAAATATCGCCTATAGAAATGACACAACTGTCAATTTTTATCCCGAAAACAGAGAGCATTTGTTTTGCAATTGAGCCAACAGCTACTTTAATTGCAGTTTCTCTTGCACTGGAGCGTTCAAGAATATTTCTGACATCTTCCTGATTAAATTTTAATGCTCCGCAATAGTCGGCATGTCCGGGACGAATATTTTCTATTTTTTTCAGGTCAGTATTATCCAAATCTTCTTTTGACAGTGGCAATACAGACATTATCTTTTCCCATTTCTCAAAGTCTTTGTTGTTTATTTCAAGAGTGATAGGTGAGCCTAATGTTTTTCCAAAACGTATGCCTGATGTGATTTCTACTTTATCATTTTCTATTTTCATTCGTCCTCCTCGACCATACCCTTGTTGTCTGCGCATAAGGTCGAGATTTATCTTTTTTTTGTCTATGTCAAAATTTGCAGGTACATTTTCTATTATTGCTGTTAATTTTTTTCCGTGAGATTCGCCTGAACATAAAAAATTGAACTTCATATTATTCCTCTTTTTTTTTCATTCCTAATTATACTATTTTTTTGTTTTTAAGTCATTATATTTCTATTTTGACTGATTATTGGTGGCTTTTGTAATAAATTTTGTTAATAATTTGTATAAATTTACGAATTGTGTTACAAATAAATAAGATATATATCTTTTGGAGAAAATAATGTCAGCAGAAAAAATAAGAGTTTATGATTTAGCAAGAGAATTAAATCTTTCTAACAAGGAAGTAATTGACCTGCTGCAAAAAAATATAGGTGTGGTAGTAAAGTCACATTCGAGTTCCGTTACTGTGGATGATGCAGAAAGTTTGAAAAAAAGCCTTAAACCTAAGGCAGAGTCTGCTCCTCACGAAGAAAAGGGGACAGGTATCATTTCATCCACTCCGATTAAGCCCAAAAAAGTATTTGACAAATTTGATAATAAAAATAATCAGGATTCGACTAAGTTCACATCTTCTCCAAATAAATTTGAGAAAAAAGAATATGTATCAGGTCAAAAAGATTTCAGAAATCAACAACAACCTCCTTACAAAAGTGACAGACCTAAATTTCAAGGTGACAGACCTCGGTTTCAAAATGACAAACCTCGTTTTCAGGGGGACAGACCGCAATATCAAGGTGACAGACCGAAATTTCAAGGTGACAGACCTCGTTTTCAGACTGACAGACCGAAATTTCAAGGAGATAAGCCAAGATTTCAAGGTGATAATCCTAAATTCTCTGGAGGACAAAAGCCTGCATTTGAAAAGAAAACTTTTGGCGATAGAAAACCGTTTGGACAAAATAATCAAGACGGACAAAAAAATTCTATGCCATCGAAACAACCTATAAAAAGGCAATTTATTTCTCAAGATTTGTCAGGAGTACCGAGAAAGTCTGGTGCTTCACCACAGCGTTTTGAAAAGAAAAAAGATACAAAGCAATTCGGTAAATCGAAAGAGGAAAGAGAAGAACAAGAAAGACTTGTTCACCAACAGCAACACAAAGCCAAAAAGAAACCTCAAGTTGAAGAAGTAATTGAAAAAGTAACCGAGGTTATCATTGATAAGCCGTTAACCGTTGCAGAATTTTCCGAAAAAACTAATATTTCAGTTTCAGAAATTGTAAAAAGTCTTATGATGCATGGTGTTTTGGCTACGGTAAACCAAACTATTAATGTTGATACGGCGACAAAACTTGCAGAAGAATTTGATATTCTTGTTTTAGATTCGTCATATATACAGAAAGGTGATGATGATTCTTCAAAGAGTATTGTAAATATGAATTCTAAACATTTAAAAGGAAGAGCTCCTGTAGTTACGATTATGGGACACGTTGACCATGGTAAAACAACTTTGCTTGATGCTATTCGTGCATCCAAACATAAAATTGCCGCAGGTGAAGTTGGTGGGATTACCCAGTCTATTGGTGCTTATACCGCATATGTAAATGAAAAGAAAATAGTATTTATTGATACTCCTGGTCACGAAGCATTTACTGCAATGCGTGCCAGAGGTGCGCAAGTTACGGATATTGCAATATTGGTTGTTGCCGCTGATGACGGAATTATGCCTCAAACGGTAGAAGCTATTAATCATGCAAAAGCGGCAAATGTTCCTATAATCATTGCTGTAAATAAAATTGATAAAGCAGGTGCTGATCCTGACAGAGTTTTAACTCAATTGACTGAACACGGACTTGTTCCCGAGGATTGGGGCGGTGATACAATTTGCTGTAAAGTTAGTGCTATCCAAGGAAAAGGTCTTGATGAACTCTTGGAGTACGTCTTGCTTGTCGCAGAAATGCAGGAATTAAAAGCTGATCCTACTGTCAGTGCAACCGGAGTCGTGATTGAGGCTAAATTAGATAAAGGTAAAGGTCCTGTTGCTACTGTTCTGGTTCAAAACGGTACTTTAAGAAAAGGTAATTGTATTGCAGTCGGCAGTG
This sequence comes from Candidatus Gastranaerophilales bacterium, assembly GCA_045598245.1. Taxonomy (GTDB): domain Bacteria; phylum Cyanobacteriota; class Vampirovibrionia; order Gastranaerophilales; family JAILCC01; genus JAILCC01. The sequence goes on from JAZLLQ010000034.1 coordinate 34,099, forward strand.
TCGGTGGTAAAATCAGAGCTTTGTTAAGTGATGACGGCACTCAAATTGAAAAAGCAGGTCCGTCTACACCTGTAGAAATTCTTGGTTTATCTGAAGTTCCTCAAGCAGGTGACAGATTTGAAATTTTAAATAATGAAAAAGAAATGAAAGCGCTTGTTACAAAGAGAAAAGAACAAGAAAGAGAATCTAAACTTGATGCTATTGCACCTTCTCAGGTCAAAAAAGATTTAATAAAGGCACAACAGGAAGAAACACATGAACTTAATATTATAATCAAAGCTAATACACATGGTTCTGCTGAAGCTGTTAGTGCTTCTATTCAGCAACTTCATTCAAAACAAATCTTCACAAAAATTGTTCATATTGCAATTGGCGATATTTCGGAAGCTGATGTTATGCTTGCATCAGCAAGTAATGCAATAATTATTGGTTTTAGCGTCAAAGAGGACGCAAATGCTACGAAATTAGCTGCGCAAGAAGGTGTTGATATTAGAAATTATGAAATCATATATGAAATTCTTGATGATATAGAAAAAACCATGTTGGGTCTTTTGCAACCTGAACTCCAAGAAATTGAAGTTGGTCGTGCCGAAGTAAGACAGATATTTACTGTTGGTAAGACAAATAAAATTGCAGGTTGTTACGTCCTTGACGGTAAAATTGTAAGGAATAAAACTGCGGTTGTTGAACGTGGCGGAGCTGAAATATTCAAGGGTAATTTGGATATGTTAAAACGCTTTAAAGAAGATGCTAAAGAGGTTCTTGCAGGTTATGAGTGTGGTGTTTCTTTCAATAAGTTCAATGATATTATGGAAGGTGATATCATAATATCTTATACTACTAAAGAAATTGAAAGAAAAGTCTTAGAATAAGTGGATAAAAGGGAGCTTTGATGTTTAAGTCGGTAAGTGAATTTGCAAAATTATTTTCAATGTTGTTTTTAGTATGCGGAATTTATTTTCTCTGCCAATCAAGTTTTATTGTTGCGGCAGTTGCAATTGTCAGTTTTGCTGTTCTGACTTTCCTTGATTCGGATTGGAGCTTTGACAATTTGAATTTTGCAAACCATAATTTGGTAATTGGATTGGCAACTTGTGTTCTTATTTTCCTGAATGTATATTTTATTTATCAGGAAATGAAATATGATCCATTGCTAAATCAAGTCGATTCATTTGAGAGAGATGCATATTTGCAGTTTGAAAATATGCTGTTTGCTGATATTAAACCTTGTACGGATTTGCATAATGTATTAATGTCTAATAAAACACCTAATGAAGCTGATTTACGTGCAATAAAAAAAGTTTGTTATAATGTTGTCAATGTTATTGACAAGGAAACTGTACCGGATGCTATGCCTTCCGATATCAAAAAGTTATGTGAGGATAACAAAACTGAATTTAAACGTATCGCGATTAACATTACTTCTTACGATTACAAAAAAGGTGCTGTGCAACAGTCTTTGATTTCTCGCATAAAATCCAATGTTTCGTTCCTTATAAAAAATATGACCAGAATAAGAAGCTCATTAAAAATAAAAGACGAGTTGTCAGAAGAAAAAAAGACATTTTTAAAAATTTAGGAGCAAAATATGAATAACAGACCTGACAGAATAAGAAAGACTATGATGAAAGAAATTGGAGATATCCTTCTAAAAGATATTCGGGATTCCAGAATTAAGGGTATAGTTTCAGTTACTGATTTGGAGTTGGCTTCTGATTATTCTTTTGCAAAAGTTTATGTCAGTGTTCTTTGTAAGGATGATGAAAAAGATGCTGCAATTGAAGCATTAAAGGAAAAAGAACCTCATGTTCGCTATGAAATTGGCAAGCGTATTCGTTTGAGATTAACTCCTAAAATTGAATTTCATCTTGATGATTCTCTTGAAAGAGGTAGCAGGGTTTCTGCCCTGATTGATAAGATTGCAAAAGGCGAACTGTAGTCTATGTTTGGGGTTTTGAATATTAATAAATCAAAAGGACTGACTTCTTTTGATGTAATTGCTCGTTTACGGAAACTGTTAAATATAAAAAGAATTGGTCACGCCGGCACGTTAGACCCGCTTGCTAGCGGTGTGTTACCGGTTTTTGTCGGTAATGCAACACGATTGATTCAATTTGCTCCTAAAACGAAATCATACAGGGCATATGCTCGACTTGGTATAGAGACCAATACTTATGATGTTGAAGGAGAAATTATTTCAAAAAAAATTATCAAGTATGATATTGAAGAAATCAAAAATATACTTAAAACATTTGAGGGTAAACAGTTGCAAACCCCACCGATATATAGTGCTATAAGTGTTAACGGTAAGCGCTTGTATGAATATGCGAGAAAAAATCAGAAAGTTGAAATTCCCCAAAAAGAAATTGAAATTTTTAATGTTTCTTTTATTAGTTTTGATGATAGCAGTGATTTTCCTCTTTTAACGTTCGATATTGATTGTGCAAGCGGTGTTTACGTTCGTTCAGTTATTCACGATTTGGGAGTTAAGCTGAACTCTTTTGCCATGATGGAAAATTTAACAAGAACAATGAGTGCCAATTTGTTTTTAAATGATAGTGTTGAGCTTGAAAATTTATCTGTGGATAATATTGACAAATATCTTATAAATCCTTATGATATGCTGGAATTACCGGGGTTTGAAATTAATATAAAAGATTTTGAAAAAATAAAAATGGGACAATATATTTTTTGTGATAAAACTATAGGAGAATGTGAGTATGTTAAAATTTCCTATAATGACATGCTTGTAGCTGTCGGTTTAAAAACAGGGAATGTGATAAAACCTAAAATAGTTTTGGCATAATGAGGATGGATATATGAAAATTTTCAGAAAAATAATATTTGTGTTCTTTGTTTTGATTTGTTTTACAGGTTCAGTTAATGCTGCTACTGAAAATGATTTATACGAAATGTACTGTCCTAATAAGACTTATGATGTTGCAAATGTTTTCTCGAGAGGTTTACAGAGTGTTTCTGGTATGAATTTAGCAGCTTCAAGGATAGCAGCTTCGCAAGTAAAAGATTCTATTCAGGAATACGTTCAAGGTGATATAAAAGTAAAAGTTAAATCTTTTAGTGCAACAGATGCGAAAAATGGTAGATTTAGGGCATTTTCCATAAAAGGAAAAGATTTGAATTTTTATTCTTTATATTTATCAGAGCTTAATATAAAAACAGCATGCGATTTTATATATCTTGATTTAACCCAAAGTCCGGTACAGCTAAAAGAGCCAATGGCATTAGATTTTACAGCAAAATTTACTGAAAAAGATATAAATAATATTTTTAAAACAACAACATACCAAAAATATTTATTAAAAGTTAAATATAATTCTAAAACGTTAAAATTTGTTGAATTAACTCATCCTAAAGTTTCTTTAAAAGATAACAAATTTGCATTTTCAATTCAGGTTAAAGCTCCTTTTGTTAAACCTTTTATATTTAGTATTAAGTCAGGGTTAAAAATTCAAAATAACAAGGTTAAAATTGATAATATGGTTATTGGTTCAAACAGCAAGCAGGTTGATTTTTCTTTGTCAAAATATTTTACGACAATCTTTAATCCTTTGTGGTTTGCCCAATTGGTTTTGAATCAACATAATTGCCATTTGTTATTAAAAAATGTTAAAATAGAAAATGAAAAAATTATAATTGATGGTGCTGTATTTCTTGCACGCAGTTAGGAACATATAATATGATTAGAAGTATTTTTGTAGTATTAATAACTTGCGTTGTTCTCGGTATTGCAGGGTTTTTCCTAAAAAGCAAACTGGGATTTGATGCTATTGAAAATTTTGACATTGATAATATTACGGGAGCATTGACTCAGGATAAATTTGGTGGGAATAATGATGTTAAAACCAAAAAGAATGCTGAAAATATTACTGCTGATGACAAGGAAGCAGATGTTTACTTCTTAAAAGTTACAGATGGTGATAGTGTAAAACTTTCTACAACAAAAAAAGAAGCAAAATCAGATTCGGATAGATTTCGTTTAGCCATGGAAACACTTTTTTCAGGACCTTCCGGTATTGAAAAAATAACCGGTGTATACTCTGAAATTCCTCCCGAAACTAAATTGTTAGGCATTAAAGAGGATGCAAATTCTTATACTGTCAATATTTCTGATGATTTTGAGATTGGCGGCGGAGCCGATAGTATGAAAATCAGGGTAAAACAGCTTGTTACAACTGCAACAAAAGCATCAGGAGGAAAAGATGTGTATTTGGAAATAAACGGTAAGCGTGCCGAGTACGTTGGTGGCGAAGGTATTATGATTTTACAACCGTTACAAAAGAATTTATAGGTAATTATGGATAAGACGAAAATTACAGATGAACAATTGGATTATTATACAAATCTTGAATGGACTCAAGAGTTTGGTGAAGATTTAGATTTTGAAGGAAATAACTATCACTATATAAAACTCAAGGAATTTGAAGAATTTGTTTATTGCGGTAAAACAAAAGAAATTTGTCTGCAGAATTATAAAAAACAACTTCGGCTTTTAATCAGGGTTATGCTTGAGTTTGATGATCCCATTCCTAATCCGGGTGAATTTCCCGAAGATTAGTTTTATATGATAATATTTGTAACAATAGTCTTAATCTTGCAAAAATTTTGTTATATAGTAAATATAACATTCGGGACGAGGAAAAGATGGCGAATAATGTTTACGAATTAACAAGCAAAAATATTGACAGAACAAAGTTAACACCCATGCTAAAACAGTATATGGATGTTAAGGATAAGAATGTTGATGTTATTTTGTTTTATCGTTTGGGTGATTTTTATGAAACATTTCTTGAAGATGCAATCATTACTTCTAAAGTTTTGGAAATAACTTTAACGAGTCGTGATGCAGGTGAAAACGGAAAAATTGCAATGGCAGGTATTCCTGCAAAGGCTGTGCATAATTATTTGCAAAAACTTTTATCAAAAGGTTACAAAGTTGCTATTTGTGAACAGATGGAAGACCCTGCTGCCGCTAAAGGACTGGTTAAGCGTGAAGTTACAAGAACTATAAGTGCGGGAACTATTGTTGAGCAAGAATATCTTGATGCCGGAAAAAATAATTATCTTGCTTCAATTATTGTCGATGAAAATTCAAATAAATTTGCTGTTGCCTACGCTGATATATCGACAGGCGAGCTTAAAATTACGCAGTCTGATGTAAAAAATCTTGAGCGTGAAATATGCAGAATTGAACCTGTTGAAATACTTTGCAAAACTAAAAAGCAGGAAATAAAGTCTTTTCAAATAGTGCCTGAGCTTGTTGCTGATATTCCGGAAAATATAAGAGATAATTTTAACTGTACTTTTGTAGATAACTCTGATTTTAATTTTGATAATTCTCAAAAAATTATAAAAGAAGTTTTTAAAGTAGACTCATTGGAAGGTTTTGGATATCCGGATTACAAAATGGCTCTTTGTGCTGCGGGTGCTCTGCTGACTTATATTAAAGATGCACAAAAGGATAACATGTCAAAGTTTGATACCATTCAACCATACAGTATAGAAGATTATATGACACTTGATTATAATGCGCAGCGAGGTTTGGAATTAACATCGACCATTCGCGATAATTCTTATAAAGGCAGTTTACTTGCTGCAATTAATAAAACATCGACTCCAATGGGTGCAAGATTGCTCAGAACTTGGTTAAAACAACCTTTATTGAATGTGACAGATATAAATAAACGTCTTGATGGGGTTGAAGAATTTTTGCAAAATCCTAAAATAAGAATGTCTTTAAATTCTTTATTGGATAAGGTTTATGACATTGAGCGTCTTGCCACTAAAATCACTAATAACAGTGTTAATGCAAGAGATTATCTTTCTTTGAAAGACTCAATTTTAAGAATACCAGAGATAAATGAAGTTTTAAAAAATGCAACTTCATATTGCCTGCAGGCTTTTCATAATGAAAGAACTTCTCTTATTGAATTTGCGGATATTATTGACAGAACAATTGAACCAGAACCTCCCACATCTATTACGGAAGGTGGTATAATCAAGCAAGGTGTAAATGAAGAACTTGATTATCAGCGTTCTTTGTTAAGAGATGGCGAAAAATGGCTTAGAGATTTTGAACAGAGAGAAAGAGAAAAAACTCAAATTTCTACTTTAAAGGTAGGTTTTAGCAGAGTATTCGGATATTTTATAGAGGTTACAAATTCCTATAAAAATGCTGTGCCAGACAGATATATAAGACGACAAACTTTGACTAATGCTGAAAGATTTATAACTGATGAATTAAAAGGGCATGAGGATGAAGTTCTTAATGCTCAGAATAAGTCGACAGGGCTTGAGTATAACCTGTTCTGTGATTTTAGAGAATATTCAAAAGAGTTTGTGCCTGAATTGAGATTATTGGCTTACGAATTATCGGTTTTAGATGTTTTGTTGTCTTTTGCAAATTCTGCAAGTGAGTATAACTATGTCAGACCGGTTGTTGATACATCTGATGATATGATTATTAAGGATGGTCGTCATCCTGTTATTGAGCAGTTTTTACCTTTAGGTAGTTATGTTCCGAATGATTTATTATTATGTGCCGACCAAAAAGATAAAAATCTTACTCAGTTTATGATTTTAACAGGACCGAATATGGCAGGTAAATCTACATATATGCGGCAAAATGCAATAATAGCGATTATGGCACAAATGGGTTCGTTTGTGCCGGCAACTTATGCAAAAATTGGGGTCATAGACAAAGTATTTACAAGAATAGGTGCATCTGATGATTTGTCGACCGGTCAGTCTACTTTTATGGTAGAAATGCTTGAAACTGCTAATATATTGAATTTTGCCACATCAAAAAGTCTTGTTTTGCTTGATGAAATTGGCAGAGGTACAAGCACGTATGACGGTGTGGCTATTGCTTGGAGTGTTTGCGAGTTTTTAGCTACAAAAATCAAAGCCCGCGCGATATTTGCAACGCATTATCATGAATTGAATATTATGGCTAACAGTTTTGACCAAATAAAAAATTACAAGGTTACTGTAAATGAAGAGAATAACGAAATAGAATTTTTAAGAAAAGTTGTAGAGGGTTCAACTTCTAAAAGTTACGGTATTCAGGTTGCTAAAATGGCAGGTCTGCCAAACAGTGTAGTTTCAAGAGCGATGACTTTAATTAATCGTATACAAAAAGATAATCAGGCACAAATTCGTGTTCAAAATCAAAAAAATATTGAAGTTAAAACTGCACAGTTATCATTGTTTTCTGATTAAAAAAATTAATTTTTTATTATGGTAAGATATCCCTGAACTGCGTAATCTATCGTTTTGAAATTGATTTTAAAATATTTATCCTGATATGTTTCTGATTCTAGGCAATTAACCTTATCCGGACAAAAATCCATGTGAGAAACTTTTGTTGCTTTGATTTTTGCAGTCGGTATTTTCCCTTGAAGAAAATTTATGTAGTAGTCATTATTCTCTTCAGTGCATGTTATTTTATAAAAACCGACAGGAACTGTTGTGCCGTCATAATAAAGAGGAGTTGTCACTTTTATTATATCGTTGCGTTCAACTTTGATCTCATTTGTTGTTGGTGTTTTTTGCATTGGTTGTTCTTCTTCTTTTTGCCAAAAATACTTTTTCTTTTTTGTGTTTTTATTTTTTAAATCGTCAAGCTCTTTCATTACTTTTCTGTATTCTATTGCGCTAACGGGTCTGTCAAGTCCGTCACTGTTGTACACATCAAGAGCTTTTGACCATTCATCGGTATCGTCGCACAACCCGTAATTTGTAACACCAAAACTTAAACTTAATAAAAAAAGCAAATATAAAAATTTTTTCATAAAACACCTCATATTAAAAAGTATAATGATTTTTTTATAATAAAAAACATTTATAAAAAGTATTTTCTTGATGAATTTTCTATTTGGTATTATTCTATCACTATAGCGTAAGGGAGTAAATTATGAAAAGAGCTTTTATTTTATTTTTTGGTTTGATATTTGCTGTAAATATCATAGGTTGCTCGCAGGCGGCTGAAACAGTATCCGATACTGCGGCATGGACAACTGCTCAGGGCTTGGAGCGTGTAAATAAAATAGGTAAAGCGTTGCTTGAAAAAAACAGTTTGCCGACACAAGTTACTTTTACTGTCGTAGAAACTGATGAAGTAAATGCATTTGCAAGCGGTGAAAAAGAAATTTGTGTTTATACGGGTTTATTGAAATTTGTAAATGATGATGATGAGTTGGCAGGAGTTATTGCGCACGAAATAGGGCATATTGTTAATAACCATGTTGCAAAACAAAATGTATTGGCTTCTGTTGCTGCGACCGTTATTGCGAATTCTTCATTGAGTGACCGTGCAAAACAGGGTGCAAATATTGCTAACCAATTAACATTTTTAAAAATGTCAAGAAATGATGAATATGAAGCTGATATTACAGGTGTGGATTTAATGATAAAAGCCGGTTATAATCCGTTGGCAATGGTTTCCATGCTTTACAAAATCAGCGGAAATTATTTTGATTTTGTTTCTGACCATCCGTCAGGTGATAAAAGAACAATGTATATTTTTGATTATATTACATATACATATCCCGATAAATCAAAGTTTAAATATGCAAATGATTCATATATAAAATTTCTTGAATATGCAAATCCGATAGTTGAAAAAAGAAATTCTAATCCTAAAAAATTAGCATCTTTTAATAAAAAACAAGCAAAATTAAAAGCAAAAAGAGAAAAAAAGTTGCAAAAGTATAAAAAGACTACAAATACCCTTGGTTGGGATGCTTCTTATAATTTATTGAAGTCTTTTGCCGCTTCTCAAGAAATATCCGAATGATTTTTTTAAACATATAATGTAAAAAAACCTCCTTACTGCAGGAGGTTTTTTGTTTTGTTATTACTATTTATACTTCAGGTTTTAATTTGTCTATTACATCTGATGCGATATCTACAGATGGTGTTTCAACTTCTACTCCATCGCCTGAACCGAAGAAACCGCCATCAAAGAATCCGCCATCGTCTGCACCGTCAGCGACTTCATCAGCGCCATCAAAGAATCCGCCATCGTCTGCACCGTCAGCGACTTCATCGCCGCCGTCTATGAATCCGCCATCGTCTGCACCGTCAGCGACTTCATCGCCGCCGTCCAAGAATTCGCCATCATCTGCTGTTTCATCACCGTAATCAGCGTCAGCTACATCTTCAGTTTCGTCAACTTCATCAGCGTCAGCTACATCTTCGGTTTCGTCAACTTCGTCAGCGTCAGCTACATCTTCAGTTTCTTCAGCATCATTAGCATCGGCTACTCTTTCGCCATCATCGATATCTTCGGCATCATCAGCGTCAGCTACATCTTCAGTTTC
>JAZLLQ010000035.1:0-81150 GCA_045598245.1 Candidatus Gastranaerophilales bacterium
TGATTTAACTGCTACTTTACTTATGATGCAAGCAAGAGGAATTGAAACTTATACTTGGTTATCAAAAGACGATAAAGTAGTTGAATTAACTGTTGAAGATTTTGCTACTCTTGGTGGAATTATCGCAGGTTATAAAAACTCTGTATGGAACAGTAAATATATCTATTATAAAGAAGCTATTGAACAAGCGACAACCAAAGAAGAAGTTGAAAAAATAGTTATTGATTATACAGTTAACGATGTTGCTGATGATGATACTGATGATGTTAAAAATGCCACTGTATAACCAAAACATTGACAATTGAATAACCGCACTATGTCATTACGAGGAACAATGGCATTTTGGGGACGTAGTAATCCACTTCATTATGACGCTTAGCAATTAGCGTTACGTGGATTGTGACAGTCGTTTCACTCCTTCGCAATGACATGCAATTTGTCCATTATTGTTAAAAAATCTTAATACTTACCTTAAAATAATCAATTCAATACATTCAGTTGTTTTGTAAAATTACGGTAGTATGAAGGCATTATAATGAACGCTAATTTAATTATCGGTAAAAAATTTCCGAAAGTTGAATATGCTTACCCTTGGGAAAGTGCTCATTTTGAAACAAACGGCAAGGTTATTTACGCAAAAGGCAAATATGTTTTTGATAACAACAGATGTGTTGACATGCTTGTAAAAAGACTAAATAGCGGTGCGAGAAGAGTTGAAAGACATTTTTCTGAGGCTCTTGGCGGGCATGATATCATTTCTCTGTTTGATAAAGACGGGAATTTTATTCATTGTAAAGTCCTCAAAGACGGTAAGTTGATAGAATTTAGCAGAAATACAATTAAAAAAATCAGAGATTATCAGGTAAATAAGAAGGGCATCATTAGGCTTATTAAACAAATTATAACGAAAAAGTAAATATTTGTGGATTACTACGTCACTACCGTTCCTCGTAATGACAAAGTTCATGTCATTGCGAAGGAGTGAAACGACTGTCGCAATCTACGGGATGTTGTTTGCTAAGCGACATCATTAAGTGGATTACTACGTCACCCGAAATGCCGATGTTCCTCGTAATGACAAAGTTCATGTCATTGCGAAGGAGTGAAACGACTGTCGCAATCTACGGAATGTTGTTTGCTATGCGTAATAATTAAGTGGATTACTACGTCACTGTCGTTTCTCGTAATGACAAATTTTCATGTCATTGCGAAGGAGTGAAACGACTGTCGCAATCTACGTAATGTTGTTTGCTATGCGACATCATTAAGTGGATTACTACGTTACTTCGTTCCTCGTAATGACATAAAAAAACGACCCACGAGAGGTCGTTTTTTGTTATATCATTTTACGTTAAGATGCTACGTCAGATTTATTCTCCAGCACCACAACGAGCATCGGTAGCGTTTTCCCAACCTGTACCTAGATCAGCGCATGCACCAGTTGTTGCCTTATAAGTTTTGATACCACCCTGACATCTTTGACAATAATTAGTACCATCTCCGGCTACAGGATTTGTCAACTCACCATCTGAATTCTTACCGTACATATATTCATAACCTCTGTCTTTGTTGCCAGCACCAAAATATAGAGGTCTTACGCCTTTTGAAGACAATGATAACTGAAGTTGATCTTTTGCTGTTGTTTCATTAGCAAAACCTGCAGCAGTGAATGTACCATCCGCAGGAAATTCCTTTGCCCCCTTGCCTAAACCGTTGGTATCAACAACAACACCGCAGTTACCTGCTCCTTTCCAGCCGTTTTCAGTGGGTGAAAAATCTTCACCGCAAACTTCAGATAAAGTTTGTAAACCGGCAGGAGTATCAACAAAAAATTTGAATGACATACCGTCATTAGTGGTAATTTCATTACCGTTAACAGTTCCGTTCAATACGTTAGACATACATGTAGCTAAATCATCAGCATCGGTCCACCCTCCGGAGATAAAACACTCATCCTCTTTAGCTTGTAACAACTGTATACCTTGCGATAAAACTGACATCGCTTTTTTGAAAGCTACTTTTGATTGCTGCTCATCAGTTGAGTTCAGCAATGTAGGGATAGTCATTGCGGCAACTACACCGATAACCATCAATGTCGTTAATACTTCGGCTAACGTAAAGCCCGATTTCAAAGATTTAATCATTTTTAACCCTCATTTTACTAACTCTTACTATACTTCTTTAATTAAATTTAAAATAATACGTAAAACACTATTCACATTATATACTATGTTTCACAAAAAAGCAAAAATATTTTTTGTGAAAACTGCCTAATATACAGCAAATACAGTATCTTTGCAAAATGTAAAGTGTTTGCAATCATTGGAAACAATACTTAATATTTGGCAATACTATGTTACAATGCTTTTATATTAGCTCGTAATGACAAATTTTCATGTCATTGCGAAGGAGTGAAACGACTGTCGCAATCCACGGAATGTTGATGTTATGCGTCATAATGAGGTGGATTACTACGTCACTACCGTTCCTCGTAATGACATGGTTTGTGGATTACTATGTCACTATTGTTCCTCGTAATGACAAAGTTCATGTCATTGCGAAGGAGTGAAACGACTGTCGCAATCTACGGAATGTTGATGCTATGCGTCATAATGAGGTGGATTACTACGTCACTACCGTTCCTCGTAATGACAAAGTTCATGTCATTGCGAAGGAGTGAAACGACTGTCGCAATCTACGGAATGTTGATGTTATGCGTCATAGTGAAGTGGATTACTACGTCACTTCGTTCCTCGTAATGACAAAGTTCATGTCATTGCGAAGGAGTGAAACGACTGTCGCAATCTACGGAATGTTGTTTGCTAAGCGTCATAATGAGGTGGATTACTACGTCACTTCGTTCCTCGTAATGACAAGAAATATAGCATGCTACTTCCTGTCGGGAACGTATTTAACTAAACTTGAACAAACCGCAGGCAATATTGATATAACAACCAAAACATTAACAATACCAAAATTTTGTGCCAAAAGTCCGCATAATGACATGCTCAAACCCACGACTCCCCACGAAAATCCACCGATAAACCCTGATATTAAACTTTTATACTGCGGCATTACCTGATGTGCAAGCACCATATTTATCGGAACGCTCAGCATAGCAAAAAAACCGATAGCAACAAATGCCCCCATTGAAACATACGGAAATGCTTTATATGTTAATGCAAATAAAATTGTTAACGGTAAAATTGCACAAAACGATAATACCATAACCTGCTTTGTTCCTATCAAGCGCTCCAGCTTTGCACTTGCCATAGTTCCGACTGCCCCGATAATTAAAAAGCAAAACAGCAAAATTCCTATACTCATTGCACTATAACCTAACGATTTCCATAAGAACGGAAGAAGTATACTGCAAGACTGCGTTGCCAATGATTTAAGCGCCGAAAACATTATTAGTATCAGCATGGGTTTACAGGTAAATATTTCCCGTAGTGCGGTAAAAAATTTAATTTTACTCTTAAATTCAGTATTATCAGAAATTTTTGGCACATTTATCAATATTAAAGCTGCTAAGGTTAAACCGATAACAGATGTAAATGCCAAGGATTTTGCACTCAAAAATTCCACAAAAAACGATGAAACAATGGGTCCTGTCGAAAAACCGAGTGTTCCTAGTGCCAAAAATATGCTCATGTTTTTGGTCAAATCTTTTGCACTTGAATAAATATTAATAAAACTCGTTGCCTGAGGATGGAAAAAACCGTTTCCTATACTGCCTATAATCAAGCATGCGGTAAGAGTATAAACATTATGTGCCAACCCCAATAAAGGTAAAAACATTGACGACAAGAGCATTCCGAAAAACATGAAAAACCTTTTTCGCCAGGAATCAGATAAATAGCCAAAAATCGGCTGCATTAAAGAAGAACAAACATGAGAAAGGCTTATAATAAAAGTGGAAACAGCTAGTGTAATTCCCAAATTAGCAGCGAGGAACGGCATAATCGGGTTAACAAAGCCCGAATAAATATCAACTGTAGCATGTCCTGCCCATAGTGTTCTTATCGCTTTTTTATCAGTATTTTCCATTGTCTGCAATCTCATGATTTACACGTATAATATACTTCTTTAAAAATTTTTATCAATAGCAAAATTAACTGCCTACGCTCATGCCGGCACATAAATTTATTGATTGTCCGGTCAAGCCTTTAGCTTCTTCTGATGCCAAATATTTTGCAAAATTTGCTATTTCAACAGGTTCTATAAAGCGACCTTGAGGTATCATATCCAAAAGTTCATCCTTCGTAAAATCATCATCAAATGTATTTTCGAGCAAATTGGTCTGAACAAAACCGGGGTTAATAGTGTTTACCGTAATATTATTCCGGGCAAGTTCAAGTGCAAGAGCTTTTGTCATTCCTGCAAAGGCAGATTTTGTCAGTGAATATAGTGACGCATTAGCCTCACCAACCACCCCGCTGATAGACCCGATATTGATAATTCTGCCCCAATTTTGCTTTTTCATATTTGGTACGCAATATGTAATCAATTCATACGGCACTTGGACATTTAGGGTCATGAGATTTTTAATTTCTTTTTCTCCCGTATTTTCAACTGCACCGTAAAAATATTGTCCTGCATTATTTATAAGTATATCAACAAAACCGAGGGTTTCTTCGGCTTTCTTAAAAAGCTCTGATGCAGCATTATCTTTAGTCAAATCTATTGCCAAAAATCCTTTTAAATTGAATTTATGTGCTGTATTAGTCAGTTTTTTGATGTTTCTTCCGCAAATAAAAACATCATAATTATTATTGGCAAAAACTTCTGTGATTTTTGCACCAATACCATCAGAACCGCCTGTTATTAATACTTTTTTAGACATAAATTCTCCGTTTTCCACAAGAAAAATTAAAGCATAAATACAGGTTTTTGTAAAAAATGACAAAAAATTTTTTTTTTCGTTTCATAAGGAATATGAATATCGCATTTTGCTCAAATTTTGAAATAAAAACTGATAAATTCTTCCTGCCCAAAGACAGTATTGACGACAGAAAGAGTATTAATGCGGTTCTTAAAGAGCTTTCCGGGATTATGGAACATCCTAAAATCAATCCTGTTTGGAAAGATTACAAATTAGAATTTACAAGACGCCCTGCTAAAGACAGTTTTTCTTTTACCATAAACCCTATTGTTATGAAATCAAGTGCAACAACTCCGAGGTTGGAGCCTATACCATTTAAGTATAAATTGTTGGAGCATTTTAGCGCACTGGAATGTTTTAACGCACTGTCTTATTCATTGGCTGAAAAATTAAACAAAATAAGCAGAGATTTACCGCTCAGTACTGATATTTTCAGGCATGTGATGGAAAAATTATACAATATACGTTTATAAAATCTCTTGACGAAAAATATTTATAAGGTACGATAATTGTATCAAGTGTTAATACTTAACGCTTGCCGCGTTAGCTCCAAGGCGAATGGAATGAAGCCGATTTTGATTTCACCAACTGAGCTGACAAGGTAATGAAAATTAAATAACGTAACGCTTGCCGCGTTAGCTCCAAGGCGAATGGAATGAAGCCGATTTTGATTTCACCAACTGAGCTGACAAGGTAATGAAAATTAAATAAAGAAACGCTTGCCGCGTTAGCTCTAAGGCGAATGAAATGAAGCCGATTTTGATTTCACCAACTGAGCTGACAAGGTAATGAAAATTAAATAACGTAACGCTTGCCGCGTTAGCTCAGTTGGTAGAGCAGAGGACTGAAAATCCTCGTGTCCTTGGTTCAATTCCGAGACGCGGCACCACTTAAAAAAGACTCCTTTGGGGTCTTTTTTTATGTCTCGAAATTGAACCTTAATCTAAACCCGCAAGTCTAACCGCTTGCTCGTCCGAGACGCGGCACCATTTAAAAGACTCCTTTGGGGTCTTTTTTTATGTCTCGAAATTGAACCTTAATTGTTCTTTTACATCGGAAATTATTTTGAGGGTAACGGCAGAAAATTACAATATGTTTGCAATTTAGCCGTATCCTACTATGTGATAATTTATAATTTCAAGCTTGCACAAAACACTCTTTTCTTGCACATATTTGCACTATTTTGCACAAAATTTGAAAAAGGTGGGAATTGTTTCACTTTTCTACACTTGCTTTAATAACAAATTTTATTTTTACAAATTTTTATATATGAGATAACAATACAAATCAAGGAAGGATAATTTTAAATGTATATTTCAAATATCAACCCTCTGAAATTTGGTGCTATTAAAATTCAGCCGGCAAAAAATCGAACAGAAGCTCAAAAACAATTTATTACACATCTTGCAGATACTCCATTATTTGAGCAGTCTTCATGTTTACCTATAACAGAGGACATGTTTGTCGAAGAAAAAGATAATGGAGATACAAGAATATCGGTAAAGTTTAATACTCCGAAAGGGAAATACATTATTGGTTCAGATCGTTCCTTCTTTCTAAATAGGGGTTTTGATAATCGTATACAATCAATGCTTAAACCTTTTACGGAAGAAATAGAAAATTACAGACAAATGTTAAAAGATTGTACAAATGAAGATATAGAACGTTTGGAAAATGGAAAACTCATAATTATGCCTGAGTGGATGTCTGGATTATTTTAACGATTAGTTTGTAAGGTGCAATTTTTTGCACCAATTATCAACATCTCTGTTACTTTTTTTCAAACCGACTGTTAATTTACATATAGCAAAGGGTTTAGCTCTTGCTTTTTTGTTGCAGAAATTTAATCCAACCAAGTTCTGAAAGTGTTTGCCAAGAGCTGTGAAGAGCATCATCCATACCGGCAGGGTAACATTTATCGACTTTTACACCGTTTGGCTTAACGCAAGACAATGTAAAATCAGGTTTGGAAATATGCTCGAAGCCTATGCCTTCTCTAAATATTGACATAAAACCGTTGTGAGAATTAATAATCTCTTTTAATCCATTTTTCCTGTCTGCTACAAACGTATATGAGGGTTTTCTGCCTGTTTGCTGTGTTGTGCTGTATACTGTTCTTAAAATTGTACCATCAACATCTCTCACTACTTTCTTGGATAAATTGGCTATACCCGTTGGTGTAGTGACGACTTTATACGTTGTTGAAACCGATGAACCGTCTTTTGCAATTGACAGTGTCTTTCTTAATTGTCCAAATTTATCAAATACGGCACGAAGTAACCCGCCATCATCATTTCTTGTCATGTCAACAACACATCTGTGTCTTTGAGACGCATTACCTAAAATAGCTCTTTGGGTAATATCTCTTCCGTACCAACGTTCAGAAACAGCTGCAATATTAGAATTCGATACAGAGAAATTTCTTAAAAACTGATCTGATTGGCTGACAGCATGCAACCCAAATCTGCGTGTTTGATGATACAATGTTTGTATTGTGGGGCCATTCATACCTTTGGTTGTGACATATCCGTTACCTAATCTTGCCACTACGGATTGATATAATTGTTTTGTTCCTGTACTGAGAATTTTATTCATACCTTTATTTATCCATGCTTTTACACTATTTGCTCTAAAAATAAACATAAGAAAAATTGCTAAATGCTAACAACAGGCGTGAAATTCAAATCAGTAATGAATTTGATATTTTAAAATTATGGGTATGGCAATTCTTTATTCTGAATTGTTTTTATAAGTATACGGATAATTATTGGGATAAAATTTATAAATTAGGAGGAATTATTATGGGATTTGATGTTCACAAGGTAGATTATGTTAATGGAAGCGTGAAAGAACCTCCATTTGTTGAGGTTCAAACAGAAATCGGAAAAGTTAAAGTTGAAGCAAGCATTTTTAAAGGTCTTGTCAACGGAAAAAAAGAAGGTGATATGCCTCTTGGGGTAGAATTAACAAACGGAATAAAAATCAGAGATTTAAACAGCATATACACCCCAAATGGAGAAGTCACAATTTATGATATGCCGATATCAGGAAGCCCGAAACCAAATAGTAATGTCTGTGTATATGCAAAAGATGCTACCGTTCTTGTAGATAGCGCCAATAAGGAATACAATTCCGTAGAAATTCATAATAAAAACGGATTAGTTCACGCATATCGTGATCCTGATGACCACGTTTCATTTTATGCAGAGAATGAACAATTTTTAATCAGTCAATCTCCAAGATAAATATACAAAAAAGAGCTTGCATCGCAAGCTCTTTTTTGTTTTATTTAGTTTTAAAAAAGGTTATTAAATATGCGGAAAAAGAATGCAGTCGGCGGAATTGAAATGCTTTTGGCTTTATTGATAATTACTTTGTTATTTCTATATTTTACGGGTAATTTCTTTGATAAAAACGGTGATAATTTCGGTGGTGATAAGAATTTAAAAGATGCAAAAGAGAAAATTGATGTCCAACTTGATGAATTGCAAAAGCAACGACAAGATTTAAATGATGAAACTCAGCGAAGGCTTAATGAATTGAATAGTGCATATTGACAGTAATCTTGTAATTGCAATTTTATGATGTTATCATATTTTCAGCTTTTACGTCAGGTGTGTTATGAAAATCAGCCGTATAAATTCGAATGTAAATTTCTCTTCCATAGTTGTTAAAGATAGTTCTAACGCTATGGGGATTTTGAATTATCACTTTCAGTTTGCATCTTCAATTCTGGAAAAAGCCCCTAATCTGTTAGGAAAAGAAGAAGTAAAATATAAAGCAAATTTGTTGGAAAAATTAAGTAAAGCGTGGAGAGAGCTTTCAACATCTGAGGATAAAAACATTGTGCTTTCGGCTAATCCTGATATTGCGGATAAGCAAAGCATTAAATCAATAGTTGCCGCAATTGAATATATAAAGAAGGGTAAGCCTGTAACAGTTGGAACAATTTCAGGTCAAGAAAGTATTTGTCAGTTTGCGGAAAAATTATTGTCTATTCAGAAAAAGTCTTTTATAAGAAGGCTTTTGCATTTGTAACCAAACTCAAGTATACAAAATGTCCGGATTATTATAATTTAGCTTAAATTGAGCAGGTTCATGTCAAAATAGCAAATTTATTTTTTACTGACCTTGATGCTATTGTAATGATTAAGGAAAAGGATTAATTTCATGAATACGACAAGCCCGCTAAATTTAAGTTTTTCAAGCATTAAAGGTATCAGCTATCGCCGTGGGGCATCGACAAGTGCTACTCCCGATTGTCAATTATCCGAACGCATAATGAAAGCGGTTGTAGACTCTCCCTTTATTCAGAATTTAGCACGTAATGAAGATATATATTTGAGTATTGCAGGACATGCTCGCTTGCGTCCATTCGTTTATGCATCTCATGACGTTACGCTTGACATTCCGGGTAAAGGACATGTGAATTTGCATTTTAATAATACTCATTTGCATGAGAGATTTAAGCGCTTGCAAAGTGATTTGGATAAAATACCCCAATGGGCTTTTGACGGTATGTTGACACTTAGTTCAAAATTCCCTGCTAAACTTAAAAAAGCGGAAGTTAAATGTGCAGAAATGAACAAAACTGATAACGGCAAACTTAAATATTATCCGATTACTCCTGAAAGAGTATTTAAAGTCAACGATGATTTGAATATTTCAACAAAAGACATTTCAATAGCAAAAGGATTAAAACACAGACCTTTCTCAAAAGAAGTTATTGATTTCTTTTTGGTTGAATAATACTTTTTAGTTTATAATCTTAAAAATTCAGAGGAAATAATTTGGAATTTTAACGAAATTTAACAAATTGTTTCCTCTGTTTTTTGTTGCTATTAGCGGTTTTGCGGGGTTATGATGTATAATAAACCCTTGTAAATGTTAAAATAATTTGCCATGCTTTTTGCATATATGTAAAATAATCCATGTGTTGGCGGTTATACCGATACAAAAGAAAAGGAGATTATTATGAACAGAGAAGAACTTATTACTGAAATTGCCAAAAAAGCAAAAGTTTCAAAAAAAGCAGCAGGTGATGTTTTAACTGCAACTATTGATGCTATTCAAACAGCTGTTAAAAAAGGAAACAAAGTTACTTTAGTTGGCTTTGGTACTTTTGAAAGAAGAGCAAGAGCTGCAAGAACAGGTCGTAACCCTCAAACAGGTGCAGCTATTAAAATTTCTGCTAAAAAAGTTCCTGCATTCTCAGCTGGTAAAAAGTTTAAAGAACTTGTTAAATAATTGTTCTTTAATAAACAATTTTTGCGGAGCAGTTTTTTACTGCTCCGTTTTTTATTGTAAAAGTTTGTAAATATACAAACAATACGTTGTTTTATTTCATAAAGCTGATAAAATAAATTATATAACTTAGCGGTATCGTCTAGGGGTTAGGATCACAGATTCTCATTCTGTTGACACGGGTTCGAATCCCGTTGCCGCCGTTTATATAGGTTGTTTTGTTATGAAAACATTTAAACAAATATTATCCAAAGTACCTAAGCAAGTCTGGCATGTTGTTATTCTTTTAATAATTGCTATTGTGATTTTGGTCGTTCTTTTTTGTGTATATCCTTTGATAATTTCATCAAAAATTTCAATTAACGATAAGCATAAAGAAACTCAGGTTATTACTCATAAAGAACAGCCCGCAAATATAGAGAAGCAGACTCCTGTTAATATTTCTGAAAAAACTTTAAATAACTCTAAAAAGCTAAATACTAAAGATAACTCTTTGCTATTGAAAAAAACAAAACAAAATAACATCACGCCGACAGGCAATAAAAATTCTGCGGATGTTGCAAATGTTGCTTCCGAAAAGGAACAACAACATCAAAATAATGCTGTTAATTTTGATACGTACATAATTGATATACAAAATAAAATTAAAGCCAATTGGAAGCCGCCTATATCTAAGAATAGCAGAAAGACCGTAGTTTTGTTTACTGTTGCAAAAGATGGCTCAATAGTAAAATCGGACATTGTAAAATCATCAGGTAATAAGGAAATGGATAAATCATCATTAACTGCAATTAATGTATCTGCTCCTTTTAACCGTTTACCGGAAGAATATACCGGTGATGAAGTCGATATTCAATTTACTTTTGATTATAATTTTATAAAATCTGATACAAAAACCAAGCATCAAAAATCAACTTTTATGCCATTACAATCGGATGTAACTGATGATAATGAGCAGGAACAAGTTATTTTATCTGTTCCGATACAATAAAGAATAATTCAGCTATTTTATTTCTTCGTAAACTTTTTGTATTGCACGCAATCTAAGCCTTTGTTCAGGCGTAATTTTGAATGTGTCGCCCAAAAGTTTAGTTAAAATGTAACCAAACTCAGGATCACCATCACCTGCATATTGGTGTAGCATTTCGTGTAACCATGTTGCTAAAACTCTTGTGAATGGTGCTTTTTTCAAATGGTCACGAGAAACCCAATGCCCCATATATTGATTTGTACCATGGTCAATCATAGCTTCGGCAAGTGTGTTTTCACATTTTTCAGCATTTCTGTCAAAAATAAATATAGGCGATTTATGATTGTTGTCCTTGATTATAGCTTCTGCTTTTATCTTTGAAAATACATTCGCCAATTCAGTTGAAAAAGTCCTGTCTGAAAGATTTTTTTCTATAAAATTGATTATTTCTTGCTGCATTAAATAATCATAGTTTTTTATATTTTCAATTTTATTAAATATGAAATTGTCTAATGTTCTGCTTGCGATTGCCTCATAATTAATATCAGTTTTAGGCGGTAATGTGTGCGAAAATTCCTTTTCAAATTCCTTTAATAACGCAGGACATTCATCAAGTATCCTGAGTGCTTTATCGGGATTAAGACCGATGTAAGAGTCCAGTTTGATTTTTGATAATTCCTCGACATATTTGCTCAATTTTGGTGCAGTATATTGTTCTGATACGATTTTTACGGCTTCTCCAAGTAATTTTATTTTTTTAATTTCCTGAGGAGTCGGCATTAATGGTTTATGAGCACTGTACATACTCAGCACCTCAGTTGCATTTGGCATACCTATATTTTCCAAACATTCATCACAAACGGTATAACCGTATTCCTGTAATCTTTCAATTGTACGGCTATTTGCGTGTTGAGGAACTGCAACAAATTTTTGATTTGTTAAATCAATTTTAGTTTTTCCGAAGTATTTACTGAATTTGTGACAAAGGGAATCAAGAAGAATTTTATATGCTTTTGGTGCATCAGTATTTTCTCTTGCCCATACACTTTGCAAATCCATGATAATGTTCAATGCTTTTTCATCCGGGATATCTTTTGTGAATTTATCTAAAATCTGCTTTAAGTCATCCGTTGTTATTGAACTTCTGTCACGTCCTTTTGTAAATGCTGCATCAGGTTTTCTTCTGAAGAAAATATTTAATCCGTCAACGGAATTTTCCCAATTTTTTTCGTTTCCATAAGCAAACCTTTGAGTCAAATAGAAATTGCCTTTTTTCTCTTTGCCTAAAAAAGCAAAGCCCATATTTGCATTTTCGTACGTTAAGCCACGAAAATCAGGATTCTTTGAATGTTCAAAGAAGTTTGTTGCTTTAACAAGTTTTTTCATAAATTCTTCGCTGTCGGTTTCAAATTCAACGAAGTTTCCGTCAAACTCAGCCACTTTATTTAATTTACGTTGCATATATCTGTTGTTTGAAGAAATATCGTATTTCCAGTCAGCACTTCCGTAACTGATTTTTTTAACAAGTTTTTTTGCTAACATTGAAACATTAACCATTTTTAAGCCTTCACCAAATCCGCCTGCATCTTCAAGATTTTCAGATTTAGTTGAAAGTCCGTCAGCTGATATGTATTCACAATTGTAAGTTGATTTACCTTCAATTCTTACTTTATATGTACCTTCTTTTGTTTTGGAAACAACCATATTAACCCCGTCAAGAGTGTGTCCGTGTCCGTCATAAAAGTTTTGCAGTAAATCACGTGCTATTTTTTCTTCATCCCATTTTGCGGTAATGCCTGCATTAATAGCCTTGTCGCAATTTTCAAGTTTGCCTAATCTTTCCATGTTTTCAGCTTGTAATGTTGCATTTGGAGCTTTGCTGATTTTGATTTTATCAGAGTCTTGAAGAAATGGAATTTTTATTGAATTGCCACTTTCGAGGTTTGAAATTTCTCTTAATAATTTATCAGGCTCAATGCACCCTTCAATGTTATCTTGTCTGCCAAGTATTTTGGCAGAACGAAAATCAATATACTTTATACCTTCTTTCCGTTCTATCATCGTACCGTTTTTAACAGGTTGCATCGGATCATATCCTAACGATACATCGTCTGATATTTTACGATAATCTTCAGCAAGAGTGTCAAGATATTTTCCTGCTACTTTGGGATTTTCTTCCAATATACCATTGAGTTTTGCCTGCAAATTGTCAGTTAAATTCTTTTGTAGGGCAAGTTCTTCTTCAATGGCTTTTCTTTCGGCGGCCGAGCTATTAACTCTGCGACTTAAATTTTCCACATTTCCTTGCAAGTTATTTATTTGCCTTCTTAAAGTTTTATTCAGATTGTAGAAATGACCGCCTGCGCATAATGCAATTAAGCCTATTGTACCTGCTCCGATTAACACACCACCGGCAGCATACCACATTTTGCTTTTGTTTTTACAGGTACTTGTAGTTTCTTTTTTTACAGGTTCTTTTTCGGCGGTTGTTGTCAGAGCTTGAGGAGCAGGAGCTGTCATTTTGTTTTCACTTGCTCCGAAATGCTTGTACACTTGTGGGTTGTATAAGTATCCTTGAGGTGTAATATTACCTGCCATAAATTTAAACTGCTTTCTAATTATCACTTATTCCTAATAAAACTCTGCATGATTTTTTTTGCTCAAAGTAATTTTAACTTGTAATATTTCTTTATAAAAAATTCTTCATAAAGGATTTTTCCGGTAATAAATAAAATAAACATTAAGAAATATGAATATTTCGTTTTAAATAGAACAAATTTTTGTATGTCCATTTTTCATGCTTAATGTAAATACAAATTAATTTTCATGAGGAAACAATGCAATGAGTGTACAAGCAATAAGAACAGTTGGTGAAGAATGTGCGCAATTCGCAAACAGATCGTTAAGCAACGCAAGAGAAGCAATTAATTATTTGATTCCGGATGCAATGTTAAATAGTGGGAAACTTTCCGAAAAAGGTGCGGATATTTTGGATTTATCATTAAAAACGGCGGAATTACCTCAAAATACTCCCATTCAGCTATTTATTAAGTATATAAGAAATAAAGCAGAAGCACTGCAAATAAGCAGAGAAATTGCACAAGAAACAAAATCAGCAGAATTTGCGACTAAAATTGATGAAATGTTGGCAAGTTTGCCTGAATCTATCCAAAAAATCATTAAAGACTTTGATGAGAAAAAAATGGAATTTTCAAGACTTTTATATCGTTAGTCCTATATGCTTTATAAAATGTAATTATAAAATCTTAAAAGGTAGTATAAATGATATCTGACAGCCCATTGATGATACTTGGAATATTTCACCCTGTACGCCGCAGTGGACGGACTATATATCCTATTGCAATTCCCGTACATTCTGCATACGCTGATTATTCAATTAATCAAGCTCAAAAATCAGATAAGGCTTTAATGAAGGGTCTTAACGGTGAGGTATCAGCATTTAGTGACGGAAGCAATACGGTTGTAAAAAAACTTTATAGTGCAAAACAAGCAAACAACTTTTCGCCTACAAGAGAAATTAAAGCATTAGTTGCACTTGAAGTTAATGGAATATGTGGACCGGGTATTCAGACAGGTTTTCAGGCAGTTAAAAATGCTGACGGTGATACTTATATTGTTTCAAGTCAGATTAACGGCTCAAAACCTCATCCTGATAAAAATAAATTTAATCCCCAAAATATGTCAGAAATGGCAAAAGTTCTGGCATATCTTGATACCCCGGGATATTATTGGAATCACAAAAAACCATTCAGAGTTGCAACATCACCAAATTTATTAATGCATTATGATTTAAAACCCGGTAATGTACTTATTACCGATAAACATTTTGGTGTAATTGATTTTGAGTATTTGGATTTTCTTAACCTTTTTTTATCAAAAAGAAAATTAAACAAACAAAATTGGGGCATATTATGTAATTGCTCAGATTTACCTGAAATACCATCTAATTTGAGAAGTTTTGAATATCGTTCATTGCTTCCGTATATAGAAAAAATGGAGCCGAATGAAGCTCCTGATTTGTTTAAAGATTATTTAATACATAAAAGTACTTATCATGAACTTATGGCTGATTCGTATAAAAAATTAAAAAGAAAAGTTCCAATATTTACTGTGGCATCCCTGTTTAATTCGGACAATTCTCCAAAAAGAAAAACAGAAAAAATCATACAAGGTCATTTGGCTCATAGCGAAGTTCTCAGAAAACCGACAAGTGATGTAATAAAGGCAGAAGCTATAAAAATTCAGATTTCACGTTATATTTATTTACTCAGTACGCATGCTCACGGTGAAAAAACAGAATTGAATTTAGAGCAAATACGAAATTATATAATAAATGCTCAAAAATTCTTTTCCGACCAAAATAAAAATGCATCGGGTGCAAGACAAATATACTATCAGAATTGTCTTGATTTGATTAATCGTTGGATAAAAATTCTTCCTATAATTCAAAATGGTCAAATGAAAGAAAAATTGGATTATTATAGGGATATATCAGGAACGTCTGATGCTGAAGTTTGTCCTAACGGTATGTATGAAACAACTTTTACCACCGGAATTCTGAAAACACTTGATGAAATTGTAAAGCCTAATGCTATATTGTTAAGCAAGTAATCAGTTAAAATTTTTATAAATTCGGATATATTGACTTGCAATTATGCAATTTGGATATTTTGGTTGTAAAGCAAAATAAAGACTGGATTTTTAGCCGAAAAATGCCTATAATAAACATATGCTGAAGATAAAAAGAACTCTTTTTGACCATATAAAAGAACAGGATTTTGTAAAATTCATGTTCATTAACCCGGAGCAAATTCAAAGATTTTCGGGTAACATTGCGGTACGTGCATTTAACCATATTTTACCGCCTTCAAAAAAGTTTTTGAGAGAAACTTTTAACGCGCTAGAGAATAATAAAATTTTATCACAATTATCTTTAGTACCGGATAATTTTTCCAATACGCGTTTTCAGATTTCTTCTTTAAAAATAAGAGAGGGAAGTGAATTTGTAGCAAAACCGCTTATAGATTATGTTGTTAATAAATTTGGCGGTAATGGTGCTACGAGTTTTATGGTTTATGTTGATGAAAATGCACCGCAGATTATTTCTCTTTTTAAAAACGAATGTGGTTTTAGAAGTTGCGCTAAGGTTGAATTTTATCAAACTGAGGATTTAAAAACAGAAGAAAATTCATTTAATGAAAAAAATTTCAGGGATTTGAAAGATAGTGATATTCTTGAACTTTTAGAAATTAATACTTTGAATATAGCTCCGCACTTTCGCCCTGCTCTGATTTCAAAGTTAAAAACATTTAAACGTAAGTTTTTAAAACATACCAAAAATGATTTTTTCAAGGTTTTTGTTGTTAACTCTTCTCCTGAAGGATATTTTAGAGTATATACTACTGATGGTGAAAATTTTGTAGCCGATATAATCACATCTAAACCTTATGAACAATGTTATGCCGAAATGATTTCGTACATCAAACATTCTCTTTCAAAAAATAAAAAATTCAAAACGCTTACCGTGCTTTTGAAAAGATATCGTGAAACCTCAAAAGCACTTGAAGATATATTGAACAATACTGATTTTAAATTAACCAATGTTACTCAGGTTTTGATAAAAGATTATTGGCACAGAGTTTCCGAAAGTCAATTTGAAGAGAAATTTCTGGTATTTTTTAATGATTTAACTGCACAACCTGCAAGATATAATTCATTTATGCTATAATCAATTCATCGGAAAGTTTTCGGATATCCAAGGTGCGAATATTAGTTGTAAGATACAGATTTATAGGTGATACTCTTTTAACGGTTCCTTTTTTGAGAAACCTCAGAAGATGCTATCCGTATGCAAAAATTGATATGCTTGTTGCTCCTGTATCAGGTGAGCTGCTTGAAACTTGTCCTTATATTGACAATTTGATTTATTTTGATACGACAAGAAAACACCGCTACGAACACGGTAATAAGAAAAAGAAATCTTTTTGGCATTATGTAAAACTGTTGAAGAATGAAAAATATGATAAGGCATACGTATTAAAACGCTCTTTATCAAGTGCCTTCTTGTGTGCTTGTGCCGGTATAAAAAGCAGAGTCGGTTTTAATACGGAAGGACGAGGTTTTTTATTGACCAAAAGAGTTCCTTATGATAGTTCAAAGCATGAAATAGAAAGTTTTTTAGATGTTCTGAAGGCTGATAATGTACCCGTATTTGACGATTATTTGGAATTGTGGCTAAAAGACTCTGACGTAGATGAGGCTGATAAGTATGTGCAAAAATATTTTAAACCTGACTGTAAAAAGATTATTGTCCACGCAACAAGCGGTAATCCAAAAAAACAATGGAAACCGGAGTATTTTGCAAAAGTTATAGAAAAACTTTCTAACGAAAAAAATATACAAGTTTTTCATTTGGGTGCAAAGAGCGATAAGCAAGTGTATGAAAATATAAGAAACATGATTAAAGAACCGCTGAATATTGAACCTGTTAATCTTTGCGGCGAATTAGATATCGGTGTTAGCGCGGCTCTTATTGCCAAAATGGATTTGGTATTCGGTAATGATTCGGGTACGCTTCACGTTGCAGGTGCTTTAGATGTTCCGACAATTGTAATATACGGTCCTATGGATTATCACAAATGGCGCGTTTGGAATAAAAACACAAAAGCTCTTTCTACAAAGATTCCTTGCTATCCTTGTAATTTAAAAACAAAATGCAAAAACAATTACGACTGTCTTGAGCAAATTACTCCAAACATCGCATTAACATTTATTGATGAAATGCTTAATTCTGCAAAAACTTATTAATTCTCGGACAACTGTCCAAATAATCCAAATTTCTTATCTGATTACCGAAAATACAAGCATTTACACTTGCTCTGCAATATCGACATTCATCGCAAGATAACGAGTCAACCGTGCCGACTGCATTTATTTTCTTTATTTTTGCGTATTCTTCCAATGAAGGTATGTACATCATTCCTTTTGACATTATCTCCCCAAACTCCTCAAGATTATGTGTTGTATAAGCTGCAATTTTTATTGATGTTGCTATTATAAAATCTCAGGCATGCCTTGGTCAACAATGTTAAGAAAAATTAATTTTTTCATCAAAACAGCTTATAGATTTTATCCTGAAAATTTTGTATAATTGTGCCATACGAGATTTTAGGGATGAATATTATGTTGCAAGAAGCATCGAAAAAAATTATTAACAATGTTAACAATGCATTTCAACAAAGTTTTACTAAAAGACTTTGTCAGTATCTTCATGACTGCATTAGAGAAGAAGTTAAGAGTTCAACGTTTAGAAATTTAACAAGTGATAAAGATAATAAATGGGTGTTTTTAGATAAAGAAGCGGGTGTACTACTTAGTCCTAATGCTCCGTTAAAACTTGATGGGTCTGATAATATGCTCACAGAATTAATGGTTCAGTCAGATACAAGTCAAAAAGATAAGTATATGATTTTTGGTTTTCTTTTTTTAGAAGGAAAATCTGGAAAGAAAAAATCTGCTCCTGAGTTTTTGACTCCGCTTTTATATATTCCCTGTAAAATTGAGCGGAGCGGAACGAATTTGGCATTGATATTAACGGAAGAAAGTTTATCTCTCAATACCGGTGCGTTGTCTGCTCTTATGGAATATAAGGATGAAGATCAGGCAGAAAACCTTTTTTGCGGATTAATAGATGTTGTGCCTGATTTCCCTATAACAAAAGAAAAAATGCAAATTTTTCTCACTACATTGAAGTCTATTATTCCTGAATTGGATATTAATGACTGTTCTGATTTTTTGGATAAACCTGCAAAAGTTGATGAGGATAGCGATATTGCGATTAATAACAAATGTGCTGCAATTCTTACGAAAAGACCTTCTTTGACAGCAGGTGTTCTTCATGAATTGACACAAATGGCGGAAAAACCTTCAGGTGTGTTTAGAGAAACTTCTTTAAAACCTATAAATGATGAATTTACCGGTGCAAAAATTAAAATTTCCACCAAGGATGATGCGGATTTTTATCCTATAACTCCGTTGTCTTTGAGTGAATCTCAGCAAAATGTTCTTAAAGCAGTTGATGATAATACGTTAATTACTGTTTTCGGTCCTCCCGGGACAGGTAAATCTCAGACAATTGTTAATTTAATTACGCATCTTATTGCAAATGGTAAAACTGTTCTTGTTGCTTCAAGAATGGATAAAGCCGTTGATGTTGTTGCGGACAGATTGAACGGTTTTGGTGCACCTTATCTTGTAATGCGTGCCGGAAGAGCGAATTATCAGCGTCAGCTTAATCATGATTTACAAGAAATGCTATCTAACGGACAGGATTTTGATACAGGATATGAGAGTGCTGTGTTTGCAGATATTGATGATATGAAAAATCTTTTAAAATCAATTAGAGATACTCAAAGTAAATGTGATAATATTATTAAATTCGAACATGAATGGTTTAATATTCTTGAAGAATATAAAGCTCAAACAAAAAATATTCAGAGTGAATATATTTCAAAGAAACTTTCTGATGCGGATATTGCTGTCGGAAAATCTATTCTTTCCAAAATAGAAAATGTTCAAAATAATCCTAATGCATGGAATAAACTTTTGAGTTTTGTTTATAACTATCGGTTGAAAAAAAGTTTGATGCTTCAAGGTGTAAAATTCACGCACGAAACAGTCAATGAAATTAATGAAGAACTTGAGCTAAAAACCCTATATAATAAGTTGAAAGCTATTGAAAATAAAATAAATAAAATTGGAAATCTTCATTCTCTGTTTGAAGAAATCAGAAATTTGAAGTCTAAGCAGAAGAAACTTGCAATTGATATTTTGAAAAACAAAAGGCGTAAAGCACTTATGGATATGACCAGAAGTCAAGAAAAAAGGCAGCGTCTTATGTTACATGCAAAAGCTCTTGTTACAAGACAAAAGAACCTGCAAAATAGAGTTTTGGAAGAAGAGGATTTCCAACCTTTACTTGATGCTTTTCCTTGTTGGGCAGTTACGACTTTTGCGATTTCTGAGTCTTTACCTTTAAAACCTGGGATGTTTGATGTTGCAATTATTGACGAGGCTTCTCAATGTGATATTGCAAGTTGTTTCCCTATTATGTACAGGGCAAAGAAAACAATTGTTGTTGGTGATGATAAGCAGTTACCGCATTTGTCTTTCTTAGAAAAAGCTAAAGAACAGTCGTTTTTTACTCAATATAATATTCCGGATAAATACCAGCTTATGTGGAGATTCAGAACTAACTCAGTATTCGATTTGGCTAATTATTATTCAACTTGTCCTATATTATTGGATGAGCATTTCAGAAGTTTACCGCCGATTATTGATTTTAGTAATGAGCAATTTTACGGCGGCAAATTAAGGATAATGAACAAAGAAACCGATTTAAAAAATGTTCTTGAGTTAATAACCGTAAAAAATGCGAAAGTCGATTTGGATACGACAAAGAACCTTGCTGAAACCGAAGAATTAATAAAACGTTTGCAGGAATTAATTTCGGAGGACGAAGAAAAGAAACCAAAAAATCCTCTTTCTATCGGTATTATTTCACCGTTCAGAGGTCAGGTTGAGCAAATAAAAAAAGCAATTTCTCAGATTATTCCCGATAAACTTGTGAAAAAGCACCAGATTGAAGTCGGCACAGCTCATACATTTCAGGGTGATGAACGTGATGTTATGATGCTTTCATTTGCTATTGCGGATAACAGTCATTTACAAAGTTTAATGTTTTTACAGAAAGCAAATGTATTCAATGTCGCAATTACCCGTGCGAGGAAGAAATTAATTGTCTTTTGTTCAAGAGAGGCTACAAGTTTGCCACAAGGTTTGCTGAGAGATTTCTTGAACTATATTGCGGATATTAATGAACAAAATGCGAATGCCTCTGAACTTGAGGTTGAAGATTTTGATTATAATAATGATTTGGAAAAGCAAATTGCCGTTGCGTGTTCAAAGGAAGGATTAGAAATTATTTCCGGTTTTGAAACTGCAGGACTAAGAATGGATTTAATTGTTTCTGACGGTGAAAACAAGTTGGCTATTGAATGTGATGGAATGGAAAATGGCATAGAACGACCTGTTCGCCCGAGCTATAAGCAGGAAATTCTGGAACGATGCGGTTTTAAAGTTGTTCGTATTACTTCAAGAGAATGGTATTACAGCCAAAATGCTTGTATGGCTACAATTAAGCGAGAACTGATAGAAATGAAATTATAAAAATTTTCATACAATAAAAGAACCGATGGCATTTTGCAAATCGGTTCTTTTTATTAATAACTGAAATCAGTTAATTATTTATCATCTAAAGCTGCAACACCGGGAAGGACTTTTCCTTCGATAAATTCTAATGAAGCACCACCGCCTGTTGAAACGTGAGTGAAATCTTCTGCAGTGAAGAATTTTTTGGCTGCACTGACCGAGTCGCCGCCACCGATAACAGAAGTTGCCCCATTCTTAGTTGCTTCAACAACTGCAGCTAAAACTGCTTTTGTACCTTCTGCAAATTTAGGATTTTCAAAAGCTCCGACAGGTCCGTTCATAAGAATTGTTTTTGAAGATTTAATAACATCTGCAAATGCTTTTCTTGAGTCTTCACCTGCATCAACACCTTCAAATCCGTCAGGAATTTCGTTGATTTTTACGAATTTGTTTGTTCCGTTACCGGAAAAATCGTCAGTAACCAAAACGTCTGTTGCCATAACCAATTTAACACCTTTTTCCTGTGCTTTCTTTTCAATAGCTTTTGCAACTTCAAGTTGGTCATCTTCACAAATAGAATTGCCGATTTTACCGCCGTTAGCTTTTACGAATGTATAAGCCATACCGCCGCCGATAATCATATTGTCAACTTTGTCCAGTAGATTTTCTAAAACACCGATTTTAGAAGAAACTTTTGCACCGCCAACGATAGCAGTGAAAGGTCTTGTCGGATTATCAAGAGCTTCGGATAAGCATCTGATTTCTTTTTCCATCAATAAACCTGAAACCGCAGGTTTTAAAACTTTAGCCAATTTAGCTGTTGAAGTATGATTTCTGTGAGCAGCACCGAATGCGTCATTTACGTAGAAATCACCAAATTTTGCAAGTTCATTTGCAAAAGTCATATCATCATCTTTTGCTTCCTCAGCTTTGTAATAACGGATATTTTCAAGTAAAGCAACTTGTCCGTTTTGAAGTTTGTCTACATAGCTTTGAGCTTCTTCAACAGAAGGAATGAACATAACTTCCTGTCCCAAAATTTTAGACATATATTTAGCAACAGGAGCAAGTGTGAATTCAGGATTCTTTTCTCCTTTTGGTCTGCCTAAGTGTGCCATTAAAATAATTTTTGCACCATTGTCTTTAAGGTAATTTACCGTAGGAAGAATTGCTTGTATTCTTGTATCATCGGTAACATTTTTGTCTGCATCCAAAGGTACGTTAACATCTACTCTGATAAGAGCTTTTTTACCTGCGATGTCGCCTAAATCTTTAATTGATTTTTTCATTGTATAAGTCCTCTCTAAAAAAAATCTTTTACCATTTTATTTTAGCAAAAACAAAATATAAACACAAAACATATAGAGCCTATGATAAATCTTCTTCAATTGAGGAATTTATTGATTTTACCAAACTTGCTGATAAAAAACAGTTTAACTTAAAATAATTACCTGAAGAAAGCAAGATTAAAATATAAGTAAAAAAGAAACCGACTTATTTAGCCGGTTTCTTTTTTTGAGAATTTGTTTTTTTCGGCTTCTTTACCGAAAGTTTCTTTCAGAGAGCTGCATACTTTTTTAGTTTTTCCATCAACTCTTGATTATCTTTATCTAAACCTCTGACTTTTAATGCATATAAAAGAATTTCCGCAAAATTCAGAGCCTTTCCTTTTGTCACTTGGTTA
This sequence comes from Candidatus Gastranaerophilales bacterium, assembly GCA_045598245.1. GTDB lineage: Bacteria > Cyanobacteriota > Vampirovibrionia > Gastranaerophilales > JAILCC01 > JAILCC01. The sequence continues at coordinate 23,014 of JAZLLQ010000035.1, forward strand.
AAATAGAACCATTCAAAATTATTCGGTAATCTCAGGGACCAATTTTGATCACCTGATGTTCCCGGTTTGTTATAAACGTCTTCTATTCCGAAGAAATCAGAGAAGAAAATTTGAACATTTTGAGCATTAGCGGCAAAAAGTTCAACGTATTTAGCTTTTGCAAGCTCTAACGGATTTTTCTTTAATATATCAGTATAAGAACCGATATAATGTTCATCCCAAGCCAAATCTTCTGCAAGATTTTTTGCATGTAATTCGATTTCGGGAGATTTAACCGTTGCAGCTGCCCACATTGAAATAGGCTCATTATCATGAGTTCCGAGCATTATCCATTCATTAGGTTTTGTGTTTTTGCCTCTGTATGGGTGTTTCGGATCTTCCGGCTTAACAAACTGAGTAACTCTCATTCCGTTAAGTTCAAATTGTTCCATAACTTTTACTACAGGATAAGTTAATGTACCTAAATCTTCACATATAATAGCATTTTTATCTATACCTTCCGTTTTAGCAGCAGCAATAATAATTTTTTCGATTAATCTTGCATATAATGAAATTTGAGTTGTTGAAAGTGTATTTACCCTATATTCACTATCAGGGTCAACTGACATATTCAAATCAGAAACAGAAGGAATAGCATATCTGGAAAGTTCAGGATGCTCAGGTGATGAATAAAGTCTGCCTGCACCATCTTCAACTTTGGGTGTTTTGCCTGCTTTATATACCCATGGGTCAACCAAACCTACAAAGTGGTCTATTCTGACACCGCCTGGATTTTCTCTGAACATTTTTCTGAACAAGTTAAACATCAAGACGCCGCCTTCACCAAGCGAGCCGTCAGGATTAAACAGCTTATCGGGATCCATAACATTAAAACCCCATGCTTGTCCGTCTTTAGAAAAATAATCAGGAGGGCAACCTAAGCACCAACCCTTTAAGAAAAGCGATTGATTAGCCCAACAATCCCTGTCTGAAAATGCTACTTGTCTGTCGGCTATCATCTTGATACCGTTGTTTACGGCGTAATTTTTCATTTCTTCTTTTTGCCTTGAAATTAAGAACTGACAGAAATTATAAAAACCAATTTCATAAGAATAATCTTGCTTGATCTGCTCAATTCTTTGAGAAGCAGCAATTTTCCCTTCAGGAGTTTCCATTGAATAAAGATTCCTGTCTAATTCATCTTTCCAATGTGGCCAATAGTCATTGTTGTGTTTTACCGTCAATGCCTCGTATATCGCATCTTTTTCAAGCCAATCAGAATTATTATCAATAAACTTTTCAAATTCTTTATTTAATGATACGACTTTTGAATTTTTTTCATCAAGTTTTCTCAAGAAAGTATTATATGCCTCTTGTAAAGCCAAAGTTTGTTTTTCATATATATAAGAATAGGCTGTTTTATTTAAACCTTTATTTGGATTATTATCAACAATTTGGCAAAAAGTTTCATTGCTCAAAATTGCGGCATACTCTTCTTGTGTCAGTTGATATAAATCAATATACAAAGGATTATCAGAAAAAACAGTACCTGTATACGGAGAAGAATCAATTGCCTTGGTCTTTCCTGAAGGACCTAATTGAATACTTGAAAAAATATCCCTTGTAAAATTTACAAGATTTTTTGCCCCCTGAGATGTAAATGAACCAAAACCTGTATCCTGTTCATCAACAGACGGGAAACTTGCACCATGAATAATAAGAGATAAATTCTTTTTACCTAAAAGTCTGAGAGCTTTTCTAACCGATAATTTATACTCTTCGCCTAATTTCAACATAGTTTGTGTATTAGCCATGCCTATATAACCTTATCAATCTAACCTAAAGATATTATATTATTTAAAAAATAAACAGGATAGATATTCCAAAATAATGTTTACATTACGCAATACTTAAAAATTGCAATAAAAAAGCACCTTATTCAAAAGGTGCTTTTTTGATTTTTTTGTTTACATTATTCAGCTACAACTTCTTCTGTTTCTTCTTCAATGATAGATTCTTTAATAACTTCAGAAGCCTTGACTTCAACAGCTAATTTTGTAGAAACTTTTGAAGAAAGTTTGATAAGCATTTCATATTTGCCAACTTGGTTGATGGGTTTGTTTAGAGAAATATTTTTTCTGTCAACAACGAAATCAACTTTTTCAGCTAACATATCAGCTAATTTTTTAGTTGTAACAGCACCGAATAATTTTCCGCTTTCACCGGCTTTTGCTTCAATAGAAATAAGTTCAAGTGCAGCAAGTTTTTCTGATTTTTCCAATGCTTCCTGATGTAATTTTTCAGCTTTAGCTCTGATTCTTTCTATATTACGTTCTCTGTTTTCAAGAGCGCCCTTTGTAGCAACTTCAACCATGCTGTTTGGCAGAAGGTAATTTCTTGCATAACCGTCTTTAACTTCAACTATATCGCCGGCTTCGCCTAATGATTGTACGTCTTTTCTTAATATAACTTTCATGATGCCTCCTTGGTATTTCAATTCATGTGTAATTAAAATTATCACAAACAAAATTTTATAACAAGTAGGTGTTTCGGTTTATCGTATAATTAGTATTATATAAGTGTCTGATGGAGCCGGACAAAAATATACAAGAATCAGAAAATATGCTAATATATTTTTGTAAAATCGGTTGGTTTGCTTATGAACAGGTATTTTAAAAAAATTTTAGTATCGTTTTTGTTGGTTTTGCTTTTTGCAAATGATGTTTTGGCTGTTACTGTTCAAAAAATGTACAGTATAAGCGGCAGAAATGTTGAGATGGTAAAATCAGGACTTTTGAATATATACAATAACAATATAGAAACAGACGGAGTGAATTACACATATTTATTTGATAACCAGGACAGATATTACGTTGCTTATTTATCCCCAATAAATGATTACTACTATTATTATTACTATCTTTCTAACGTAAATGACCAGAAAAATACGGAAATGCTGGACTGGTTAAAAAAAATAGGATATACTGCAAGTGAAATTACGGGCAATAATTTTATAAATGTTTATAAAAATGATGTTTTAAGTAAACAAAATCAATTTGGCGGGAAATTAAAAGCTATAAAAAACGGTACCTTAGGTAGTTTTAATGCCCAAAAAACTAATAGTAATTATCAAAACGGATATGCAAATTATCAGCAAACAAATAATGTGCCTTATAATAATCAATACGTTATTCCTCAGATTAATTACGGATACAACAATCAATACCAACCTAATAATATCGTAAATTACGGCTATAACAATCAGGCAAATTACACTTCATCATACAATAATATTCCGATGAATAATCAATATAATTCTCTTAATTCACCAAATTATATTCCGGCAGGTTATTCCATAAAAGTTATACCGACTAATTTAGTTGCTATTTGTTCGGCAACAAGAAATCAAACGTATACAACTTGGCTTGCTGAAGATATATTTGTTAACGGTAAAGTCGCTATTCCCAAAGGAAGTCAAGTAATAGGAACTATTAACCCTAATATATACACGGACTATAACAGAAATTATTTTGATATCCATTTTAACAAAATTGTTAAACCTGACGGACAAGTTATAAATATTACGACAGAAAATCGTATTATAAGTAATACCTTGAGAACACAATCCGAATACCAAGTAAATAATTCTTATTCATCGATATCAAGCAGTAATAACAACAATACCGGCGGGGGGATGTCTACGGGGGCTATGGTTGCATTAGGGTTACTTGCGGTTGGTGTTGTGGCAGCAGGTGTTCTTATTGCTGCCAAAAGTGGTTCAAGCACTACTTCATCGTCAAAAGACACAACTACTTCTTCAACAAAATATACTCCGACTACATCAACAAGGTCTTATACTACGACAACTGCGCACAGGCTTTATTTGACAAATCAAACACCAAAAGACTTATGTCCGAATAACGATGTTACAATAGAAAAAAATGCTCTTATTGATATCAGAATTGCAAATCCCGTATATTTACCGATTTAAAATGTTAAAAAGCCCAAAAAAAAGGACCTAATTTGTTGTTTTAGATCCGTTTGGTTAAATTAATAAGAAGAGAGAGCTTTCCATCCACTTATATAAAAAACAAAACAAATTAAAATTTGCTTAATTTTCTTTTTTTTTTAAATAAATCTTAACATTTTGTAACACAACTCAACTCTACACTAATGATTGCAACCCTTTTTCTTATGTGACAAAAATTAATTTTTATAATAAAATAATTTTGTTATGAATATATTGAAGAAAATTCTGATAGTATTAGTTATAATTGTTGCAGTTCTTGTGGCTGCTTATTATTCTTTAATATTTTTTGTTTCCAAGAATGAAGCCCTATTGAGAGATTTTGCTTATGAAATTGGGCTTAAAAAAATAAGCTGTCGCGAGTGTGTTGCTCATTTTCCGTCAGATATTCCTGATGATATGCGTGAAACTATGTCGATACACTTGCACACAAAAGATGATGCAGGTTCTGAAAGTGTAGTTTTGGTATTGCATGCTAATGAAAATTATATCAGGAATGAACTTTCTAAATACAAGTTTGTTGATGAGGTTACAAATGACAGAATTGTTACATACAGGACAATTGACCTTGTTTATTTGAGTAATGCAGTTGAGTTAAAGCCATATAAGTTTTATTTGATACAAGATAATCCGCAACATACAAAGAGTTTTGGTTTTGCAGTTTATGAAAATGATATAGTATATTTTTATTCTAAGTATTAATTGGTATAGGAACAAGTCTTTCGTAAAATTTATATTCTCCGAAATTTTTAGGTATTTTATTCCAATATCGATAGATAGTTATATCTCGGCTTATCAATTTTTTAACAATGTTGTCTGCGATACAAGCATTTTTACATAACAAGGGATAGCAGAAAGGACTTTGAACTTCATAAGGATTTATTTTCAGCATATTTATGCCTGAATATTTTTCGTGCAATTTTAAAAATTTTTTGAGCCGTATTTCATTATTGTTAAATGTTTCTATGTCATGAACAGTTCTCGGATGTAAAAATTTTATATCTTCATTTTGAAATAATATTTCATTTTTTTCTGTATCGGAAGTATTTTGTGGCATAAAATACGGTTTTTCTTCGACATCAATTTTCATATCAATTGTTTTTCTTATCCATAGGTAACTTCCATTTGGAACCGGCATAAATTTCCTTGCGGAATTGAAACATGCAAATCCTTTTGGCTTTGAATAAAACGAATGAGCATTATCAATAATTAAGTTTTTATATCTACTCGATAATATTTCAATATTTTTATTACAAATACCAAAATAATCAGGGTAAAGAACAAAAGAATTTTCTTGAAAATCATTTTCAGGAAAGAAAACATCATTTATATGATAAAAAATTGGTTTGCATTTCTCTTTAAGTAAACTTTGTCTTATTACGTCACATATATAAAACGGAATATACATTTCCCGTATTGTATAGGTTTTGATTATGTACCTGAGGGCGTTTCTTGCAAGATTTAATTTTAAAATATTATACATAATTTAATTATATTACAATTAATCGGAATTTAGCCTAACTGTGGTATTTTTGTGAATAAACTGTTATAATTATTTTGATAAGTATTTTGCGAGCTGAAGTAATGAGCAAAAAAGGATTTACAATAGCAGAAATTCTCTTAACGCTTGCCCTTATAGGTATTGTGGCTGCATTGACAATGCCGTATCTAATAAATGAATTTAATAAGGATAAGTGGACAATTACATATAAGCGTACATTCGCAGAAACTTATAATACATTAGCAAAAATGGCATTATCGGAAGATTGTGCAAAAAGTTTAACTTGCACCAGAATATTTGATGGAGGTCAAGCTGTTTCCACAAAAGAATTTGGTGATAAAATGGTTGAGGCTATGGCAGTTGCAAAAAATTGCGGAGTATCTGATGATAGTTGCTTTTCTCATGAAATCAGAGTCGGCTTATCTCAAGGAAAAAATGAAAAACTCATTGATACAATGAAGGATAGTGTAACATTTGTCAATAATTCCGATTTTAAGACCGGATTCTATACTTTCATTACAAACAGAGGTGTTTCGTACGCACTTTTGAGTTTTGGTTTAGAATGTTTGAATAACACTAAAACTCCGGAGCAGGAAAAAATAATAAATCAGTATCTAAAGGCTTATGTAACAGAAGACTGCATTAACAATAATTGCCAAATGCTTAGCCTATGCGGTTTTATTATTGTTGATGTAAATGGCTTGCAACGTCCAAACACTTGGGGACGTGATGTTTTTGGCATGTGGGTTACTGATAAAAGTGTTCTTGGTGTATATCCTTTTGGAGGTGAAGGTGATTTGAAGTTCGCTAATAAATGCTATCTTTCAACTGATTCAGAAGCAGATTCAAGAGGTTGTGCAGCAAGATTAGTAAAAGATGGTTGGAAAATGAAGTATTAATTATGACAAATTTACGTATTGGACATGGTTTTGACCTACACAGACTTGTGGAAAACAGAGATTTGATTTTGGGTGGGGTAAAGATACCTTATGCATTAGGATTGTTGGGACATTCTGATGCTGACGTATTAACTCATGCAATTATGGATGCTATGCTGGGAGCATTGAGCCTTGGGGATATAGGGTTGCATTTTCCCCCTGATGATAACAAATATAAAGATATTTCAAGTATAAAACTTCTTCATCACGTAAAAAATTTAATTGAAAAAAAGGGATATCATATTGTAAACCTTGACAGTACTATTCTTGCACAGAAACCAAAGTTATTACCGTATGTAAAAGACATAAAGTTATCTTTGGCTAATGAATTAAATATTGACGTAGAAAATGTGTCAGTAAAGGCAACCACTACGGAAAAACTTGGAGATATCGGTAAAGGTTTGGCTATTGCAACGGAAGCGGTTGTTTTACTTGAAAAAATTTAAACTATTTATTAGTTTCCTGATTTTTATTGAAAAGTTTTACAATTTTATCTGCGGCGGGGGTAGCAAGCACAGGACCGAGATATCTGAATGCGAATGTTGTTGTAAGCATTTTGCTTGCACATTTCCAAGCCTCATCGTGGTCATAGTTTAACTTGTTACCTATTAAACCTGAATGGAACTTCTTGAGTGTATCAAAAATAGGTGTAGAGATGCGTTCTATATATTTACTTGCAAACAAAGAAAATACAGCAACAACTGCCATGTTAGTACATAATGCAGGTTTTCTTTCAGGTTCTATTTCTTTGTTGCGTATTGTATTTATAATGTATAAGCAACTTCCAAAAATAGCTGCAATGTTTGGCAAATTGCTGATATATGCATTTGCATCTGCTTTTTTAAGGATTTTACCTGTTTTATCACGTGTTGGGACAACCCATTGATATTGTTTGCTTGTCGCATCTTCAAGTAAAGTATTTATTTTCTTTGAATAAGCATCAGATAATGTTATTTTTCTGAAAAGTTTTTCAAATGCAGCTGATACAGGTTTACTGTAACATTTGTCATAAATATCTTGAAGAGATTTTCCTAAACCTGAAAAAGAAACCTGCTTTTGAGGTATAGCAGGTTTCTTTTTAAATTGTTCATATGTTGTACTTTGAGCTACATTAGCAGATACAGTATTTTTAGATGCAGATTGCATGTTTTGTTTTGTATCTGCTAAAGACATGCTCTTTGTATTCTGATTTTTGCCTTTAGCTTTTGATTTTTTATGATTAGGGAATAAGACACGCATAATTTTAGGAATTGACCAAATCATAATGCCTGCTGTTAGCGGGAAGAGGATAATTTTACTTGAGAAGTTAACAAGATATTTTGTTTTATCGGCTCCTGCTGACGTTTTTAATTTATAAGCACCGTTGTTCATAAATTCCAACGATTCATGCACCAAGAAATGGTGTTTTTTCTCAATGCCGTTAAATCTGTTCTTTTCAAAGATATCTTTTAATTTATCGGAATAATTCTTTGCTAAATCTGACCACTGTTTTTGCTCTGCGGTATTATCACCTAAAAGTATTTGGTTAATCTTGTCATGCCCTTCCCCTTTTGCTATGTATTTTTTCAAATATCCAAAAATATTTCCGCCATCTAATTCTTTTTTAAATTCTTCAGGAGAAGGTATAACTTTTCTTTCAACAAGTTTACCTATTAATTTTTTATTTTTGGGGTCATTGTAGAATTGTACGAACGTGTTTTTGACATTTTCACCATTGATTGAAATAAGTATATTATCTAAACTGTTTCTTATCGGTTCAAAAAGTGCATGTGCAAAAATTAAAGTGGTAATACCGCTTGCGATAGATTGTGCAGAAGCATATTGTTTATCTTCCATTTTTGCTCCCGGCGTGAATAATATTGTAAGAGGTCTTGCCGTACATGTTATTAACAGTGCAATAAGTGCCTCAAACATTCCCGGGTTTTCAATTGCGGATTTTAAAAATTTGTTGAAATGTTTTGATGTAAGTTCTTTTTTGACGGTTTTACTTGCAATGAGTCTGTTTGCAAAAGATTCCGCCATAGTTTCAAGACTACCAAATGCAGGCTGCCGTTTTTGAGAATACATATAATTTGCCCTGCTATTATCCCTTTGGGATTTTAACGGGTAATTATTAATGCTTTTATCAAAAATGACGTTCATTTTTCAGCCTACTACCATCTACATTCATTTTAAACCAAAACAAACTTTTTTTTGCCATGCTTAAATGAATTTGATACAAAACTTAAAGTAGAAGTTTGCCAAAAAATAATTAGTTCAATAACAGGTAAAATTGTAAATATTAGGACTCTTTTTTTGCAGGCATGTTATCCAAAAGCCAACCTAAGCCTCTTTCACGCATATCGCCATGAACTTTTGCAATTTCCGCTTCAGTTGTTGAGGTATCGTCATTTACCTGAAGTTGAATAGTTTTGATATTGTTTAGGAATGCAAGTTTCTTTGCGAATAATGGTGCAATAACTTTAGGATTTGATTCCTGCATAGCTTTAGAAAGATTTTCATAACCAATGTTAAGAAGTCTTACTTTCTCGCGCAGGAACGGAGTAACATCCTGTTGTTTTTCAAGTCCGTTTTTTATATTCAATTCAATTTCTTCAAATTCTTTTTGTAAATCGCTCATAAAATTTTTCCTTCTTTAACTATTATAACATATTAGTCAAGCATTTTGGTATTTATTCTGTTAAAATATTTGAAAAATACATCAAATGGTACATCTACAGTTTTATATGAGTCGTAAGGATTTTTTATAGTCACGGTTTTGTCTTTAGGATTAATACTTTCTATTGCGTATTGGTGAGAATTTGATAAACCGTATTTATCCTTGTCCTCTTGGGATACTTTAGGCGTATCATAGATAACGGTTGTCATTACCATGTTGTTTGTTTGAAGTTGACTGTATAGCGTTGACATTACGCTGTAATCTGTCTTACCCTGAATACCAATGGTTTGGTCGCTGCTTTTCTTACCGTATAAATCATCAAGAACCTCGTGACCATATCCGCCGTTTACCCAATATTGAATAGCCATATCCATATCGACATCACTGGCATTTGTTACCTTACCTGATGCTGAGATTGCTTTTGACAAAGCCTCACTGTAATCTTCTTTGATGTCTTTTGCCGATAATCCGCTATTGCTGACTTGAGCAAATTTTGCGAGTGCGTATGCCTGTTCAAGCATTGCAAGTCCTTTGCAAGTATCGGTTGCGTGGTTAGTGCCGACATTTTCGGTACTGCTTCCGTTCTTGTACTTGCCATCTATTGCCTTGAGTTCACCGCCTTTAAATGTTACGGGATAACTTGATACTCCGGGGAATGTTACCGTCATATCTCCATTAGAGTCTTCTTTGAACATTTGAAGAAGTTTTGCTCTGGCTGCCGGATTCTCCATTGAATCAATAAGTGTTGTTGCGGCAAAGAAACAATCTTCAAGGCCGTTTTGTTGAACGAAGAACCTTTCTACCGGTGGGAATAACTCAAGATAAGTTTCCGCACTCATTTTTAACTCTACCATTTTACCCGAATCGTTGACGTATAATTTTCCGTCTTTTTCTGCTACCTCACCTGTTTTAGTCTTTGATGCCAATTCCGTAAGTGACATTTCTGAACCATCTGTAATCATTTTGCTTTTAATATAAGCATCTTTACCTTCAGGTGCATTTTCCGCATCTGCGAGAATTTGTGCATCAGCTAAAATTTCATTATTAAAATCCGTAATTGATGATGTCATCATTTCTTTTACATTGGACATGAAGTTGCCCCAAGTATCTTTTGCTTGTCCTACTTCAATAAGAACTTTTATTTGTTTTAACTTATTCAATGCATCAGCAGTTGAACCGCAAGAATTTATAAATGATTCAATTTGCGTTGTTGATAAACCTACCTTATCTTTTATTTCATCACCTAATTTAGTTACTTCTGCTTTTACTTGTTGTTCTTTTAATTTTTCATCGTTAGCTTCTTCGTATGCTTTCAATTCAGCTTCGGTAATACTGCCGTTTTTATCGGTATCAATTGTTCCCAAGCCTATTTCAAGTAATTGTACGCTATCAGTAATATTCTTATTCAATTCTCTTGCAGCTTGTATCAACTGTCTTGCAAGAGCAGTAAATTCTTTTTTGCCGTCTTTGTCGGTTTCTATTAATTTGGAAACAAGTTTTTTAGCGTCTGAGATGACAGTTGAACTTGCATCAGGAGCAGACGGGTCAGGATTGCCTCTCAATGCGGAAGTAATGTATGCCATTGTAACTTCCATATTGTAGTCTTTATCCGATTTGCTTCCTTTTGAAATTACTTGAGATGTTTTAGGATCTCCGTTATATATTTTATCTTTGGAATCATTTACAATTGTTGAATTTGTACCTGAATCCCTGTTATATATTCTGTCTGCACCGGAACCACCGTCAATTCTCGCTTTATCACCTGCGTTGATTAAGGCATCATCACCATCTCCACCTTGTAATTCAGAGTTTTGAGAGTAATTATATAAGTAATCATCACCGGTGCTGCCGTTAATTTTTGAATTGTCGGCATAGTTAAATACGGATTTCAAGGTTACATTTGAGTAAAACTTAATATCTGAACCTTCCATTTTTACAGCTGAGTTATCATTCGCTTTAATGACAACAATTTTCATATTAGAAGCATTGATAGTCACTAAGTTTTTGTAGAATGAAGTTTTGACTGTATCAAAGTTGTCTTCATTAGAGTATGCACGGAAGGTTACTCCGTCAACCGTAAATTCTCTGAACAACTTATAATCAGGGTCATCACTCGGGAAGCCTTTCATTTTAATTATGTGTTCGGTATCGTCACCTTCTGAAGGAATAATTTCTTTAACGGTACCTTCTGCATAGTTAATGGAATCATCGCCATCTCCGCCGTCAATAGTAGCATCGTCACCATAGTTAACGATGGTATCATTTCCGCCTTCACCGTTCAAGCGTGCATTTTTACCGTAGTTAACAATAATATCATCAGCATCACCTGCATTAATCACGCAGTTGTCGGCATTAGGATTGTTTTGAATATTATCGTTGCCGAAACTTCCGTTAATTGTTGAGTTTTTAGCGTTATTTGTAATAGTATCGGTTGTAACGGCATTAGAATTGAATTTTACATTTTCACCATTAATAACAACATTCTTGCCATTTTCACCGTAACCCAATACATCTATTGTGCAATTTTTACCGTTAATATTGATAGAACCGTCTTTTCCTTCGGTAATTTCACAAGAGCCTTTACCTTTTAAGTATTTAATTTTGAAATTCATTCCGCCGATACTTGTTGATTTGGTATCATATTTGGCTTCTTCTTTATCAAAAGCAACGATTTTATCAACTGTTGTACAAATTTTTTCGCAAATTTCTCTGATTTGGAATAATCTTGATGTCTTTTGCTTAAATTCTTTATTCATTACAGATACGTCATATCCTTTTTGTGCAATATGGAGTTTTAAGTATTCTGCCATATTGTCGATACTTGTTCCGTTTCTGTAATCTTCAATACAACCAATAATTGCTTGCTTTATTATTTCTTCATCTTCAGCAGTTAATCCGAATGATGCTTCTCTAATCATGGGAAGAATGACGCTGAACATGTCTTCTTCGGCTTGTTCAAGTTCCATTACGAGTAATGCACGTTCATCTTTAGGATAAGTGCCTTTGGTAACATTTCCGTCTGCATCTGTTATGCAAGTTTCTGTAATAATACCTTTTGCATCTACTTTAACGGTATATGACTTTCCGTCTAACTTAAAACCGGTAATTTTGTTACCTTGTTTTATCAAATCACTTTCAGGAATTTCTGTAGCGGCAGAAAAACCAAAAATACCGAGTAAATCTTTTAAATCTGCAGGGTTATCAGAACTTGGTGTAGCTACAACTACATCATCAGCCAATTCAATAGCTCCTGTTTTTTGAGGTGCAGCTGTTGCCGAAACTTTTTCGGTGGCTTGCACTTTGGCAACATCGAAAGAGTTATCTTCCAATTTAAAATCTTCATCTGTAATAACGATATCATCTTCAATATCGTCAGTATAGATTGATGCCGCAAATTCCTTTATCCCCGGAACTGCGCTGAGTATTTTTTCTGCTTCTGAGAGTTCGACCCCGTTTACTTCGGCAAACTTAGAAACATTTTGTTGCATATCATCGCTTAACGTGATTGCTTTGTAACCTGAAATTGAAACTTCGTCTCCTACTTTAAAGATTTCCATGCTAAAATTCCTTTCATATCATTCTTCATTTGATATATATATCGGAATATTTTGGGTAAAACTTTAGAAAACAAAAAAAATATTTTACAAAAGTTTACAAAAAATTGAATTTATAAAAGGCTAATGTATTCAAAATATTCATTTTTAATGTTAGGACTAATTTTTTTCAATAGTTCTTCTTTCGTGATATATTTTTCGTTTATAGCAACTTCTTCTATGCAGGCAATTTTTTCCCCCTTTGTCATTTCTGCTGTTTGAACAAAGTTAGCAGCCTGAAGCAATGAGTCAAACGTACCTGTATCAAGCCAAGTGAAACCTCTTCCTAAAATTTCCACCGATAATTTATCTTTCATTAAATAAATATTATTCAAATCAGTAATTTCAAGTTCGCCTCGTTTTGAGGGTTTTAAAGTTTTTGCATAAGATACGACATCATTATCGTAAAAATAAAGACCCACAACTGCGTAATCAGACTTTGGGCTGCTTGGTTTTTCTTCAAGAGAAATAACTTTTTGATGTCTGTCAAATTCAACGACTCCGAACTGTTTAGGATTTCTCACGTGGTAAGCAAAGACTGTTGCTCCGTAATTATGTGCAACAACTCGTTTCATTTGTGTACCAAATCCGTGTCCGTGAAAAATATTATCTCCCAATATTAAAGCAACGGAATCATCACCAATAAAGTCTTCAGCTATCAAAAATGCTTCAGCGATACCTTTTGGCTCTTCTTGTATTGCGTATTCAAATTTCATGCCAAGCTGAGAGCCATTGCCGAGGAGTTTTTTAAAATTATTGATATCTGCAGGGTTAGAAATTATCATAATTTCTCTTATTCCTGCCAACATTAAAGTTGAAATAGGATAGTAAACCATTGGTTTATCGTAAATCGGCAAAAGTATTTTAGATATTGGGATTGATGCAGGATAAAGTCTTGTGCCTGCCCCCCCTGCTAATACTATTCCTTTCATTCTATCCTCCGCTTTAATCTTTTCAATACCAATTTTCTCAAATCAATATCGGATAGTCAATAATATAATATATATTAACAAAAGAGAAGGTCGTAAAACCTTCTCTTTTATATTGATAAATTTCAAATTTATTTTTTAATATTTCTCATTGTAGGGAATGCTATTACATCTCTAATAGACGGGCTATCTGTTAATAACATAATCAGTCTGTCTATACCTAACCCCAAACCGCCGGTGGGAGGCATTCCGTATTCAAGAGCATTAATATAATCTTCATCAATTTCTTGTGCCTCTTCATCACCTTTAGCCTTAGCCTGCATTTGTAACTCAAATCTGTGGCGTTGGTCAATCGGGTCTGAAAGTTCTGAAAATGCATTTGCTATTTCCCAACCGTTAACACGTGTTTCAAATCTTTCTGTTAATCTCGGATTATCTCTGTGCGGTTTTGCAAGAGGAGAAATGTCTTTCGGGTAATCAATGATATGAACCGGATTAATTAAGGCAGGTTCAACTTTTTCTTCAAAAATTCGGTCAAGAACTTTACCCCAGTTTTCGCAATCATCTGCATCAATACCAATTTTCTGAGCTTCTTTTTTAGCTTCTTCAACAGTTAGCGTATTTGCAAAATCAACACCGGTATATTCTTTAATCGCACCTATCATAGTTTTTCTGTCCCAAGGGGGCGTTAAATCTATTTCATTCCCCTGATAATTTATTTTCATTGTTCCTAAAACTTTTTGTGCAACAGTACTTACCATATTTTCCAACAATATCATCATGTCATTGTAATCTGCGTATGCCTGATAAAGTTCTATCATTGTAAATTCAGGGTTGTGCTTAAGGTCGATGCCTTCATTTCTGAAACATCTGTTGATTTCAAAAACTCTTTCACTTGCACCGCCTACGATTAATCTTTTTAAATAGAGTTCAGGTGCAATTCTCAAATACATATCCATATCAAGAGCATTGTGGTGAGTTATAAACGGTCTTGCGTTTGCTCCTCCGGCAATAGTTTGAAGCATAGGAGTTTCTACTTCCACAAAATCAAGATTTGTTAAATAATTTCTTATTTCTTGAATGATTTTTGAACGCTTAATGAATGTGTCACGAACTTCTTTGTTCATAATCATATCGAGATATCTTTGGCGATAACGAGTTTCCTTGTCGGTTAAACCATGGAATTTTTCCGGCAACTGCTGGAGTGATTTTGCCAAAATTTTAATATCTCTTGTTTTTATTGTTAACTCGCCTCTGGGGGTACGTCTTATCGTACCTGTAACGCCTATCATATCACCTACATCAAGAAGTTTTACCAATTTCATTTTTTCTTCCGGTAAATTTTCTTTATGAGAGAAAATTTGAATTTTTCCGCTTGCATCCATTAAATCGATAAACATGCCCGAATTTCTCATACTCATAATTCTTCCTGCAACCGAGTATGTGTCTTCTGTTTCGGTACCTGCTTCAATATCTGCATATTTATCTTGCAGATTTTGAGCTGATGCAGTTTTGTCAAAATTATAAGGATACGGGTTAATTCCCATTTCAACCAATTCGGTTAACTTTTGAATACGTCCTTCTCTTACGCTTTCCGCCTTATTTAAAGTTTCTTGTTCCACTTCATGAACCTCACTTTTTATATATGTTACATAAATAATTTTAGCATGAACAAAATATCAGGCAAAATTAATAGTGTAATTTGCTGATATTTTCAAGAATTTTATATAAAATTAATCTTCCGGCACGCCTTCTTTGTCGATTAATTTAGATAAAAGCTCGGTGTCACCTTTTAATTTAAAATATTCTTTGAATTTTTGCGTTGTTCTTAAATTAAACGAACGACCATTTTTATCACGTTTTCTTGAAATTAACCCTTTTTGTAAAAGCTCCTGGATGTGTTCGTACGCATTTGCGCCACGCAGCTCTTTGACGTAAGACTGACGAACAGGTTGTTTTAATGCAATAACAGATAACGTTTTCATAACTGCTTGTGTTAATTCGACCGGTACGAGTTTTTCCACGATATCAATATAATCTTCCTTGACTTGCAAAATGTAACCGTCTTCATCATCAATTTCCAAAGCACCCTCTCGTGATGAATAGTCCATAATCAAGTCAAGAAGTGCTTCTTCGACCGCATCAACTTCTTCTTCCAAAACTTCAGCTATTTCTTGTGAAGTCATAGCTTTTGCCGTTACGAACAAAACAGTTTCAACTCTTGATTTAAGACTCATCAGATTACTCCTTGTTCTTCGGGCATGAGATTTTTAGACGGAACAACATAAACATCGGAATAAAATTCTTCTTGTTGAAGGTCAATTCTGTCATCGGCAGTTAAAAATAAAAGTGCAAGATAAATTGAAATTTTATCAAGTCCTGTTGAACTTAATTCTTGCATTTCGATTTTTTCTGTCGTAGTGAAAATTTTTGTTAAAACGGTTCTTATTGTGTCAACATTTCTCTCTAACTCGTTAGAGTGAGCCATTTCAACTATATCTTCAGGAGTAAAATCCTCGTACGAATTACGGCGTTTTGCTCTTTCGTATGCATTTTTTACCGTACGTTGTTTATCTAATTTTTCATAAAATTCCAAGTGTTTAATCAGGTCTTTCAATGTAACGTTTCTTGTACGGTTTAATCGGACACTTGTTCTTCTTTGAATTACCTCTTTTAAAGAAGGGGCATTAAATGGAACAACATTATCTTCAAAGTCGGGATTATCATAGTCAGCTTCAAAATTATCTTCTTCCTGAATATTCGCAAACGGGTCTAAGCCTTCCAAAATATCAGATTTCAGTCTTAATAATATGCAGGCAAAAAGAATGACTCTGCTTGTTACGTGCAGATTATTTATGTGTAATTCTACGGTTTTCGCAAAGTATTGGTCGGCAAGTTCAACAACATCAATATTCCAAGGGTCAAGTTTATTTTTCTTGACCATTTCAAGAAGGATATCAATTCCGTCAGTATCTGACTGCATTTGAGCAAGAGTAGCATTTATAAAATCATTATCTGCCTCTTTTTCAATATCCATATCTGGCTGAATTGCCAAACTTCCTATTATTCTTGTTGATTCTGTATCCGTACTGTTAATCACTTAATTTTATTCCCGTTACTTTTGTAATACCTTTTCCTTGAGTAATACCAATAGTTCTACTTGCTGATTCTATCATAGATTTGTGGTGACTTACTACTATAAATTGTGTATTTTCTGACTGTTCCTTTATCATTTTGGAAAGTTTTGCCGCATTTATTCCGTCAAGCGATGCATCTGCTTCGTCTAAAGCGTAGAACGGAGCAGGCAAATATCTTTGAATTGCAAATACAAATGCAAGTGCTGTTAATGATTTTTCACCACCACTCAGACCTGTAAGTTTTTTAGCTTCATCCTTATCTCTAAATTGTGCCGTTATTGACAACCCACCTGCTAACGGATCATCAGGAATTTCTAATACCAATGAGCCTGTGCCGTCAAATAGTTGTGTGCAAATTTTTTGGAAATTTTCATTAATCTTCGTATATGCTTCTAAGAATGTAGTTTTTTTCATATCTTCATATCCTTGCATGCGAAGTTGTATTTCCTGTTTTTCGGTACTCAATGTATCAAGTTTTGTTTTTAATTCTTCTTTTCTTTGGGAGTATTCATCATATTCTTTGATTGCGACCATGTTGACGTCACCCATTTCCTGCATCTTTTTCTCAATTCTTGCCATTGCTTTTTCAAGTTCTTCCGTAGAAATTTCAACAGGCTGAAGTGATGCTACCTGATAACCTGCCTCTGTAAGTTCGTTTCTAATTTGTTCAAGTTCAGGTTCCAGTTCTTTTCTTCTGCCTTTTAGGGCTTCAATGCTTTCTACGATTCTTTCTAAATTTATTGTCAAATTTGTTTTTTGATTTTGATATTCAAGAACTTCATTTTGAACAATATCACGTTGCGCTTGTAATTCAGACAATTTTTCATCAATTTCTTTTACTTTTTCCTGAAGTTCATTTACCTGAACTTCGATTTGTGCAATTTGTTCATTTGTTAATTTAATATTTTTCTCGTGGTCAATGTTGTCTTTTTCAAGTTTTTCAATTTGATTTTTTTGAAGTTCTATAGCTTGCTCATTAAAACCAATTTCGTTATTGATATTTTTAATTTCGCCTTGTGCATTTAAGATAGATGTACGGTAGCGGGAAATTTCAGTATTAATTGCTTCACTCATGTCGTTTAATTTTGCCAATTCATCCTCAGGAATTGCCTTTTCAATTTCTGAAATATCATTTTGCAATTTTTGAATTTGATTTTGTATTTCGGTTTGTTGTTTTTCCAGATTTTCTAGTTTGCCTTTGCTTTCATCAAGTTTTGGTGTAACTTCTTCAATGATAAGTTTTTTGGTTTCCAAAGTTTTTTGTGCATTGTCCAATGTTAAAACCAAATTATCTCGCAGAGCTATTTGTTTATTTAATTCCGTTGTCGCAAGTGAATAATCGCCCCTAATCATATTGATTTTATTTTCAATATCATCTTTTTTTCTCATTAATTTGTCGGCTTCATCCTGAAATTCATTTAATTTTGCCTTGCAATTTTCAAGTTCTTTATCTTCACTGCTTGAAAACTTCATTCGATTTTGCGGAACACTGCCACCCGTAATTGATGCTGATTTTTCATATAAAGAACCGTCAAGAACAACCATTCTGTATTTACCGATTAATTTTTGGGCAGTCATTCTGTCCTCAACAATTAACGTATCTCCGAGTGCGTGATAAAAAGCATCATAATAATCATCATCAAAATCAATAAGATTTATCGCATAATCCACTACTCCGTTAATATTCGGGGGATTTAAATTATCGGGTGCACGTTTTATCTTATTTAAAGGCAAGAAGGTTGCACGACCCGCTCTTGATGATTTTAAAATATCAATGCAAACTCCTGCGACATCCTCGTCTTCAACTACGATGTTTGCCATTCTTCCGCCCATAGCTATTTCTAAAGCGGTTTCGTATTCTTTATCAACATTCCCGAGTTGTGCCAAAGGTGCATGTACTCCGTCAATTTTGGAATTCATTATAAAATCAACTGGGCGGTTAACATTCATTTCTGCCATTGTTTGTTGTTTTGCTTCTAATTTTGCAACATTTTGCGCACCTAATACGATATTGCGTTGTGCTTCATTTAATTTACCTTTAATGTTGTCGAGATTAGAAAGTAAACTTTTTTGAGTTAATTCATAATCTTTTAACTCTTTTTGCAATTCCTCTATTTTGACATCAATTTTATCTTTTTCGGCAAGTTTTTCATTTTGGGTTTTATCAAATTCATTAATAATTTCGGTTGCATCACTTAAATCTCGTTCAAATCTGCGGATATCTTCCTGAAGCGGAAAAATTTCTTTTAATATATTATTTTCTTCATCCTGCTTGTTTTCTAAAGTTGTGCGCAATTCTGCACGTTTTTTGACACTTTCATTGCTCATAGAACTTGTTGTTTCAATGTCCTGCATAACTTTTTCAAGATTTTCTTTTTCCTGCTCCAAGTTTTGTTCATAAGATTTTATTTCATCATTTTTGTTATCAATTCTTAACTTTGCTTCTTCAATTTTGTCTTTTAAATTTTCAATGTTAACATTTGAATTTTTTATTGACTCGATATTTTTCTCTTTTTGTTCATTCATAAAAGTGATAGAATTGCGTTTTGTGTTGATATTACTGTTTAAATCACTTATTTGTGCTTTTGTTCTAAGTTGTTCTGCTTCACCTTTTTGCTTTACAAGTTCCGAAATTTCATGTAATTTTATTTTTGCATCTTCAAGCTCTTTATCTGCTCTTTCAAGCTCTTTTTCTTTTTGTTTTTTGTCTTTATTGGTTTCTAAGATATTTTCATGAACTCTTTCAAGTGAATTTTTAATATCAAAATATTTAACCGTTGATTTTTGGCTTTCATATTTTGCTTTTTCATCACGGAGTTTTTGATATTTTATTGCGGTTTCTTTTTGTTCTTTTAAAACTTCCAGTCTTGTATCAATTTCACCCAAAACTATTGAAGAACTTGCTATTCTGCCTTCCACAACATCAAGCTCTTTATTTGCCTGTTCAATCCTTCTGTCAAAATCAGCCACTCCTGCAATTTCATCAATAATTTTTCTTCTGTTCAGCGGACTTGATGCGGTGATTTTTGTGATTTCATATTGCATTAAAACATTGTAACTGTTTGGTGTTACATTGTATTTTAGCAGTTGCTCATGAATTTCAGTAAGTGAGGAGTTTTTATCGTTAAGTTGATATCCGCTTATATAACCGGCTGAAGTCTTTTTGACTTCACGTCTTACGGTCATAATGTCGTTATCACTTTCATCGGCAAAAGTTATTTTTACTGATGCTTTTTCTTGTTTTGAATTCCAGTTGATAAAATCTTTTAAACTGTCAACTCGAATACTTGCTTTAGAAGTAGACAAACCCAGACAAAACAAAATACTGTCTATGATATTACTTTTCCCTGAACCGTTCGGACCTGCTACCGCAGTAAAGCCTTTCATAAACGGAATAGTTATTTTTCCCGCACAGGATTTGAAATTTTCTATTTCAAGTTCTTTTATATGCATATATTTTATTTTTCCCAAGAATTTATATATAAATCTCCTCATTTTTAGTAAAAACTACAATGTCAATTTTGTCAAAAAAGTTAAGATAACGTAAAACTTTTTGTCAATGCGGCAAGTATCCGCATTTTTACAGCAGTATAGCTTTTTAAAAATAAATAAATTAATTGTATTCTCATCCAAACGGATGATATTAAATCAAAATGTTAAAGTTTCAAAAAAATATGCCGATAACATATATGTGAGATGACCGAAAGGTCATATTCCAAACCTCCTCCCCAAGTCTAGTAGCCGTCACGAATGAGACGGCTTTTATTTTGTTTAAAAACAAATGTGTTTATATAATTGGTATAACATTTGCACATGTTAGTTGATATTACTGCCGTATTTTTGCTTTTTATACTTTTGTTTATTAATTCGGAATTTGCAAAAAAGTCAATTAGCAAGTATAATTAAATATGATTGTTATTTGTATGAATAACTTTTGTCTATATTGAAATAGTGAAAGGGTTTTTAGCAGTAAGAAATGAGCGAAAGCGATATATCTGTTTTGAGTTTTTTATTGGTAATTATTTTGTTACTTACAAACGCTTTTTTTGTTGCATCGGAATTTGCTCTTGTCAGCGTAAGACGTACAAAACTTGCAGAACTTGCAAATGACGGGAACAACAATGCCAAAATTGCATTAAAAGCCGTTGGTGAATTAGATAAATATATAGCTGCAACCCAATTAGGTATAACAATTGCGAGTATTGGTTTAGGTTGGGTCGGTGAAGCTGCATTGGTAAAATTGATTTTACCTTTATTTGATTTTATCCCATGGATAGATGCAAAGCTTGCAACGGCACATTCGATTTCTGTTGCCATTGCTTTTTCCGTAATTACTTTAATGCATGTTGTTATCGGAGAATTGGCTCCAAAATCAATAGCGCTTGAATACACAGACAAGACAGCTCTTTTTATAGCAAGACCAATGCAATTTGCCGCAACCGTTTTTAAACCTTTTATATGGATATTAAACGGACTTGGTAACGGAATACTAAAGCTGTTTGGGATAAAACCGGGTACGCATCACGCACATTCAACCGAAGAATTAAATATGCTTATTGATGCAAGTTATAATGACGGTGTAATTAATGAAACCGAAAAAGATATGTTGCAAAACGTATTCAAATTTTCAGATTTAACTGCAAAGCAAGTTATGATACCACGTACGGATATGACTTGTATCCCTATTGAAATTACTTTGGATGAATTGAAAAAGATTACATGCGAATCTCAATATACACGTTATCCCGTATTTGAAAATGATTTGGATAATATAGTAGGTATAATTCACGTAAAAGATGTTTATGCTGCATCATTAACAGGCGAATTTGATATTGAAAAATTAATTCGTAAGCCTATGATGATACCAGAAACAGTAAATATCGATCGTTTGCTTTTGGATTTTAAAGAGCAACAAAATCAAATGGCTATAGTAATTGATGAATTTGGAGGCACTTCAGGTCTTATTACTCTTGAGGATGTTTTGGAAGAGATTTTCGGTGAAGTGCAAGATGAATTTGACTCTGATGAGGAAGAAGATTTGGTTCAAATTTCAGAAACATGCTATGAAGTTAATGCAATGATGCGAACCGATGAACTGTCAGAAGTTTTGAATGTTAATATTGAAGATGAAGACGTAGATACAATTGGTGGTTTTGTTGTAAAACTTCTCGGCAGATTGGCGAAGAAAAATGATATTGTTGTTTATGAAAATCTTGAATTTGTTGTTAAAGAAATTTCTAAGACAAGAATTACAAAATTGAAGATAAATATAATTCCTTCTACCCCGCTTGAAGAAAGCATTTCCGAAGAATAATCGGAATTACTTCTAATATGTTTGCATATTGGCAATTTTTGCCTCTAAAAATACTTTATTATTTTATAAACGAGATTAAAGCGATTAAGGAGAAGTTCATGAGTGATTTTCAGATTTCAAGTTTACAAGGTAATCAAAACTTGTCTGCTCTGGCTCAAAAATGCGATGTAAATAATGACGGTATTCTTGATGATAACGAATATTCTATTTTTAGTGAAGGCAAAAATAGTCTGAATGAAGATCCCGGAGAAAATTTTTACAACTTCGGGAGTAATGATAGAGCTGAAGTTACAATTGGCGGAGTAAAATTCAGACTTGCTGAAGTTGATAAATTCAAGAAGAATAAAGAAGGTTCACAATTTGATAATTCTGTACTTTTCAAAAGCGGAATGATTATGAATTATGATGTTCAGTCAAAAGAAAATGGAGCTATTGCTTATTCATCAGAACCTACCTTGTGTAATCAAACATGCTCGGATTTCAGGAATTTTAGCTCTGGTGACGGCTTGCAAATTTTAGGTTCTAAATATGATGACAGTATGTCTATATCAAATTCCAATGTTTATAATGTGATAGGTTATCAAGGTAATGACTCAGTCTTTACGGACAATTGTCAGGGTAAAGGTCCCCACCAATTGTCCAATATAACCTCTGAAGGAAGTATGATTTTTGCTGAAAACTTTTCAGATATCAAAAGTAAAGGACTGTATCAACATTAATAGCATATATTGATAATGTTGTTTATATTTATACTTTATTTTTAATGTGATGAAGCAGAAATGTTGTGCTTTAAAAAAGTTTCGGGTTTTCTGATTTGACAGTTAAGCCTGTTTTGGTTTATTGCACAGATATGCCTTGTGCTTGCTTTTGAATGGAGTAATTTCCCGTAAATATATAATATACCTGCTACCATGTATTTTACAATGATTTAAGTAATACAGGTTGAATAATATTATTCTCTTATTTCTTTTAACGAAAGCATTTCAGAATTAATTGTTATTCAGGTTTGGCAATTTTTGCTCCAAAAAATACTTTATTACTTTATAGACGAGATTAAAGAGATTAAGGAGAAATTTATGAGTGATTTTAAGGTTTCAAGTTTGCATGGTGATCAACAAAAATTGGCGCAAAAGTGTGACATAAATAATGACGGTATTCTTGACGATAAAGAATACTCCGTTTTTGAAGAAGGTAAAGAAAGCATGAAAAATGTCAAGCCCGGTTTTTTTAATTTTTGGGGCAAAGAAAAAACTGAGGTTACGATTGGCGGAGTAAAATTTGACCTTGCAGAAGTTGAAAAATTCAAGAAAAACAGTAAAGAGTCAAAATACGATAATCAGGTAGAGTTTAAAAACGGCTTGGTTATTGATTATGATGTTCAGGCAAAAGGAAATAAAGCATCGGCAAATTCCGATACTCCGTCTAAAAGGGGACAAACTCTAACTTCTGTAAAGGGTTTTTGTTCCGGTGATGGGGTGCGAGTTTCCGGCACTGATTATCATGAAGATATAGTTATATCAGATTCTGTAGTAGGCGGTGTAATAGCTTATGGCGGTGATGATTCTGTAGCTACAACCAATTGCAAAGGTTATGAGGGCGGAAGCATGATTTCTGCAGAAGATTACTCTGACATTGCAAGTGAAGATATTTATCATCGCGAAGAATAACATATCTTTAAAATATTGATTTTATACTAATATTTTGTTTTATTTCAGATTAATATTTGCCTTTATCTATTTCTCTTATATAATAGAATTGTGAAAATTTTATAGGAGAAAATAAATGAAAGTTACTATTTCTGATGATTGCATTTGTTGTGGTGCATGTGAATCAATTTGTGGTGAAGTATTTTCAATTGAAGATAAAGCAGTTGTAAACGAAGCAAATGTTGATGCTAATGCTGATGCTGTTAAAGAAGCAGTTGAAGCATGCCCTGTTTCTGCTATTTCTGCCGAATAAGAATTAATTTCTTAAATACAAAAACAGACTTGATAAAATATCAAGTCTGTTTTTTATTGTACGATTATTTATTTTTGATTAAGGTTGATAAATGGAACTGAGTTGCCCATAGTGTATATGGGAAGTTTTCCGTCCCATTTTTGTACTGCTTCGTATTCAACAAGTGCTTTGTTTTGAGTCAATGCATTTGCTCTGATTGCCATTGACTTTGCCTCTGCTTCTGCTGAAATAACTTTTTGTCTTGCTTCTTCCTGAACTTGTACTGTTTTGTTTTTCGCTTTTAATGCTTCTTGTTCAGCTGTTACTTTGCTTTCGATTGCTTTTTCAAATGTATCCGAATATTTGATTTCAGTCATTTGAAAATCAGTAACATTGATGTATCTGGGTTCAAGTTGAGCTTGTAATTTTCTTAAAATTTCATCAGTTGCTTTTTCCCTGTTTGCAACTAAATCTTGTGCATTCCATTTACCGATTACATCTTTAATAGTACCTTCAAGTACCGGAATTAATACGACTTCTTCATAGTTTTTACCGACTTCTCTGTACATTTTGTGAACATTTTGCGGTTGCAAATTGAAGTTGGTAACATAAGTTATTCTTGCTTGTTGAATATCTTTTGTATAAACCTGTGTTGTAAAATAATCTTTTTTGGTTTTTACGTCCATTGTGTGAATTTTAGAAATAAAAGGTGTAACGATATGTATTCCTTCCAAATAACTTTGGGGTGAAACTTGTCCGAGAGTAACTTTTACACCTCTTTCACCAACTCCGACAATTGCAATCGGGTTAATAACAACAATTAAAACTGCAAAAATAATCAATGCAATGATTAATGCATTACGTTTTAAATTTCCTGTTTCATACATGATAATCTCCTTTTCTTTTTGTATATCCAAAGATTTTTTATTATAAATCTTTTATTGCTTTTATTTTTTAAATACGTAATTTGTTTTGTATTTAATGAAATTGAATTTTTAAAAATTTTCTTTAACTTGCTAAAAAAATTTACTAATATTTCGTAATGTTCTTTTTGTTTCTTTTTATCAACACCTGTATATACCATAGCTATAAAAAGTAAAATGAAAAATGCTCCGAAAGTAAAAAATCCCCAAAATGTACTTGAAGAAATAAAAATCAATATCAACAGATATATGATAAAAAAAATTGCTGTTAAAGCATATAAAGCAATTGTTATCATTTAGCTTATTCCTATCAAGCCAAGTGCTACATAGAAAGCTATTATCATCAAAACTAAAATTCCAATTACGCTGAGAATTAACTTTCCATATTTTTGGTAGATATTAACACCTGATAAATAAGATAAAATTATAATTATTAAATTTATAACTAATACAAATACAAATAATAAACGCAGTACAATCCGTGCCATAAAAATATTCCGTTTAAGTTAACAAGATAATTATATTATAGCTTTTATAAGCACAAATCATATTTTTATACTAAATTATTAATTTTGTTTTTGAGGTTTTCTTCCGCAACCCCGAATTTCGTCACAATAACCTTTGATTTCACATTTTGGAACCAAATAATCTTTTAACCAAGGTTCTTCTTTTATGACCAAATCGCACATTTTTTTAACAAGTGTTCTGATTTCAAGTTGTGCGTTCGTACAAAGTCTTAATTGGGCAAGATGCATTAATTCTCTTAAATTCAAACTTACAATGAGCGAACTTGTTGTTGCATTAGGCAGAATTGCTCTTGCATCTTCTGCAGGAATACCGCTTTCAACCATTTTTGCATAAAAATCAGAAATAGTTTTCATCATTGATTTATATTCTTCGTTTAGTTCGGATTTTTCTATTGTCTTTGGAGTAACGTATTCAAATTCGCCTTTTTCGGTTACATAACGTTGAGATTTTTGAGAAAATGACATGTGTCTGTGACGCACAAGCTGATGAGTACATGCTCTTGATACACCACTAACCGCAAATACGAATTGACAATGTTCAACTGTGCTATGGTGACCGGAACTTAGGACTTTTTTCACGAGATTCAGCATTTTTTCTTCATCACATGAATCTTCCCAAATTTTTACGGGATACAAAGCACTGTAACAGGTTCTGCAAGCAACGTAAATTGTTTTTAGAGTATGTTCAGGCTTGCTCAATAAATTTACCATCGGGAAGTTTTCGTTACTCATCATATTCTCCTTCTCTTATTAAAACAGCTCACATAAAAGCGAGCCGTCCATAAACATAGTGTAAAATACAAAAATTATTTTTTTGCCTTTTCGTATCTTTTTTTGAATTTTTCAACTCTACCTTCGGTATCAACGATTTTTTGTTGACCTGTAAATAGAGGGTGGCAAGCATTGCAAATTTCAATTCTTAAATTTTCTTCAGTTGAACCTGCTTCTATTTCATTGCCACAAACACATTTAATTTTAACTTTTTTATATTCAGGATGTATTCCTTCTTTCATTTTCAGCGTCCTTTCACTTTTTATACACCATGTTCTTACATAATATCACAAAAAAATTTTTTTCAATACCGAAGTAAGAAGAGATTTAAAATACTTAACTTTTTATAAATCGCTAAAATTTATTCGTTATCAATGCCCAAATATCATTGAACACAATAAGAATCATAAGAACTATAAGCAACAGAAAACATATTTTTGAAATGTTTTCTACAAATTCATCATTCAATGGTTTTCTCAATATTTTTTCCAAAATGATAAATAAAATATAACCACCATCCAATGCCGGAATTGGTAATAAATTAATTATTGCAAGGTCAATACTAATCAACGAGGTTAACAATAAACCGTCCCAAATGCTGTGTTTAATTGTATCTCCGCCAAGTTTTACAATGGCGACTATCCCATGTAAATTATCGGGAGAAACTCTGCCAATGACAAGTTTAACAAGTCCGTCAATCATAAGATATGTATTTCTTGATATGTATTCATTGGAACGTAGAAATATATCAGCAATTGATTTTATTGGGGCATTTATCTCTGTAATTGATTGATAAATACCTATAATCCCGTTTTCATCAGGATATATGTCCTTTAGTTTTATAATTTTTCCGTCTCTTTCAACTTCTATTGACAAAGGGTGTGCTGTGTCTGCCGAAGCCATTGCGATTTCCCTGAGAGTGAACGAACCGTTTGAAATATATTCATCATTTGAACAAATTTCTTTTGAAAGTGTCTTAACATTTTCGGATAATGCAACACCTTTTGGAACGGGTCTTTTCCTTAAATAAAAATCTTCGGGAATAGTTATATAGTCTTCGTTTATTGGTTTTGGAATGACAATTTTAACTCCTGGTGGAATTTTAGCGTTATCTATAAATGCAATTTTTGGGTTTGCCGTTTTTATTTTTTCCACTTGCATAATTATTTTTGAATCTTCAACATAGCCATCGTGTCTTCTGCTCTGATATGCAATTTCGGAAAAAACCATAGGGCTTGTTATTTTTATTCCGTTTATGTATATAAGTTTATCGTTTTTTAAAAAGCCTGCATCTTTAGCGGCAACTTCACCTTCCTGAACGGAATTCACAAGTATGTCATATTGTCCGGATGGTAATGAATGAGAAAAACCCGCAACGAAAAATACTATGAGATATGCAAAAATTACATTCATAATAACGCCGGCAGAAACCACTATGAGCCTTTGCCAAGCAGGCCTGTTAGCAATCCTGTCAGGGTCATCAAGTGGAATTTTGCTTTCAGGGTCATCATCAGGGAAGCCAACGTATCCACCAAGTAAAAAAGCATGGATACAATATGTTATATCACCTATTTTCTTTTCGTATAATGTCGGGCCGATTGGTAAACCAAAACCGACTCTGTCTACTTTTATTTTTAAAGCTCTTGCAACGAGGAAGTGTCCCGCCTCGTGGACAATTATTAACAAACTTATTAATAAAATCATCTCTAATATGTGCATTATTTTTCCTTTTTTATTCTTGTGTTTAAATATATTCTATCAGCTACATGAAAGATTACAAAATTTATTATGAATTTAAGTTTGATTTTAGATAAAATCCTTGATTTGCTTTATTATAGGACTTGTTACATCTGTTCAAAAAAGTGTATTGATATTTCTCTGTGTGAAGATTGCAGAAATAAAATTATGTCAGGTTTGAAATTTCACAAGGCTTATAAATTTGATACTAAAATTTATTCCGGCTCTCCCTATGAAAATGAGCTTTTAAAAATAATTAGGGCTTTAAAATACCACAAAAAGAAAGAATTTAAAAAAATACTTGCAGATATAATATCTTCTACGATTGAATACTACGACATAAAAACGGAGGGTTATATTATTTGTCCTGTACCTATCCACAATAATCGTTACAAAACAAGAAAATACAATCACATGGAATTAATTGCAAAAGATATTGCCGCAAGGTATGGGCTTGAAGTAAGAACCGATTTGCTTGAAAGAATAAAAGATACTCAGCCTCTTTACAAACTTTCAATTCAAGAAAGACGGGAAATGATTAACGGTGCTTTCTTAGCATCAAATGAAATAAGAGGTAAAAAGATTATACTTCTTGATGATATTGTAACAACCGGCGCAACGATATCTGAGTTGTCTAAAATCATTATTGAGAACGAACCTGCGGATTTTATCGTTATTTGTGCAAGTCGCTCAAACAATTGTAATTTCTGATTATCTTTGACTATAATCTGTTGTTAAGCCGTTCATCATTGAACTCATCATCATCGTTTGAATTAATTGGGGGTCGGGTTGTGCCATATCTGATGAATTTGCCATGTACGGCATAAAATTAGCCATCGGATTCATATTATTGTTGTTTGTGCCTAACGCATTAACCATTTGCATCATTTCTGATGACATAGTTGCAGGTTGAGGCAGGTAATTTTGATATCCTGCTCTTTTTAATGTATCTAAAGCATCTGCGATTTCGTTTTTTGTTGGTACCGGAAGTTCACTTTTGTTTTGTATCTGATTTTTAGGCAGAGAATAATCTTTGAAATCCCGCATATACTCAGCAGGAACTTCCTGAATATTTTTCTTTTGATTTACAATGTCTTTTACGGTATCAATTTTTTTATTTTCCATATCGGCATTTACTTTATCCATGGCTTTTTTTGAAGGATCCATATTGAATTCAGTACGGCATTTTGTTGAATCATGCAAACATTCTAAACCGTTTTTTGAATAATTGGTTAATTGTGTACTTGAATTAAGATCAATAACACGTTGGTATGCTTCTTCTGCTTTTGAGGTATCACCTAATCTCGCCTGAGAAATGGCTATGTAGTAATAAGCAAGGACGTTAGAAGGATCTTTTTGTACTGCTTCATGCATTACCTGCAAACATTCCGTATAGTTTTTGTGCTTGTACATATTAATCGCAGCGCTAATTTGCGGAGTATACAAAGATTTTGCCGAGCAAAAATCACAAACTGCAAAAGATATAAAAAACAAAGCAATTATAATTCTTTTCATATTATCCTCACATATAATCCTACTACTATATTTATATTTTAACGACAGAATTTGACAAATACAATATTTCTTTATGAAATCAACTAAAAGTATGATTTTTTTACAAATTTGATAAATATTTTTCAAATGAATTTATAATGTATGTGTATTTGTGTAATATTTAGGATACTCTCTATGCTGGTAAAAATTAAGGAATGTGCAAAATCTCAAAAAAATTGGAGTCTTTATAAACTCGCCAAGGAACTTGATTTGCCTGAACAAAACATTTACAGCTGGGCATCCGGCAGAACACAACCATCTTATGAAAATATGGATAAGTTATGTGCAATTTTGGATTGCACTATGTCAGATTTATTTGAACCGGAACCTGTTCAAATAAAAATTAACCTGAAAACCAATATGTAAGGATGTATACAGCGTATATACAAAAAACACTTAACAAAAATTAAAAAAACTGTTAAAATAGAAAAGTGGGTAGCAATTTTTAACATGCTCAAGTTTTAATTCCATTATCACCACAAGAAGGAAGCAAGGTTGAATTATAAAGGTAGTGACATAAACTCAGGAAGTAACCAGAGTACAGATAATCATGTCGGAATGAATCATGTCAGTCCGATAAAGGCTTTTCCTCGAAATACCATGCCGGGACAGCAGAAAACTGCCAACAGATTATTTGGTGGTATGGCTTCTCATAGCGGTTATCAGAATGTTTTTACCATTCAAAGCAATATAGATCCCCTTGATGTCCTTTATGATTTTTCTTCAATAGCAAAATCAAAAAGAAATATGCAGGATGTTTATTATTTGCTTCATAACATTGCGGTTACGAGATTAGGACTCGCATTTAGTGCTTTAGGTATCATAAATTCGCAATCAAATTGTATCAATATTCAACTCTTAGACAGAATTGGTAACTCCTTCACCTCAAGAGCATTATTGACGCAACCACAAAACCCCATTGTTAAAGCATTTGTGGATAAAATTCCTCAAACTGTTACAGATAATGAGTTTTTAAAAATAGATTATATTCCGAAAACAAAATCACTTATCCTTCCAATGATTTTTCAAGGCAACTGTTATGGTGTACTTATCCTTGGATACAGTGAATTAACACAACAGTGCAGTGATTTATTGCAAATACTTGTTGATTATATGGCATTGCATGTTGCCAGTTCACAATTAAATGAATTATCTACTTTGAATGGTGATACAGATATATTGACGGGATTAAAAACCCATAGAGCTTTCCAAGAGTCGCTTTCTAACGAGATACAAAAGGCGGAAGAAAATGACAAGCCTATCTCTGTTGTTATTTTTGATGTTAACAATATTTCTCAAATAAACAGAGAATTTGGTCATGCAAAAGGTGATGAAATCATCAAACTTGTATCGGAAAAAATCAAGCAAAATATACGCAGCATTGATGTTGCCGGCAGATACGGCGGTGACGAAATTGCTTTAATTTTACCGGATACAGATAACTCCGAAGCAACATACATTACTGAATATCTGACGTATTCATTATCTTGTTGTTTGGTTGACGATGTCGGTTCGGTTAAGGTAAGTGTTGGTATTGCAACATATCCGACTTGTGCAAGAGAGCAGGAAAAATTATTAATTCTTGCAGAACAGGCAATGATTATTTCCAAAAATAAAGGTTATAAAAACGGTATATCCACTGCCGTAAATGCTCAGGATATCAATTTCTGGAATGAAGCAGCCTTGGATTCGTTTGCATCGGTTATTGCCAAACGTCACAGTCAATTAGGTTTGAACTTTGAAGAAGAATTGGTTGATAAATTCCACTCTGACAGTTTGAATTCAAATAATCACATGATAGACGTTGTAACGTCTTTGGCGGGTGCAATTGATGCGAAAGACACATATACAAAAGGTCATTCGGTTTCGGTTTCAAGATATGCTGAAGCGTTGGCAAGAGCACTTAATTTACCTGATGATGAAGTCGAGCGTATTAAACTTGGTGCATTACTCCACGATGTCGGGAAAATAGGTATTCCTGAAAACGTACTTGGCAGAACAAGTAAACTCGCCGATGACGAATGGGAAATTATGAAACAACACCCTGTTATTGGTGCGGAAAAGGTATTAGCTCCGGTTGATGCATTGCGTGACCTTATTCCAATGGTTAAACACCATCATGAACATTGGGACGGCTCAGGTTATCCCGATAATCTGAAAGGCGAAGAAATACCTTTGGCAGCAAGAATTGTTGCGGTAGCTGATACTTTCCACGCTTTAATCAGCGACAGACCGTACAGAAAAGGTTTGCCTATCGAAAAAGCTATTGAGATATTAAGAATTGGTGCCGGTATTCAGTGGGATAGTGAGCTTGTCAGGAAATTCATAGTTATTGCACCTTCATTGATTACTACGATTTAGTACTAGTCGAATAAGGCTGTGCTTAAATATTTTTCTGCGCTGTCTGGCATGATGACTACAATTAACTTGTCCTTATTTTCAGGCAATTTGGCTGTTTCGATCGCCGCAAATAAAGCTGCACCGCCTGAAATTCCGGACAAAATCCCTTCGCTTTTTGCAAGCATTTTTGCTGTCTTTATTGCTTCATCATCTTTTACTTTGAATACTTTGTCTATTAAAGAAACATCACAAATATCAGGGATAAAACCTGCTCCAATACCTTGAAGTCCATGTAATCCTGCAGATTCGCCGGATAATACGGCACTTGAGAATGGTTCAACCGCTACAGTTTTGATATCAGGATTTTGCTCTTTTAGATATTTCGCTATTCCTGTAAATGTACCTCCGGTTCCAATTCCTGCTACGAAAATATCAATTTTACCATCAGTATCATTCCATATTTCTTTTGCTGTTGTATTGTAATGAATTTGAGGATTTGCAGGGTTCGTAAATTGTCCCGCTATGATAGAATCGGGAATTTCGCTATGTAATTCTTCAGCTCTATCAATTGCACCTTTCATTCCGAGTTTTGAGTCTGTTAAAACTATTTCAGCACCTAAAAATGATAAAAGTTTTCTTCTTTCAATGCTCATGTTTTCAGGCATGGTTAAAATTAATCGGTATCCTTTAATTGCAGAAACCATAGCAAGCCCTATGCCGGTATTTCCGCTTGTGGATTCAATTAATGTTGATTTGCCGGGAGATATTACACCTTGTTTTTCGGCAGTTTCAATGATATTCAAACCAACCCTGTCCTTTACCGAACCTGCAGGATTAAAACTTTCTAATTTCAATACGATTTTTGCCCCATTATTTATTTTCTGTAAAAAAAGCATGGGTGTACTGCCGATTAATTCGGTTGCACTGTGTTTTATGTTCATTTGGTAATTCCTTATTAATAATCCCACATCGTAGAGCGTACTTTTATTTGGTGATACCCAAAATCATTACAGTCATCAGCAGGATCAATGTATGCTAAACCTTTTCTGTACCATCTGTATAATGGGTTAGACGGCCATTGTGGCGGAAACGGTTCGCCGAATGTCTTGGCTTTGTTAATTTCAACTATGTCAATCATTGCGTCACTATATCCCTGCTTACCTAAAAAGTCTACACTCATATAGTCTCTAACAGTAATTTCCGCTTTCGTAATAACGGGTGTAACAGCAATAATAACTACTAAAGCAAATATTATAAATAAAACTTTTTTCATATCATTCTCCTTATAATACATTTTACTACTTTTTTTGAAAAAAAACAGTACCTTATTAATTTTGTAAAAAAAATTCCTCTAAATATAGTAAGAAAAATAGCAAATAATATGATTTAATTATCATAGTAATATTTGTGGAAAGATAATTATGAAGTTACAAACGACAAAATTTGGGGAAGTCGAGGTTAGCGAAGATTATGTATTCACTTTTGTAGAGCCGATTATAGGCTATGATGAATACAAGGAGTTTGCACTAATAGATTATAATGAAAAATCCCCGTTTAAGTGGTTGCAAGCGGTGGATAATCCGGAATTGGCATTACCTGTAACAATACCTGCTTATTTTGGAATACCATATCAATTTACAATTCCTGATGAAAAAGAAAATATATTAGAAGCAAAAGATGCAAACAGCATTTTGGCATTGAATATAGCCAATATTCCCAACGGAGAACCTCAAAATGCAACCGTTAATTTGTTAGCACCAATTGTAGTCAATACGGATAACAAAAAAGCAATCCAGCTTATACTTACGAATAGTGATTTCTCCGTAAGATACAAGATTTTTAATTATAAGGATAAATAATGTTAGTACTAACCAGAAAATTAGGGCAAAGCATAATAATTAATGACAATGTTGAAGTT
Organism: Candidatus Gastranaerophilales bacterium; assembly: GCA_045598245.1. Lineage (GTDB taxonomy): Bacteria > Cyanobacteriota > Vampirovibrionia > Gastranaerophilales > JAILCC01 > JAILCC01. Next base: position 56,799 of record JAZLLQ010000035.1, read on the forward strand.
ACTATCCTTGAAGTAAAAGGCGAGTCTGTTCGTATTGGTGTTGAAGCACCAAGAGAAGTGGCTGTATACAGGCGTGAAATATACGAAGAAATTAAACGAGAAAACCAAAATACTGCTAAGCAATCTTCTTTGGAAGATGTTTCTTTGGCATTAGATATGCTAAAAACTTATAATACAAGTTCTAAACAAGATTTCAAAATTGTTATAAATAAGAAAAATGATAAAAAATAGCGAATTTTGTAATATCCAAAGACTCGTATACCAAGAGCGTAATTTTGATGAAGCAATTGACTTGCTTCTGAATTCTGATTACATAACTACTCAGGATTTTCAAAGACTTTTGGCACAGGTTTATTTTTTCAAATTTGATTTTGAAAAAGCTGCTATTGTATTCAACAATCTAAAAGACAGTTATAATACAGGTTTTTGTAAGTTGTTGCAGGGTAATAGCAATGAGGCTTTGAATATTTGGAAAAACACAGCACCATCTCCCGCACAAAATTGGGGTATGTTTTTCTGCGAATTATTTACTGAAAAAGTAACAACAAAACCATCATATTTGCAGGTAAGAGCTTTTTTGGAAAGAGATTTGAATCTTTTTTTAAAAGTTAATCTGCCTTTATATGTTCAAAAAATAATTGATATTTCAGAATTTTTAGCTGAACTTAATCCTGAAACTAACAAAATAATAGCCAGAACTTTTCTGTACAATGATTATACAGATTATGCAAAAGAATATTTTGAAAGAGCTTTGGACTACACAGAAGAAGATGCTGAGTTATATTACTTGTTGGGACTATATTACCAAAAAACTCAAGATATTTCTTCTGCGAGAATATCTCTTAACAAAGCTGTAAAACTTAATGATAATTACATTCCTGCCAAAAATTTACTCAGCAAATTGTAGAAAAATATTCTCAATAAGAATTAGTTATTGTATAATAACAGAGTACCATACAGGTGAAGAAATATGACAGAACAAGAAAAAATTGAAATATACGATACTACTTTGCGTGATGGCGCACAAGCAGAGGGTATAGCTTTTTCGGTAAGTGATAAACTTAAAATTGTAAGATTATTAGACGATTTAGAAGTTGATTATATAGAATTGGGTTGGCCTGGTGCTAATCCGAAGGATAATGAAATTTTTCAGCTTATAAAAAATGTTGATTTAAAACACTCACAAATAGCTGCATTCGGTTGTACAAAAAAACCGTTTACCAATGTTGGAGAGGATAACGTAATTGAGCAGTTAATTCTTGCGGATACGCCTGTAGTCACTATATTTGGAAAAACTTGGGATTTTCATGTTGAGCATGCACTTCAAACAACTTTGGATGAAAATCTTAATATGATTAAAACTTCAATTGAATATTTGGTATCTAAGGGTAAAAAAGTTTTCTTTGATGCGGAACATTTTTTTGACGGATACAAAAACAACAAAGAATATGCTGTAAAAACCATCGAAACCGCACATAACGCAGGGGCTGTACGAATTGTTTTATGTGATACAAACGGAGGAATGTTAAACAACTGTATCTATAAGATTTTGAAAGAAGTTAAGGAATATTTACCTGATGCCGTTTTTGGTATTCATGTTCACAATGACGGTGACCTTGCGATAGCAAATTCAATTGCAGCCGTACAAGCAGGAGTAAAACAAATTCAAGGTACAATTAACGGGTATGGTGAACGTTGCGGTAATGCAAATTTGTGTTCGGTTATTCCTAACTTGCAATTAAAACTCAAGAAAGAAGTTATTGGCGAAAACATAGAAAAGTTATGCTATGTTTCAAGGCAAGTTGCAGAAATAGCTAATAAAAAAGCAAGCGATTATGCTCCTTTTGTCGGAAGGAGTGCATTTGCACATAAAGCAGGAATACACGCAAGCGGTGTTGTTAAAACTCCCGAAACTTATGAACATATTACGCCTGAAAGTATTGGTAATTTCCGCAGAATTCTTGTAAGTGACCAAGCCGGAGCAACTACGATTAAGAAAAAAATCGAAAACCTTAAATTAAACATGTCAATAACTGAAAATGATATTCCGCTTATTGTAGATAAAATCAAAGAATTGGAATGGCAAGGATATACATTTGAAAATGCTGATGCTTCCTTTGAAATAACTTTATTAAAAGCGTTAAATCAGATGCCGGACTACTTTTCAATACTCGGTTTTAGGGTTATTGATGATACAATTTCTTCTACAAAAATAGATTTAAACTCAGAGGCTTCCGTAAAAATTAAAATTAATGATGAAATTATACACACTGTTAGCGAAGGTGACGGACCCGTTAATGCCCTTGATATGGCACTCAGAAAAGCCTTAAAAGAAATTTATCCCATAATTGATAATTTTAAACTGGCTGATTTTAAAGTAAGAATTTTGGATAGCAAAGAAGGTACGGGTGCAAGCACAAGAGTTCACGTTGAAACAACGGACGGCTTTAATCGTTGGGATACCGTAGGTGTATCTTCAAACATTACAGAAGCCGCATATACTGCACTTGTCGACAGTATTTTATTCGGCTTGCTTCTCAATAATGAAAAGGCTTTAAACGAGGTCAAATAATATTTCCCCATAATGTAACGAATTGTAAAAGATTTTGTTAAGTATTATTAATTTTTTGGTGGTATTCTGCAATTTCGTTTTGAAAATTGTTTTTATTAATATACGGAATTGGGAAATTTATAGGAATTTTGGAATGGCAGACATCGTAATAGGCGCACATAACAACGGTACAACACAGGCATACGCAAAGGATGCAATGGGTGTTGGCATGGCAATATCACGCACACCGCAGTTTCAGCAAGCAATTTCAAATCCTCGCCAGAGGGATGAATTTGTTAGTGCAATAAAATTAAGACAAGAAAAAGCTCTCGCAAATAATGATAAGCAGATGTTTGATGTGCTAGGCGGTTTGTTAAATATGGTTAAATCATCATCTGTACAGTCTGTTGCATCTGCTGAAACTAAAGTTACAGGTAATCGTTTTGACAGTAATAATATCTTTGCTGTATAAAAACTTAATAAAAAATTAACAATATAAGTCGACTTAGCATGGGCAAAGTTGACTTTTTTGTGTTTAAATATAATTATCAACAATTTTATTTAGGAGAGAATTATGTCTAAACACAATAACGAAGAAGAAATAAAAGAAAATGCGTTTGTGCAGGATGTTCAAAGTGTCGAAGCAGCGCAGGAAGAAGATTTAGAGAATAAAACCTGTGAAGATACCACACCTGATAATAATACTTCGTCCAATGAAGAGCTTGAAAATTTAAAAAATCAGTACATCCGTCTTGCTGCAGACTTTGATAATTACAGAAAAAGACAAGCTCAAGAAAGAGAAAGTCTTTTAAAGTATGGAGCAGAAAGCACATTAAAACTGTTACTTCCTGTTCTTGACAATTATTACAGAGGCAAACAGGCATGCGAAAACATGGATGATTGTGTTAAATTAAAAGAAAGTTTTGATGTTATTTTCAAGCAATTTTTTGATGCTTTGGATAAGGCAGGTTTGAAAAGAATTGAAACAATCGGCAAAGAGTTTGACCCAAATATTCATGAAGCTGTTATGCAAACACCTACGAGTGAACATCCTGATAATACGATAGTTGATGAATTGCAGGCAGGATATATGCTTGAGGACAGAGTACTTCGTGTGGCAATGGTTAATGTTGCCGTTGGAGAGTAGTGGGGAAAATTTGTAATGACCAGAGATTATTATGAAATACTTGGGGTAGAAAAAGATGCGAGCCAAGCCGATATAAAAAATGCATTTAGACAAAAGGCAAGAAAGCTACATCCTGATGTGAATAAAGAGCCTGATGCCGAAGAAAAATTTAAAGAACTCGGGCAGGCTTATGAAGTATTAAGTAACGAAGAAAAACGGGCGATGTATGACAGGTATGGTGTTGACGGTTTAAAAAATGCCGGTTTTGATACATCCGGACCTTTCGACTATGGTTTTGGTGATTTAAGTGAAATATTATCCAGTTTCTTTGGCGGCGGTTTTGGTGGTTTTGGCGGTGGAAACCCCAATGGACCAAAGCGTGGAAGTGACTTAAGATTAGATATAAAATTGGAATTTAAAGAAGCTGTTTTTGGTGCTGAAAAAGAAGTAGAGATTGAACATCTTGAAACTTGTGATGTTTGCAAGGGGACGGGTGCAAAATCGGGTTCTTCACCTCAGGTTTGTCCGACTTGTCAGGGAACAGGTCAAGTTAAGCAAACTACCCGTACATTTATGGGAAATTTTGTTCAAGTCGGTGTTTGCCCAAATTGCCACGGCTCAGGTCAAATTATAAAGGATAAATGCTCTAATTGCGGAGGGAGTGGATTAAAAGAAACTACTCGAACTGTTAACCTTAAAATTCCGGCAGGAGTTGATAACGGTTCCCAAATGAGACTTGCCTCTCAAGGTGATGCAGGAGCAAAAGGCGGACCGGCAGGTGATTTATATGTTGTTTTGCATGTTTTACCTGATAAAAAATTCAAAAGAGATGAATTTAACCTTTTCACAACCGAATACATAACGTTTTCACAGGCAGTACTTGGAGATATTGTGGAAATTGAAACTTTGGATGGTAAAGAAAATATTAACATTTCGCCTTTTACTCAAACAGACACTATAATAAAAATAAAAGGAAAGGGTGTTCCTTACCTGAACAATTCTTCCAAACGGGGTGATTTGTTCGTAAAACTAATTGTTACTACACCAACAAGCATTTCTGATGAAGAAAAGAAAATCTATCAAAAATTATACGAAATAGAAAACAATAAAAAAAATAAAGAAAGTATTATTGATAAAATGAGAGATGCTATTTCAGGTCACACAAAATAATATAAGGGGAATTAAATGAAGAGAATATTTGCCGTATTTTTATTTTTAATAATGTTAATCGGATCACAAGAGGCATTTGCATCCAAGTTACCTGACAAGGAACTGAATGTATTAAAGCAAAGTTTTAAAGACTTAAAAGTTCGTTTTGACGGAATGGTAGAGTTACCTGACGGAACAAGCTATATTCCGGTTTATCCTCTTCAGGAAAGCAAAAATGTTTCCGTAAAAGTTACCAAAACAATTCCTGCAAATAAAAATTTAAAAGATAAGCCTGATTTCTTTATGTTCAATACCAATTTCGCATTTTTTAAAGTTATTAAAACTAAAGAAAAATCAACTATTATTTATAATGATTCTATACCATTGGATGTAAAAATGGGTATTTTGCCTCAGGATTTACTTGTTCCTGTAGGATTTACAGTTCCCGGTGAATTGAGAATTTTGGTTGGGGACCTCCTTATCCCAATCACTCCTTCAAAAGAATTTAAAGAAGTTAATATTTTAACGGGGAAAGAAGTAGTTAATTCTCCTCGTACCAAACTTGTTGCACAGGCTGCTCAACAGATTGCAAATAAGTATTTTTATACAACAAGTTTTAATCAAAATACAGTGAATGTATTAAATGCTGATAACGGTAAAGCGTTTAAAAAAATTGAATTTTCTTCTATTCCGTCTGATATTAAATTGACTTGTGATGGAAGATATTTGCTGGTAAGTACATTAAAAGACGGTAATATCTATATTGTTGATGCGGTAAAATCTACAGTACTTAAAGAATTAAAAGCAGGTGAAAGGGCTTCTTATATTGCCGTTTCTGACGAAGACAACATTGCATACATAGCAAATTTAGCTACACAAAGTATTTCAATGATAGATTTGGTTTCTATGCAGATGCTTGACCCGCTTGTTGTAACAGGCAATCCTTCATACATTGAATTTTCGCCGGACGGACAAGCTCTATACTACTTAGATGGCATAAAAGGTATTGTTTACGAATTGAAAAAGCAGGACAGATTTTTTAATCCTATTTCAATAAGACCTTTATTCAGGACAAGTAATATTTCAAAAATACAGGTCTTTAATGACAGAATTTATACGCTTGACAGAGGCAGAAATGAGCTTGATATTTATTATTTGCATGGTAAACCCCAGTCGGAAAGTGCTCCTGAACAAGAAGAGGTTGTAAATGTTTCAAATCAAAATGATATTGCAAAATCTGATGAAAGTATAACTTCTGCTGTTGATTATAATTATTATGACGGAGAAAATGCTCAAGAAAATCAGGTAAAAACCGAGAAAAAAACATTTAAAACAAGAATTAAAAACGGTTTTCACGCATTACTATATTATCCGTCCGATGATGATGTAACCGAACAGCCGCTTAATCCTGCAAATCAAGTTCAAATAATGAGAGCTGACATATCAGAATATGATGAACCTGCTGCTGAAGAAAAACCTGTAGAAAAAGGTTTTAAACAAAAAATGCATTTAGCAAAAGAGAAATTCTTTGAATATATGAATTATGAGCCTATTCCTGAAAAAACTGATGTTATTGAAAATATCAGAACTAAAGTTGAAAAACAGATGAATTTTATAAAGTTGGAAAACAGAGCAAATGATTTTGCAGTTATCAATAACAAGATATACATTTTAGCATCTGATGAATATGCCGTTTATGTTTTTGATGCAATTACAAATCAAAAAATTACGACAATAGAGTTGGATGAAAAAGGTTATTACAATTCTATAAGAGTTTCAAAAGATAAAACGGTCGGAATTTTGACCAATATAACTTCAAAAGAATTGACGTTATTTGATGTAAAAAATGATACAATTATTCAAAAAGTACCTGTATCTGTTAACGTTCACAATGTAGTCATAACGGGTAAAAAGTAAAAATGGACGAAGTTGTTGAGAAAAAGTTACAAGAGTTAGAACTTACACAAAAACAATTTTGGAATATCGACAGAGGTACAGCAAATTTATTAAGTATATTAATAAAATCTGCTAACTACAAAAATATCGTTGAAGTGGGAACATCAAACGGTTACTCAGGAATTTGGCTTGGACTTGCTGCAAAAGAAATCGGAGGTAAAGTTATTACTATTGAATTTCACAAATGCAGATACGATGTTGCCGTTGAAAATTTTAAACTTTGTAAGTTGAACGGAATTGTAGAACCACATCAGGGCATGGCAATTGATGAGTTGATAGATTTAAAAAAAGAAGATTATAATTCTGAGGATGAAAAATTTTTGGATTTTGCATTTGTTGATGCCAATAAGCAACAGTACATAAAGTATTTTGAAATTATTGACCAAAAATTGCGTAAAGGTGGAATGATAGCATTCGATAATATGTTATCGCACAAAGAAAAAGTACAGGACACTTTAGAATGTTTGCAAAATGATAAAAATTATCAAATTCAGATGATAAATACTCCGGCAGGACTTTTATTAGCTTATAAATTAAACTAGCAAAAAATTTTTTGTCATGTTTTAAAAGAATTGTGGATATAAATAGGAACAAAAATGAATTTAACGGTATCTCAAATTCAGACTAATTATCAAAAACCATCTCAAAATCTTAAATTTAATGGAGATATGACAAGGTTTTATCTTGACAGACTTGACCGCGAAGATGTTTATACCCCGACAAAGAATCTTGTAAAAATGCGTAACCAACGCATTGAACGTGATATAAGAATGGATGATGAAGGTAAAAGCGGATATATATATCACAACTGTACATCAAAAGTAAGATATGAAAATGAACACCAAGCACAAAGAGCGATTAAATCAATGTTCAGAAAAAAACCTTGGTTATTCTTGCATGCATATCCCTGCTCAAAATGTAACGGCTGGCACATAGGCAGAGACAGAATATTTGATAAAGGACGTAAATAAAATGAAGATAAATTCAGTTAATTCACAAAATTTTAATGGTGGAGTTTTATCAGGCGAATTCAGATTATTAAAAAATGGTGCCGTGGCTCTTGGTGTACCTGTTGATGCGGCTACCCGCAAGCTAAATCAAATCGCAGGACTGTTTAAGCGTTCCGATTATGATGTTTTTATAACAAAGCCGCGCGATTCTATGGATATAAGCGGTTGCGTAGGAGCAATCATTGTTGCAAACAAAAATTCTGTATGCAAAGGTATGTATATACATCCTTCATCTTGCACAGATAAGTTGCTTTTGGATAAATATTTGGCAGCTGCAAAAAAACTTGCACAAGAGGATTATTCTCTAAAGAAAAATACCGTAAATTCTATGGATTGGATAGTATAATTACTTATGGATTATCAGTTGAGATTTAGCGCAACAAGATAATCAAATTGTGTGTATAATTCTTAAGCTAATTTTTTCTTTGAATCTGCTGAACCATCACCACTTGCAGAGCTGTCAGCACCTGTTGAAGCACTTTCGCCTGAGTCAGAAGTTGAAGAACCTTGACTTGATGTATCTTCAGTTGAAGTTTCTTGAGTTTGTTCTGTTTCTTGTGATTCTTCAGTTTCTTCAGTTTCTTCTGTTTCTTTGTTTTCTTCAGTTTCTTCCGTTTTTTCTTCCTCTTCTACCTTTTCATCTTTTTTATCTTTTTTATCTTCAGCCTTTTGGTTTTTATTAGCGCCGTTTGCAGCACCTGCTTTAGCAGCACCGCCTGCAGCGTTTGCATTTGACATATCTGATGCTACTGCTGAATCATCGCTTACATCTGATGTTGTGCTGTCAGTAGCAGCTGCAACGTTTACTTCTTCAACACCTTGGTCTTGAATATTTAATTGAGATGCATCACCGCTTGCTGCAATTTTTTCAGCTTCTGCAACTGCTGCTTCTTCTCTGTCAGCACCGGCTCTTGCAACGCTTTGAGCTTGGCTTGCTTCACTTGTTGCTTCTTGAGCTATGCTTTCTTGTTCGATTTTTTGAGATTGAATTTCTGATTTTTGAGCTTCTAAAGCAACTGCTCTTGCGTTAGCTGCTGATGCTTTATCTTGTGCAGATTTAGCTGTTTGAGCTGCTGCATCTGCTTGCTTTTTATTTGTTTCTGCTGTTTTTTGAGTTGTATCTGCACCTGTTTTAGCTTGAGTTTTGTCAACATTTGACCATGTTACAACTTTTTGACCTTCTTCTCTGTCGTTGCAACCAACTGCTATACCTGCTGCACCTGCTGCACCAACTACTGTACCTGAAATTATTTGGTGGTCACCGATTGCTTCCATAGCTGAACCTGCGCCTTGAGAAACTTTGCCCCAACCGATTGATAACCAGCCTGCAGTTTGCTGAGCAGTACCTGCTGCACTTGTTGGTGGTGGCGGAACTTGAGGAGCACCTGCTGCAACCATTCCATCTCCGGCACCTTCTTGAGCAGTACCTGCCGCAAATAAACCTCTACCTGTAGTTTCTTCAAGTATACCGCTTGTAACCATTGTAGCACCTGCACCTGCAGCTACACCACCTGCTGTTACTTCGACTTTACCTTGTGTAGTTAAATCGCCGCCACCTTTTTCAGTAACATGAGCTTGTCTTTCTGCAAGTTTATAGCTGTTACCTGCGGTTATAGCGTCATTTGCCATAAGGTCGTATACTGATTTGTATTGTTGAGCTGACTGAGCAGTTGCACTGGCATTTGATGCTTCGGTTTTAGCACTTGCAATAGCACTGTCTATTGATGATTCTTTCTCTGCTAATGATTGTGCATTTGCACTTGCTTTTTCTGCTTTAGCGTTAGCTGCTGAAACTTTTTCATTTGCTGATGCAACTTGCTTTGCTGCGTTTTCTTTTTCTGCATTAATTGTTGCGAAAGCTGCTTGTACTTCTGCTACGTGAGCTTGTTTTTCCTGTTGTTCTTCAGCTTGGTCTTTTTGTTCGCTTTGTTGACTTTCTTGTGCGTCTTTTCTTTCATTAGCTTGTTTATCATTTTCTGCTTTAGCTTTTTCGTTTTGTTCTTTTTGACCTTGAGCTACTTTGTCTTGTTGTTTTTCCTGAGCATCTTTTGCCTGAGCTTGTTGCTTATCTTGAGCTTTTCCGGCTTCAGCTTTTTGAACTGCTTCTGCTTCTAAACTCTTAGTATCTTGTGATTTTGATTGAACTTGTGTTGCATTTGAAGTAGAAGTATTTGCTGATGCACTGCCTCCGCCTGCTGATGAACTTGCTTTAGAGGTATCTGCTGCCGGCATTGCTCCTTTATCTTTGCATTTTGCACCTTGAGATTTTGCCTTTGCTAATGCTTGTTTATCGTTTTGTACTTGCTTTTTAGCATTTTTATTTTTAATTTCACCTTGCTTAATATTGCTGTCTAATTTCTTTGTAGCGGAGTTACCGTCTGATTCATTGCCGGATGCTTCATTATCAGCACTGTTTTCTTTTCTTTCCGCAGTATTACTGTCTTTTTCTATTGAATCAGCTTGTTTTTCTGCTGATGCTTGTGCATCTTCTGCTTCACCTTCAGCTTTATCACATTCATCTTCATCGTCTTCATCAATATCCGTATCAACATCGGCTTTATAAGTGGTTGAAGAATCTAAGCCATCATAAGTGCTTGATTCGTGGACGTAACCTGCTAAATTCGATTTACTGTTGCTGCTGCCGGTTGTATCTTTCAATGTGATATCGCCGTTATCTTGCATTGTTTTTATGCTGCTTACTAATTGTGTTGTGTCTAAATCTTTATTTGCACTTGTTGAATCAGAATTTGCTGTTGCAATATTTTTGAAGTTTTGAGAAACTTTTTGAAGATTTTCGCTGCTCAATTCACTTGCAACTTTTTTACCGTTTGATTCAAATGATGATTTATTTTCTTTATAAGCATTTTGTATTGTTGATTCCAAGTTATCGGATTTGCTTTCACTTGTTTTTTGAGTATTGTTAGTCAGGCTTCCGAAACTTGCTTTTTGTGACTGTGTTGAAGAAGCATTATTTGTGCTGTTAGTTAAACTGCCAAAACCTGATTTTCCGTTAGACGAACTTGCTTTTGAAGTGTTTTGAGGATTAGTGGCATTGTTTGTTTTGTTTGTTAAAGAGCCAAAGCCTGTTTGTTGTTGGTTTTCTTTATCGTTGTTTTTATTTTCAACTTTCGCATCACGATGCTTAAGAGGGTTTGAAGTACCGTTAGCAAGTGCTGTCATTTCATCATAATTTAATTCGGAAATATCTATTGATTTCATATTTCCGTTTTCATCTTTAACTTGTGCATTATCAGCTTTGCCGGTAACATTCAAGTAGATGCCCATTAATTCATTTACATCATCTGAGCCGTTTGCTTTTGCCATAACATTTTGAATGTTATTTGAATATATGCTTTCTCCGGTTGCGTCTGCTAATTCCTGCTTTGCAAAAATAGAATTTTCATTCTGTTGATCTTTTTGAAGCTGAGTAACTGATGTGTGTAAATTAGGATTTACACTTGATGCTCCTGCTCCGTTTAATTTTAGTAGATTTGTAAAATCGATGCCCATAATTGAAAACCTATTTTTATATCTCTTGTATATATAAAGTATATACTAATATAAAAATTGCCTTTTATAATTCATGGGTGTTTAACATATCTTAACATATTGTCAAAAATATAGGCTTTATAAGGTTTTTCTGCATATTGGATTGTGAGTTTAAAAACCGAAAATTTATAAAAATAAAAGTTTTAGCATGCGATATATCGCTAAAAAAAGCATGCGAAATGCTATTTGGCATGCTTTTTGCAATAAAAATGATATTTAATTATGCAATATATACTTTGTATATACTATAATAAGTTCAGTTCACTCATCAGATCTTTTATACCTTCAGATATCTTGTTAAAATCGTCATCAGGAAGAGTTGAGAGAATATTTACCATGCTGAGTATAGTCCAATTATTATCATAATCTCGTCTGCGTTGAAATGATTTATAGTAGCCAAGCATACGTTCTTTGCCGATACTGATTGGTTCTTCCACAATCAGGTTGCTGACATTTTGTCTTATTATGTTAGAAAAATTCATAACATTTTCTGCCAGATTATCAATAAGTTCCGGTGGTTGTACTTTTAAAGTGTCCAAAATATCGCACATATCATTATTTTTGTCGTACCAACGTCTTTTTTCGTTCATAAAAACCTCTTATTAAAATTCATTATTCATGCATTATAGTACATATTTTATCAAAATGAAAGATTATGTTTAGTAGCGAAGTATGTAGTGCTAAATACACATAATTAATATTATATGAATTTACATTATGAAAAATTAAATAATGCTAAGTTGAAACAACAGAATTGTATAATATGTTTTTTATTCATGATAATATATATTCATGTTGATAATGAGGGTCTCAAGATATGAATATGGTTAAATTCGCTGTTAACGCAACTATTTTATCAGAAATTTTTTCAGGGTTAAAAACTTTATATAAAGTTGATTATTCTGATGCAAAAATCAGGAAAGTCATTGAATTAGTAAGAGAAAACGGTTATTTACCGCTTTCTCAGATAGAGGCTCTTGAAACGCTTTCTCCGGCCGAAATTATTGCAGGTATGGAAGAAAAATTTAAGCAAAACTGTACTTTTGACGGTAAGAATTTTAATTATTCAAATTTAAGTCCGGTAGTCAGGGCAGGATATCAGGACAGCGGTTGGATAAAAAAGGAGCAGCACAATGTAAAACTCATAAACTTGTGTGCCTTGGGTAACGGAAATAAAACTGATAAAACTGCATCATTTGTCGAAATTTTAGCTCAATTCCTGACTTTACCGTCAGGTGTCAGCGAAAACGGTATATTAAATGCAACAATTTATATGGTGCCTTTTCATCCGCGAGAATTCGGGTGCGCTTATCTTCCAAAAAGTTCTGAAGTTACGGATGCTCTTTGTGATAAAGATATAAACAAAGAATTTGGACTTGATGCAAAGGAGCAGGTACAGACGCTACTTGCATTTGCTCAGCTTGCGGGACATCCGATAATGTACGATGTTTTGCCTCAAACTGCGCGTTATTCAAAAGCAGTTTTGTCTAAACCGTATATTGCCCGTTGGTTTAACATTAATGAGTTGATTATAAAGATAGAAACAGAAATTGATAAACTTGAATGTGATAAAAAAGTTAAGAAGATTTTGAAATCTTATTTGAACGGTGAGTATTGCGATATTCCAAAGGCTTTAAGCGAAGAATACGAAAATGCTCTTGAAATTCTTATTGAGAAGAAGAAAGAATTTGCTAACGAAATGTTATCAAGAGCTAATCAAAATGAACTACATAAAGAGGTAAAAGGAATAATAGCAAAAGTTTTAAAGGTAAAAGCAGACAAAGAGTTGGAAGAAGAAGATATAAATGACCAATTGACTTTAATCGAAACTTTAATAGGCAAAGGTTTATGGCCTGCACCGGGTGGAGCATGGAATTCCTGTGGCGTGCCTGTTTTTGATAAGATGTGCAATGGTGCAAGTTATCCTATGTTCAGGCATTTTAACATTGACGGTGAAGACGTTACAAAATTTGCTAATCTTGACTGCCAAACACCTTATTATTTCTACAATTTTGATGAAAAAACTTTCAATGATGATGTAATTGATTTTTATGTAAATTCGTTGAAAAAATTACAAAAAGATTTCAACTTTGATGGTTTTAGAGTTGACCATATTGACCATATTGTTGACAGAGTATCTCAAAAAGACGGACTTCCGATAAGTTATCGTGCACCACGTGTTGTTTTAGCCAGAGCTAATAACGAAATGAAAGCTATCATCCCTCATTTTGCAACATTGGCTGAATATATGTTATGGGACGGATTTTTGAGAGAATATCATAAGGATATGAATTTTGATTTGCTTTGGGGTAACGACATAATTTCTCAAGGTGATAAAAATGTAAAAAGAATTTTTAATGATATGCAAGTTCTTGAAAATTATAATAATCAATACGCTCAAGATGGTTCTAAACTTTCAATATTAAAAAGTTACAATAATCAGGATGGTGAATTTTCTGAAATAGACCAATATCCGGGGCAGCTTGGTGAAGCCGGTGCTTTATTAAAATTATTCAAGTATAAATTTATTGTCGGAGGTCAAAATGCACAACGTCCGGTTATGTTTGTTGATGGTGACGAATCGTTTACAAAGACAGGTACTGAAAAAACTATTGGTAATGAAACTTCTTTGAAAAGAGAAAATCATAAAGAATTTTATAAAAAATTCAATGCATTGAATAATTTTGCAAAAACTTGTAAATTCTGTAAGTGGGGTAAGTCTTATCTTATCAGAAACGATGATGACGGTTTTTGTGCTTGGATTAATGCATTAGATGGTTACGATAATCAGGTATTGTTTGTAATAAATGAAAATTATCCAACCGAAAAACTTAGAAAATATGATGAAAATAACAATTTGGTTATTGAAAATAAAGTTGGTCAAGCAGTTTTAAATAAGACATTAGAACTTGGCAGTAATGTAACATTATCCGAATTTCATTATTCAAAAGGCGAATTTTCTGAGGATAAAATGAACGAACAAAATTCTATATACTTTGAAAAACTTGAGCCGTCAGAATGGCACATATACAGAATAACTAACAGGTGATAAATGATAATCAGTACCGATGACGATAATAATATAAAACCTGATGCCTCAAATCAACTTGAGGCGAAAGAAACTGATTTTGACAAGTCGTTTGAAAGTTCAATTCGCCCGAAAACTTTTAATGATTACATAGGGCAAAGTGAACTTAAAGAAACACTTTCTATCAGTATTGAGTCTGCAAAGCAGCGTGAGCAGTGCATAGACCACATGTTGTTTTACGGTCCCCCCGGGCTTGGAAAAACTACACTGGCAGGTGTTATTGCAAATGAAATGGGTGTTAATATAAAAATCACATCTGCACCTGCTCTTGAAAGACCAAGAGATATAATAGGTATTTTGATGAGTTTGAAGGCAGGTGAAATATTATTTATTGATGAAATTCACCGTTTGAATAAAGTTGCGGAAGAAATTTTGTATCCTGCGATGGAAGATTTTTATATTGATATGATGACGGGAAAATCTCAAGCTACAAAAAATTTGAGAATACCGGTTCCTAAATTTACACTTATCGGGGCGACAACAAAAGCAGGAAGCCTCTCAGGACCGTTGCGTGACAGGTTTGGGATAATACATCGACTTGAATTTTACACGATAGAAGAATTAATGAATGTTTTAAAAAGAACTTCGAAAATTCTTGATATAAAAATCGACAAAAACGGCTTGAATGCTATCGCAAGACGTTCAAGAGGTACACCGAGAATTGCAAACAGATTAATCAAAAGAGTCCGAGATTATGCTCTTGTTCGTTATAACTCCGATGTGACGGGTGATATTGCAAATGAAGCACTGGATTTATTGAAAATTGACCAAGTAGGGCTTAATTCTACTGACAGAAATCTTTTAAAATTGATAATAGAAAAATATGACGGTGGTCCTGTCGGTATTGAAACTATTGCTGCTGCCCTGTGCGAAGATGTTAAGACTATTGAAGATGTTTGTGAACCTTATCTTTTGCAAGCCGGTTTGATTTTAAGAACACCTCGCGGAAGAAAGGTTTCACCCGAAGGATACAGGTTATTAAATTTGATGCCTCCGGCTATGCAGGGAAGTTTATTTGATTAATAGGAGATGAATATGAAGGTTTTATTATTTAACGGTAGCGGAAATGCACAAGGCTGCACTTATACGGCACTGAAAGAAATTGAAAAAGTTTTAAATGATAATAATATTGAAACAGAGATAATTCAAACAGGCAAAGAGCCTATTCGGGATTGTATTGGTTGTAGGGCATGTAAAACAACGGGTAAATGTGTTTTTACTGATGATATGATTAATGAAATTATTGAAAAAGCCGAAGATGCCGATGGTTTCATTTTTGGAACACCTGTTTATTATGCACATCCGAGCGGAAGAATTATATCTTTGATGAACAGACTTTTCTATGCAGGCGGAAAAAACTTTGCATATAAGCCTGCTGCCGCAATTGCCTCCGCTAGACGTGCTGGGACTACCGCTTCTTTGGATGTTTTAACAAAGCATTTTACCATTACTAATATGCCCGTTGTACCTTCTTCATATTGGAATATGGTTCACGGTAACAAACCGGAAGATGTTTTACAGGATAAAGAGGGTTTACAAACGATGAGAACTGTAGCTCATAACATGGTTTGGATGCTTAAATCTTTCGAACTTGCAAAAAATGAAGGTATTTTGCCTGAAAAAGAAGATAAGATTTTTACAAACTTTATAAGATAATCACTTCATGGGATAAAGTTCAAGCATAATGTCGGGATAAAGTGTCTTGCAAGATTTTATTTCAAAATTCAATGCCTGATTAATATTTGTATTTTCTATACCGGCATAGCAACTTGTGGAGACATTATTTCCAAGAATTTTCGGTGCAATAAATTGATATATTTTATCAACATATCCGGCTTTTAACAATGCTCCGTTAAATGTTC
Source organism: Candidatus Gastranaerophilales bacterium (assembly GCA_045598245.1). GTDB lineage: Bacteria > Cyanobacteriota > Vampirovibrionia > Gastranaerophilales > JAILCC01 > JAILCC01. The sequence goes on from JAZLLQ010000035.1 coordinate 73,090, forward strand.
CGCCTGCTTCAACAAGTACACTCTTAATGTTTTCGTTGAAAAGTGTTTCCATAATTTCAGGAAGTTCTCCTGACAATTTTAAAACTTTTGTTCCGTCATCATTGAAAATTTTATATGTTTTATCAAGTTCATTCTTTCGGTCTATCACTATTCTGATTGGATTTCTTCCGTTTTCAGCTCTGCATGTTAAAGACGGATTATCAATTTTTACTGTTTTTGAAGTTGTTAAAATTCCGTCATACTTATTCCGTAAACGTTGAACTTCTTCTCTCGCTTTATCAGATGTTATCCATTTACTTGAATTATCCTGAGCGGCAATTTTTCCGTCTAATGTTGTGGCGGTTTTTATTGCGATAAAAGGTCTTTTGTTTTGAAGTGAAAAGAAAAATATTTCATTAAGTTTTCTACATTCTTCTTCCAATATTCCGACTTCGATCTCGACCCCGTTTTGCTTCAAATACTCAATTCCGCCCATTGCCGTTTTATTTATATCACGTGTTCCGATTACGACTTTTTTTATGCCTGCTTCAACTATTAATTTAGCACACGGAGGAGTTTTTCCATAGTGGTTACATGGTTCAAGATTTACAAATAGTGTTGAGCCTTTCGCTTTTTCACTTGCTAAACATAGAGCATTTTGTTCTGCATGTGCTTCTCCGTATTTTTCATGTCTGCCTTGAGCAATAATTTCACCATTATCATTAACTATTACACAACCTACAAGAGGATTTGGTGAAACCTGACCTTCGGATAGTTTTGCTAATTCCAGACATTTATTCATAAAAAATTCATAATTCATCTTTTAAAATCCTTGTCGTTTGATATAATTATATTATGAAAAAAATTGGTATTACAGGTAATATAGCATCAGGAAAATCCACGGTAGAAAAAATTATTGCCAATATGGGCTTTAGTGTAATTGATGCTGATAATATTTCACACGATGCAATGAGCAGTAATCAAAATATTATTAATTTGGTAAAAAATCTTTTTAAAGATTTTGATATTTTAAATGATGAATGGGAACTTGACCGAAAGAAAATAGGGAAAATCGTTTTTGGGAATCAAAATTACAGGCATGAACTTGAAAATATTATTCATCCTTTTGTAATTAAAGAAATACAAAAATTTATAAGTGAGCATGATAGCGAAAAACTTGTTTTTGTCTCAGTCCCGTTATTGTTTGAAGCAGGCTTGGATAAAATTTTTGATAAAACAGTGCTTGTGGTTGCGGATGAGGATACCAGATTAGAACGCCTTATGAAGCGTAATAATTATACTCGGGAACATGCTTTGCAAAGAATAAATGCACAAAAAATGCAAGCTGATAAAATCAAACTTGCAGATTTTGTGATAGATAATAATTCTGATTTAAGTAATCTTGAAAAAAATACTAAGATTATTTTAAATCAACTTCTATAATTTCTTAATTAAATTCATCATTTCGATTAGAGATAAAGCAGCATCAGAACCCTTGTTTCCTGCTTTTGTGCCGGCTCTTTCAATTGCCTGTTCAATATTATCAGTTGTTAAAACACCAAATACAACAGGTTTATCTGCTGAAAATGATGCTTGTGCAACCCCTTTTGAGACTTCTGCCGCAACATAGTCAAAATGAGGAGTAGAACCTTTAATTACGGCACCTAAAGCTATAACTCCATCGTATTTTGAATTATTTGCAAGTTTTTTTGCAATAACCGGAATTTCAAATGCTCCGGGAACCCAAATAACATCAATATTTTCTTCCTTAACACAGTGACGTTTCAGTGTATCTATACAACCTGATAATAATTTGCCGGTGATAAATTCGTTAAATCTGCTGATTACAATTGCTACTTTTTCATTTTGGGCAACAAGTTGACCTTCATAAATATTTACCATTTTATACTCCTTGTATAACAATATATGAATAGTAGCACAAACAAAAATCTATTTCTACAAAATAAAAAAGGTCAACGAGTGACCTTTTTTATCAATTATAAATTTTGTAAATTTATTACAATAAGATACCGTAGATACCTAAAGCAAGAACTAAAGCCGAAATACCCATAAGTTCGTAGCTTTGTTTTACTTCATTGCTTGATTTCTTGGTAGCAACCGCATAAATTGAATAACCGATACCTGCTGCACCTGCTGCGATGCAAAAGCCCATAACAGGAGCTAATAAATATACTTGAGTGATAGATGCAAGCACAATACCTGCTGTAATTGTTAATGCACTAAGAACAGGACGTTTGTATACTGTTTTTACAATTTCAACAAGTCCTTTGGCAAAACTTGCTGTTGCATTAGCTGCAGAAATTTGACCACCATTTTCGGCAATTGTATCTTCATCTCTTAACCAAGATAAGAATGGACTTGATTTTGCTGATGAATTACTACGTCCGCGAGAAATCGGTGATGTAGTAGTTGAAGAACTAACTGCTGTTGTGCTTTTTGCATTTTCTTTGATTTTGTTGTCGATCATAATAAAAACCTCATTCCTAATCTAAAATAATTTTCCATTATGTTATAATTAAAACTTTTTTTATATCCAAATTGCCAATATATTAATTGGAATGTTAATAAATTTTAACATTTTTTTTGTAAATGTACAAGTTTTTATGTAAAATTATTACATAGACAGATTTTGAACAGGAGCTTTTGATATGATTATTATAATGGAGCCGGATGCGACCAAATTACAAACTGAAAAAGTTGTAAAGAAACTTGAAGAGAACGGCTTCCGCATAAATATAAATTATGGTGATGTTTTAACGGTAATTGCTGCAATTGGTGATAAAAGGCTCATTCAACCACAGTCAATTGCATCTTTGGAAGGTGTAAGAGAAGTAAAATTAATACAAGAGCCGTTTAAACTCGCCAGCAGAGAATCGAAAAAAGAAGATACGGTTATCGAATTTTCAAACGGTGTAAAAATTGGTGGCAGCAATAAGCCTGTTATTATGGCAGGACCATGCAGTGTAGAAGCAGATTATGACGGACTTTTGCAGGTCGCTCAGTCAGTAAAAAAATCAGGTGCTCAAATATTGAGGGGCGGTGCTTTTAAACCAAGAACCTCACCTTATGATTTTCAAGGCTTGGAAGAAAAAGGTTTGGAGCTTTTGGCAAGAGCAAAAGAAGAAACCGGTCTGCTTATTATTACAGAGGTCATGGATACCGTTGATATCCCTGCAATAGCCGAAGTTGCTGACATTCTCCAAGTTGGTGCGAGAAATATGCAAAATTTTAAATTGTTAAAAGCTCTCGGGAAATGCGAAAAACCTGTTATGTTAAAGCGCGGCAGTGCTGCTACAATCAGAGAATTTTTACTTGCGGCAGAACACATTATGTACGCAGGAAATGAAAGGGTTATTCTTTGTGAACGAGGTATTAAAGGTATAGATTCAACATATACAAGAAACACTCTTGATTTAGCTGCAGTACCTATTATTCATAAATATTCTCACTTGCCTGTTATTGTTGACCCGAGTCATGGTACGGGAAGAAGATACCTGATTGAACCTATGTCAAAATCAGCTATTATTTCGGGTGCTAACGGTTTGATGATAGAAGTTCACCATGACCCCGATCATGCAAGTTCAGATGGTGCTCAAAGTTTAACTATTGAACAATTTGAAGGTGTTATGAAGGACATTAATCAACTCATAAGTTTAATTGGGAACAGTAAATATGAATCAACCGCAAAGTAGTTTGAAAGTCGGCATAACAGGACTCGGACTTATAGGAGGCTCTCTGTACAAAAATCTTGTTGCAAACGGATTTCAAAATATTGTTGCGCATACATCCAATCCCAAAACTCAAGTATCTGTTGAAAATGATGGCAATATCGCTTCTGATAGTATTGAAGTATTAAGCGATTGCGACTTGATTTTTGTATGTTCACCTATTTCAAAAACGCTCAATATGGTTAAAAAAGCATTTGAAATTAACCGCAAAGCCATTATTGTTGATGTTGCGAGTTTAAAAGCAGATATTTTATGTGAAGTTGAAAAAATAGAAAATTGTAAGTTTATCGGTTCTCATCCGATGGCAGGAACTGAAAATACAGGGTTTAATTCAAGTTTTAAAGAGCTTTTTAAAGATGCAGTCTGGGTTTTAACTCCGGCAAAATATGTGAGTGAGGAAGATGTAAAGTTACTTGAGGATATTATTTCATTAATCGGTGCGAAACCGATAAAGATGGAACCTTTAAAGCATGACATGACCGTAGCTTTGATTAGTCACATGCCTATGCTTTTAAGTCAGGCATTAACCGATGCCGTCATTGAGGATGATAGTGCGAAACTATTAGCAGCGAGCGGTTTTAGAGATATGACACGTCTTGCCATGTCGGGTAAAGTCATGGCAAAAGATATGCTGAATTTGAATAAGAATAACATTAAATCGGCATTAAATTTAATAATTGAAAATGCAAATAAACTCCTTGATGATGATTATTTTGAGCAAAATATAGATAAAATCATTGAAACAAGACGGAATTTGTATAATAAGGATGGCAAAAACGCTTTTAGAAACAACGGCTGAGGTCGTCTGAAAATTTTTCAATATCGTTCAGCGAAGCACCACCGTTAATAATAATATCAGCATATTTTCTCTGCGGACGAAGATATATTTTTGCAGATTTATTAATTGTATCATATTGCTTCAATGCATCTTCTTCTTTTTGGTTTCTTTTTGAAACAGCACGCTCAATATATCTTTGCAAACGTGTTTCTTCATCAACTTCAACGTAAACTCTTACATCAAATAAATCTCTGACTTTTGGGTAAAATACCGCAATGCCTTCGGATAAAATTATAGGCGCACGGTTGATATGAATTGCATTTGGGATGCTTCTTCCAGTGCCGTCAATTTTATATTCCGGAATATCTATATTTTCATCATTTGCTAATTTCAAAAAGTCCTGACGCATCAAATCTAATTGGAAACTCTCCGGTGCATCGGGGTTGTAGTTTTCATTTGCCAAAAAATTATCAAAAGAGCCGTGTTCCTTAATTTTTGCTGAAATGTCTTGAAAATAGTTGTCCGAACTGATAAAGTTCAACAGTGGTTTGTTTTTTTGCACTTCAATTTCTTTAATTCTTTTTGTGAATGTACGTACAAACGTTGATTTGCCTGATGCGGATTCGCCGGTAATACCTATAAAATTAACTTTGTTTCTGTTGTTTTTTAGCTTATCCGCGATTAAAAATAAAAAACCGTTGCGCATGAATTTTATGACAGGAATTTTTCGGTTTCTGTCTTTTTCTATAACTTCAACAAGATTCCAAAGCAGGTCATTATTTAATTTACTATCTAATTCCTTTTCAAGAATAGCCATGTTCGATTCCAAGTTTCTGATATTAATCATTTAAAAACCGATAAAAAATAAATTCAATATTAAGTTAACAAAAATTAACACGAAAATCAAATTTTACATTATATTTTTTATTCCTTTACATGTATCTTAATTTGTTTTTGTTATAATTTTCTTATCGTAAATTTTATATGAGGGTAGATTAGATTATGACAGATGCACCGGATTTAAGATATACAGAAATGTCTGAGTTGGGAATGGGAATTTCCGTAAAAGTTAATTCGACTATTTTTCATGATGAATCTGAATTTCAAACTATTGATATTATTGATACTCCTGCGTTAGGGAAAATGCTTATTTTAGACGGACTTGTTATGACAAGTGATAAGGACGAATTTTTCTATCATGAAATGATTTCGCATGTTCCGATGAATTCACACCCTTGCCCTAAACAAGTTTTGGTTATCGGAGGCGGTGACGGCGGAACGGTCAGAGAAGTACTAAGACATCAAAGCGTTGAAAGAGTTGTGCTTTGTGAGATAGACGGTAGTGTTGTTGAGTGTTGCAAAAAATATATTCCTAATATTGCGTCAGAACTTGATAATCCGAAGGTAGAAATGCAAATCAGAGATGGTGTAGAATATATTTCTACTCAAAAAAATCAATTTGATATTATTCTTATTGATTCAACTGACCCGCTTGGACCGGGTGTAGGACTATTTACCGAAGAATTTTACACTAATGTCAAAAATTCTTTGAAAAAAGGCGGTATAATGGTTGCTCAGTCAGAATCTCCGTTTGCAGATCAAAAAGAAATGAAATTAATGTACGCTTTGCTTAAAAAAGTATTCCCGATAGTAAAACCTTATGTAGGACCTATGCCGACTTACCCCGGAGGATATTGGTCCTGGGCATTTTGTTCGGTTGATGTTGAACCGCTATCCTTCATTGATGAAAAGCGTGTTGCTGAAATTTCCAAAAATTCTAAATTATATAACGCAGAAATTCATAAATCTGTTTTTGCACTTCCGAATTTCGTTAAAAAACTTGTGTCCGAGGCGATGTAATGATTAAAGGACCTTTCTTATCAAAAAATTGGATGTGCGCAACCGAAGATTATGACCAATGCGATTGGGTTATGGTGGGATTACCTTATGACGGAACATGCAGTAATAAGCCGGGTACGAGGTTTGCACCTCAGGCTATGAGAACTGCATCTTGGGGATTAGAAGAATATTCACCCGTTGTTGATAAAGATTTTAATGATGTGAAGTTTTTTGATGCCGGTGATTTGGATTTTCCCATAGGAAACAGAGAAAAATCTTTGGATTTAATTGAAGAAAATATCAAACAAGTTTTAAATGATGGTAAAAAATCATTCGGTATAGGTGGCGAACATCTTGTAACTTTGCCTCAAATTAAAGCATATAAAGAAAAATATCCTGATATGGCTTTGGTTCATTTTGATGCACATTGTGATTTGAGAGAAGATTATTTGGGTGAAAAACTTTCCCATGCTTGCGTTATAAGACGTGCAGTAGAAATTGTCAAAAAAGAAAATCTTTTCCAAATCGGTATTCGTTCAGGCGAAATGGACGAATTTCATTGGATGAAAAACAACAATACACTGCTTAAAGATAAGGAAAAAGCTCAAAAAATATTTGCAGATTTAAAAGACAGACCTGTTTTTATTACTCTTGATGTTGATGTACTTGACCCTTCAATAATGTCAGGTACAGGTACGCAAGAAGCAGGCGGAATGACATTTAACGAACTTTTGGAATGGCTATTGCTCCTTCGTAACAATAATATTGTCGGTATGGATTTGGTTGAATTATCACCTGATTATGATACATCAGGAGTTTCAACGGCAACTGCCGCAAAACTTGCAAGAGAAATGCTTATATATTTTAGCTAATCTTCCATGCATCGCTTTAAGTATTCTATTATTTTGCGTTTTTTAGTATAAAGGTATTTGATAAAACCTACGTTGTTAAGTGATACTGACGATATAACTACATTAATTTCAAAACCGTCAGAACAAAAAGGTTCATAATCGTATATAACGTAACTGTTATATTTGCTTTTCCATTCTTTTTTTTCGATGCAACAGTTATTTTCGTAAACTATATCATCAAACCAAGGCAATAATTCTTTTGGTACATTATAAAATTCCGCAAAATAAACATCGGATGAATTTAAACTTCTTTGTCTTACAACCATATTTCCCTCCCTGTGCAACTTTTGTTGCATGTGATAATATAATTGTAAATGTTAATCTCTGTATATTTTATTACCCGATTAGACAGAGTTTTTTGCTTTCAATTCCTTTGCAATTTCAATTATTTTTATAAGATATTTTGCGATAGCATATTTCCCGTCAGATTTAACATTACGTTCTCCCAATATTTCGTGGTTTCTTATCACTTTAACTTTTTGAATTAATTTTTCTTCAGTGTATCCGTCCATGCCAACCCGACCGGCAACTTTGCGGTCGTAAAATTTTACCGTAGTATCACTACCGGGGAAATGCTTGTGAGTAAGCGATAGTATATTTAAAAATTTATCGGTTGAAAGACCTTTTTCAAAGCATTTTGTCGCAATTACATGTAAGTCGCCTTCTAATCTTGCTGAAAACGAGTGTTGTTGAATCTTAGAAATATTCATATTCCAAACCTGTTTTGTAATATTTATATTTTTATTATAAAACAAAGAAAAATAAAACTTGTAATAAAAAAATGTTTTTGTTATAAATATTATTG